>NZ_JADCNH010000031.1 GCF_018904615.1 Verticiella alkaliphila | reverse complement strand
CGTCGCGCGCGGCCCGGCGCTGATCGAACTCGGCCTGGCTGATGAAGCCCCGTCTCGCGCAGCCGCGCGTAGCGTTGCAGATCGGCGTCGGTGCGGCCGGCCTCCACCTGTGCCGCCGCGAGCTCGGCCCGCGCACCGGCTTCGGCGAGTTCGAGATCCTGGGGATCGACCCGCGCGAGCGACTGACCTGCGGTGACGGTGTCGCCCAGCTGCACCTGGCGTTCCGCGAGGCGGCCGCTGATCTGAAAGCCGAGCCGGGACTCGACGCGAGGGCGGACGTCGCCGGGAAACACACCCACGACGTCGAGGGTTTCGGGGGAGACCAGCTGGGTGCGGACGGGGCGGATGACTTCCGGCGCATGGGCGGCCTCTGGCCGGCATCCCGACAATCCGATCAACAGTGCCAAGCCGGCCAGTAATGCCAGGGACACGCGGCCCGGCGCCCGGAATTTCGACTGCTGGACTGCAACCGCCATGGCCGGCCCATCCGCAACAAAATTAAACTTAACACTGTAAAAAACGACTATATCACGCAGGGCTGAGCCCCTCGCAACCCCGGGACAACACTCATGCCACAATGGCGCCCATGGCCGTTGATCATTACGAAAATTTTCCGGTGGCGTCGATCCTGCTGCCCCGCCGCCTACGCCCGGCCGTCACCGACATCTACCGCTTCGCCCGCACGGCCGACGACATCGCGGACGAGGGCGATGCTGCCGCGCCAGCGCGCCTGGCGGCCTTGCGCACCTATCAGCAGGCGCTCGACGCGATCGATCAAGGCGTGGCGCTGCCCGCAGACGCGCCGCAGGCCGTTTTTGGCCCCCTTGCGCAGACGCTCGCCCGACATGCCTTGCCTGTTTGCCCGCTGCATCGGCTGCTGCTGGCCTTCATCCAGGACGTCACCAAGACCGAATACGCCGACGAGGCCGAGCTCCTGGATTACTGCACGCGCTCGGCCAATCCGGTGGGGGAGATCATGCTGCACCTGTATGGGCATGTCGATGCGCGCAATCTGGCCGAATCCGACGCGATCTGTACGGGGTTGCAGCTCACGAACTTCTGTCAGGACGTGGCCATCGACCTGCGCAAGCCCCGACTCTACCTGCCGCTGACCGATCTGCACGCCGCCGGCATCGATGCCAGCGACGTGGCCGCAGCCCAGGGCTCGCCCGCTTGGCGCGCCCTCATGCGACAGCAGGTGGCGCGCGCCCGAACCTTTCTGTTGCGCGGCGCGCCGCTGGCCCTGCATGTACCGGGGCGCATCGGCTGGGAGCTGCGTTTGGTAGTATGCGGCGGCCTGCGCATCCTGCACCGCATCGATGCTGCGGATTACGACGTTTTCAACGCCCGCCCGACGCTGGCCCGGCCCGATTGGCTGGCCATCGCCCGGCAGGCACTGACCTACCGCCGCGCGGTGCTTGCGCAGCCGGCCTTGCCATGACTCCCGACCAGTACTGCCAGGACAAGGCCGCGAAGAGCGGCTCGAGCTTCTACTACAGCTTTCTCTTCCTGCCACCCGAGCGCCGGCGCGCCATCACGGCGCTCTATGCGTTCTGCCGCGAGGTGGACGACGTGGTCGACGAGGTGAGTGACCCCTCGATTGCGCGCATCAAGCTCGCGTGGTGGCGCACCCAGATCGAAGCGCTCTACGAGGGCAAGCCGGACCACCCCGTCACGCGCGCGCTCCAGCCGCACCTCACGACCTGCCATATCGGGAAGCCACAGCTCCTGGCCATCATCGATGGCATGGAGATGGACCTGACGCAGAACCGCTATCTGGACTACGCGGGCCTCACCAAGTATTGCTGGCACGTGGCCGGCGTGGTGGGCGAGCTCTCGGCGAGCATCTTCGGTCACACCGACGAGGCCACGCTCGAGTATGCCCGGCAGCTGGGGCTGGCCCTGCAGCTCACCAACATCATCCGCGACGTGGGCGACGATGCCCGGCGCGGCCGCATCTACCTGCCGATCAACGATCTGCAGCAGTTCAACGTGAAGGCATCCGAGATCCTGAATGCCCAGCACACGGAGAACTTCACGCGTCTGATGCGCTTTCAGGCCGAGCGCGCGGACGGCGTCTATCGCCATGCGATCTCGCTGCTGCCCGAGGCGGATCGGCGCGCGCAGCGCCCCGGTCTCATCATGGCAGCCATCTACCATGCCGTGCTGGTGGAGATCGATCGCGATGGCTATCCGGTGCTGCAGCAGCGCATCAGCCTCACGCCGCTGCGCAAGCTCTGGATCGCCTGGAAGACCTGGGTGCGCGGCGGCCGCGTGACGCTGCCGCCGCTCTCGCGCCCATGACGTCCCGGCTGTCGGGCGGCGCCATGCCCGCACGGCGCGCCGCCGTGATCGTGCCGGCTGGGCCGGCTCGCCGCGGCCGTGGCCCTGCACGACGCCGGCCACGCGGTCACCGTGTTCGAAGCCGGCCACACGCCGGGGGGACGGGCGCAGCGCTTGTCGGCCCACGCGGGCTTTGGCGCACCGCTGGACAATGGCCAGCACATCCTGCTGGGTGCCTACAGCGCCACCCTTGCACTGATGCGTCGCCTGCACCGGAATCCCGCGGAGCACCTCTGGCGCCTGCCGCTCACGCTTGCCACGCCGAACGGCAGCTTCCACCTGCGCGCCCCCCGCCTGCCCGCGCCGCTGCACACGGCTGCTGCCCTGCTCGGCGCCCGCGGGCTCTCCTGGGCGGAACGACTGGCTGCCGTACGGCTGGTGCGCAGCCTGCAGCGCCGCGCGTGGCGACCGGATGCTGCCACCGTGACGGATCTGATGCGCGAGCATCGGCAGCCCGATGCCCTGGTGCAGCGGCTGTGGCGCCCGCTGTGCCTGGCCGCGCTCAATACGACGACCGACGCCGCCAGTGCCGCGCTCTTTTGCGCCGTGCTGCGGGACACGCTCGATGCGCCGCGCGAAGCCAGCGATCTGCTTTTGCCACGCACAGATCTCTCCGCCCTGTGGCCGGATGCCGCCGCCGCGCTGTGCGACATGCGCTACGGCCATCCGGTGCGCCAGCTCGCGGTGCGTCCGGACGCGGTCGACGTCGACGACGAGACCTTCGACGCCGTGGTGCTCGCGGTGCCGCCGCCCCGTGCCGCACGCCTGCTGGCGCCGTTGCCCGATGCGTCGGCGCTGCAACACACCCTGGACGCCTTCAGCTTCCTGCCGATCGGCACCTTCACGCTGCGCCTGGCCCGCCCGCTTGCGCATTGGCCCGCCCCGATGGTGATGCTGCAGGACGATCCCGCCCAGGGGCGGCATGGCCAGTGGCTCTTTGACCGCACCCGGCTCCTGGGCCTGCGCAGTGCGGACCCGGAGATCACGGTGGTAGTGAGTGACGCCACGGCCCTGGCCGCCCTGCCCCGGGGCGAGGCAGCCCAGGCGTTGACGGCGCAATTGCGAGCAGAGGTCCACCTGCCCGAGGTGCTGGCGAGCAAGCTCGTCATCGACAAGCACGCCACGTTCGCGGCCGTACCCGGCCTTGCGCGGCCCGACGTGCGCACGCCGTGGCCACGGCTCGTCCTCGCGGGCGACTGGACGGACACTGGCTATCCCGGTGTGCTCGAAGGCGCCGTGCGCAGCGGTCAGGCCGCCGCACAGGCGCTCGTGCAATCCTTCGCTCAGGGCTGAGCGCGAACGGCTTTCAGGATGACGTCGGCCACGGCGTCATAGGCTTCATCGAAGTGATGCCCGCCCGGCAACTGCGTGCGCGGGGGATTGCCCTCAGGCAACGTCGGGCACGCACTGCCTTCGTCCTCGACCCCATAGACGCACCAGGCCATGCCGGCCGGCATGCGTTCGATCTCGGCAGGCACCGGCAGGCCGTCGTCGGATGCCGACAGCCAGTTCGACACGCGGAACTCGAACGCCGCGAGCTGGCCAGGGCTGAGCAGCACCGTGCGCCGCACGCGCTCGCGCGTGGCCTCGGGCAACCGGTTCACCGCGAACGGCAGCACGTCGGCCCCCTGCGAGAAGCCGATCAGCACGACGTCGTCGAGTTTCCAGCGTTCGAGATAGAAGGTGAGCGCACGATCCACGTCGGCGGCCAGGCCGTCCGGCGTGCGCGCACCCCAGAAGTAGCGCAAGGCATCCATCCCCAGCACGCGCATGCCCTGCCGGGACAGCCGCGCGGCCAGTTCGCGGTCGATGTCCGCCCAGCCGCCATCGCCGCTGACGAGCAATGCCAGCGTGTGTGCAGCTGGCGCGCCGGGTGGCAGCGGCACTTCGATGAGCGGCAGATCCGCCACGGCGGCGGGCGGCGCCACCACAGGCGGCGCCAGCGCTGCCAGCGCGGCGTAGCCGGCACGCCAGGTCTGGGTGACGTCCGGCCCGCGCCCGGATGACGGCGGTGTCGCAACGGCCTCATGCAGCGTGGCCTGCGGCAACGCGCGGACGAAACCCGCGGGATCCACGCCCGCGCATGCCTGCGGCGTCTGCACGGCTTGCCACGGGCCAGGCAGGCCTGGCGGTGGCATCAGCGCGATTGGCTCGCCACGCTTGCCTTCGCGGGCGTACTTCGACTCGCACAAGGGCACGGGTGGGCGCAGCGACGGACAGAAATCCAGCGTGAGCGTGCCGAGGAAGGCACCCTCGGGCGCCTCAGCACTCATCGCATAGGCCAGTGAAGCGCCCTCGCCCTCCCCGGCCACGATGGGCGTGTGGGGCGACGGCAGCCGCAGGAATCCCTGGACGTTGCGCGCGAAGTTGTCCAGGTCGCCCTCCACGGAGAAGCAGTCCTCGTCCTTGCGGGCCTCGTAGAGGTCGTCGGTGTCGATGACGGCCACTAATGCACCCGCGGCCACCAGCGGCAGCGCCAGGGCCTCGGCGTCGCGGTCACGCTCGTCGCGATCCGACAGCAGCAGCACGACGTTTTGTGCGGGCCCATGGGGCAAATACAGCGGAATGTCGTCGAAGATGCCGTGCGAGAAGCGCACCACGGTAGGGCCAATGTGCATGCGGCTGCCAGCGCCTGCGAGCAGCGTGCCCACGAGCATCGCCAGGACGAGTCGTGCTTTCATTTGGCCACCACGCCCTTCAGGCCGCCACCAATCAGGGTGGTGGTATCGGCCAGGGCGAAGATGGGCGCAAGCCCGCGCGGGCAGATCATGTAGCGCGCTTCCCAGGTGGGGTCGAACTTTTCCTTGAACGCACGCAAGCCGCGGAAGTTGTAGAAGCGCCCCCCATGATTGAAGAGCAGCCGCGCGGCACGATGCCAGGCAGAGGCGAGCTCGTGTTCAGCCATGCCGGACATCGGCGCCATGCCGAGATTGAAGCGCTGATACCCCTCGGCCTGGAAATGCGTGAGCAGCCGCACGAAGAGATACTCCATCGTGACGGCGGGCGCCTCGGGCACATGCCGCATCAGGTCGACGGCCATCTCGATGCGCTCGCTCTGCGGGCCCATGAGCGAGGCGAAGGCCACGATCGGCTGGCTGCCATCGGGCTGCACGTGACGCACCACGGCCACGGGTTGGCGTTGCAGGTAGGTCCGATCGAAGCCGCCGAGCGAGAAGCCCTTCTCCTGCGCACGGTGCATGGCAAGCCAGGCGTCCGAGACCCGCTTCAACTCAGGCAGCGCCTGCGGCACGGCCTCGGACGGCAGGATCTCGAATACGAGGCCGTCACGCTCGCCACGGCTCAGACTCTGGCGCAGCTTCGCGCGGCGCGGGCCTTGCAGGCTGAATTCCGGCAGCGGCACGTAGGCCTCCTCGCCCAGCTTCCAGGCGCGCAGCCCGGCGTCCAGGTACAGCGGCAAGGTGTGTGGCCGGGTCTTGTAGAACACCGCCCGCCCACCATGGGCATCCGCCATCTCGATGAAGCGCCACACGAGCTCCTGCCACTCGCTGCGCAAGCCCACCGGATCGGACAGCGCGATCCAGGAGCGGCCCTGTTTGGCGAACATGAGAAAGGCCTTGCCGGAGGGCGAAAAGAGCAGGCTCTTGTCGCCCATCAGCGCCAGAGCGGCATCTGCCACCGGCTGCGTGCGAACCACGGCATGCGCGGCGTCCAGAGCGGCGGCGTCGGGCCGCACCACCTTGCCCGACGGACGCCGCATGAGCTGCCAGAGACCTGCGCCAAGGGCCAGGAGCGACACGGCCATCAAAGCGCGCAATGCGCGCGGGGCGTGGCCGTCGAACGCGAATTCCCACCACAGCTGGCGGCTGTATTCCACGTCGCGATAGACGAAGAAGAGCAGCCAGGCGCAGCCGCCCAGCACGCAGGCCACGGCAATCAGCCAGCCGGCCTCGAACGTCTGCGACAGGAGCGACGAGGGGCGGTCGAACTGCCGACGCGTGAGGAGCAAGAGCGCGAAGAATCCGACCAGCAGCGCGAGTTCCGGCAGCGCCATGCCCTTGGGCAGCGCCACGAGCGTGGCCAGCCCCATGGCGAACACCGTGCCCCACCAGGCGGCCTTCAGCCGGTGGACCAGACCGCGGGCGAGCAGGAGCAGGACGAAGCCCGCCACACTGCCCACCAGGTGAGAGGCCTCCACCATCGCCAACGGCAGGTGCCCCGCCAGGGATTCGACCGCGGTCTCGCTGGTGGGCGTGATGCCCGAGATGAGCAGCGTGATCCCGGTGACCAGCGTGAGCGCTGACACGAGGCGCGGCGCAAGACGGCGGGCGGCGCGGGCGATCGGCGCGGCCGCACGGCTCGCGCGGGCTTCGAGCACGGCGAGAAGCACCGTGGCCAGGGCGAGCGGCAGCAGGAAGTACAGGCACCGGTACAGGGCCAGTGCCGCCGCGATCTCGCCGGCCGGCGCCGTGCCGGCCAGGCCCAGGAGGATCACCGCCTCGAACACGCCCAGGCCGCCCGGCACGTGACTGATCACGCCCAGCGCGATGGCCATCACGTAGAACGCGGCAAACTCGGGCAGGCCCACCGTGCCCGACGGCAGCAGGAACCAGAGGGCGGCAGCGGCAGCGGCCAGCTCGACCCCGCTGATCAGCAACTGCCGCAGCGCCAGACCCGCGGTGGGCAGCGGCATGCGCCACTTGCCCAGGACGAGATGCCGACGCCAGCCGCAGACGGCGATGAAGGCGGCGACCGCGCCCAGGCAGGCGAAGGCCAGCACCTGCAGCAACGACTCCGGCACGCGCAGGAGCGGTGCGACCTCGGCCGCCCCCCACAGCACGCCCAGCGCGCCGAACGCGACCATGCCCAGGCCGAACGCCAGCGCATTGAAGACCGCAGCCTTGGCGATGGCCGAGGGTTCCAGCCCAGCCGCGGCGAACAGCCGCATGCGTACCCCGCCCCCGGTGAGCACGCCCAGGCCGACGCTGTTGCCCAGCGCATAGGCGATGAAGGACGTGAGAAAGACGGTGGGCCGTGGCAGCCGCGCACCCGCATAGCGCAGGCTGGAAAAATCGTAGCCGGCCAGCGTCACGTAGCTCGCCGCAGTGGCGAGCAGGGCGAGCAGCAGGGACGATATCGGTGTGTCGGCGGCGGCGCCCAGGATGTCGTCATAAGACACCTCGGCCAGCACGCGCTGCAGCCCTTCGAGGATGAACACGCCCAGCACGACAGCCAGCGCGACCATCAGCCACGGACGCCACCGTGGCCAAAGCGTCCTCAAGCGCACCAGTCGCGGTACAACAGCGGGCGCAGGGGCCGGCAGGGAATCAGGCTTCATGAGGGCGCTACGGGGCCGCAGGAATCAACGGTGCGAGAAAGAGACAAGCGTCGCACCACGCGCGGCTAGTCTACTGAGACAGCACCGCAGCGGCAAGAAGGGGTTTCCGAGAGTCCTCGCCCGATGACGTCAGCGTGGCTCTGGGCACAGCATCCCGGCACCCGCCGGCCGGTGAAACCCTCAGCGCAGCAGCTGGACGGTACACAGCCCCAGGGCGGTGAGCAGGAGGGAGCCAGCCAGGCTCATGGCGGCGTAACCCAGGGCAGCGGCATGGCGGCCCGTCTCCAGCATGCCCACCACCTCCGCGGAGAAGGTGGAGAAGGTGGTGAGCGCGCCCAGGAAGCCCGTAACCAGGGCGAGTCGGACCCAGGCGGGCCAGTGGCCGTTCACGGCCAGAATGCCGAGCGCGAGTCCGACCAGATAGCCGCCAGCCAGATTGGCGGCGAGCGTGCCCCAGGGGTAGGCTGCCTGGCGGGCGTTCAGCCAGAGCGCCAGGCCCCAGCGCAGCCACGCCCCCAGCACCGCGCCCAGCGCCACGGCAAGAAACCCGGCAGGCGTGGGCATGGTGGCGGGCCTGGCTTACTGCGCCTTGGCGACGATGAAGTCCTTCACCGCCTGCACGTCGCACGGCAGGGATGCCACGTGCTGCGGCAGCGCTTCCAGATGCTCGAACGACGGCGGGCACGGCACGCGCCGGCCCACGGCCTCTTCGATCGTGTCGGCGAATTTGATCGGCAGCGCTGTTTCGAGCACCAGCATCGGGATGCCTGGCTCGACGTGATCGCGCGCCACCTTCACGCCATCGGCGGTGTGCGGATCGATGTACACGCCATGCTGCTCGAACACGGCGCGGATGGTGGCCAGGCGATCCGCGTGGCTGCTCGTGCCGCCGACGAAGCCGTACTGCGACGAGAAGGCCTCGCGGTGGTCAGACAGATCGAAGTAGCCATCCTGGCCCAGCGACTTCCAGAGCGCGGCCACGCGCGCGCCATCCCGCCCGAGCAGATCGAAGACGAAGCGCTCGAAATTCGAGGCGCGCGAGATGTCCATTGAGGGGCTGGACGTGGCGTGCGTCTCGGCCGCCGAGCGGGGGCGATAGACGCCCGTGCGGAAGAATTCTTCCAGCACGTTGTTCTCGTTGGTGGCGAGCACGAGCTTGCGTACGGGCAGGCCCATCGAACGGGCGATGTGCCCGGCCAGGATGTTGCCGAAATTACCCGAAGGCACAGTGAAGGAGACTTCCTCGCCCGGGCCCGTGGTGACGCGCAGCCAGCCGTGGAAGTAATACACCACCTGAGCGGCGATGCGCGCCCAGTTGATGGAGTTCACGGCGCCGATGCGGTTGGCCTGCTTGAAGGCCAGGTCGCCGGACACGGCCTTGACAATGTCCTGACAATCGTCGAACACGCCCGAGACCGCAATGTTGTGAATGTTGGGCTCGTCCAGCGAATACATCTGGGCGCGCTGAAAGGCACTCATGCGGCCTTGCGGCGAGAGCATGAAGACCGACACGCGCTGCTTGCCCAGCATGGCGTACTCGGCCGCCGACCCCGTATCGCCCGACGTGGCGCCCAGGATGTTCAGGGTGCTGTCGCGCTGCTCGAGCACGTATTCGAAGAGGTGGCCGAGCAGCTGCATGGCCATGTCCTTGAAGGCGAGCGTCGGGCCTTCTGACAGACCGAGCAGCGTGAGCCCGCCCGACAGCGGCTTCAACGGCACGATGGCCTCGCTGCCGAACACCTCGGGCCGGTATGCGGCCTGGGTCAGGCGGCGCAGATCGTCGGCCGGGATGTCCGTGATGAAGCACTGCAGGATCTCGAAGGCGAGTTCCGCATACGACAGCGTGCGCCACGATTCGAGCGTGGCTGCGTCGATCTGCGGGATGGTCTCGGGCACGGCAAGGCCGCCGTCCGGGGCCAGGCCCTCGAGCAGGATGTCGGTGAACGCTTGCGGGGCCATGCCACCGCGGGTCGAGACGTAGCGCATGATCAGGCCAGTTGCTCCATGCGCAGGCGCACCACGTCGGCCGTCACCACGTCCAGCGACTGCATCTGGCCGATGGCGTTATCCACGTTGCGTTCGACGGATTCATGCGTGAGGAAGATGATGTCCGCGCCTTCGGCGTCGCCATCCGGCTTTTGCTGAATCATCGAATTGATCGAGATCTCGTTGTCCGCGAGGATACGGGCAAGCTCGGCCATCACGCCGGGCTGGTCGCGCACGCGCAGGCGCAGGTAATAGCCGCTGCGCACGTCGCCGATGTCGAGAATGGGCAGATCGGCCATGGCTTCTGGCTGGAAGGCCAGGTGCGGCACGCGGTGGCCAGGATCGGCGGTCAGCAGGCGGGTGACGTCGACCAGATCGGCCACGACGGCCGAGGCGGTGGGCTCCTCACCCGCGCCCTGGCCGTAGTACAGCGTCGGGCCGACGGCGTCGCCGTGCACCAGCACGGCATTCATCGCACCTTCGACGTTGGCGATCAGGCGAGCGGCCGGCACGAGCGTGGGATGCACGCGCAGCTCGATGCCTTCCGGGCGGCGCTTGGTGATGCCGAGCAGCTTGATGCGGTAGCCGAGCGCTTCGGCATGGCGGATGTCGGTGGCCGACAGCGTCGTGATGCCTTCGATGTAGGCGCGCGAGAACTGCACCGGGATGCCGAAGGCCATGGAGGCGAGCAGCGTGAGCTTGTGCGCGGCGTCCACGCCTTCGATGTCGAAGGTCGGGTCGGCTTCGGCGTAGCCCAGGCGTTGCGCCTCCGCCAGCACGTCGGCGAACGGCAGCCCGCGCGTGCGCATCTCGGAGAGGATGAAGTTCGTGGTGCCGTTGATGATGCCGGCCACCCACTCGATGTGGTTGGCCGTGAGGCCTTCACGAATCGCCTTGATGATGGGGATGCCACCGGCCACGGCGGCTTCGAAAGCCACCATCACGCCGCGCTCGCGGGCACGGGCGAAGATCTCGTTGCCGTGGTTGGCGAGCAGCGCCTTGTTGGCGGTGACCACGTGCTTGCCGTTGTCGATGGCCTCGAGCACGAGCTGGCGGGCGATGCTCACCCCACCGATCAGCTCGACCACGATGTCGATCTCGGGATCGCGCACGACGGCAAAGGCATCCGGCTCGACTGCGGTGTTCTGGCCCACGCGGGCACGGGCACGCGCCACGTCGCGCTCGCCCACTTTCGTGACGACGATGCGTCGCCCTGCGCGGCGCGCAATCTCTTCGACGTTGCGCTCGAGGACTTTGAACGTACCGCCGCCCACGATGCCGAGGCCGAGAAGGCCGACCCGGATGGGCTCCATGAATTCCGTCATGCTTTTACTCAATGAACCGATTTTGCGAAAGCTGTGCGTGACCCCGTCGCCCTCATGGCGCCCGGCGGATAGCCGGCGTCATCGCCCTGCGTGCGCTCGGACTGCCTGGATAGGACAATCGGCATGGGCCGGCACGCAGCTCGAACGTGTCCGGTGAAGGCGAGTGAGACGGTGAACCCGTTAATCTAGCCTAACGGGTGGATCAGGGCAAATCCTGGCCTGTCGAAGCCAGGCGCCGGTATTCACGGGGCGTCGCCCCGAACCGGGCCCGAAAGACCCGAGAGAAGTGCGATGCGCTCACGAACCCGGTTCGGTACGCCACCTGGGCGATCGACCGCGCCGGTTGCGCGATGAGCGCAGCCCGCGCGCTCTGCAGGCGCCGCTCCATGAGGTACTGCATCAGTGGCACCCCACGCTGGGCGAAAAGGCGCGCGAGGTGGCGCACGGATACGCCGCACGCGGCAGCCACCTGCACACTGTCGAGCTCGGGCTCGCCCAGGTGGCGCTCCACGAAAGCCTCGGCCGCCAGCAGGTGCGTCGCTGCGGGCCCGCCCGCGTGCGCGCCGGCGTCCTTATCGAGCAATCCGATCACCACCTCGCGTACCGAATCCCGGCATGCCGCCAGAGCGTGCGCATCGGGCGCCCGCAAGAGACGCTGTGCGAGCTGTCGCAGCGCGGCGCCGTGGAAGCGTCCGCCCGTGGAGTCCGCGGCGATCCGCGTCGGCTGCACCGGTGCGCGCACACCGGCGCCATCCAGGGCCGTGATCGGCACATCGAAGAGACATTGCCGCATCGGACCGGGAAACCCGAATACATAAGGGCGGTCGGTGTCATACACGATGATGTCGCCCGGGCCCGCCCGCGAACAGCCGCCAGGATGGTAGAAAAAAGCGTCGCTCTGGAGCACCAGGGAGGCGAAGACTGAGGCTTTGGGTGTGGCACGGACACAGTCGACGGTGCGCTCGATCACATGCGCATTGCCCACGATGTCCGTCATGCGCACGTCGCCCAGGCGCACGAGCGTCTGGGTGGCGGCGAGCACATCGCCATCGAAGGTGGCACAGCGCAACCTCACCGTGGTCTCGACGCTGCGAGCCTCCCAGAAGGCCACGCGCTCGGCGGGCGCAACGGCATCGGTCGAAATCCGCTGGCGCGAACAGGTCTGCATGAGCGTCTCCCTGCAGCTGCCGGCGTCGGGCGCTGCTGTCGTGGCAGTGCGAAGCACGCACGGCCGGGCCGGCCTCGTGTCCGTCTGAGGCCATTCGCGCGTCCGCCAGAGGCCACATCAGCGTGACAAGCCTGCCTACACTGGTCTGCGCCGAGCCTATCACGGCGCGGCCTACCCCAACAAAGGAGACTGCCATGCCCGCGACCCCCGGCAACGAATTCTGGCGCGGCTTGAAGCCCATCGCGGAATCGTTCAAGCCCGACGCGCTGCCCGAGGTGTATCTGCCCAATGCTCCCATCGAGGATGACCGCTACTATGTGCCGTTTTCGGAGACCGTCTCCTCGCGGCCGCTGTGGATCTCGCCGCAGCAGAACAAGTGGTGCGACATTCTCATGGCCAAAAGCGCCGGCCTCGTGAACCGCCATTACCACCCGCATGAAGTGTTTGCCTTCACGCTCTCAGGCAAGTGGGGCTACCTGGAGCATGACTGGATCGCCACCCGTGGCGACTTCGTCTACGAAACGCCGGGTGAAGGCCATACGCTGGTGGCCTACGAGCACGAGGAACCGATGCGGGTCTTCTTCATCGTCAAGGGCCCGCTCATCTGGCTGGACGAGGACGGCAAGGCCGATGGCGCCTTCGATGTGCACGATTACATCGCGCTCTGTCGCGATCATTACGAGAAGGTCGGCCTGGGCGCGGCGGCAGTGGACGCGCTCTTTCGCTGAGCCCGCCCGCGCTCCGTGGCCGGCTGCTATCATTTTTCCCTGAAACGAAGGGAGCCGGCCTTGAAACTGCACGCCGACGCATATTCCGGTCTGAACACCGTCACCGCCTACGGGGCGGGCTACATCGAAGTGAACCGCCAGCGCCACGAGACGACCGTGGCCTTCGCTCCTCAGGGCGCGGTCACCACCTGGGCAATTCGTGAACTCGCCGAGCTCACGGGCACCATGCTGAGCGAGGCCGCCGGCATCGCCAACGCCGCTGCCACCGACCCGCTCGCGCTCCTGGAAGAGGACAACGCACCGCCGCCCGTGCCCCGCAAGGGCGGCGTGGAGGTGGTGCTGCTGGGCACGGGCCCACGCCAACAGTTCCCCAGGCCCGAGGTGCTGCGCCCGCTCGCGCGTGCCGGCATCGGGGTCGAGGTGATGGACACCCTGGCCGCCGCGCGCACCTACAACATCCTCATGGCCGAGGGCCGGCACGTCGTCGCTGTCCTCCTGCCCGCTTGACCGTCTTGTCCGAAGGAATCCCCATGACTGCCATCGCCGTCGGCACGCCCGTGCCCGATCTCGCCCTGAACACCACGCAGGGGCCGCTCACGCTGTCGGATCTGCGCGGGCAGACCGTCGTGCTGTACTTCTACCCCAAGGACAACACGCCCGGCTGCACGACGCAGGCCCAGGGCTTTCGCGACCTGCATGCCGAGTTCGAGGCGGCAGGCGCCAAGGTGATCGGCGTCTCGCGCGACAGCCTCAAATCGCACGAGAATTTCTGCACCAAGCAGGCCCTGCCCTTCACGCTCGCGAGCGATCCGGACGAGACGCTGTGCGAGGCCTTCGGCGTCATGAAGATGAAGAACATGTATGGCAAACAGGTGCGTGGCATCGAGCGCAGCACGTTCATCATCGACCGCGAAGGCCGGCTGGCACGCGAATGGCGAGGTGTCAAGGTGCCTGGCCATGTTCAAGCGGTTCTGGAGGCCGTTCAGGCCCAGTGACGCCCCGCGGCCACGCCTCGCGCTTTCCGTCATCAAATTGCGCTATTGTCCCTAGAGAACCCCCTGGAGACCTGGCATATGCCGCTTCCCAAGATGCCGACTCGGCCCGCAACGATTCTTCCCGCACCCGAGAAGGCACCGGCGTTGACCACCCGGCGCACGGCCAAGTTGGCCGCTGTCGCCACCCCTGAACCCGCAGAGCCGCTGCAACCTGAGCTGGCCGGCCTGCCCCCCAGTGATCTCACGCCGGCCAAGCCGGCGCGCAAGTCCGCGCGCAAATCCTCCGCCGCGGGTGTTCTGCTGCAGCCGGCCCCGTCCGCTGCCGCCACGCCAGTCGCGGACGTGACGGACATGCCTGCCAGCCCGCCGGCCATCGAGAGCCGGGCACCGGCCCAGCCCGCCGTGCCCACCGCCCGTCAGAGCGATGCCCTGGACAGCCCGCGTGCGGTCAAGCCCACGCCTGCGGCGCGCACCCGCCAGAGCTCCCGCGCCAACAACGCTGCCACCGCGAGCACGGCGCGCAAGCTCTTCGTGCTCGACACGAACGTGCTCATGCACGATCCGAGCTCGCTCTTTCGCTTCGAGGAGCACGACGTCTTCCTGCCGATGATGACGCTGGAGGAGCTCGATCACAACAAGAAGGGCATGTCCGAAGTGGCGCGCAACGCGCGCCAGGTGAGCCGCACGCTCGACACGCTCATCACCGACGAGCGTTCGATCGCCGAAGGCGTGCCGTTGTCGTCGCTCGGCAACCGCGAGGCCAAGGGCAAGCTGCTCCTGCAGACCAGGGCGATGGCCAACGGCCTGCCGGCCGAATTGCCGGTGGGCAAGGCCGACAACCAGATCCTGGGCGTGGTGCATGCGCTGCAAGGCCAATACACCGACCGGGAAGTGGTGCTGGTGTCCAAGGACATCAACATGCGCCTGAAGGCGCGCGCCCTGGGCATGGCCGCCGAGGACTACTTCAATGACCAGGTCCTGGAAGATGCCGACCTGCTCTACTCCGGCATCATGGCACTGCCGGAGGACTTCTGGAATCGCCACGGCAAGGGCGTCGAATCCTGGCAACAGGGCGGCAGCACCTTCTATCGCATCAACGGGCCGCTGTGCGAGAAGTTCCACATCAATCAGTTCGTGTACTTCGAAGGCAGCATGCCGCTGTACGCGCAGGTACGCGAGCTCAATGGCCGCACGGCCGTGCTGCAGACGCTGCGCGACTACACCCACAACAAGAACAACGTGTGGGGCATCACGGCGCGCAACCGCGAGCAGAATTTCGCGCTCAATCTGCTCATGAACACAGATTGCGACTTTGTCTCGCTCCTGGGTCAGGCCGGTACCGGCAAGACGCTGCTCGCCTTGGCGGCCGGCCTCACGCAGGTGCTCGAGACCAAGCGCTTCACCGAGATCATCATGACCCGCGTCACGGTGCCGGTGGGCGAGGACATCGGCTTTCTGCCCGGCACGGAAGAAGAGAAGATGCTGCCCTGGATGGGCGCGCTCGAGGACAACCTCGACGTGCTCAACATGGGTGATGGCGAGCCCGGCGGCGGCAATCATGGCGGCGAGTGGGGCCGCGCGGCCACCATGGATCTCATCCGCTCGCGCATCAAGGTGAAGTCGCTCAACTTCATGCGCGGGCGCACCTTCCTCAACAAGTTCCTCATCATCGACGAGGCGCAGAACCTGACGCCCAAGCAGATGAAGACACTCATCACGCGTGCCGGCCCTGGTACCAAGGTGGTGTGCCTGGGCAACATCGCGCAGATCGACACGCCCTACCTCACCGAGGGCAGCTCGGGCCTCACCTACGTGGTGGATCGCTTCAAGGGCTGGCCGCACTCGGGCCACGTCACTCTGCAGCGCGGCGAGCGCTCGCGCCTGGCAGATTACGCGGCGGATATCCTGTAACTCTCTTTGCGCAAAGGCAAGACAGGCGCGACCGGCAACGGTCGCGCTTTTTTGTCTGCATTCCCGGCTGTGCACGCCCCCGCGTCGCATGTGCGGCCGATTCTTCCGATCGTTTGCCGGGCCCGCCCCGGCAAGAAGGACTCACCCATGCTGTTGACCGCCGAGGCTTTGCACGGTGTCTATGAATCGCTCCCCGTCGCAACATGCGTCATCGACCGATCACTCGTCTTTCTCGCGGCGAGTCAGCGCTACGCGGCACTGCTGCGCACGCCACTTGAAAGCATCATCGGACGCACGATGATCGGGCTGAACCCGCAGGATCACATCGACAACGTGCGCCGAGACTTCCGCACGCTTGATCAGCACGGCATGGTGCCGGATCACGAGATCCGCCTTTGGGATGGAGCGTATTCGGTGTCGGTCAGCGCCGTCGGCGCCGCTCGACCGGCCTTTGCGCTTTCGGTGACACTTGCCAATGTGACGCAGCACGTGAGCCTGCAGCGCGTGCTGCTCAGCACCATCGGGGAGCTCGCGCAGGCACAATCCGAGGTCACCCAACTCGCGCATTCTGACGCCCTGACTGGCCTGGGCAATCGCCGCTCGCTGGATCTCGCCCTGGCAAAGGCCATGCCAACCGACACGCCAGCGCCGCCAGGCTTCGCGCTGCTCATGATTGATGTCGACTGCTTCAAGGCGTACAACGATGCCAATGGCCACCTGGCGGGCGATGACTGCCTGCGTCGCATCGCTGGCGTTCTGCAGGCGTCGCTCGAGAGCCCAGCCGACAGTGCCGCGCGCTTCGGTGGGGAGGAATTTGTGGTGCTCCTGCCCCAGCGCAGCGTCGAAGCCGCAGCCCGACTCGCCGAAAGCATTCGCCAGGCGATTCTCGCCCTGGCGATCGACCATCCTGCTAGCCCTCACGGGTGCGTCAGCGCGAGCATCGGGCTCGCGCATCGTTCAGAGCCCTGGCATGGCGATCTGGCAGAACTCACACGCATGCTCTTGCACACCGCTGACACCGCGTTGTATGCCGCCAAGACCGCAGGGCGCAACCGCGTGTGCATCGGACACTGACGCGGGCAAGGACGGGGCTTGCCTCGGAATGCGCCGGCAAGCTACGCCTACGCGCCGGCAGCTCAGGGTCGATCGATCCGCGGTACCGCAGGCGCGGTGGTGGTATTGATCTTCGGTCCGGTGTTCTCCACGCGTCGCCCCGCCAATGGGGACTCGGCGATCGGCGCGGGACGCGACTGGTCATCGTCCGAATTGGCGAAGAGCGCCCAGGCGGCCATGAAGAGCGCGGCGATCAACGGGCCGATCACGAAACCGTTCAGGCCCAGCAGCGCCATGCCGCCCAGGGTGGAGATGAGGATGACGTAGTCCGGCATCTTGGTGTCCTTGCCCACCAGGATCGGACGCAGGATGTTGTCCACGAGGCCGATCACGAGGATGCCGTACACCGTGAGCGCAATGCCCTGCACCACTGCCCCCGTCACGATGAAGTAGATTGCCACCGGCCCCCAGACAAGGCCCGCGCCGACGGCCGGCAGCAGCGACAGGACGGCCATGAGCACGGCCCAGAGCAAGGCGCCCTGGATGTCGAAGAACCAGAACGCGAGACCGCCCAGGGCGCCTTGCGTGATCGCTACGATCACGTTGCCCTTCACCGTGGCACGGACCACCGTCGTGAACTTGGCAAAGAGCTGGCGCTTGCGGCTTTCTTCCAGCGGTACGGCGTCGCGGATACGCCGGGCGAGCTGCGCACCATCCCGAAAGAAGAAGAACAACAGGTACAGCATCACGAAGAAGTTGACGACGAACTGGAAGGTGTTCTGTCCGATGTTCAGCGCGCGATTGGCGATGAACTGGCTGCCGGCCAGCGCGCCTTCGGACAGACGATTGCGGATCGAATCGAAATCCGTCATGCCGATGCGATTGAGCCAATCCTGCGCGAACGACGGCAGGGCCTGCCGGATCTGCTCGGCGTAGGCGCCGAAATCCTGCTGCCCCGTGTTGATGCGCTGATAGAGACCGGTGACTTCCTGCACGAGCGACATCGCGATCAGGATCACGGGGAGCACGGCGATCAGCACGCACACGAGCAACGAGCCCAGGGAAGCCAGGTTGCGATTGCGGATGCGCCGTTGCAAGGCCCGCTGCAGCGGGTTGAAGATGATGGCGAGAATGACTGCCCAGAACACCGCGCCATAGAACGGCAGGAGAACCCAGCCGAAAGCGACCGTCACAATGGCCAACAGCAGAATGAAGGCCTTGTGTTCCATCGATACTTTGCGCAGTGAGGCTCCGGGCAGCGCGAGAGGGAAGATATCTTACCCTCAGGGCTGTGCGGCACTTGTTACGCGACGTGCCGTGTGACGGCGGCCCAACACATCGCTGCGGCCGTCGCGCGCGCGAGGCGGCATGGCATGCGTCAAGGCCAGGCAACATCCACCGATACGGGCGAGCCGCCCCGGATCAGTACGACGGCGAGCCCGAGAAGTTCAGGAAGCGCGTGCTCGAGCCCTGGAAGGTCATGCGCACGGTCCCGATGGGGCCGTTACGCTGCTTGCCGATGATGATTTCGGCCGTCCCCTTGTCCGGAGTATCCGGGTTGTAGACCTCGTCGCGGTAGATGAAGAGGATCAAGTCCGCATCCTGCTCGATAGCACCGGATTCGCGCAGATCGCTCATCACCGGGCGCTTATTGGGGCGCTGCTCCAGGCTTCGGTTCAGCTGCGAGAGCGCGATCAGCGGGCAGTCCAGTTCCTTGGCCAGACCTTTCATCGAGCGGCTGATTTCCGAGATTTCCGTGGCGCGGTTCTCGCCGTTGCCCGAGCCGCCCATGAGCTGCAGGTAGTCGATGATGATGAGGCCAAGCTTGCCGCACTGACGCGCCAACCGGCGCGCACGGGCGCGCACTTCCATCGCGCTCAGCGCCGGGGTTTCATCGATGTAGAGCTGGGCCTGCTGCATGCGCTGAATGGCGTGCGTCACGCGCGGCCAGTCATCGGCCTCGAGCTTGCCGGTACGCAGGCGGTGCTGATCCAGGAGGCCCACCGAGCCCAGCATCCGCATGGCAAGCTGGGCCGCGCCCATTTCCATGGAGAACACCGCCACCGGCAGGCCCTGCTCGATCGCCACGTGCTCGCCGATGTTCATGGAGAACGAGGTCTTGCCCATCGAGGGACGCCCGGCCACGATGACCAGATCCCCGCCCTGCAGGCCGGAGGTCATCTTGTCCAGATCGACGAAGCCCGTCGGCACGCCTGTGACTTCCGTGTCGCCTTCGCGGTGATACAGCTCGTCGATGCGATCCACCACCTGGCCCAGCAGCGGCTGGATCTCCTGGAAGCCCGCGTTGCCACGCGAGCCTTCCTCGGCGATCTGGAAGATGCGCGACTCGGCCTCGTCCAGCAGCTGACGGGTTTCCTTGCCCTGCGGATTGAAGGCGCCGGCGGAGATCTCATCGGCCACGGTGACGAGCTTGCGCAGCACGCCCCGGTCGCGAACGATCTCCGCATAACGCCGGATGTTGGCGGCCGACGGCGTGTTCTGGGCGAGCGAATTGAGATACGCGAGCCCGCCCATGTCATCGATCTTGCCCGCCGTCTGCAGCGATTCGAACACCGTGATCACGTCCGCCGGACGCGACAGCCCGATCAGACGGGCGATGTGCTGGTAGATCAGCCGGTGATCGTAGCGGTAGAAGTCGCCCTCGCCGATCACGTCGGCGATGCGATCCCAGGCAGCGTTGTCCAGCAGCAACCCGCCCAGGACGGACTGCTCCGCCTCGATGGAATGGGGGGGCACGCGCAGGCCTTCGACCTGAGGATCGGCGGGAGTATTCATGGGGGGACCTGAAGGAGAAGACGGCGATTTTACCGCGCGCCGTCCGCTGGGTCGGGGCGCGCCCAGTCCGCCTCGTGCTGACGGATGTGCGCATGCAGGTAGTCCTTGAGCACCTGCGTGGCCCGGGTCGGATAGCGCTGCGGTGCCGTGAGCAGGTAGAGACTGTCGCCCACGCCCTGAGGCTCGTGCGCCGGCAGGACCTCCTGCAGATGCCCCTCGCGCAGGGCGCGCCAGACGGCGTAGCGAGGCAGGAGCGCCACGCCCAGGCCCGCGAGCGCCGCGTCCAGCAGGAAGGGGTAATCCCCGGACTGGATACGCGGCGTCACGCGCAATGCCAGGGGCGCTCGCTTCGCGTCGAACACCAGATCGAAGCGCCGCCCCAGCGAGGCGGGCGCGATGAGGTCGAGGACGGCGATATCGCCCAGCGATCGCGGCACGTCGCGCTGCGCGAGAAACGCGGGCGACGCACACAGGCACCAGGCGACATCACACAACTTGCGCGCGACGTGATCTTCGGGTGGCGCGGAAGTGATCTTCAAGGCGAGATCGACTTCCGCCGGGATCAGATCCCCGATGTAGTCGTTGATGAGCACGCGCAGGGTGATGTCTGGATAGAGACGGGCGAACTCCACCAGCAGCGGTGCCAGATAGAGACGCCCCAGGCCGGTCGGCATGCGGATGCGCACGTCGCCCCGCACGGTGCTGCCCAGGCTGTCAATGGCGGCCTTGGCCGTGGTGAGCTCCTCGAGCATGCGAGCGCCATGCCGGTACAGCAGCATTCCTGCCTGCGTGGGCTCGACGTGCCGCGTGGTGCGCCGCATGAGCTGTGCGCCCATGTCGGCCTCGAGCAGCTTCAGCCGGCGCGACACGTTCGACCGCGTCATGCCAAGACGCTGCGCGGCCTGCGTGAGCGTACGCGCCTCGACCACGGTGACGAAGAGGCGCAGCAGGTTCAGATCCAGTCGATTGTCGATCATGAGTCAACACGCCAGGCACAGGTGGAGTGATTGTTTCGCCGGGGGTACGAATCTAGGATACCCAGACAACGTGAATACCGGAACCCCATGTCAGTCGACCTCCCCCTTCCCTTCGCCGATCTGCGGATCCTGGACTTGAGCCAGGGCATCGCCGGCCCCTACTGCACCCATATCCTGTGGCAGCAGGGCGCCCACGTCACCAAGGCGGAGCCGCCCGCCGGTGACTGGGGACGCGGCGTGGGCACCGTGCGAGGTGAGCACAGCGCGCTGTCCCTGGCCTACAACGCCGGCAAGCGTGGCCTGTGCGTCGATGCCCGGGCACCGCAGGGCCAGGTCGTGCTGAGGCGCCTCGCGGCGCAGGCCGACGTGGTGGTGCAGAACTTCCGGCCCGGTGTGGCTGAACGCATGGGCATGGGCGCCGAGGCGCTCTGCGCGGCGCACCCTGGGCTCGTGTACGTGTCCATCAGCGGTTACGGCCCGGACGGCCCCTTTGCCGACGCACCGGCTTCCGACTCCGTGATGCAGGCTGAGACGGGCCTGATGTTCGGCAACCAGGATGCCGAGGGGGAGCCGCGCCGCCTGGGCATGCTACTGGCCGACATCGCCACCGCCGTCTATGCGGCACAGGCCGCCTCGGCAGCGCTGTACCGACGGGCCATGACGGGCCGAGGCAGCCATGTGCAGATCAGTCTGCTGCAGGCGTGCCTGGCACTGCAGTCCGGCAACCTCGTCGAGTATGCGCTGGCCGGCGAGCGCCGTTCGGGTGCCGTCAGCGCGCCCAATGGCGTCTTCCGCGCCGCGGACGGGCTGCTCTCCATCGTGGTACTCAACGACGACCAGTTCGCCCGCCTGTCCCGGGCGCTCGACCGACCAGACTGGCTGACAGACGCCCGATTTGCCGACAACCCCGGCCGCATGGCGCACCGCGCCGAACTGGACGCCGCGATCACGGCGCAACTGCGCGAGGCTGACGTGGCCGTGTGGACGGCGCGTTTTCGCGAGCACGACGTGCTGCATGCGCCGGTGCGGGACTACGCGGGCGTCCTGGCCCATCCGCAGGCGGCGCATCAGGGCCTCTTCACGCCGCTGACGCAGCCCGGCTTGCCCCCGCTGCCGCTCGCGACCGTGCCGGCCCTGGGTGTGCCGCGCGAGGCGGCCCCCGCCCCGGCCATCGGTGAGCACACGCGCGCCGTGCTGGTCGATGCGGGCTTCGCCAGCGAGGACATCACCGCGCTGCTGCACGCCAAGACGATCCGTCAGGCAAGCACCCCGGAGGCAACGCCATGCGCGCCCTGATCTGCGACGAATTCGGCCACCTGCCCGATGCCATTCGGGTGGCTGACTGCCCCGCGCCCGAGGCCCCCGGCCCTGGTGAGGTCCTCATCGACGTGGCGTACGCCAGCGTGAGCCATGCCACGGGGCTCATGATCGAAGGCCGCTACCAGACCCGTCCGCCCCGGCCGTTCTCCCCCGGCACGGAGGCCGTGGGCCACGTCCGGGCGATCGGGCCCGGCGTACGCCGGCTGCGGCCGGGCCAGGCGGTGGTGGCGATCGCGGACTGGGGGTGTCACGCCGAGCAGGTCTGCGTGCGTGAAGCCACGGTCTATCCGGTGCCGGAGGGGCTGGCGCTGCTGCAGGCCTTGCCCGTGCCCCTGTCGTACGGCACGGCCTATACCGCGCTCCTCTGGCGCGCCCGGCTGCAGCCCGGCGATACCGTGCTCGTCCTGGGCGCCGGTGCGGGCGTGGGTCTGGCGGCCGTCGAGATCGCGAGCCGGCTGGGTGCCGAGGTGATCGCCTGCGCCAGCACATCCGCCAAGCGCGAGGCCGCGCTGGCCCGGGGTGCCCGCCATGCCATCGCCCCGGACGATGAGCTCGCCGCACAGGTGAAGACGATCACGCAGGGTCGTGGCGCCGACATCGTGCTCGACCCCGTCGGTGGCGCCCTGGCCGAGCGCGCGGTGCGCGCGGCGGCCGCCAACGCGCACCTGCTCAGCATCGGCTTTGCCAGCGGGCAACTGCCGGCCCTGCCCGCGAATCTGCTGCTGGTGAAGAACCTGACCCTGCACGGCGTGTTCTTTGGCCGCTACATCGGCTGGACACCCCAGGACGAACGGGAGGCCCATGCCCCGGCGCTGCAGCGGGTGATGCAGACCTTGCTCGGCTGGGCACGCGACGGACACCTGCGCCCCACCGTCTCGAAGATCTTCGCGTTCCACGATCTCCCGGCGGCGCTGACGGCGTTGGAGAGCCGACAGGTCGTGGGCAAGGTCGCCCTTGCCGTCGGCCCGGACAGTCGCTCCGCTTGACTGTCGGGCCTATCGAGCCACTATCCCATTGAGCCACCACAACAACGAGGAGACCTCCATGCGCTCATCCTTTCGACTGGCCTGCCTGCTGGGCGCGGCCGCCCTGTCGCTCAGCGGCGCCGCCACGGCCGCCGCCCCCTATCCGGACAAGCCCATTCGGCTCGTACTGCCCTACCCGCCCGGCGGGCCGACCGACCTCCTCGCCCGCGTGGCAGCCATGCAGATGGCCCAGACGCTCGGCGAACAGATCGTGGTGGACAACCGCCCCGGCGCGAGCGGGATGATCGGGGCCGAGCAGGTGGCGCGCTCCGCACCGGATGGCTACACGCTGCTCGCCAATGCCTCATTGCACGTCATCAACCCCAGCATCTATCCCGACATGCGGTACGACCCGATCGCCGACTTCGTGCCGGTGACGCAGCTGGCGGCCGTGCCGCTCGTGCTGGTGGTGGCACCGGATTCGCCGATTCGCAACGTCAACGATATCGTCAAGCTGGCCCGTGCGGGCAGCAAGCCGCCGAGCTTCGCCTCGGCAGGCAACGCGTCATCACAGCAGTTGGCGGGCGAGTCATTCAAGCTCGCCGCGGGCATCGACATGCTGCATGTGCCCTATCGCGGCAGCGCGCCGGCCCTGGCCGATCTCATCGGCGGGCAGGTGGACATGATGTTCGATTCCATGCCATCGGCCATGCCATTCATCCAGTCGGGACAGCTGCGCGCCGTGGCCGTGACCACCCCGGAACGCGCACCTGCCTTGCCCGACGTGCCCACCGTGGCTGAGCAAGGCTTTGCCGGGTTCGACATCAGCACGTGGTATGGGCTGTGGGTGCCCAAGGGCACGCCAACGGCTGTCGTAAGCGTACTGGCCGAGCACGCCGCCAAGGCACTGGCCAATGCGCAAGTGCGCGAGCGCTATGCCGGCATGGGCGCCATTCCGGTGGGCTCGTCGCCAGCCGACTTTGCCGCCTACAACGCCAGCGAGCGTGACAAATGGGCCGACATTGTACGTCGCTCGGGCGCAAAGGCAGGCGGCTGAGCGGCGCAACGGGCAACGACGCATCAGCCTTGTTGAACGCAAAAAAGCCAACGGCCGGGTTTCCCCGGCCGTTGGCTCATGATGCAGGCAACCCCGTGATTACACGGTTTCGCCGGTCACCACGACATTGACGTTGGCAGCCACGTCGGTGTGCAGTTGCACTTCGATCGCGTACTCGCCCACCGTCTTGAACGGGCCTTCCGGCAGACGCACCATCGACTTCTCTACGGTATCGAAGCCAGCGTTCTTGAGCTGGGCAGCGATGTCCGCGTTGGTGACCGAGCCGAACAGGCGGCCGTCCACGCCCGCACGTTGGCGGATGTGCACGGTGTGGCCTTCCAGCTTCTGGCCCACGCCTTCGGCGGCAGCCAGGCGCTCGGCCTGTTGCTTTTCGATCTCGGCGCGGCGCTCTTCGAATTCCTTCAGAGCAGCAGCGGTGGCGCGCTTGGCCTTGCGTTGCGGGATCAGGAAGTTACGGGCAAAGCCGTCCTTCACACGAACCACTTCACCCAGGGCGCCGACGTTGGCAACTTTTTCAAGCAGAATGATTTGCATGTTCTTGCTCCGCCAATCAGTGGGGGTGGTTGTCGGTGTAAGGCAGCAGCGCCAGGAAGCGCGCGCGCTTGATGGCGGTGTCCAGCTGGCGCTGGTAGTGGGCCTTCGTACCGGTCAGACGAGCCGGGATGACCTTGCCGTTTTCCTGGATGAAGTCACGCAGCGTGTCCACATCCTTGTAGTCGATCTGTTCAACACCCGCCGCGGTGAAGCGGCAGAAGCGACGACGCTTGAACAGCGGGTTCTGCTGTCCAAACTTCTTCTTGTTGTCCTTGTTGTTGCGTCTTCCAAATGCGGCCATGAAATGCCTCTCGAAAATAGGGGTTCAATCCAGGGTTGCAGCCTGCTGCAGATGCAGCCGCAACCGCGTCGCGCCTTTGCGCGTCGGGGCAAGGAAACCGTCGATCCGCAGCGTCGTCCCCAGAGGGGTTCGAGCCATCATCCGGGCCAGATCACCAATGGCGATCGTGGGCAGGGTGAGCTCGACGTGGCGGGTCTGACCCGCTTCGACGACATCGCCAGCATGTTCCAGCACCAGATCCAGCACGGGCACCCCAGCGGGGGTGTAGCGCAGTGGTTGGCATTCGACCACGGTGGCGACTAACTGCAGGCGGTTCACGCGAACCTGCCGATGCGCATCGCGACAGCTCTGCCTTAAGCGGCGGCGGCGTTCTGAGCGGCGGCTTGCTCGGCTTCGTTCGCAGCCTTGCGGGCTTCCTCGCGCTCGACGACCTTCATCATCGGCGAAGCGGCGGTTTCAGCCTTCTTCGTCTTGACGATGAGGTGGCGCAGAATGGCGTCGTTGTAGCGGAACGCGTGCTCGAGTTCGTCCAGGGTGCTCTGGCCGGCTTCGATGTTCAGGCACACGTAGTGAGCCTTCACGAGCTTCTGGATCGGGTAGGCGAGCTGACGACGGCCCCAGTCTTCCAGACGGTGGATGGTGCCGCCCTGGCCGGTGATGACGGCCTTGTAGCGGTCGATCATGGCGGGCACTTGCTCGCTTTGATCGGGGTGTACGATGAACACCACTTCGTAGTGACGCATTGAGAACTCCTGACTTGTGGATGGGGACTAGAGGCGGGTAGGACTTCACCCTGCCCTTCGCCCACAGCCCGCGAACCTTAGCGCGGCATCCATAGACGCCACGAAAGCCCATCGAGCAAGGGAAAAGCCCTCGATTATTGCGCGTTTTCCCAAAACACGTCAAGAGATCCTGCGCTGCCGTGCAAGCCCAGGCGCGCAACGTGTGCACGTGCACGCGTTGCGGGCCCGGCTGAGGCGTCACGCCGGCCAGGCGCGATCGATGATGGGAGCGAGCGCGATGTGCCCCGGCAACGTGCCGAAGACGCGCCCGGATTCCGCATCGAACCGGCTCGCCACGAAGGCTTCGAGCAGATCCGGCGGCGAATGCCGGCGCAGCAGATCGGCCTGCACCAGCAACACGAGACGCTGCGCGATGCGCCGGCCCTCGCGCTCGATGACGTCGGGCGGACCGGAAAGCGCCGTATGCACCGCCCCCAGGGCCGAGCGCAGCACAGGCTGTGTGGCACTCACCGGGGCGAGATCGCCCAGGAGCGCCGTGAGCGCCTGCGGCTCGCGCGCCATCGCGCGCAACACATCCAGCGCCATCACGTTGCCCGACCCTTCCCAGATGGAATTCACCGGCGCTTCGCGCAGCAAGCGGGCAAGCGGCATGTCTTCGACATAGCCGTTGCCCCCGCACACCTCCATCGCCTCGCCCGCGAGCTCGACGGCGCGTTTGCACACCCAGAGCTTGGCCGCGGGCGTCACGATGCGCCGATAGGCGCGCTGCACGGGATCATCAGGCTCTGCGAACGCCTGGGTGAGGCGCAGCATCAGGAGGGTGGCCGCTTCGCTCTCGAGCGCCATGTCGGCCAGCACGTTCTGCATGAGCGGTTGCGTCACGAGCGTGCGGCCAAAGGCACTGCGATGCCGGGCGTAATGGATCGCCTGCACCAGTGCCTGGCGCATGAGCCCGGTCGATCCCATGACGCAATTGAGGCGCGTGTGCGTGGCCATCTCGAGGATGGTGGGAATGCCGCGGCCTTCCTCGCCCACGAGCACACCCCAGGCATTCTCGAACTCCACCTCGCTGCTGGCGTTGGAGCGATTGCCAAGCTTGTCCTTCAGCCGCTGGATGCGCACCGCGTTGCGCGTGCCGTCCGGGCGCCAGCGCGGGACGAAGAAGCACGACATCCCGGCAGGCGTGCACGCGACGACCAGATGCGCATCGCTCTGCGGCGCGGAGAAGAACCACTTGTGCCCCACCAACCGGTAGGCCTCGCCCGGGCCCTCGCCACGCAGCGGCGAGGCCGAGGTCTCGTTGCTGCGCACGTCCGAGCCGCCCTGCTTTTCCGTCATGCCCATGCCGATGAGCAGTGAGCGGCGCTCAGGTATGGGCACGTCGCGCGTGTCGTAGGTCCGTGACAACAGCCCCGCTTGCAAGGTCTCGAACAGCGCCGGTTGCTGGCGCAGCACGGGAATGGATGCGAAGGTCATCGAGGCGGGGCACAGGGAGCCGGCCTCGATCTGTCCGTGCATCGAAAAGCCTGCCGCATACGCGGCCCACGCACCAGGCTCCGGATCAGCAAAGGGCTGAGCGATCAGCCCCTGCTCGCGCAGCAGGGACGACACCGTATGCCAGGCAGGATGAAATCGCACGTCGTCGATGCGGTTGCCGACGCCGTCGTAGCGTTCGAGCACCGGCGAATGGCGATTGGCGTCTGCCGCGGCGCGCAGGGTCTGCGCCTGGCCCAGCCGCCCGCCATAGGCCAGCAGGTCGGCCTCCCGCGCGTCGGCATGCGCGCCGGCGGCACGGCGCACCCCCTCGCGCAGCACGGTGTCGTGCGCATAGACGTTGTAGTCAGTCAACGCCGGGACGACGTTGGTGACGGCATGCGTTTCCCAGGTCATGACACCTCCTCGTTGCAACGACGCCAGCCGAGGGCACGACCGGCGTTCACCGAGTATAGGGATAGCCTGTAGGGTCGTGCACGGCGTCGACAGCAAATGTGCAAAGGTCGGGAACCTTTTCGACAACGCGACGGTCCATGCCCCGCGTGCGTTCAAAGCCGAAAGGCTCGAAGGGCCGCTGGCAGGGGAATCGAGACTTCCCCGCCTCGGGCCCGGGAATTGCTGAGCTCGCGCCGCGCATCACTGCCGACGCCGGATGGCGCCACTCACGAGGTGGCAGCAAACCGGAGTCTGTCGTGAAGCGAGCTGGCCCGTGTCGGCGGGTCCGCAAGGCAAGGCGACGAGCCCTGCCGTGCGGAGCAGCCAACACCCACGGGGAGTAGCCGGGGCATTTTTGCTCCCGCAGCGCCGTCAGTACGGAAACCGGCCGGGTTCCCGGTGTTGTGGACCGCAGCAGCGGGTGGCGAGACCGTCAGGCGATCTCGTTCCAACCCTTGACTGACTGATGGACAACACTATGATCTCTACCGGCACTCCGTTGCTGTGGTCGCTCTTCGCGGCCTTCGTCGTCATTGCCCTGCTGCTCGATTTCTTTGCCATGAATCGGCAGGGCGCCCACAAGGTATCACTCAAGGAAGCCGGCATCTGGTCGCTCGTCTGGGTGGCCACCAGCTTCGTCTTCGTGGGCTTTCTCTGGTGGTGGCTGGGCGGCATGAGCGATGACCCCGCGGCCCGCGCGCTCGCCAACGACAAATCCTTCGAGTTCATCACGGGCTACCTCATCGAGAAGGCGCTCGCGGTCGACAACATCTTTGTCTTCCTGATGATCTTCACGTTCTTTGCCGTGCCGCCGGAATTCCAGAAGCGCGTGCTGATGTTGGGGATCCTGGGCGCACTGGTGCTGCGCGCCATCCTGATTCTGATCGGTGCCTGGCTCATCGCCCAGTTCCACTGGATCCTGTATGTCTTCGGTGCCTTCTTGATCTTCACCGGTGCCAAGATGTGGTTCGCCGCAGATGCCGAGCCGGATCTGGAGAACAACAAAGCGATCAACTGGCTGCGCCGCAAGATGAACATCTCGCCCAACTACGACGGCGAGCGCTTCTTCACCCGCATCGACGGCAAGAAGGTCGCGACCCCGATGCTGCTGGTCATCATCCTGATCGGCATCATCGACGTGGTGTTCGCGGTGGATTCGATCCCGGCCATCTTCGCGATCACGACGGACCCGTTCATCGTGCTGACGTCCAACGTCTTCGCGATCCTGGGCCTGCGCGCAATGTACTTCCTGCTGGCGGGCCTGCAGGACCGCTTCCACCTGCTGCCCTACGGCCTCGCGCTGGTGCTGGTGCTGATCGGTACGAAGATGCTGCTCATCGACATCTATCACATCCCAGTGCAGTGGTCGCTCCTCGGGACCGCACTGATCCTCGGTGCCACCATGATCCTGTCCCTCAAAATCCCGCCTAAGGCGGGTGCTCACACGGGCGCGGGCGCCTACCCGTTCGGCGCCAAGTCGGACAAGGGCGACAGCCACTAAGGCTGTCCTCGCTGGCGGCGCACCCCTGCATGGGTGTGCGCCGCCCGCTCCCGATGCGCGGCCAAGGCCGGCGACGCGTTCCTCCGGGAACGTCTCGTCGGCCTTCTTGCTGTCAGCGCCGGGCAAGTCGCGCCTCTGACGATGGCGCGTGCGAACGGTATAGTCGTCTACCGCCAGATACGCTGCCCGCCGAGATCCCATGCCAACGCTCGACCGCCCCACCGCCCTGCCCCGACTCGACCCCATCACCCTGGAAGGCCATGGGGCGCGCCTGGCGCCGCTCGCGCCCGAGCATGCGCCCGCCCTGGAGCGCTGTGCTGCCGATGGTGAACTCTGGCAGTTGCGGGTGACCAGCGTGCCCGGGCCTGGAAAGGCCGCCGAGTACATCGACCGCGCCCTGGTCGGCGCCGCCGAAGGCCACATGCTGCCCTTCGTGGTGATCGACACCCTGCACGGCGACGCCGTCGTGGGCACGACCCGGTATCACGACATCCTGCCGGCCGTGCGCCGCGTGGAGATCGGCTACACCTGGTATGCCCGATCCGCCCAGCGCAGCCACGTCAACACGGCGGCCAAGCTGCTGTTGCTCACGCACGCCTTCGACACGCTCGGGTGCCGCTGCGTGGGCTGGCGCACGGACAACTTCAACTATGCCTCGCAACGCGCCATCGAACGCCTGGGTGCCCGGCGTGACGGCGTGCTGCGCAACCACGCCACGCGACCGGACGGCACGGTGCGCGACACCGTGATGTACAGCCTGCTGGCCGGCGAGTGGCCCGGCGTGCGCGATCAGCTCACGTGGCGCCTGGCCCAGGCCGAGGCGCAGTGACACCCAGGCCGCGGCCTCGCGCCACCGACACGCCCTAGCCCGCGGCCTCCCGCGCGATCGCCTCCCATAGCCGTGCGGCCGGGAAGCTCAGCGCCGTGTCGTTGCGCCGCACGAGGCACAGACGGCGGGCGATGCGCGGCGCCTCCAGCGGAATCGCCACGAGATTGCGACTTGCCTGCAGCGCAAGACTGGGCAACACGCCGATCCAGGATCCCTGCTGCAGAAAGCCGATCATCGAGGACAGGTGCTCCACTTCGTCGTGCCAGGGCACGCCGATGCCATGCTGGGCAAGCACGGCATCGATCTGCAGGCGGTTCGCACTGGTGCGGCGCAGGCCCAACACGCGGTGGGCGCGCAGCTCCGCCCATGTCATCTGCGGCAAGTCTGCCAGCGGGTGATCCGGCGTGCAGGCGAGCACATAGGGATCATCGCGCACGCACACGGCGTGCAAAGCCGGGTCATCTTCGCCCATCACGGTGACACCGAAGGTCACCTCGCGCAGGCGCACGGCATCCAGCACCCGCACGCCCGTATCGTCCCGCAGATCCACCCGCAGATCCGGGAACGCTTCGCGAAACCGTGCCAGCACGCGCGGAAAACCGGCATAGGCGAAGGTGGTCACGCAGCCAACCGCGAGGCAACCGCCCTCGCCGCGCGCCTCCCGTGCCGTTTCCTCGAGGCACGCGGATAGCCCTGCCAGGCCAGGCGCCAGCCGCGCGTACAGATTGCGTCCGAGTGGCGTCGGTGTCACCACTCGCGTCGTGCGCTCCAGCAGCCGGCCGCCGAGTGCCTCCTCGAGCCGGCCAATCCGGCGGCTCAGCGCCGAGGGGGACAAGGCGAGCACATCGGCGGCCTTCGTGAAGCTACCGGACGCCATCACCTCACAGAAGGCCTTGAGCTCGGCCACGTCGGAATTGATGCGCATGATTCAACAATAATCGCAGAGAATGCACTGGACGTCATAATGCCATGGACGGATGATGCAGGCCTTGTCTACCTCGAGGTGCCGGCATGCCTGTGATCAACGTCTTCGTCCCCGCCGAGCGGGTCCCGGCGCCCCGCCAGGGCGAGTTCGGGCCCGCGGTCATCCAGGCCTGTGTGGACTGGCTCGGTGCCGACCCCGTCAAGGTGCAATGCAACGTCACGCCGAGCCAGGTGGTGACAGGCGCCCCAAGCTACGTCGAAGTGCTGTACCGCGCCGCCGAGTCGCGTGACGCGACGGCCATGGCGGGCTTCATGCAGGCGCTGGACACTGCCGTGCAGACCACCTTCGGCTGCTCGCCGCGCATTCGCTGCATGGCGATCGAGCCCGCCACCCTGTGGGCGCGTCACTGATGCCCGCGTCCTCTCCGCTCGCGCTGCGCGCCATCGACAGCTTTCACATCGGCGGCCGTCGCCACCGCGTCACCGGGCTGCCCGTGCCGCTGCGCCGACTCGCCCAGAATGGCGCACCGCGCCCGGTCGACCCCAATGGCGACCACATGGTGGGCCAGATGTACGTGCAGGCCTACCGGCTCGCCGCACCGCGCCACGCCCTGCCCGTCGTCCTCTGGCATGGCGGCGGCATGACCGGCGCCAACTGGGAGACCACCCCGGACGGACGCCCGGGCTGGCTCTGGCGCCTGCTCGAGGATGGCTTCGACGTCTACGTGTGCGATGCCCCCGAGCGCGGCCGCTCGTCCTGGGCCATGTTCCCCGCCATCTATCCCGAGCCGCCCATTTTCCGCACGCTCGATGAAGCCTGGGACATGTTCCGGCTCGGCCCCGCCGACGGCTACGACAGCGAGCCCACGCAGCGTCGCGCCTTCGCAGGCCAGCAGTTCCCGCTCGAGAGCTTCGATACCTTTGCCATGCAGTGGGTGCCCCGCTGGGCCGGCCATGAGGTCATGACGAGCGACGCCTACGACGCGCTGCTTGCGCACGTCGGCCCCTGCATCCTGATGGCGCACAGCCAGGGCGGCGGTTTCGCCCTGCGCGCGGCGCAGCGCCACGCCGACACGATCCGCGCGGTCGTTGCCGTGGAGCCCTCGGGCTGCCCCGACGCACCGGCGCACCCTGGCCCGCCACATCTGACCGTCTGGGGCGACAACATCGAGGCCCACCCCGTCTGGCGAGCCTATCGCGCCAATGTGGACAGCTACCTGGCCGAACTGCGCACGCACGGCGGCATGGCCGACATCCTGGATCTGCCGGCCAGCGGCGTGCGCGGCAACACGCACTTTCTCATGATGGACCGCAACGGCGACGACGTGCTCGCCCGCATTCTCACCTGGCTGGACGCGACGCTCGCCGCGCCGGCCGCTTCACAGTAAAAACGGAGACACCCCATGCAAGCCCCCCTGCGCCGCGCGGCCACCGCCCTGTGCCTGTCCCTCGGACTGGCCGGCACGGCCCTGGCCGTCGACTATCCCACGCGGCCCATCAACATCATCGTGCCCTTCGGTCCGGGCAGCGGTGTGGATGCGACCGCCCGCGTCATCGGTGAGGCGCTCGGCCGCGAACTCGGCCAGGCGCTGGTCATCGAGAACAAGGCCGGCGCCCAGGGTGCGATCGCCGCGCAGGCGGCTGCACGCGCACCGGCCGACGGCTACAGCCTCTTCTTCACGACGCAGACCACGCAGGCCGCGAATCCTGCGCTCATGAAGCACCTGACCTACGACCCCATCAAGGATTTCGCTCCCATCGCCCGCGTGGCCTACACGCCAGCGCTGCTCGTGGCCAACAACGCCCTGCCCGTGAAGTCCGTGAAGGAACTGATCGATCTCGCCAAGCAGAAGCCCGGCAAGATCTCGTACGCGTCCGGCAGCGCGGGCACGCTGGTGCCGGGTGCCATGCTCGCGCATGCGGGCGGCGTGGACATGCTGCACATCCCCTACAAGAGCATCCCGCAAGGGCTGTCCGACGTCATGGGCGGCCACGTGGACGTGATGTTCACCGACATCGTGACGGGTCTGCAGCAGGTGCGCGCAGGCTCCGTACGGGCGCTGGGCATCAGTTCGCAGACACCCTGGCGTACCCTGCCCGACGTGCCGCCGATTGCTGCCACCTTCCCCGGTTTCGAGTTGCTTGCCTGGTACGCGCTCTACGCGCCCACGGGCACCCCGGAGGACGTGATCGCCCGCATCAATGCGGCGATGCAGAAGGTCAGCGTGGACCCGCAGGTGCGTGAGCGCCTGGACGGTCTGGGCCTGGAAGTGGCCTTCAGCACCCCGCAGGAACTCGACGCCTTCGGCCGCAGCGAACTGGCCAAGTGGCGCCAGGTCATCGAAGCCGCCGGCATCCAGCCCGAATAGCGCCACGGCGTCACGCCCCCCCGAGCCCGCAGCGATGCGGGCTTTTTTGTCAGCCAGACCTGCCCCGAAGGCAGCGAGGGGGGGTGGCACGCGGGCGCGCTTTGTTGTGGAGTATCCTTAGTGAGATCCCTTCAAAACACTGCCAGAACGAACCGAGACATGACGAGCCCCTCCGCCGCACCGCGCTTTTCCGGTACCGACCGCTACGTTGCCACCGACGACCTGAACCTGGCCGTGAATGCGGCGTTGACGCTGGAGCGGCCGCTCCTCATCAAGGGCGAGCCCGGCACGGGCAAGACCATGCTGGCCGAGGAAGTGGCAGCCGCGCTGGGGCGCCCGCTGCTGCAGTGGCACATCAAGTCCACGACGAAGGCCCATCAGGGCCTCTATGAATACGATGCGGTGTCCCGCCTGCGCGATTCGCAGCTGGGCGACGAGAAGGTGCGCGACATCGCGAACTACATCGTCAAGGGCGTGCTCTGGCAGGCCTTCGAGGCGAAGGAACCGGTCGTCCTCCTGATCGACGAGATCGACAAGGCCGACATCGAGTTCCCGAACGATCTCTTGCGCGAGCTCGACCGCATGGAATTCCATGTGTACGAGACGCGCCAGACGATCCGCGCCACGCAGCGCCCGCTCGTCATCATCACGTCCAACAACGAGAAGGATCTGCCAGACGCCTTCCTGCGCCGCTGCTTCTTCCACTACATCAAGTTCCCGGATCGCGACACGCTGCAGAACATCGTGTCCGTGCACTACCCGAATCTCAAGGGTGATCTGGTGTCCGCCGCCCTCGACGCCTTCCTGCGCATGCGCGAGGTGCCCGGCCTGAAGAAGAAGCCGTCCACCTCCGAACTGCTGGACTGGCTCAAGCTGCTCTTGGCCGAAGACATCCCGGCCGAGGTGCTGCGCAACACGGACAGCAACGCGGCCATCCCGCCGCTGCACGGCGCGCTCCTGAAGAACGAGCAGGACGTGCACCTCTTCGAGCGCCTCCTCTTCATGACGCGCAGCTCCCGTCGCGGGTGATCGCCCATGCTCATCGACTTCTTCAACCACGTGCGCGCGCATCAGGTACCTGTCTCGGTGCGCGAGTACCTGACGCTGCTCGAAGCCATGCAGCGCCAGGTGATCCCGCCCTCCGTCGATGATTTCTACCACCTCGCGCGGCTCATCCTGGTCAAGAACGAGGCCCACTTCGATCGCTTCGACCGGGCGTTTGCGAGCTATTACAAGAACGTCGAGACCGTCCTGCCCCCGGGCAAGGAGATTCCGCTCGACTGGCTCCTGAAGAATTTCGAGGCCAATCTCACCCCGGAGCAGAAGGCCGAGATCGAAAAGCTCGGCTGGGACAAGCTCATGGAGGAATTCAAGAAGCGGCTCGCCGAGCAGACGGAACGCCATGCCGGGGGCAACAAGTGGATCGGCACGGGCGGCACGTCGCCCTTTGGCAACAGCGGCTATCACCCGGAAGGCATCCGCGTGGGCGGCGCGGGCGGCAACCGCAGCGCGGTGAAGGTGTGGGACGAGCGCCAGTTCAAGGATTACGACGACACGCTGGAGCTCGGCACGCGCAACATCAAGGTGGCCTTGCGCCGCCTGCGCCGCTTCGCCCGTGAAGGCGCCGAGCTCGAGCTCGACCTGGACGACACCATCACGCACACGGCGCGCAACGCCGGGCATCTGGACATCCGCATGGTGCCCGAGCGGCACAACGCCGTGAAGGTGCTGATGCTGCTCGATGCGGGCGGCAGCATGGACGACCACATCAGCCGCGTCGAGGAACTCTTCTCGGCCTCGCGCAGCGAGTTCAAGAATCTCGAGGTGTACTACTTCCACAATTGCGTCTACGACTTCCTCTGGAAGAGCAATCGGCGACGCCAGACGGAGAAGTTCACCACCGCCGAGGTGCTGCGCAAGTACAACCCGGATTGGCGCCTCATCTTCGTGGGCGACGCCACGATGAGCCCTTACGAGATCACGCAGCCGGGCGGCTCTGTGGAATACCACAACGCCGAGCCCGGCGCGGTGTGGCTGCAGCGCCTGGTCACGACCTTTCCGCATTTCACCTGGCTCAACCCCGAGCCCGAAGGGCTATGGCAGTACCGGCAGTCCATCGCCATGATCCGCGAGATCCTGCAGAACCGGATGTACCCCGTCACCGTGGCCGGCATCGAGCAGGCCATGCGGCAGCTCTCCAAGTAGGCAGGACAGGCGCGCCCCGCGCGGCGCGCCTGGATGCTCTCACCCGCCGGCAGTACCCGCCCAGGTAGCGTGCGATACACTGGGCCGGTTTTCGTCGCCAGTCTTCCGTGCCCACCTCATGCTGAATCTGCGCCGATTTTTCCCCGCCGCCGCCGCCACCGTCTTCAGCGCGCTGGCGTTCGTGTCCCAGTCGATCCAGGCGCGCGAAGCGCCCACGGCCGATCCCGCCCCCGCCAGTACCGCCACCCAGCGACTGCCCTCAGGCGTCAAGTCGGTCACGTCCGTTGAAGGGGTGCAGGAGTACGTGCTCGCCAACGGCCTGCGCGTGCTGCTGGTCCCGGATCAGTCCAAGCCCACCACCACCGTCAACATGACGTATCTCGTGGGCTCGCGCCACGAAAGCTACGGCGAGACGGGCATGGCGCACCTGCTCGAGCACATGCTCTTCAAGGGCACGCTCACCACCCGCAATGCGCTGGGCGAGTTCTCGCGCCGCGGTCTGCGGGCGAACGGCTCGACCTCGCAGGACCGCACCAACTACTTCGCGAGCTTCGCCGCCAATCCTGACACCCTGCAGTGGTATCTGGGCTGGCAGGCCGACGCGATGATCAATTCCACGATCCTGCGCAGCGATCTCGACACCGAGATGACGGTGGTGCGCAACGAGATGGAAAGCGGCGAGAACAACCCGTTCCGCATCCTGCTGCAGAAGATGCTGGCTGCCGCCTACCAATGGCACAACTACGGCAAGAGCACGATCGGCGCGCGTTCGGACGTGGAGAACGTGGACATCGAGCAGCTGCGCGCCTTCTACCGCCGCTACTACCAGCCGGACAACGCCGTGCTGATCGTGGCCGGCCAGTTCGATCCGCAGACGACGCTCACCGGCATCGCCCGCGACTTTGGCCGCATTCCTCGCCCCGAGCGCGTGCTGCCGCCCCTCTACACCGTCGAGCCCGTGCAGGATGGCGAGCGCACCGTCACGCTGCGCCGCACGGGCGGCACGCCGCTCGTGGCCGCGCTCTATCACGTGCCCCAGGCGGCCAGCCCCGAATCCGTGGCGGCCGAAGCCCTGACCGTGGTGATGGGCGACACGCCCTCGGGCAGGCTCTATCACAACCTCGTCTCCGAGGGTAAGGCGAGCAGCATCTTCGCCTTCTCGCTGGATCAGCACGATCCGGGCACGGTCATGTTCGGCGCCCAGCTCGAAGCCGCGATGGATCAATCCGAAGCGCTCTGGGCACTGATCGACACGGTGGAGACCACCGTGCAGACGCCGGTGACCCAGGAAGAGCTCGATCGCGCGCGGGCCAAGCTCCTGATCGACTGGGAGCAGACCTACAGCGATCCGCAGCGCGTGGGCGTGGCGCTCTCCGAGGCCATCGCCGCGGGCGACTGGCGCCTCTTCTTCCTGCGCCGCGACCGCATCCGCGACCTGAAGCTGCCTGAGGTGCAGCGCGTGGCCGAGCAGTGGCTGGTGCGCAGCAACCGCACCGAAGGCCGCTACATTCCGACCGAGCAGCCCCAGCGCGCCCCCGCCTCGACGCCGGTGGATTTGCAGGCCGTCTTCAAGGACTACAAGGGCGATCCGGACTTCCAGCAGGTCGAGGCCTTCGACCCCACGCCTGCCAACATCGACGCCCGCACGGATCTGCGCACCCTCGAACTGTCCAACGGGCAGATCTCGCTCGCGCTGCTGCCCAAGGCCACGCGCGGCGCCCGCGTGCAGGCGCGGCTGCAGCTGGCATTCGGTGACGTGGAATCGTTGAAGGGCCAGCGTCTGGTGGCCGATACCGTGGCCGAGCTGCTCGATCGCGGCACGCCCGAGCTCAGCCGTCAGCAGATCCAGGACCGCTTCGATCAGCTGAACGCCGAAGTGGGCTTCGATGGCAGCGGCACCAACGTGGGCGTGGCGATCACGACCACGCGCGAGAACCTGCCCGAGGTCGTGTCGCTCGTGCTGCAGATCCTGCGCAACGCCAATTTCCCGGAAGAGCAGGTCACGGAATACCGCCGGAACCTGCTGACCGGCCTGCGCGCGGCCATGACCGACCCGACCCAGATCGCCGCCCGCACGCTGGCGCGCCACGACAACCCGTGGCCCAAGGACGACGTGCGCTACGTGCCCTCGTTCGACGAATCGCTGAAGGACGTCGAGAGCATCCAGCGCGATCCGCTCGTGGCGTTCCATGGCTGGTTCTACGGCGCCGGTCGCATCCACTTCACGGCAGTGGGCGATTTCGATGCCGACGCCGTGCAGAAGGCGCTGGTGGCGGGCGTCGAGGGCTGGCAGCAGGCCCCCGCCTGGCAGCGCATTCCGTCGCCCTATCGCGACGTCAAACCCGCGCGCTTCGTGAACGAGACGCCGGACAAAGCCAATGCCTTCTACATCGCCCGCCTGCCGCTGCCGCTGCAGGATGACGATCCGGACTTCGTCGCGCTCTACCTGGCCAATTCGCTGCTCGGCCAATCCGAGACCTCGCGCCTGTGGACGCGCATCCGCGAGAAGGAAGGTCTCTCCTACGACGTGCGCAGCATGCTCACCGCCTCGTCGTTCGAGAAATCCGGCGACTGGACGATGTATGCCATCTATGCGCCCGAGAACCGCGAACGTCTGGAGACGGCGCTGCGCGAAGAGCTCGCCCGTGTCGTGAAGGAGGGTTTCACCGAGGAAGAAGTGCGTGAGGGCGTCGATGCCCTCCTCAATCAGCGCCGGCTCACCCGCGCGCAGGATGGCGCACTCGCCAACGCCTGGCTGGGATATCTCGACACGGGCCGCACCTTCGCGTGGTCGGCCAAGATCGACGAGCAGCTCGCCGCGCTGACGACGGACCAGGTCAATGCGATCGTACGCAAGTACCTGAAGCCGGACCAGTTCACCGCCTCGCTCGCGGGCGACTTCGCGAAGAAACGATGATGACTCCTGCCCGCCTTGCTGCGCCCCGCGCCGTGCGCCCGCTTCGCCGGGCGTTGATCCCGACTATGCTGGCCCTCGGCATGGTGGGCCTGTTCGCAGCGCCCGCCCAGGCCGAGGACGGTCAGGGCTTCACGCTGCATGAGGCGCTGGCCTACATGCCGGCGAGCATGCTCGACAGCCCCACCCCGCCCTTTGCCGTCTTCGTGAACGTGCAGGCGGCGCTGGCGCTCGGCCGTGCGTCGGGCCAGACCAAGGCACTCACGACCCGCATGCGGGCTGGACTGCCCCTGCGCGCCGTGGCTGCCCTGGAGGCCGGGGATGCCGCGCGCTGGCAGCAGGCCACCGGCCTGCCGCCCAACGCGGTGCAATATCTCGCCGGCTTTGGCAAGCCGGCCACGATGACCACGATCTGGGGTCTGGGCTCGTCGGATCGCGTCGAGCAATTCATGCAGCATCTGCCCGCGCGTGGCTTCGAGCCCATTGCGGCGAGCGGCCTGTCGCGGGCCGTGGCCAACGGCCAGCCGCTGGTGCTGGACCTGAGCCGGCGCGAAGCCGCCAATCCGTGGCTCGGCGCTCGCGGGCAGACCTCGATCGCTGCGCCCCTGCCCACGGCCGTGGTGCAGACCGGTGCGCCGCAGGCCGCGGCCACGCTGCAGCAGATCGCGCCCGAGCGCAGCCTGGCTGAGCACGAGGCCATCCGACCGGCGCTCGAAGCGCTGCAATCGGCCGTGCAGGACGGGGCGCAGATCGTTCAGGCCGTGGTGGTGGCCCCGCCCGCCGCGGCACCACTGACACCGGCGGCACGCGCGGCCCTGCGCGGACACGCGCCGGCACCCGTGAGCGAGGTTCAAGTGCCGGCCTATACCGGCGCCATCGTGGCGGACGTGCAGACCAACGGCCAGCCTGCCGTCGGGATCGCGCTCACCTACGATGATTGCGTTGCCGCCACCGCAGCCGGCGACACGCTGGCCCGGGCCTGGCAAGCCGCCGATCCGGCAGGCAGCGCGCCACGTGCCGACGGCCAGCCGCAAGCGCAGGCCACGACCACCGTGCAAGTCACCACCCATCCGAGCAGCGCCGGTGCCTGCGCGGTGCTGGCCCGCCTGGGATCGGCCACGCAGGATGGCGTGACCAACCCGGTCTTCGATGGTTTGCTGGCGCGTCTGCAAGAGCAGGATCTGCCGCTGCTGCGCATCGGCACTGGCCCCAACCAGAGCACCGGCGTGGCGGCGATCGCCCCCTCCACGGCTCGCTGACATGCAGCTGAGCGCATCCCGACGGCCGGCCACGCTGCGCCTGTCCTACGCCCGGCTCGGCATCGTCGCCGCCCGGTGATTCCCCGCCAGCCTGGGGGTGACAGGCTGGCGAGGGGACGCGGATTCAGGCGCACGGCCTGATCCACACCACCCATCCCACGCACACCCGCCCCGTTCGCGCGCCGTTGCCCGGCCGCTCGCGCCGGTGCCGTGCCGCCGGCGCCGATCTGTGTCTGGTGTCGTCATGTCCTTCTGTCTGCCCGCCTGCCAACGGCCGGGTCTATTCTCTCCCGTCCAGGATCTGCGCGTCGATGTCAGCCGCCCCCCGGATCACGTCCGCGGGGAGCTGCGCGAGCTCGCACAACGCGTGCTGCCGGCCGCGCTCGAACCGGTGAAACTCGGCGGCCCCGACCTGCCACCCACGCTCACGGTGCAGGCGCGCCATGCGGGCGGCGACGTCTATATGTACGTCTACACGCGGGACACACAGCGCCTCGTCGGATACGTGGCGTTCCAGCAGATCCCGGAGGCTGGCCGGCGTGCCCGAAAGCACGTGCGCTCCCCGCACGCACTCTTCCATCCGGCGTATCAGCGGCAAGGACTGGGCACGGCCCTCTACGGCGCGATACTGGCGCGAGGTTATGGACTCGTGAGCGGCGCCCGCCAATCCCCCGGTGCGCATGCGCTCTGGCAGGCGTTGGGGCGGCGTCACACACTGGCGTACGTCCAGGTGGGTGGCCGGCAATGGCGCCACCTGGGACAGGTGGTGGATGGCGACACGTTCGATGACCTGCAGACCCGGCTCTTGCTCCTGCCTGCGGGCTTGGACGTCGACGATTTCGCCCAGGCCAGCGGACTGCTGCCCACGGATGCCTGTTCACAGCGGCCCCCGACACGGCCGCCGGCCGCGTGGCGCCTGCATCGGTGAGCGGCAGGCGGCGCGCCTACCCCCCATCTGCCGCGCAGCGGATGCCAATCTGCCGATGACCTTGCGACGGTTCGTTCGAGAAGCCATTGCGATGGGAGGCCGTCAGGGTCCCGGGTCGGTTGTCCCACTGGTAGTCGCCGCCCCGCGTGACGCGCTCGCCGGGCGTGTCGGGGTCCTCGCGACCATCGGTGGCGTCGTACGGGTACGGCCGCTTCAGGCTCGATGTCCACTCGGCAAGCGAGCCCGACATATCCAGGATGCCGAAGAGCGAGGCCCCGGCCGGCAGGGATCCGACCGCTGCCGTGGCCTCAGGATCCCGATTGACGTAGGCACGTGTGGCGTCGGGCGGGGCATCGCCCCAGGGGTAGCGGCGGCCGTCCGGCCCACGCGCCGCAGCCTCCCACTCAGCCTCGGTGGGCAGACGCGCACCGCGCCAGGCGCAGTACGCCCGGGCACCGGCCCAGGTGGTCTCTGCCACGGGATGGTCGGCAAAGCCGGCCGTCGGGACGAAGCGTGTGCCATCGTGCCCTATCCGGGCGTTCTCGTCGTTCAGCGCGATGATGGGGTACTGCACGTGCGTGCCGTACGGGCCTTCGCGCAGCAACTCGGCATCGGCTCCCGCCCCTGCGGCCAGCGTGCCGGCAGCGAACGGCCCCCTCACCTGCAACCCCAGACCGTTCAGATACTCGGCGAATGCGCCATTGGTGACCTCGGTGCGATCGATGCGAAAGGCGGCCAGCCGCACGGTATGCGCCGGCTGCTGATCCGCCGCCGCATCGTCTCGCCCGATCGGATAGTCCCCTGCGGGCACGGCGATCATGCCAGCCTGGGCCGCGTGCGAGATCGACGTCTGCGCGGCCGTGGGTGCCGGCGCTGTCCACTCGGCAAAGCGCGGTGGGGTCTGCGCGGCATGGACAGCGGCACCGGCGGATGCGGACACGACCATCCACAGGAACGGCCATCGGGATGTGCGCTTCGGACGGATCTTGGGCATGCGCGAGACTCCCAGCAGGACGGCGCGGCCACAGCGACCACGCGCGGTCTGTGTACGAGCCACGGACGAGGCGGAATGTTCCTGAGATCCTGCTTTTCCGGCAGCCGACGCCCCCAACTCGGGCCGCGAGCAATCTCCCCGTTGAAGCAGCGCCGGCGCAGCGCACGCAAAAAAGCCGGCCCCGAAGGGCCGGCCTGTCACCGCGAGGGCGTCGCGCCCCCGAGCGTTACTGCAAGGTGCGCGTGAAGACGAAGTCGTCGTCCCGGTAGTCCACCGGAATCACGTCCTTCGGCCCAAACTTGCCCTGGAGGATGAGCTTGGCGACCGGATTCTCGATCTCCTGCTGGATCGCCCGCTTCAACGGACGCGCCCCGAACACCGGATCGAAGCCCACCCGGGCGATCTGGGCCAGTGCCGTCTCGGACACGTCAAGCTGCATGTCCATCTGCGCCAGACGCGAGGCCAGGCGCTTCAGCTGGATGCCGGCGATGGACTCGATGTGCTTGCTGTCCAGCGCATGGAACACCACCACCTCGTCGATCCGGTTGAGGAACTCGGGCCGGAAATGCTGGCGAAGGTCGTCCCACACCACGGCCTTGATCGCGTCGTACGGCTCGCCCACCATGGCCTGGATGTGCTGCGAGCCCAGGTTGGAGGTCATGACGATGACCGTGTTGCGGAAATCCACGGTGCGCCCTTGCCCGTCCGTCAGGCGGCCGTCGTCCAGCACCTGCAGGAGCACGTTGAAGACGTCGGGGTGCGCCTTCTCCACCTCATCCAGCAGCACCACGCTGTAGGGCTTGCGGCGCACGGCTTCGGTCAGGTAGCCGCCCTCCTCGTAGCCCACATACCCCGGGGGCGCCCCGATCAGGCGGGCCACCGAGTGCTTCTCCATGAATTCGCTCATGTCGATGCGAATGAGGTGCTCGTCCGAGTCGAAGAGGAAATCCGCCAGGGCGCGCGTGAGCTCGGTCTTGCCGACGCCCGTGGGCCCGAGGAACAGGAACGAGCCGTACGGTCGCGACGGATCCGCCAGCCCGGCACGCGAGCGGCGAATGGCATCGGCCACCAGCGTCACGGCCTCGTCCTGGCCGATCACGCGCTGGTGCAGACGATCCTCCATCTGGAGCAGCTTGGCGCGTTCGCCCTGCATCATCTTGGAGACCGGGATGCCTGTGGCTCGCGACACCACCTCGGCGATCTCCTCGGCGCCCACTTGCGTGCGCAGCAGGCGGGCACGTTGGGGCTCGGTCTCGGCCTTGGCCGCGTCTTCGGCCTGCGTCTCCGCAGACTTCAGGCGGGCCTCGAGCTGCGGCAGCTTGCCGTACTGGAGCTCGGCGAGCTTGTCGAACTGTCCACGACGCTGGAGCTCGGCCATCTCGGCACGCACCTGCTCGATCTCTTCCTTGATCGACTGAGTGCCCTGCACGGCGGCCTTCTCAGCCTTCCAGATTTCCTCGTAGTCGTTGTACTCGCGTTGCAGCTGTTCCAGTTCCGTCTCCAGCGCCTGCAGGCGGCGCTTGGAGCCCTCGTCGGTCTCCTTCTTGATCGCCTCGCGCTCGATCTTCAACTGGATGATGCGGCGCTCGAGCCGATCCATGACTTCCGGCTTGGAATCGATCTCCATGCGGATGCGGGCGGCCGCCTCGTCGATGAGGTCGATGGCCTTGTCCGGCAGGAAGCGGTCGGTGATGTAGCGGTGCGAGAGTTCGGCCGCCGCGACGATGGCCGGGTCCGTGATGTCCACGCCGTGGTGCAGCTCATAGCGCTCCTGCAGGCCGCGCAGGATCGCGATGGTGGCCTCCACCGTGGGCTCGTCCACCAGCACCTTTTGGAACCGGCGCTCGAGCGCGGCATCCTTCTCGATGTACTTGCGATACTCGTCGAGCGTGGTGGCGCCCACGCAGTGCAGCTCGCCCCGGGCGAGCGCGGGCTTGAGCATATTGCCCGCGTCCATCGCACCTTCGGCCTTGCCCGCGCCCACCATCGTGTGCAGCTCGTCGATGAAGACGATGGTGTTGCCCTCGTCCAGCGCGATCTCCTTGAGCACGGACTTCAGGCGCTCCTCGAACTCGCCGCGGAACTTCGCCCCTGCAAGGAGCGCCGCCATGTCCAGCGAGAGCACGCGCTTGCCCTTCAGGGTCTCGGGCACTTCGCCATTGACGATGCGCTGGGCCAGGCCCTCGATGATGGCCGTCTTGCCCACGCCCGGCTCGCCGATGAGCACGGGGTTGTTCTTGGTGCGGCGTTGCAGGATCTGGATCGTGCGGCGGATTTCGTCGTCGCGGCCGATGACCGGATCGAGCTTGCCCTCGCGGGCGCGCTCGGTGAGGTCCAGGGTGTACTTCTTCAGGGCCTCGCGATTGGCCTCGCCTTCGGGGGAATCGACGGCGTTGCTGCCGCGCACGGCGTCCACGGCGGCTTCCAGCGCCTTCTTCTGCAGCCCGGATTCACGCAGCAGACGGCCAGCCTCGCCCTTGTCATCGGCCAGCGCCAGCAGGAAGAGTTCGGTGGGAATGTAGGTGTCGCCACGCTTGCCGGCTTCCTTGTCGGTGCGCAGCAGCACGGCCTGCAGATCGCGGCTCGCCTGGACGTTGCCGTCGCCGCCCTGCACCTGGGGCAGGCGTTGCAGGGCCTGCTGCAAGGCGGGCTGGAGCCGGTTGACGGCCACGCCGGCGCGAGACAGCAGGCTGGCCGTGCCGCTCTCGGCGTCGCCCAGCAGGGCGAGCAGCACGTGCAGCGGCTCGATGTAGGAATGATCGTTACGCGCAGCGAGGCTCTGGGCATCTGCCAGGGCCTGCTGGAACTTGGTAGTGAGCTTGTCGAAGCGCATGGGGTCCCTCACGAAGTGTTACCGCCACGGCCCCGGCAGTCAGCATTCCGCGTGCCGGGAGGCGGGGAATGCAGAACAGATAGGGATGGCGCTTCGTGTTTCAAGACCCCGACATGCGTAGGGGCTTGATCGCAGATCAGTTGCGACGGGTGCGCTGCTCGGGCAACGGAGCAATGGACGCTTCCAGGATGCTCGACTGCTGCTTTTCCAGCGCGTCGATCGAGCGCTGCAAGGCTTGCAGGCGCTCACGTGCAGCCTGCTCCTGAGCCGCCAGGGTGCGGGCCTGCTCACGCGCCTGCTCCTGGGCCACCACCACCTGACGCTCGCGCTCGCGCTGGTACGCCAGATTGTTGCGCAGGGAAGCGAGCTCTTCGGACTGCGTGGCGATGCGCGATTCCGTGAACGTGCGTTCGGCGTCGAGGCGGATGCGGTCGATGTCCACGCGCGCGAGCGACTCTGTCTGCTCGGCAAAACCCCGGTAGAGCTTCTCGGCCTGGGCGTAATCCATCGTCTTGATGGCGCGCCAGAACTGCCGCTGCTGAAAGAGCGCCACGTAGTACGTGAGATCGTCGGCCTTGAAAAGCAGGCTCGCACCGTATTGACCGTTGTAGGTGGTGCGCAGCTCGCGCACGGCGCGTTGCTCGACGAGTTGGCGCAGTTCGGCCAGCAACGTGTTGCCCGCAGGCTCCAGCGGTACGGCCTGCGGCGGATTGATGGCCGCCTGGGGCGACTCAGCCTGCAGCCCTGCCTGGACCGGCGTGCTCGCCACTACGGGTCGCACGGCTTGCGACGACTGGGCCCCCGCGTGACCCGCTGCGACCACGAGGGCCAGACCCGCCACCATCCGCCCTGCGGCGAGCTTTCCGTACGTCGCGCTCATGTCCTTGCCTTCTCCATGCTGGGGCCGCCGGGTATGCCAGGGCCGTTCATCATCTGTTACGAGTTTAAAAGAAAACGCCGGTATCCGTGTTGCGCTCTTCATCAGCGTCCGTGGATTCGATCCGCAGCTTGCGCATCTTCTCCCAGAGCACTTTGCGGCTGATGCCCAGATGCGCCGCCGTATCCTGCCGACGCCACTGATTGGCCTGCAGCGCCGCCATGACGCGCTCGCGCTCCTGCGTGTCGCGCTCGCTCAGAGCGGGGGGCGCATCCGCCGACGGGCCGCCGTCCAGACGCGAGAGCACCCGCAACACGCGCGTCTCGTCCCAGCCGTCGAACTGGCGCCGCACGATCGCCAGACGCTCGGCCACATTGCGCAGTTCGCGCACGTTGCCCGGATAGCGCGCGGCCCCGACCCGCTGCAGCAACCAGCCCGGAACGTCCTCCGCGGCCGCCCCGGCAAGCTCGCCCAGCAGCGCCCGAAAGATCGCCACCTTGTCCGCAGCACCGCGGTCCTCCAGATTCGGCACGGTGAGCTCGACCACGGCCAGGCGGTAATAGAGATCGGCGCGGAAGGTGCCCGCATCCACGAGCGAGCGCAGATCCCGGTTGGTGGCGGCCACCAGGCGGAAATCCACCCGCACCTCCGCTGTCGAGCCCAGGCGGGTCACGGTGCTCTGCTCGAGCACGCGCAGCAGCTTGACCTGCTGGTACGGCGGGAGATCCCCGATCTCGTCCAGGAAGAGCGTGCCGCCGTTCGCCTGCTCGAAGTAGCCCTTGTGCAGGCCCGCAGCGCCCGTGAAGGCGCCCTTGGCGTGTCCGAAGAAGTGCGATTCGAAGAGCCCTTCCGGAATCGCACCGCAGTTCACCGCCACGAACGGGCCCCGTCCGTAGAGCGCGTTGCCGTCGTGCAGCAGCCGGGCTACGCGCTCCTTACCCACGCCCGTCTCACCGTAGACCATCACGCTCGCCTGGCAATCGGCGAAGGCCGTGGCCTCGCGCAGCAGCTCGCGCATGCAATCGGATTCGGCGATGAAGGGCGTGGCCTTGGCCCGCCGCCGCTCATCCGCCTCCACCGCACCCGCCACCCGGCTCAGCAAGGCGCGCAGCTCCGCCCCTGAGAAGTCGGGCGGCAAAATGTTGGTATATTCCGGTGGGAAGTAGCCAGCCGCCGTCTCGCGCGCGTGCGCAGCCACCCAGATCAGCGGTAGCCCGCGCCCCGTCAGCCACTCGTGCGCATGCGGTCGGCCATGCTGACCATTGACCGCCGTCACCGAGACCACCGCCACCGCCGAGCGCGACACCGCCGTGGCCGGCGCTTCGGTCAGGCCGTCCGCCCGCACCACCACGGCCTCCGTCCCGGCCAGCAGGCTCTCCACCCGCTGCGCAATCGCGCTGCTGGCCTCCCAGACGTAGATATCGAGGGAATCGAGAGGATGGGTCATGGGTCAGTAGACGAGACGGGCGTTGTGGCGACAGCCGATGGAGGACAAATGAATGTCAGCGCTGTTCAAGGTGATGCCGAGGGTCTTGAGGAGAACGTCATTGACTAGCAAGTCGGTGACGCCACGAAGCAGAGGCCCGAGGACAGGTTGGACTGCTGCCACGGCAGGACCTATGACGAGCCATTCCAACAGTCCACCCTTCGTTGGCAACAGACTTGTGATTCCACTGACTAGTGCAACCGTTGTGTGCTCAAGCTCGACTTTGCCTTCGAAGCGCGCTGTTTCCCCGGCTTGAACCCATTCGGGGCCTTTAGCTTCAGACTGACTGATCGGCAGATGAAGCTTTCCTCTTAGGAGTGGAATGGCTAGCAAGCTGACCAAAGTTTCGTCCTTTAGATCGGTCGCGCAGGAACTTGCCGTGGAAAATCCGCCAGATGGCGACTCGAGCTTTCCGACGCAGAGTCGCGCTGTCGAGGTCACGACATTGAATCTCGCCTTGACGGGCGCGTCGCAAGATAGCGCCTCCAGACGTGCGCGGGCAGTCGTGACATCTAGGTGTACTGGTAGATCAATTTGGGCTTGCCCCATCCCGCCGGACAGGTTGTTTAACCTAACAAGCCGCCGCCTCGAACTGGATGGGGCTGACGTATC
>NZ_JADCNH010000030.1 GCF_018904615.1 Verticiella alkaliphila | reverse complement strand
GCGGGTGTGGACAGTCCGGGGGACTGTCCACCCTCCGAGTTCGCCGACCGCCCGTCACGACATCCGGAGCGAGAGGGCAGCCGGGCCGTTCAGGCCCGGCCGCGCGACCGGCCCCGCTGCCGGCCGTCGCGCCAGCGGCGCCTCAAGAACTCAAAGACTCAGCCCGGATCATCCAGCAGATTGCGCCGCACATGCACCAGGTGCTCGCGCAACAGACGCGTGGCCGCAGGCGCATCGCGATCGCTCAACGCCTGCACCAGCGCACGATGCTCGCGCTGGTACGACGCCCGCCGCGCAGGCGTCAGGCTCAGCCGCTTCAACCGCCCCCAGTCATCCTGCTCACGGGCCAGACTGAGGTCGCGCATCAACTGATCCACGAAGGCATTGTGGGCCGCCGCCCCGATGGCTTGGTGCAGCGCCGTGTCCCAGTACTCGAACTGCACCAGCGTCGTAGCCGCCTCGGCCTGCGCACAGCACTGCTGCATGTGCGCGAAATCCGCCGCCGTGGCGTGGCGCACCACGAGCTCGATGAGCGCCGGCTCGATCGCCAGACGCGCCTCCATGAGCTGCGCCGGGCTCACCGCCGGCACCGTGGGCGCTGCAGGCGGCGCCTGAGCCAGCAAGGCCGGCGCCGCGTCCGACACGAAGGTGCCGCTACCCACCCGCTGCGCAATCAGCCCGCGCGTCTTCAATACCGCCAGCACCCCGCGCACCGCCGTTCGGCCCAGGCTGAAGCGCTCGCCCAGCTCACGCTCCGTGGGCAGGCGCTCGCCCGGCTGCCAACGGCCGGCGTGCAGGTTCTGCAGCAGATAATCCTCGAGGAGTGCAGCGGCGTCCGGCATGGGCTCAGGCCCGTGAAAGTCAGGCGCTCATTCTACTTTGCCGATCTTGCGCACCGCCTCGGTGATCTGCTTCGCGTCGTCCGCCCAGTAGGCCGCGAAGGCCGGCGCATCGAGGTACTGGATCGGGCTGCCAGCGCCTTCGATCACCGAGCGCACGCGCTCGTCCTTGGCCGCCATGCCGGCAGCCTCCCGCAGACGCATCACCACCGGCTCCGGCGTCTTGGCCGGCACGAAGAGCCCCGACCATTGCGCAAAGCGTACCGGATGGCCCAATTCCGTGAGACTCGGCACGTCCGGCAGCGAGGCCAGACGCCCTTCGCCCCAGTGCGCCAGCGCGCGCAGCTTGCCGCCCTTGATGTGTTGCAGCACCGATGCGGGGCCCGTCGACACGGCCTGGACCTGCCCCGCGAGCAAAGCCACCACAGCCGGGCCTGCGCCCGAGAACGGCACGTGCGTGAGCTTGGTGAGGCCTGCCTCGTTGCGCAGCATCTCCATGGGCACGTGCATCGTGCCGTAGTTGCCCGAGGAGCCGTAGTAGATCTCGCGCGGACCGTCCTTGGCCGCCTGGAAGAATTCCTGCGCCGTCTTCCACGGGCTGTCGGCGGGCACGACCAGCACCGTCGGATCCGCCGTGAAACGCGCGATCGGCACGAGCTGGTCCAGCTGGTACATAGGCGCGCGACCCAGGATGCGGTCCGCCTCCGGAATGATGGAGATGGAGGACAGCGCCATCAGCACCGTGTAGCCGTCCGGCTGAGCCCGCGCCACCGCGCCCATGCCGATCCCCCCACCCGCGCCACCGCGATTCTCCACCACCACCGTCTGACCCAGGGCGCGGCCCAGGGCCTCGGCCACCGGGCGCCCCACGGCATCCGCCACGCCGCCTGGAGGGAACGGCACGATCATGTTGATGGGTTGGGCGGGCCAGGCGCCCGACTCGGCGGCATGGGCACCGAGGCAGGCCAGGCTCGCGAGCATGGCGGCCGCCAGGCGGGGGATACGGTTCATGGGGTGTCTCCTCGTTGTTATGTGATGTGCGCGTGCGGTCTTCAGCCGACGCGGTTGGTGAGCGAACCGATGCCTTCGATGCTGACGCGCACCTCGTCGCCCGCCGTCAGAAAGCGCGGCGGCTTGAAGCCGATGCCCACGCCCGCAGGCGTGCCCGTGGCGATGACGTCACCGGGTTCGAGCGCCATGCCGGCCGAGATGGTTTCAATGAGGGTGGGGATGTCGAAGATCAGGTCACGCGTGTTCGCGTCCTGGCGCAGCTCGCCATTCACGTGGCATTGCACGCCCAGGTTCGCGCCATCGAGCGCATCGGCCGTGACCACCCACGGCCCCATCGGGCAGAACGTGTCCATGGATTTGCCGAGGAACCACTGGCGATGCTTCTGCTGCAGATCGCGTGCGGTGACGTCATTGACGATGGTGTAGCCAAAGACGTGATCCAGCGCGTCCGCCTTGCGGATGCCACGCCCGCCCTTGCCGATCACGACGGCAAGTTCCGCTTCGTAATCGAGCTGCTCGGTGATGTGGGCGAAGGCTTCGATCATGGCGCCGTGGCCGATGGCCGAGCTCGGTGCCTTGGTGAAGACGACCGGTGCGGGCGGCGCGAACTCGCCGTTGACCGACGAGCTGTCGAAACCCGACTGGCTGAACTCCTTGGCGTGCTCGTGATAGTTCTTGCCCACGCAGAAGATGTTGCGACGGGGCAGTAGCGGCGGCAGCCAGCCGGCATTGCCCAGCGGCTGCCAATGCTGCGCGGCAGACAGCGCCGCGCGATGCCCTTCGAAGCCGTCAATGAGCTGCGCGAGGCGCTCGACGCCCGGCACGATCTGGCCGACGGCCTGATAGGCGTCGCCCGTGTCCGAGATGAGAACCAGCGTGGACTGCCCGCCGATGTCCAAAGTGGCAAACCGCATACGTATCGCTCCAATTGGTTTAAATTGGTTTATGTGAACCAATATGCGCCAATATAGAGAGATCCCGGGACAGCGTCAATGTGGATCGGTCGCGCAGACAGCAGACGAGCGCAGGCGGCCCGCGCGGCATGCGGGCTGAGCGGGCCGTTGTGGCCCGGCGCGACTTATCGGTAGGTCAGGTATTCGCGCCCGGCCGCTTCGAGCGGCCCGATGGCGTTGAAGTAGCTCAGCGCGAGGCTGCCCGGCCGGCAGAGCAGCTCCGTGATCCCGGCGTTGTAGAGGACGAAGTGGACGTCGCCCGCGCGCGCATCCGGCACGCCGAGCAGGTGCTGGACGATGCCCGTGATCGGCCCGCCGGAGGTGAAGACCAAGGCGTTCTGACCACTGCCGCACACCGCCGCGATACGCTCGACGGCGGCCAGCGCGCGGGCGCGGAAGTCCGCCCAGGCGATGGCGTAGTCGTCCGGATGGGCTGCGGCCGTCCAGCGCGCGAAGGCCTCGGCAAAGACGGCCTGGAAGGCCTTGCGGGGGTGCGGCTGCGCGGCGAGCCAGGCGCGCATCGCTGCGCGTTCGGCAAGCGCCGGCCGCAACCGGCCAATCATGCCATCGGCCTCGTACTCGTCCAGATCCGGATCCACCGCGGGTGGCGCGGCGAGCTCCCCCAGTTCGGCCAAGCAGGCTTGCGCCGTCTGCGCGTGGCGGCGCAGCCCGCCCATCACCACGTGATCGAAGCGCTCCCCCCGCCGGGCAAGCCAGGCGCCCACGACGCGCGATTGCGCCACCCCCATCTCCGACAACGCGTCGTAGTCGTCGGCCATCATCGAGGCCTGGCCGTGCCGGATCAGGTAGAGGCGGCCCATCGTGTCTCCTTGGGTGACAGCGTCGCCCGACATGGGGCGACGTCCGGTCAATGCATCAGCCCTTCCAGAAGGGCTTGGTCTTGCCGAGTTCGATCAGCGCCGCCTCGGCCTGGGTGGCCAGCGTCTCGCTGCGCGCGGCGATCCAGCCTACGGCAAACCAGGCCGCGGGCTCGCCGTGCGCGCGCGTGAGAAAGTGCGGGCGCGCCACGGCCAGGTCATTGAGCTCGCCCAGCAAATCCTGCAGCGCCGACAACGCCTTCAGGTACGCCTTCGTGCGGTCCGCATCGAAGAGATTGCGCACGAAGCCCAGCGCATAGCGCAACCGCTTGGCCTCCTTGCGCAAGGTGTGCTGTTGCTCCTCGGGCAAGGCCGTGAAGCCGGCGCCGTCGCGCACCAGCTCGCGATGCCATTTGCGCAGCCGGCGGGCGGCCAGCGAGACGAGCGGTGCGGCCTCAGTACCCTCGGCCGCCGCCGGCAGCCTCGGAGGCTGGCTGATCCACTGCAGCAGCTCCAGCATCCAGGTCTGGAACCCAGGGTCCACCACCAGCGAGGTCGCCGGGACCGGTTGCGCATCGTTGCGGCGTGGCAAGGGCGGCATGCCGGCACGCTCTAGCATCGGCAGCACGGTGCCGTCCATCACGTCCGCATCGCGCGCCTCGCCAAACGCGGCGAAGTAGCGCTTGGCGCCCTCTTCCACCGCGGCCGGCGGGAGCTCGGCCCAGCCCCGAAAGAAGCGCCACGCCGAGCGCAGGCGGCGAATGCCCACGCGCAGCTGATGCACGTGCTCGGCGGCATCGCCCGGCACGGTGGCGATCAGCACGGCATTGCGCACGATCTGGTCGTAGGCGGCCAGGCAGATGCGGGCCAGCGCCTCGGGCGCTCCGACATCGGCGTCCAGCGCGAATTTCTCCGCGCCGACGGGCAGGCCCAGACGGGCCAGCTCTGCCTGCTCGGCTTCACCCTGATCCTCGGGCGCGGCCGCCATCACCGTGGCTTCGGCCCGGGCCAGCGCATCGCCGCGCTCAGCCTTGCTGCGCGCATCGAGCACCAGACCGTGCTGTGCGCTCCAGTCGGCAGCCACGTGAAAGACGCCGTCGAGCCAGCCTGCGGTGCGCTCGAACTCGATCTCGTCGATGCCCGCGGAGAACCGCCCCGCCTTGACCACGCCCACGTCGTAGGCGATCTCGATGTTGGTGCGACGCACGCGAATCTCGCGCACGAGCCGCATGACGTCCGTCTCGTAACGCAGGATGAGTTCGCTCTGCAACTGCGCGAAGACGGCCTCGGCCGGCGTGCCGGCGTAGACGGAAAGGTCGAGCTCCGGCCCCGGGCGATCGTGATTCAGCTCCAGCCGCGAGACGGCATCGGCGCCCGCCATCTTGAAGGTCTGCACCCACTGCCGGCCTTCCTGCCGCAGGCGCACGGCGGCGCGCTGACGCGCGAGCCCGCGATCGACCGTGTCGAAATACATGGCGCGCATGCGCACCCGGCGCGGGCCGGGCAGCTTGGCCAGGCTGGCACGCACCGCCGCGCGAGCGGCGGGCGGTACGAATAACTTGATTTCTTGTTCGAGCATGCGGCGCAGGCCATCAGGGAGGGACGGGCCATGATACCGCCGAGCCTCCCTGGCAATGATGACAATGCCCGACGGAGGCGAGCATCGCCGCGCGCGTGAATCCTCAGGCGGTGAACTGCGCGCGCAGCAGGTTCTTCTGCACCTTGCCCATGGTGTTGCGTGGAAGGTCCTCGACCACGTGCACGGCGCGCGGCACCTTGAAGCCGGCCAGGCGTGCCTTCACGTGCGCCACGACGTCGGCCTCGCTCACGGCAGCCCCGGGACGGCACACCACCACGGCCGTCACCGCTTCGCCCAGATCCGCGTGCGGCAGGCCGATCACGGCGGATTCCACCACGCCCGGCATGTCGTCGATGACTTCCTCGACTTCCTTGGGATAGACGTTCAGCCCGCCCGAGATCACCAGATCCTTGCTGCGCCCAACGATGTTCACGTAGCCATCTGCGGCCATCACGCCTAGATCGCCCGTCTTGAAGTAGCCGTCCGCGGTGTGTTCCTCGGCAGTCTTCTCCGGCAATTGCCAGTAGCCTGCAAACACGTTCGCACCCTTGACCTGGATACCGCCCACTGTACCCGCCGGCAAGGCGTTGCCCGCCTCGTCGGCCACGCGAACGGACACGCCCGGCAGGGCTTGGCCCACCGTGCCGCAGCGCCGCTCACCCGCGTAGGGGTTGGACGTGAACATCCCGCCCTCGGTCATGCCGTAGCGCTCGAGGATGGTGTGCCCCGTGCGCTCGGCAAAGCGCTGGAAGGTGTCCGGCAAGAGCGGCGCCGAGCCCGAGACGAAGAGCCGCATCGTGCGGCACGCCTCGGCGTCGAACCCCGGCTCGTCCAGCAGCCGCACGTAGTGTGTGGGCACCCCCATGAAGACCGTGCTCTGCGGCAAGAGGCGCACCACGCGCGTCGCGTCGAACCTGAGCTCGAAACGGATCGTGCTGCCGTTCCACAGCGCGCAGTGCAGCGCCACGAAAAGCCCGTGGATGTGGAAGATCGGCAGCACGTGCAGCAGGACGTCGCCCGGCACGAAGCGCCAGAAGGCATGCAGCGTGGACACCCCGGCGAGCAGGTTGCCGTGCGTGAGCATGGCGCCCTTGGGCTTGCCCGTGGTGCCCGAGGTGTAGAGGATGGCCGCGAGATCGCTGCGGCTGCGCTGCACTGGCGCGAAATCCGTGGGTGCCGCTTCAGCGAGCGCGGCCAGCTCGCCCGAGCCGTCGTCGCCCAGCGTGAGTACCTGCACGCCCGGCACGCCGGCCGCCACCTCGCGCGCCATCGCCTGCAGCGCGGGGCGCACGGCGAACACCACCGGGCGCGCATCGCCCAGCAGGTGCGCCACCTCGCCCTGCTGGTAGGCCGTGTTCATGGGCAGGAAGACCGCGCCCGCGCGCAGGCAACCCAGATACAGGCAGACGGCTTCGAGCGACTTGTCCACCTGCGCGGCGACGCGGTCGCCCGGCTGCACGCCCAGACTCGCCAGCACGCTTGCGTAGCGCGCGCTCTGCGCAGCCAGCTCGCCGTAGGTGAGGCTGCGACCGTCCGAGCCATCGAGACAGACGGCAGAAGCGTCCGCCGGAAAGCGGTCAGCAAAATGTTGGTACAGATTATCGTTGGTCTGGGACATGGTCGTGAAAGGAAAACGGCCTTCTCGCTCAGAGGCGTTCGTAGGCCTCGCGCACCGCGGCTTCGCCGTGGCGGCGCTCCAGGCGGCGCACGGTGAAGTGCCCGTGCGCGATCGTCTGGAAGTGGTCGATGAAAAGCGTGTTCAAGGCCGCGCCGCCCACTGCCCCCACGACGGGCACGGCCTGGGCCATGACCTTCTCGGAGACGGGGATGGAGAATCGCGCGGCCACCTGGGCAGCGAAGGCTACCATTACCGGCGCCCCGCTGTCGGCGGCCTTGCGCTGTGCGAGATGACGCGCCGCTGCCTGTACGGCCTGTGCGAGCGCGGCACGCGAGGTGAAGTAGCCGGCTTCGCTCGCGTCGTCGGCCTTGCCGGGGCCGCCCAGTGCGAGCACCTGCACGCAGGCCATGCGCACCGCCGGGTCGGCGAGATCCTCGCCCTCACTGCGGGCGATCGCCGCGATCGAGCGCAGCATGATGGCCGTGGAGATCGGCAACTCGGCCGCGAGCGCTGCAAAGCCGAAGGCGCCGCCCGCGGCACCCGCAGCGCCCGCGGCCAGCTTGTGCCACCCTTCGCGCGCCGTGCCGCCCGTGCGGCTGCCCAGGCTCGTCACCGCAATCTGCAAGGCCTTGCTCACGGCCTTTTCCGTGGCGGTGGTGACGATGCCCGATACCGGTCCGGGCAAGGCCTTCAGGCCACGCTCGATCGGCGCACCGACGAAATGGCCGATGCGCGCAGCCAGGCCGGGTTGCTCCAGCTGCTGCTTGGCGCGGGCAAGCGCCTGGAGGTCGTCTGCAGAAAGCGTCATGGCGGGTACGAAAGCGGGCGGGACCACGGCAAACCTGCCGCGATGCCGCCCGTTGTATCACGCCTGCGAACTCCGCGCGCGGCGCCAAGCCGCGTCGACGGTCATTCTGTCGCTGAGAATCCCGTGGCCTTGACGAGCGCAGCCCAGCGCGTACGCTGTTGCTCAATGCTGCGCACGAAGGGCTCGCCCGTCTGTCCTGAGACATCAAACCCGGCTTCCTCGAGCTTGCTACGCATGTCTGGATCAGCCAGCGCCTGAGCGGCTGCGTCGCGTACGGCGTCAATGCGCGCGACCGGTGTCTTCGCCGGCGCGAGCAAACCAAACCAGATCGTGGTGTCGAACTCTGGCAAACCCAGTTCGTGCAGCGTCGGCACATCGGGCATCTGGCGGGTGCGCGTCGCACCCGTGGTAGCGAAAGCTTTCAGCCGGTTGCCCTGGACTGCCGGCAGCGCGCTCTGCAACTGCGTAAACCCGATCAGCGCATGCCCGCCCATGAGATCCGTGACCTGCGGCGCGGAGCCGCGGTAGGGAATGTGGACAAGATCCAGTTTGAAACGGTCGCTCAGCTGATGCCCAAGGAAGTGCGATGGCGTGCCCGGGCTGAACGAGGCATAGCTGACGCTGCCCTTGCGGCTCTCAAGCCAAGAGATAAGGCTTTTGAAGTCGGTGGCCGGCACGCTCGGATGTGCCGCCAGCACCAACGGCGCCTCCACCGCCTTGATGATGGGTGTGAAATCTTCGGGCTTCCACGGCATCTGCTGAAATGCCGACGGATTGATTTCAACCATCGACTGCGTACCTACCCAAAGGGTGTTTCCATCTGCCGCCTGCTGGAGCACAGCTTGTGCGGCGATATTGCCATTGGCGCCTGAGCGGTTCTCGACCAGCACCGTCTGGCCAAGCCGTCCTGACATCCCTTCGGCCAGCAAACGCGCGAACATGTCGGGCGCGCTACCGGCGGCCGAACCGACGATGAGCCGGACCGGCTGGCTGTCGCTCTGCGCGTGTGCGCTAGGCGCGGCCACAGCGCAAATGGCGAGAATGGCGAGAATGGCGCCGGCAAACCGGGCAAGGGAATAGGGAATCATTATGTCTCCGTTGTGGAATGGCGCACTAGGCGAGCGCGCTTGGATAAGGACTGTCTTCGGTGTGAGCCAGCATCTGACGGGCTAGACGTTGCATCAAATCTGCCAACACTGGCGCGCTCGAAGGGTCATCCCATAGATTGGTACATTCATGGGGGTCGCGATCAAGATCGTACAATTCGCCCCATGCAACACCATCGTATAGACTTAGCCGCCAGCGCGCTGTGCGCAGGGTGCGCATGCGCACCCTTTGCGAAAAGCCGAACATGACGCGCTGACCTTCCTCCTCGATCAGCAAATCGTCACGGCCAACATCCTGACCGCCGCAGATCGCGGGCAGCAACGACCGGCCTTGAATGCCATGGAAGGAGGGAATTCCCGCGCGTGCGAGTACCGTCGGGGCTAGGTCGATGGCCGAACATAGGGCTTCGCTGCGCAAGCCCATGCCATCAGGCTCAGCCCATAGAAATGGCACTCGGATAATGCTGTCGTAGTGCAGCGGCCCTTTCCAAAGCAATTGGTGATCGCCGAAGAAATCGCCATGGTCGCTTGTGAAGACGACCACCGTGTTCTTGGCCAGCCCCAGGCTGTCGAGCGCTGCCAGTATCCGGCCGACTGCCTCGTCGAGATGACTGATGCTGCCGTAGTTCAGCGCGATGGCTTCGCGCGCCTCCTGTTCCGAACAGGCAAAGACGGCGGGCGTGTGCTTGACCGCCTTGCCAGCCTCGCGTTGCGCACGCAACCACGCTACATGCGGCGGACGCGGGCCTTTGTCGTGAAACGACGCGGGCAATGCCACGTCCTGCGGCGAATACATGTCCCAGAATCGTCCTGGTGGCGTGAAGGGATGATGCGGATCGGGAAACGAACACTGCATGAAGAACGGACGTTGCCCATCAGCATGTTCAGCCAAGCGATCAATGGCCCGATCGGCAATCCAGCTGGTCGTGGACAGCGCTTCCGGCACGCGCGTGCGCCAGGCCTGGCCTGCGCGCGCAAGCGCGTAGTCTGACGGTAGCGCATGCTCGGGGCCTGTCATCGCGGCAACCTCTGGATGTTCACGCTCGAGCCAACGGCGATAGTGCCCCCCAGCAGTATCCCCATGATCGATCACCAGATCGACGTGTTCGAAGCCATAAAACGGCAGACGGACGTCAGCCAATGCATCCTCGCGCCAGCGAGGCGCCCATTCGTCGTCGTAGTCCCCAGGCTCGGATAGCCACGCCTGACGCGTCCGCTGCTCGGCCGCGCTAGGCCAGAGAGCTGGCCGGCCTGTCATGTTCTGCAGATGCGACTTGCCCACCAACGAGGTGGCATAACCAGATTCACGCAGTGCGTCGACAAATGTAGTCGCGCGTCGCGACAACGGGATGCCATTGGCGCGAACGCCGTGCGTCGATGGCATGCGGCCAGTCAGAAGACTTGCACGATTAGGCATGCAGATAGGCGTGGCCACGAAGAATCGCTCTGCCAACCAGGCCCGCCGCGCGAGCGCGTCCAGGTTGGGCGTTTGCACGATGCAGTTGCCATACGCCCCGAGATGGTCAGCGCGCTGCTGGTCGGTAATGATGAAAAGAAAGTTGGGTGCAGAGGACATGGGCGACCGGGGAGCTCGTCGTCAGAGCGTCGAGTATGCGTTGCGGAAATTCTGAGATCCAATGAATAATGACCCTCGATTCATGCCAAGGAACACATAAATGGCTTCCGTCGTGCCAGCGTGGTGCCGTCGGCTCTCACCTCGCCATCTGGAATGGCTCCTCACCATCACCCGAGTGGGCAATCTGAGCCGTGCAGCTGAACAGTTGGCCACCACGCAACCCGGACTCTCCAAGTGGCTCAAGGAAGTGGAAACAGACGTGGGTGCCCCGCTTTTCGAACGCACGACACGCAGTCTGCGCCCAACACCCTTCGGCGATGTGGTGCTGCGTCATGCCGAACGCATGCTCGGTGACGCCGCACGAACGCAGGACGAATTGCAGGCGCTGCAGGGCGGGCGCCTTGGTCGTCTGGTACTGGGTGTGCTTCCCGGCCTGGGGGCGATGCTCATGCCCGCAGTCATTGCTCACCTGAGGGAACGGGGCATCGCGCTCGATCTCGAGCTGCGCGAAAGCACGCTGGACGTCATGCTGCCGCTCCTGCGCGAACACCGCCTTGACCTGCTCATTGCTCGCATGGACAACGTTGCGCTCAATACGGGTATGAACCGGCGCATTCTGTTTACCGAATCGGTCTGTGTGCTGGCGAGCGCGGCGCACCCCCTTCATCGCCGGCAACGGCTCACCTGGGCAGACGTCGCAGGCGCACGTTGGGTATTACCCGTCGCTGGTTCGCCCATGCGCCACCGGATCGAACAGGCTTTTACCCAGGCAGGGGTACCAAGTCCTCGCGCAGTCCTCGAGTCGGCGTCCTTGCTCACGAATCGGGCAATGGCGCAGCAGCTCGACTGTCTCTTCGTGACCTCGGATCACGCCGCCCAGATGCTGGCGAGCGACGGCAGCATGCGTCGTCTACGGCTGCCGAGCCCTGGCGGGCCTACAGAGGTGGCAGTCATGTGGTCCGTGGAAACCCTTGCGCCTCAACAGCAACACGTGATCGACGCGCTGGTGCAGGCACCGACCAAGGTAGCAGTCGCGGCGTGATGTTTCACATCCCGCAAAGACTCAGGCCCGCGGATACAACCCGCGCGTCTGCGCCATCAGTCGGGTGAGGCCCAGCAGGGCATTGACGTTCGGGGTGGGTACGCCCAGGCGTTGACCCAGCTCCTGCACGACCCCGACGATGCTGTCCAGCTCGATGGCCCGGCCGGACTCGACGTCCTGCAGCATGGAGGCCTTGAAGCCGCCCAGGCGCCGGGTGATCGCATGACGCGCTTCCGGTGCTTGGTCAATGGCACACCCCAGTCGGGCGCCGATCTCTGCGGCTTCGAGCATGATGGCCGAGCAAAAGCCCCGCACGTCCTCATCGTCCAGGATGCGGTCACTGGTGGCCCCCGTCAGCGCGGCCACCGGGTTCATGGTGAGATTGCCCCACAGCTTGTACCAGATCTCCCGGCGCACATCGGCGCAGGGCTCCGGTTGCAGACCGGCCTGCGTGAGCAGGGCCGACAGCCGCTCCACTCGCGCAGAGACGCCGCCCCCCGGCTCGCCGAGAATCAGGCGCGTGCCCATGGTGTGCTCCACGAGGCCAGGCTCGGGCGTGGCGGAAGCGATGTGGACGACGCAGCCCACCACGTGGTTCAACGGGATCGCCCGCGCAATGCGGCCATCGGGATCCACGCTGGCCAGCGGCGCCTCGCCCAACGCAGCATGGCCGTGGCCGAACCACCACGGCACGCCGTTCATCGCGGGCACCACCATCGTCTGCGGCCCGACGAGCGGCCCGAGCCGGGCCGCCACCTCGGCCAGGGCGGGCGCCTTGACCGCGATCACCACGACGTCCTGCACGCCGAGCTCTGCCGGATCGGCCACGGCCCGCGCGGGCGCCGTGCGCACGACACCCTCGCGCCGCACGCGCCAGCCCTGCGTGCGCAAAGCCGCCAGCGTCTGGCCCCGCGCCACGGCGCTCACGTCGGCCTCCCCGGCTTGCGCCAGATGCGCGCCGATCAGACCACCGATCGCACCAGCGCCGTAGATGCAGACCTTCATGAGTGTCTCCTCGCTGTCTTCGGGTGCCGCTGATTCTACGCCGCGCCCTTTCGCCGGCGTTGAGCCTTTGCGGAGCGACGAAAGCACGCGCTCTTGATGTCCATCAAACTGTCTCGAGAAATCCATTGACATGAGTTGACACAATAAATCACATTAGCGTTAACCCTGTCATTTTTTGATCTGCCGAGACTGCCATGAAGGACCTCAAGGTGTCGACCCGCCTCACCCTGCTCATCGCCTTGCTCACTGGCGTGCTGCTTGCCGTGGGCACCCTGGGCCTGTATGGCATGCAACGCACCAATGACGATCTGGGCACCGTCTACCGCGAACGCACGCTGCCGGCCATCCAGATCGGCGAGATCTACTCGCTCATCCTGTGCAACCGGCTGCTGCTCACCGGCTCCGTGGTCATGGACAGCCAGGAAGAGATTGCGCAGGCGACGCGCACCATCGAGGGCAACATCGCGCGCATCACGCAGCTGGTGAACGCCTATCAGGGCAACGCCTTCACCCCGCGCGAGGCCGAACTCGCCAAGCAGTTCGCCGACGTTCGTGCGCGTTTCGTGCGCGAAGGTCTGCAGCCCGGCGTCGAGGCCATGCGTGCCCGCGACTTCGACACTGTGCGCCGGATCGTTCGTGAGCGCCTGCCCCAGCTCACCGGCGATCTGGACGTCGTCGTGAGCCAGCTCACCACGCTGCAGACCGACGTGGCCAGGACTGTGTTCGAGGAATCGACCGATCGCTTCGAATCCACCGTGGGCTGGACGCTCGAACTGGTGGTCGTGGGCGCCATCCTCGCCATCCTCATGGGATTCCTGACGGTGCGCCGCCTGATGCGCCAGCTGGGCGCCGAGCCCGGCGAGGCCGCCAACGTCGCGCAGCGCGTTGCCGCGGGCGATCTGGGCCAGCCCATCGTCCTGCGTGCAGGCGACACGCAAAGCCTGATGGCACAGCTGCGCACGATGCAGACGAGCCTGGCCGGCATTGTCACCACCGTGCGCCAGGGCGCCGAGAGCGTGGCCGACGCGAGCCAGGAGATCGCCCAGGGCAATCAGGACCTGTCCAGCCGCACGGAATCCCAGGCCGCCGCGCTGGAAGAGACGGCTGCCTCCATGGAGCAGCTGTCCTCGGCCATCACGCAGAACGCAGACAACGCGCGCCAGGCGAACGAACTCGCCCAGGGCGCGCGCGACACCGCCACGCGCGGAGGCCGCGTCGTCACGGATGTGGTCACCACCATGCAAGGCATCCACGAGAGCTCGCGCCGCATCGTCGACATCATCGGCGTGATCGACAGCATCGCCTTCCAGACGAACATCCTCGCGTTGAACGCCGCCGTGGAGGCCGCGCGCGCCGGTGAACAGGGCAAGGGCTTTGCCGTGGTGGCGAGTGAAGTGCGCCACCTCGCCCAGCGCAGCGCCGATGCGGCCAAGGAGATCAAGGCCCTGATCGATGACAGCGTCGCCCGCGCCGAGCAGGGCAGCGCCCTGACCGCCCAGGCCGGGCAGACCATGGACGACATCGTCCGGGCCATCAGCCGCGTCACCGACATCATCGGCGAGATCAGCGCGGCAAGCGGCGAACAGAGCGCCGGCATCGTCCAGGTGGGACAGGCCGTGACGCAGATGGACGAGACCACCCAGCAGAACGCGGCGCTGGTCGAGGAAAGCGCCGCTGCCGCAGAACACCTGCGCAATCAGGCTCGCCAGCTCGTGCAGACCGTGGCCGTCTTCCGCATGAGCGGGGGCGCGAGCGCCCTGCCCGGGCCGCGCGAGCGTGCCGAGATGCCCTCGGGTGCGCGCCTCGCGTTGAACTGAGCACGCGGACCTCGTCTCGACCCTCTCGACGGCCCCGGCCGACGCGGGGCCACCGGGATCGTCGTATGGGCGCGACGATCGCACCGTTGTCAGGGCCCCGGCACATCGACTACAAACGAGGGAGTGGGCGGCGCAGGGTTGGCGCTCCCGCGGCGCGGTCATTGCTGGAATGCCGCGCGTTCCTTCCGCATCGATGGCCGCCCATGACACTCCATCCGCGCCGCTGGCTCGTCCCGCTCGCCCTTGCCGCCCTTTGCCAGGCCCCCCTTGCGGGCGCGGCCGGCGCCCCGTCGCTCCTGCCCCCCGCCCCCCTCGATGAAGTGTCAGCCGCGCAACGCGATTGGGTCCCCCATGCCTTTGCGCTAGGCGTGCCGGCGCTGGATTTCACGACGTACATCCCGGCAGACGCGACCGTCGAGGTATCGCCGCTGCCCACGGATCGCCCACTCGACGTCGGCAATGTCGCCCATCTGCGGATCGTGGCCAAAGTCACGCCGGATCCGAGTGATGCGCCTGTCACGGCCACCATCACCACGTTCCAGGTGCCCACCGCCCCCGCCGCTGCGCGCATCTGTACCTGGCTGCTCGAGGAAGCGGGCTATCGGATCTCGGCCGGCACCGGGAGCAGCGATCTCACTGCCGCCCAGCGCATCGGCCACCAGACCGATGGCCAGGGCCAACGCCAGGGCAGTGCCTTGAGCGCCTGCTACGTGCGTGGCGATCGTGTCCTCACGCTGGCCTTCCAGCTCGACAGCCGTGGCGCCGCCAATGACGAGCAGCGCCGGCAGTGGTCCGACACCGCGGCGGATTTTGCGAGCGGGATGCTCACCAACCTGCGCTTTGCAGATGGCCGGCCCACCGCCCATGACGATCAGCAGCTGCGCCGTATTCCGGCTGTGATCGGTGATCAGAACCTGGGGCTCGTCGTTCCCAACGCGTGGGACGTGCGCATCAATGATTTCCAGGGCAGCCTGCCCGCCGAGCTGCACCTCACGCGCGGGGACGACGGCGACACGCGCGGCACCGTCTGGCTCGCCGCCATTCCCGCGCCGCGCTCGCCTACCCCGCAAGAGCTCACGGCCATGGGCAAGCGGCTCTTTCCCGGGTATCTGATGGGGCAGACGTCGGATCTGCGTGCGTACGCGCCGGCCATGCACGCCGTCGATCCGGTGTTGCAGCAGCATGGCATCCCGTCTCAGCACTTTCGCTTTCCCGTCACCAACCGCGATGGCGAGCGCGCCGGCGACATGATCGGGCTGCTGGCCTGGCATGACCATACGGTCTATGCGCTCAGCCTGTGGTCGCGCATCGGGGCCTCGACGCAGCGCAACGAATTCTTCAGCCGGCTGCCTGGGCTCACTGCCTACGACATGCTGCACGGGGCGCTGACGCGTCATCTGGCGGGGGGTTGAGCACGCGGCAGGGGGCATATTGTTATTACTTTAAGTCATAACGTTTTGCGGACAATAGCGTTTTTCTCATAAAGAATCGCCGTCCATCATGCGCTCCTTTCCGCTCTCCCGCCTGTGGCGCGCCGCTGCCGCCACGCTGCTTGCTGGCACCGCGGCCACCGCACTTGCGGCCGCCCCCACTGGCGAGTGGCCGCGCCAGCCCATCACCCTCATCATGGGTTTTCCGGCAGGCTCCGGCGTGGACGTCGTCGCCCGCGTGCTGCAGGAGCCGCTCTCGGCCAAGCTCGGCCAACCCATCATCATCGATTACCGGGCAGGCGCGGCTGGGAACATCGCGAGCGAGCACGTCGCCCGCGCCAATCCCGATGGCTACACGCTCGTCTTCGGCACGGCTGCCACGCACGGCAGCAACGCAGCCATCTACCCAAACCTGCCCTTTGACGTCGAAGCCGACTTCGTCCCCGTGGCCCCGGTGCTGGACGTGTCCAACGTGCTCACGATCAACCCGGACGTGATCGACGTGAAGGATCTGCAGGGCTTCGTGGACACCGTGCGCGCCAACCCCGGCAAGTACAACTTCGCCTCCACGGGCAATGGCGCCGGCACACACATGGCCTTCGCGGAATTCAATTCGCGCCTGGGCCTGAACATGATCCACGTGCCCTACAAGGGCGGCCCCGAAGCCATCCTGTCCGTGGTGCGCGGCGAGACCTGCTGCATCATGAACCAGGTGCAGACCGTGCTGCCGCACGCGCAGGCCGGCCGGGTGCGCCTGCTGGGCGTGACCACCGCCGAGCCGGTGCCGGCCGTCAAGGACGTGCCCCCCATCGCCGCCAGCGGCATTGCGGGCACCGAGGGTTTCGACAGCGCCATCTGGTTCGGCATCTTCGCGCCCAAGGGCACGGATCCGGCCATCGCGCAGCGCATCAATGCGGCCGTGCGCGAGACGCTCGAGGATCCCGCCATCCGCGCCCGCTACGAGCAGCAGGGCAACACGATCCGGCTGGAGACGCCCGAGCAGTTCCGTGAGACCGTGCACGCGGATCGCATCAAATGGGCGGATATCGCGAAGAAGGCCAACATCCGCATCGACTGACGCATGACCCATGGCCCGGCGGTTGCCGCCGGGTCTGCCCTTTTCCCTGCTGGACTTCATGACTGCTGTTTCTCTGCCTGGCCTTGCCGCTCACGACGCCCGCGTCGCCGACGATCTCATCAGCATCGGCTGGCCCGGCAAACGCTGGATGCCCGCCCTCACCCATGAGGGCCAGACGGTGCATGACGTGATTGTGATCGGTGCCGGCCAGGCAGGCCTCGCAGCGGCGTTCGGTTTTGCCCAGCAAGGCATCGCCGCCACGCTGCTGGACCGGGCGCCGCCAGGCGAGGAAGGCCCCTGGGCCACCACGGCCCGCATGGAGACGCTGCGCTCGCCCAAGGAGCTCACGGGCCCCGCGATGGGCGTGCCCTCGCTCACATTCCGCGCGTGGTTCATCGCGCAGTTCGGGGCCGACGCCTGGGCCGCCCTCGACAAGATCCCTCGTCTGCAGTGGATGGACTATCTGCGCTGGTACCGCCGCGTGACCCGCGCGCAGGTGGTCAACGGTTGCGAGGTGCTGGCCGTCGCGCCCACGCCGCATCGCCTCGTGCGCCTGCAAGTGCGCGACACCGGCACGCCAGGCACCGAGCGCGCCCTGCTCGCACGCCGCGGTCGTGCTGGCCACCGGGCGCGACGGCCTGGGCGGCCCGGCCATCCCGGCCTTCGTGAAGGGCGTGCCGCGCAGCCGCTGGGCACACTCCTCGGACGCCCTGGACTACACCCGGCTGCGCGGCCAGCGGGTGGCCATCGTGGGCGCCGGCTCCTCGGCCATGGACAGCGCCGCCACCGCGCTCGAATGCGGCGCGGCCAGCGTGGATCTCTTCGTGCGCCGCGCGGACATCCCGCGCATCAACAAATCCAAGGCGTCCGGCGTGCCCGGCCTCACGCATGGCCACCACGACCTGCCCGACGCCTGGAAGTGGCGCATCCGCCATTACATCAATGCGCAGCAGGTGCCACCCCCGCGCGGCAGCACGCAGCGCGTGTCGCGGCATCCGAACGCGCACTTTCACACGGGTGCGCCGATCGAGCGCATCGAGACACGGCCGGCTGCCGACGGCACCCTCGATTCGCTGCGCATCCACACCCCGCGCGGCACACTGGATGCCGACTTCCTCATCGTGTCCACGGGCTTCGTGATCGATTGGACGCAGCGCCCCGCCTTCGCCGCTTTCGCCCCCCATGTGCGGCTCTGGCAGGATCGCTTCCGCCCGGACCCTGCCGACGCAGACGCCGAACTCGCCGCCTCGCCGGATCTGGGCCCGGTCTTCGAATTCCAGGAGAAGACCCCGGGTGCCTGCCCCGGCCTGGATCGCATCCATGCCTTCTGCTATCCCGCCGCCCTGTCATTCGGCACGATCTCGGGGGACATTCCGGCGATCAGCGATGGCGCCCGGCGTCTCGCCACCGGCATCGCGAGCCTCTTCTATCGCGAAGACGTCGAGCATCACTGGCAGGTGCTGCAGGACTACGCAGAGCCTGAACTGCAAGGCGATGAATGGACGCCGGCAGCGCCGGGCCGGCTGACACAGCGCGAGTGAGCGTTGTCCCGCCGTGCGCCGTCGACGCGGCCATGCCAGCCTGTCGTGAGGCAGCACGCGAGGGGCCGCCTCGCTGTCCATTCGACGCAACCCTTCCGATCACCGGACGCGTGGCGCCAGCCAGCGCCATGGCCTCATAACGCTATAGTCCCCACATGACGCAGACTACCTCGACCTCGCCCGCCATCCCCGCCGACGCCATCGATCACGCTGCGGCACTCGCGCCTGACAGCTACGCCCGCAGCGTGCGCGCGCTGCGCGAGAAAGTCGTCACCGCCACCCAGGCGGTGGACGATCACCTCTTTGCGCACGCCAGCACGAGTCTGAGCAAGAACGACCGGCTCGCCACCGCCCAAGCCGTGGCCGAGACCTCGGGCGTGCCCGCGCTGGTGGCGGCCTACGGCGAACGCCTGCGTGCCGCTGGCGAGGCCACCGACGCTGCCCGCCTGAAGGCCATCCTCGACTACGCCCGCACGATCGCACGGGATCCGCTTGCGGCCGATCGCCGCGCCCTCGCCACCCTGAGCGACGCGGGTCTGTCGACCGCGGACATCGTGCTGCTGGGCCAGCTCGTGGGCTACGTGGCCTATCAGCTGCGCGTCGTGGCCGGTCTGCAGGCGTTGCAGGCACTCGGCCCCGCCGGTGCAGCATCCGAGGCCGTCGCTGCCGCGCCCGCCGAGGATTTCGTCCACCCGGCCAATCTGCCGCCCCCGGGCGAAGTGCTGCGCATCAACGGCTTCACGAGCGAAACACTGGGCTGGAAGGCCTGGCTGCCCGTGCTCGACCCGGCCACCGCCACGCCGCAGCAGCAGGCCGTGCTGGATGCGAGTCATCCGCAGGCGCGCAGCTCGGACTTCTATCTGCTGCTTGCCCAGCAACCCGACGTGCTGGAGCACCGCTCGGCGGCGTTCAACGCCATCATGTATGCCCCCGGCGGCTTGCCGCGTGCCGAGCGCGAACTCGCCACGGCCGCGGTGTCGCGCGCCAACGGCTGCGTGTACTGCCTGTCCGTGCATGCCCAGCGCTTCGAGCAGCTCGCCAAGCGCAACGACGTCATCGCCCAGCTCTTCCAGGATCCGGACACCGCCGGCACCCAGCCCCGCGAGCGCGCCATCGTGCGCTTTGCCTTGGTGCTCACCCGCACGCCCGGGCAGATTGGCCCTGCACACCTGCAGGCCCTGCGCGATGTCGGCCTCACGGATATCCAGCTGCTCGACGCGCTGCATGCCAGCGCCCTCTTCGCCTGGGCCAACCGGCTGATGCTCAACCTGGGCGAAGCCGTGGTCCCGGGCGCGGCATGAGCCGGCTCGATCGCTGCCTGTCCATTCCCGACCTGGAACGCGAGGCGCGTCGCATCCTGCCGCGCTGCGTCGAAGGCTATGTGTGCGGCGGCACCGAGGACGGCGCCTCGCTGGCAGCCAGCACCGCCGCCTTCGGGCAGATCGGCTTCCTGCCGCGCGGCTTGCGCGTGGTCGAGCAGCGCAGCAGCCAGGTCGAGGTGTTCGGCCAGCGCTACGCCCTGCCCGTGGGCTTCGCGCCCACCGGCTTTGCGGCCATCGTCATGGAGGAGTGCGATCTCGCGTTGGCTCGCGCGGCGAAAGATGCCAACATTCCGTTCATCATCAGCGGTGCTTCCAGCGTGCCGCTGGAGCGCCTGCAGGCCGAGACCGGCAACCACTGCTGGTATCAGGCCTACCTGCCCGGCGACACCGACCGCATCGGCCGCCTGCTCGCCCGCCTGCAAGCCGCGCACATCGATGTCCTCGTCGTCACCATCGATACGTGCGTGGGCGCCAACCGCGAGAACCTGCAGCGCCTGGCCTTCACCGTGCCCTTCAAGCTCAGCGCCTCCGTGATGCTGGACGGCCTCTTGCACCCACGCTGGACGTTCGACGTCTTCCTGCGCACGTTGAGAGGCAGCGGCGTACCGCGCTTTGCCAACCTGTACGAGGAGATCGGCCCGCCCATCACGCAGGATCCGCCCAATGGCTTTCGCGGTGGACGCGATCGCCTGTCGTGGGAGCACATCCGCTGGATCCGGGCGCGCTGGCCCGGCAAGCTGATCCTGAAAGGGGTCATGCATCCCGAAGACGCGCGTCTGGCGCACGCCGCAGGCGCTGACGGCGTCATCGTCTCCAGCCACGGCGGACGCCAGCTCGACGGCTGCGTCGCCCCCTTGCAGGCATTGCCCGGCGTCGTCGCCGCGGTGCCCGCAGGCTTTCCGGTGATGCTTGACGGCGGCGTGCGCCGCGGCACGGATGCCTTGAAGGCCATTGCCCTGGGCGCGCGCATGGTGTTCACCGGCCGCCCCCAGCTCTACGGCGCGGCCGTGGGCGGTGCCCACGGCATCCGCAAGGTGGTGGACATCTTTCGCAACGAGATAGCCACTGACATGGCCTTGCTCGGATGTGCGACACTCGCCGAGATCACACCAGACCTCGTCGTGCCCCAGGCGCCTGCCTGTTCACGACCTTCAGGAGGCACCCCATGAAACCCGTGTGGACCTGGCCTGCCCTCGTCGCCGGCGTCACCCTCAGCACGGCCATCCAGGCCGACCCCGCCTCGCGCGGCCATACCGCCGCCACGCAGTTCCTGCGGGGCGACACCGCCCCGATCTGGGCAGCGATGACCCCCGAGATGCACCAGGCCCTCGGCTCGGCCGACACGCTCGCCAAGGTGCGCAACGATCTGAGTCAGCGCTTCGGCCAGGAAGGCGAGGTGATCGCCGAGACCCAGACCCGAGAGGGCGAACTCACTGTCTACAGCCGCGTCGCCCGCTGGACCCAGGCCACCGCCCCGCTGCGCATGACCGTGAGCGTGGACGCGAGCGACCACATCGCCGGATTCTGGGTGTTGCCGGTGTTGAGTGCGGCGGAGGTAAGGGAGCTGGAAGCGGGACAGCAGCAGGCACCCGCAAATCGCTGATTTTCGCCCGGCGGATGCCGTGGCCGTGGCGAATCATGACGATTCTTGACAGAATGTGGCATTCTGCACGCCGTCGCCCTGTCGCACCCGTGACAGCCCCACACGGTGCCCATCAGCCATGTCCACCTATTTTTCAGCGCCCCAGCGTCAGCTTCCCGCCACCCTCCTGCGCATCCTCATCGGTGCCTGGTACCTGCCCCACGTGTACGGCAAGATCGTCGGCTTCGACAACGCCGCCGGCTTCTTCGCCAAGGCCGGCCTGCAGCCCGGTAACGCGTTCGTCGTGCTGGCCGGCGTCGCCGAGCTCGCCGTCGCCCTCGCCCTGATCTTCGGCGTCTTCACCCGATACGCCGCCCTGGGCTCCGCCCTCATCATGGCCGTCGCCGCCTACGCCATCGTCGCCGTGGGCGGCTGGGGCTGGGCCTGGTCCGGTGGCGGCATCGAGTACCTGGTGTTCTGGGGGATCGTGTCGCTCATCGTGTTTGCGCAGGCGCGGGGGAAGTAGGCTGTTTTTGCAGGACTAGGCGTTTACAACCGATGACAGCACGCCAGTCGTGCCACCGCGTGGTGTGCGACGTGCTCAACTGCATGGGGTCGCCCTCCTCCAGGCGTGCTTCAATCCACGCACCCGCGTGGGGTGCGACCGAACGTCGAAGCCTGGGGTCAGCGCCGAGCGCGCTGCTTCAATCCACGCACCCGCGTGGGGTGCGACTCATGCTGCGCTACGCCTGACCTGGAACCACCATGCTTCAATCCACGCACCCGCGTGGGGTGCGACCCCTCAAGCACATGGCTTTCCAAGGAAAGTTCTTTTGAAATCAACCCCTTAGAAAAATGCGAACCTCTACTAAGAAAACCAGTGGCCACTTCCGGTTCGCAGCAAGCCCCAGCGAAAACGGCGGGTGACCTTCGTCACCCGCCGTCAATGCCCAGCTAGAACGAAGCCTACGCGCAGGGCTATCGCGAGAAGAACCTTAGACGTTGAACAGGAAGTTCATCACGTCGCCGTCCTGCACGATGTATTCCTTGCCTTCGGCGCGCATCTTGCCCGCTTCCTTCGCACCCGCTTCGCCCTTGAACTGAACGAAGTCGTCATACGCGATCGTCTGCGCGCGAATGAAGCCGCGCTCGAAATCGGTGTGGATGACACCGGCGGCCTGCGGGGCTGTTGCGCCCACGCGCACCGTCCACGCGCGCACTTCCTTCACGCCTGCGGTGAAGTAGGTCTGCAGGCCCAGCAGCTTGAAGCCTGCGCGGATCAGGCGATCCAGGCCGGGCTCTTCCATGCCCATGTCGGCCAGGAAGACCGCGCGGTCCTCGTCGCCCAGCTCGGCGATCTCGGCCTCGATGGCAGCGCAGATGGCCACGACGGGCGCGCCCTGGGCGTTCGCGTATTCGGTCAGGCGGTCCAGCAGCGGGTTGTTCGTGAAGCCGTCGTCGCTCACGTTGGCCACGAACATGGCCGGCTTGGCAGTGATGAGACCGAACGACTTCACGAGGAACAGATCGTCCGCATCCAGGCCCAGCGTGCGCACGGGCTTGCCCTGGTCCAGGCCCAGCTGGATCTTCTCGAGCAGCGCCACGAGCTTGGCGGCGTCCTTGTCGCCCGAGCGCGCGATCTTGCTGTTGCGGTGAATGGCCTTTTCGACCGTCTGCAGATCCGCCAGCGCGAGCTCGGTCGTGATGACTTCGATGTCCGAGATCGGATCGACCTTGCCCGCCACGTGGATGACGTTGTCGTCCTCGAAGCAGCGCACCACGTTCACGATGGCATCCGTCTCGCGGATGTGCGCGAGGAACTGGTTGCCCAGGCCTTCGCCCTTGCTGGCACCGGCCACCAGGCCGGCGATGTCCACGAACTCCACCACCGCAGGCACCACGCGCTCGGGCTTGACGATCTCGGCGAGCTTGTCCAGACGCGGGTCCGGCACCTCGACCACGCCCACATTGGGCTCGATCGTGCAGAAGGGATAGTTCTCAGCCGCGATGCCCGCCTTGGTGAGCGCGTTGAAGAGCGTGGATTTGCCGACGTTGGGCAGGCCGACGATGCCGCATTGCAGTGCCATGGGGAAACCTATGAAGAATCAGGGCGCGGCATACCCAGGCAGGGCCTCGCCGTCAACCGGGCATTGTACCCGGCGAGCGCGGCGTGTCGCTGCGCGCCTGCGTGGGGCGGTCTTGTCGCCGGCCTGTCGCTCGCGCAGCAGCATGCCCCAATCCACCCGCCCGCTCGATAGGAATAGGCGCACAATAGGGCCCCGCTTGGTTGTCGCGCAGCGAAGACAGCATGATTTCGACGATGGTGGTGGTAGCCCTGGGCGCCATGGTGGCCGGCCTCGTCCAGGGCATTTCCGGCTTCGGTTTCGGCATGGTCGCCATGTCCTTCTGGGTGTGGAGCATCGAGCCGCGCGTGGCGGCCGTGCTGGGCGTGACAGGCGCGCTGACCGGGCAGCTGGTGGCGGCGGCGTCCGTGCGCCGCACGGTGCAGTTGCGCCACCTCGCCCCGTTCCTGCTGGGCGGCCTGGCCGGGCTACCGCTCGGGGTATGGCTGCTGCCCCGCCTGGACGTCACCCACTTTCGCGTGATCCTGGGCGCGATCCTCGTCATCTGGTGCCCCATCATGCTCACCATCCAGCGCATCCCGCGCATCACGATCGGCGGCCGCGGCGCCGACGGCGCGGTGGGGGTGATCGGCGGCGTCATGGGCGGGCTGGGTGGCTTTACCGGCATCGCCCCGACGCTGTGGTGCACGCTGCGCGGCGTCGACAAGGCCACGCAACGCGCCGTGATCCAGAATTTCAACCTCGCGCTGCTGCTGGTGGCGATGGCAGGCTACCTCATCTCCGGCCTCGTCACCCGCGACACCTGGCCCCTGCTGGCCGTGCTCGTGCCCGCCATGCTGGTGCCGAGCTTCCTGGGCACACGCATCTATCACCGCATCAGCGAGGCGCAGTTCCGCATGGTGGTGCTGGGCATGCTGACGCTGTCGGGCATCACGCTGTTGATCGCCTCCGTGCCAGCGCTGCTGGCGCGCGGGGGATGACGCGTATCGGGGGGCCATGCACTGGCCTGCGCCATGCCGGCATCGCGGTCTCAGGACGCGAATGAGGCTTAGCCGAGCAGCGTCAGCGCATCCCCCGGGCGGATCGTGCCGCCCACCAGCACTTCGCCGTAGACCCCCATGTCCCGATGCCCCACATGCGCCTGCAAGGCCCGCGGCACATCCAGATCGCGCTCGCCCGTGGCCGGATCGACCTCCGTGGCCGGACACCGCACCGTGCGCTTCAAGATGCGCAACCGCACCTCGCCCAGCGCCACCTCCCGTCCCACCCAGCCCAGCTCCTCCCAGGCCGGCACGCCGTCGACGTACACATTCGCCCGAAACCGCAGCGGATCCACCGGCCGCCCCACCGCAGTCTCCAGATCCCGCACACTCGCCAGATTGATGAGCGAGATCGCCGACATATACGCCGCCGAGGTCACACTTACGTCCGTGAAGCGATGCGTATCCGAGCGCACCAGCCAGGGGCGCCCCGGCAACGCCCGCGGCAGGAAGGCCGAGAGAAAGTCCGAGAAGCCACGCACCGAGTCCTCGTCATCGACCGTCACCGTAACGCTGCCACCGTCCGGCGCCTTGACCTCCAGCTTTGTTCCCTCCTCCAGCAGCCGCGTGTGCAACGCGGCCAGCCGCTCATGCTGCATGAGCGTCACGAAGGACGTCTTGCGCAGGGGCTGATAGGTGGCCGCATCGAACGTCCAGGCGCCGTTGGTAATGGCCAGCCGCCGATCGAGCGGGAAGCCGTCGCCGGGCTGGAGAGTGACGTCATGGAGAGGCTCTGGGGAGAGGCCTTTGACAGGGTAGCGGTAGAGGTGGGCGAGCGTGGGCATGGGGTGACGGTCGAGTGGCGCGCAAAGCCAAATGTACAATGCCGAGCGCAGCGCCATCGTTCCGGACGTTGGGATGGGGGTGGGATTTAATGATCCTACATTCATCGTGGTGGTGCGTTTTGATGCCGCGGTCCTTCAAGCACCGCTGTGCAAAGGGTTGCCCCCTGCGTGCGCAGGGAATGCCCCGCCTCCCACCATGACTTCACCCCATCCAACGGTTCATCCCCGCATACGCGGGGAACATCGCGGACCCAAGACCCGCATCGAGCCCCACTACGGTTCATCCCCGCATGCGCGGGGAACACCAGGCTGATGGCATGGAAGCCTGGCGGCAGTTCGGTTCATCCCCGCATGCGCGGGGAACACCTCGGCGCTACCTGCGGAACCCAAGCCGAAGGCGGTTCATCCCCGCATGCGCGGGGAACACTCTCGCACCGATGTGGTGGGGCTACAAACCGCCGGTTCATCCCCGCATGCGCGGGGAACACTCATCCGCACGAGAGATAGCGACAGATTCCGTCGGTTCATCCCCGCATGCGCGGGGAACACATTTAGCCCAAAACGTTGATTTTAAAGAATAAAATCAGCACCCAAAATTCTACCAAACTTGCCAAATGTAACTGAGCCGTTTGTATCTACTGCAGGACCCCGCCGTGGCTACCTTAATCCCACCTCACAATTTCGCTTAGACTGTGCTCCCCCTTGCGCGCCACGGAGCACCCGCAGCTGACCGAGCTAGGCGCAACCATCTTCCCGTGGGTCAGCCCTCCGATCCACGTCAGCAGTCGCAAACCGCCATGACACTCCCTCGCATTGCCATCGCCTCTTTGGGCGGCACCATCAGCATGACGCCAGACGCAGCCGCCGGTGGTGTCGTTCCCCGTTTGTCGGCCGAGCAACTCGCCGCCAGCGTGCCGGGGCTCTCTGAGGTCGCCAATATCTCGGCAGAGTCCTTGTTCCAGCTGCCCAGCGCATCGCTCAGCTTCCCGAATCTGCTCGCCGCCTTGGCTTGGGCGGAGCGGCAGGTGGATGCCGGCGCAGCAGGTGTCGTCCTGACCCAAGGCACCGACAGCATCGAAGAATCGGCCTTCTTTCTCGATCTGTACTGGCAGCGCGAAGCCCCGCTGATCGTCACAGGCGCTATGCGAGCGCCGCAGTCAGCCGGCGCCGAGGGCCCAGCCAATTTGTTGTCGGCTGTGCTGGCTGCGCGCTCGAAAGACAGCCGAGGGCGCGGCGTCATGGTGGTAATGAACGACACGATTCACGCCGCCCGCTGGGTGCGCAAGCGCCACACGCTTACGGTGCAAGCGTTCGAGTCGCCCGAGACCGGACCGCTGGGCGTCATCGTGGAGGGCATAGCGCATTACTTCCACCCAGCGGGCACCCGCCCCCCTGCGCTCCCGCCGGTGTCTGGCGACGTCCGCGTGGCATTGCTCGAAACGTACATGGGCGACGACGGGCAGATCGCCGAGCTCGTGCGCGCGGCAGGCTATCAGGGCCTCGTGATTGGAGGCTTCGGCGCAGGCCATCTCTCCTTCGGCTTCGCAGAAAGAATGGAAGCGCTATGCGCTGACATGCCGGTAATCATTGCGACGCGCACTGGTGCGGGCCCCACTACCTCAGCCACGTATGGGTACATTGGCTCAGAGGTAGACTTGGCACGCCGAGGCGCCATCATGGCCGGCTGGCTGTGTCCGCGCAAAGCGCGCGCATTGCTGTGGGGGATGCTCGCGGGAGGCATTGGACGTTGCGATATTGCGCGAGCCTGGAAGGATTGGCATCAGAACTTGCGGTGAGCGCTTCAGAGCGGTTCGAGCGATCAACTAGCAGAGCGCTTTCACAGCGGAATGGCCCGGTCAAGCCCTTCTCGGAGATCTGATGTTTCATCCCCAGGTTTGCGGGGAACACTCCAGCTTCGTGCATAGCTTCAGGCACTTGTCCGGTTCATCCCCGCGGCGCGGGGAACACAACGAGCTGACCATCGGCAAGGTGCGCAACACCGCTTCTTCCCCGCATGCGCGGGGAACACATGCGCCGGTAGTTCTTGGCCGCCTTTCCACCCGGTTCATCCCCGCGTGCGCGGGGAACACAGATCCACTGTGCGCTTCGTGGCCTTGGCCTGCGGTTCATCCCCGCGTGCGCGGGGAACACACCGCCCACCAGTCCGTCTCCGGCTTCGGAGCCGGTTCATCCCCGCGTGCGCGGGGAACACAGTTAGCCATGAATTTCCCCGTGTATGTCCCTACGGTTCATCCCCGCGTGCGCGGGGAACACATGGGTCGATCACCGATGAGGAAATGTCCTACCGGTTCATCCCCGCGTGCGCGGGGAACACCGATGACATCGTGATGACCATGGTTCTCTTCTCGGTTCATCCCCGCGTGCGCGGGGAACACTTACACGCGTGGCTACTATGTCAGCACATATCCGGTTCATCCCCGCGTGCGCGGGGAACACACTTAACACAAACCACTGAATCTTAAGGGAAAAATTCACCCCTAAAAATCTACCGATTCCGCTTGTTAAAGATCGCGTTTGTCAAGAGGGTAAAACGCCACCAGCTGAAGTCCGTCAAACTCAATCGGCAGTCGTCGGTTTGCTCCCAGCGTCTGGAACTCATAGCCAGACTCGTGAGGACTCGCCCACGCCATGACGACATTACCGTCCTCATACCCCGCACTCAACTGTTCCCAGATCATTTCACGGGTCCGCTTGGAAACGTCGCCGATGTAAACACCGGCCCGCACTTCGAGCAACCAGATGGCCATGCGACCGCGCAATCGCGGTGGCACGTTCTCTGTCACGACAACCAGGAAACTCATCTACTGTGCCCGGTGACCGACATCGCCAATGATCTCGGGATTGGGAATCGCCGGGGGGACAGACTCTGGCGGTGCCGCTGGTGGGTCGATACCCCCCGCGCTCAGCACCTCTTCGATAGCAGGAATGATGCGCGTGAGGAGCTTGCTGCTACGGAACAGATCGCGACAGGCCAGGCGCACTTCGCGCTCGGGATTGTGCGGGCTCTTGGCAGCGATCCGGAATGCCAGTGGCACCACCGTCTCGAATTTGAACAAGTCCGCGATGTCATAGACAAACGACAGCGGCTTGCCCGTGTGGATGAAACCCACCGCGGGCGCATACCCCGCGGCGAGAACCGCTGCCTCGGTGATGCCGTACAGGCAAGAGGTCGCAGCAGAAAGGCTGCGGTTCGGAATATCGGCCGCGTCCCATTGCTGTCTATCGTAGTTGCGAGACCGCCAGTCCACACCGTGCTGCTGCGCAAGAAGCTTGTACGTCTCGCGTACGCGAGCCCCTTCAATGCCCCGCAGTTGCTCGACACTACGTCGTGCCGGCGCGGGCTCCTGAAAGCGCATCCCGTACATCTTGCGCACAACACTCAACCGCAGCTCGTCGTCCAGGGCCAGCTTGGCCTGGTACAGCAAACGGTCTGCCCGGGCTCCGCCAGGCTGGCCGCTCGCATACAGCCGCACGCCAGATTCACCCACCCAGACGAGCAAGGTGCCCACCGTAGACGCCAGATGCACTGCCGCGTGCGACACGCGCGTGCCGGGCTCGAGCATGATGCAGGCGACCGACCCAACGGGAATGTGCATCCGGATGCCCGTCTGGTCAATGACGACGAAGGCGCCATCCTGCACATCGATCTGACCGTACTGGACGAAGATCATGGAGACACGGTCTTTCATGGGAAGGGGCTTGAGGCGCGGGAGCATCAACCCAGTCTCTTGACCAGTAGCAAACCGCACCCAAAACCCTTTGCGTGCCCAACACCATGGCACAGCGCATCTTGCAGGGCTTTTGAATCCGCCACACGCGCAAGGCCTTGATAATCCAGAGAGGAATAGGTAATGTCCTCGCCCTTGCGGCGCAACCTGTGCTGCTGGTATGCCGACTGCTGGACGGTGCCGGCATCTACGTTCAACCCCCATGCGGCTGAACGGTCGACGAGCCATCGCATGGCTGCTGCGTTGACCTCTGCTGACCGCGCGTCTCCGCCCCCCGCCACCGCCCGCTTGGCATCCATGAGGACGTCATGCCGCCGCGACGGCCCGCCTTCGACACGCCGGCTCACGGTCGGATTGGCACGAAGATCGAAGCGCACGACTTCCCCTTCGTCTAGCGCAGGGGAATAGGGCTTGGTCTGCACGGAGAACAGACCAGGATCCGCCTGTGGTAGACGGCGAGAAACGACGTAATAGACCAGCCCACCATCATCCTGCGTTTGCGCACGAAACACGAAGTCTCGCGGCTCGCCGTCCCCAGGAAACAGCTGCCAGACCAAGGCGTGATCCCGATAAGCAGCACCATGGCGTGCCAACGTCTGGAGCAACTCCGAATCCCGCGGCCTTGCAATGATCCGCGCCCGAGAGAAGTAGTGGCTCATGGCTCGCCTCCGCCCAAGGACACGTGTTCTCGACGCGGTGCGAACTGCCAGCGCCGTCGAGACAGTGGCTGGTCGTGGCGCACCGTCGAAAAGCTGGCCTCCATGCCAGGGGTCATGCCATCTTCCCAGAAATAGCGGGGCGCCTGCAGCGCGAACGCGCGCTGATCCATCGGACTGGGCCAGGAGGCGTCTGGGCGGGACGTCAGCAGAGCCATCAGGGATGGCAGCGGTACACCGTCCAACGCAGCGCGCAGATCGTCCGCCTCGATGCACTGTGGCATCAGCGGGACCGCCAGCGGGCAGGATTTGCGTCCCAGGTACGGGGTGTAATGCGGGGTCCGCAATGCGCCAGCAAGCTGCTCCAGTGAATACGGGGCGTCGTCATGCGCGACTTCTACTGCCACGACGGCCACGCTGTCGCAACGATACTCGCGCGTCGACAAGAGCGTACTGACTTTACCCTCGACCAGCGACTGACGACGTGAGCGAAAGACTTGCTTTCGCCCGGGCTCCCCCACCTGCACGGTGTGGTAATCCCGCAATGGCGAGCCTGTCGCAACCAGCTTGATGCCAAAGCGATAACCTGCGGCGAGCGCACGCTGGGCATCGTCGTCGTCGCGCTCGAGCCCCAGCGCGGCGCCCAGAAGGCCCAGCAACGCCGAGCGCGACGGTTGCACGCTCGAATGCCGCATTTCACCTACGGCCACCTCTCCCCAGCTGGCAAGAGGCCCGTAGATCCGCATCAGCAGATACGTGGCCATGACTTACTCCGATGCTGCGATATCAAGCAACTCCTGCAAGCTGCCCTCACCACGCAGCACGTCGAGCTGGTAACGCGTATCTGCGCAAGCGCCGTATACCTGGTCCATGTTGTCGCGAACGCGCTCGAGCGCCGTCACGGCTTCGGCCGCATAGTCCGAACCGGTCACAGGCTTTACAAAGGCCAGGGACAGCGAACGGGGCTGCTGTGCCCCCTTCTCCAGTAGCGCATAGTGAGCATAGGCGCGGCTGGCGAAGCTGTTCTGCTTGCCGCTCGGCCCCACTTTGTGCGCGGCGTCGATCAAGGCGCGCAAAGCCTGCTGGGTCAACGCCTCATCACCTCCAAGATTCTTCTTGAGAAGGTCGCGGTCGATGCAAACGTACTGATAGAACACGGCCGCTGCAAATCCAGACTCCCCGATGTGGGCTGCACCCGAATCATCGAGATTCAGATCGTCCACCGCCGTGAAGTAATCGTCTTCGATGACGGAGGCATGTACACCCAGTGCGTGGGCGACTTGCACGGCGGCTTCGCCGTTGTTCTCCTTCTTGGCTGCCAGCATGCGGCCGAACATAGCGATATCGACGGCCGTCTGCTTATGGAGCAAGCGCCCAAGCTCTTCGTCCGTAGGCTCTCGTTTCTCTGCAGCAAGAGTGGCGACGAGTGTATCGAGCGTCGCTCGCTCTTCTGGAGCGACGTGCACCAGTTGCTCGATTTCAAGCGGGTTGTCTTTCTTGACGCTGCCGTACACAGACGCGATCTTGCTCGCCCACGCCTGAGCAGACTTCTCCGCAATGCCCGCGGCAACAAGCGTTTCGAAAGCGTCCCGCCCCAAGCGCTTGGTACGTGTGCCGATATGGCCACCCACCTGCTGTTGCATCAACTCTGACGTACGCCAGGCGCGCTTCAAGCTCTGCGAGGACACCCGCAGACGCTCCACGCCGCCCATGCGCGCCGTCTTGGGCTGGCCGAGGTCATCACGGTTCAGATTGGCGGGGGGATACGACACCAGCAGGTGCAGTTGAACAAAGCGGGTCATTCGTCACTCCTTCGAATCGGTCGTGGCGCCGGCCTGTTCCTTGGCGCTCAGGTAATAGTCGTGTGCCCAATACAGCTTGACGCTCTGCGCCGCATTGCTGGGAGGGCGGTCGATTTCGGTGAGATAGGCCAGCACGTCATCGGCGAATTGCGTCACGTCGACATGGCCATCGGCCAACGCCAGTGCACGCACAAGCTGTCGGTACAAGTCGTCCAGCGATGTCGCCTTGAGCATGCGCTTGAAACGCAGCTCGCTCATCAGCAGCTCTTTGCTGTCTTTGCGCTTGGGCGCATAACCCACCTGCCACGCCAGCGAACGGCCATCCCCGGCGTCTTTCTTGACGTGAGCGAGCAAGCCGCAGGTCATGGCGATACGGCGATAGACGTCCGAGCTATCCGACAGGCGCGGGTGCGTCTTGGCGGCGTCCAACGCCAAAAGACGCTGCGCCAGCCGGTGCGGGGCGGCGGCCAGCACGAGGTCATCCAGGTTGGCGGCACGCCGTAGATGGGCGCGGTCCCCACGATCGAAATCAAGGCCCGATGCCAGCGCTTTGTGCTTCGCTTCAGGGTCGAACTCCTTGGGCTGGAGAGCCTTCCACCAGGCGCGGACAAACTCGCGCTGTTTGTCGTCCAGATAAGGATTGCGCGCCTTCATGCTTTCTCCGTCAGATGAGGGGAAATCGAACTCCAAAGTGTCTTTGCCGCCTTGCCCGCCTTGAGGTCCTTGGCTAGCGCTGCCCTCGCCCGGACGACCCGAGCAAGATCGCGTTCCTCGACAGGGCCCGAGAGAGTCCAGTGCTCGAACAGGTTCATCGCAGCGCGACTAACATGGGATAGCCACTGACGAGACAGTGCGGCACACTCGGCGGGATCGCGTACATCTGAGCCGGCGAGCGCCTGCACACCCGCATAGAAGGCAGGCTCGGTGCCCTGCCAGAAACTCTGATGGATGGCCGGCTCGCTACCTGTGTCGCCGGGACGTTTGAACCAGGCCGACTTGACGCGGTAGTGCAGAGCGCTGGCGGCTTCCGACGCCACTTTCGTCCAATCACTGACCTGTTCGATGAAAAGACGCTGATCCGCTTCGTCGACGACGTGTACGGGAAGCGTGCTGTCGTACCAGCAACGCGCCTTCATGTTATTCATGTCGTAGCCGAAGCACCACAACCGGGCGGGCCCTGCCTTGAGCGTCGCTCGATAGTGCTTGATCACCTGCGCTGCCTGAGGCTGCTGATCTGGCTTGCCGAACGTGAGACCCAACCAATGCCGGTAGCCGATGCCACCCGGCTGCCCCTTGATAGACAGCGGCGGCGACTCGTGCTTGGGATCCAGGCTGTACGGCGTCAGAGGATGCATCCATGCGCCGGTGTAGTTGGTTCCACCGTACCGCGTCCGATAATGCTGGAACAACTTGACGCCCTGGCTATCGCATACCGCGCAATCTCCCTGCGTGATCGTCGCCGAGTCGAGACGGATCCGGCGCGGCATGCTCCAGTAAGCCTGCAGGGGGTGTACGGTGTCCGGCGTCGTGTCGAGCGCACCTGGGCCATCGCTTGTCCGGGTGGGTGCCATCCAGGGAAGCACGGCACCCCAAGCTGTCACCGGATCATGACCGAGCGTATCGCTCGTCAGCACGTTGGCCCAAAGCCGCTGCCAGAGCGTGGCGTCCTCCTGCTGGGGCAGCAGCAAGGTCGTCATCGGCCCGCCGCCACGCAGCGATGTTCTGATCCCGCGGCCGCCTGAAGGGGCGTTGATCTGCAGGGTGAACAGTGCCTGGGCCACACAGGCTTCGCACATGCCACCCTGCGCAGGGGCTTATTGAAGAACAAGTTACTGTCGGAGCCGGCGTCGATCAGCAGGTCGAGCACGGACAGCTGATTCGCATCCGAGGGCAGGTCGGCATCCTGCATGAAAGCAGGACCGTCAGCTTCCAACTCGAAGGCGGACAGAATGGGGGCTACGAATGTGCGCAGTGTCTGCGCATCCGGCGGAGCGGCCCAGCGCTCCTTCCACTCCTGCTTGTCGACAGGCGCATAGGTGATCTGGAGCACGCCGATCAGAAGCTGATAGACCGCACCTTGGAAGTCCGGGCGGTCTGTGACGATGTCGTGATAGTCGGTATCACCAATCTGCAACGGTGAGATCCGATGGATCTTGCCCGCCGCATCTCGGACGCGAAGCCAGGGATCAGACAGCAGGTTCATGAATGCTTTCCCATGTTGGAGCCTCGTTGTTATTCGCCATTTCGATGGACTACCACCACAAGCCGCGCACGTCGTCGTAATGCAGGGTCAACGGACGACCTGAGCCGTCCGCAACATCTGCCTTCCACATTCCATCGTCGCGGCGCATTGGCACGATGACAGCGGGTGCGTCCAAAAGGCGATGCTTGCAGCGGAGCGCATCAAGTGCAGCTCCCCACCGCTTGAGATCCTTTGGCGCCAGATCGGACACACGCTTGGCATCTACCCGGACAGCCGATTGGTCCCAGGCCTGCCTCCCCAGGTCGGTCCGCCAGGGCTTTAGTTCGCCATCCACCTCCCGGGCCAGGTAAAGCGCTCGCGTTTCGTCGCCCAAGCGGGTCGGCACCTCGATCGCCCCGGCCCAGTGGTTCGGGGCGCTATCCCAGCAGTAGCCACAATCCAGCTTGAGGCTGTTGAAACTGCCTTGGCTGGCCTGCGCCAGATCCTTGCCGAGTTGCTCTCGCGAAGCGCGCTGCAGCGTCTCGGGAATTGGCTCCGCGTCCTCGCCATAGACGGCCTCCACGAGTTGCCGCACCGCCCCTGGCTCGCCAATCTGCCCTGGGCTGATGATGCAGCCCGAGTCCGACAGCGCTCGGGCGCTACGCCATAGCGTGCCGACGTCGGGATACACGTAGCAGGCCTGGGAGAACATTTCGGAGTACCACGCAGGGCTCGGATCGTCCGATGGCACTGGGCAGAGAAGATGCAATACCGGAGAGGGACGATGCTCCTTCCCGTCGTCCGATGGCGTTCCGTCGACGAGTCGCGCGTGCCTCTGAAGACGTCCAGCGCGCTGAATGATGAGGTCGACCGGCGCCAGATCCGTGATCATGGCGTCCACGTCGAAATCCAGCGACTGCTCCAGAACCTGGGTACCGATCAGCACATGCCCTCGCCTCGTCTCCGGCCCGGAGTGCTTGCCGAAACGTCGCAGTACGTCGGCCTCGATATCCAGCCGATCACCCATCGCGTAACGGCTGTGGAACAACGTCAAGTGGTTCGAGGGCAAACTGTCAGACAACACATCGAACGCACGACGCGCGTCCTCCACCGTGTTCCGAACCCAGCAAACGCACCGGCCGGCTGCTGCCTCGGCCAGCACTAAGGCCAATGCCTCAGCCTCGTCATGGATGGGCACAACAGCGACTCGTCTCACCAGCTGTGGCCGCGTCTCACAGGCATGAACACTGATCGACGCGGCGACCTGTGTCGCCAATGGATAGCGCAGATCAGGAGCGACGCTTTCACTCGTCAACCCGAGGCCGCGTTGATATGCCTGCACCAATTGCTCTCGATATCCCGAGGGCAGCGTGGCGGACAGAAGAATGGCGGTGCCGCCCTGGCGAGCATGCGCTTCGAGCAAACGTCGCAGAAGCACACGCATGTAGCTGTCGTACGCATGCACTTCGTCCACGATCAACACTTTGCCCGCCAAGCCAAGCAGGCGAAGCGACTGGTGACGCACGGGCAGCACCCCCAGCAGCGCCTGATCGATGGTTCCTACCCCGACGTCCGCGAGCAACGCCTTCTTGCGGTTGTCTGCGAGCCAGGTGTTGCATTGCGCTGAGGCGGTCTGGTCCTGGGCTGTGTAGTTGCGATCCTGGGGCTGATCGTCTGTCTGAATGACGCTTTGACGAAAACCTTCCATCAGGTCTCGTGCACCGTGCGCCAGGATCAACGATGGACGGGCGGATGCGTCGTAGAAGTAACGGTAGACGGCGCCAACACGGTCGTACATCTGATTCGAGGTGGCCATGCTAGGCAGGGCGAAGAAGAGCCCGTGGGCGGCCCCTTGCGCCATGAGCCGCTGCGCGAGAATCAATGCCGCTTCGGTCTTTCCAGCGCCGGTCACGTCCTCCAGAAGAAACATCTGTGGACCCGACTCGAGCGAGACGTTTGCGGCGTAGTGCTGCAATGGCGTCGGTTCGCGCAAGTGCTCGAAAAGCGCCAGCGGTGTCGTCCAAGCTCTCACGGGATTGTGAGATAGCCCCGACTGTTCCAACGCACGCTCAGCACCAGCCAATGCCACATCTGTCCAATACGTTCGCAACGCGACAGGTGACGTGCAATAGCCAAACACGCGTTGGTTGGAGCCGAGCCAGTCGGCTAGGACGGCCAATCCTGCCAGCTTCCAGGCGTGATGGCGCAGAACGTTCACTTCGCGACGACCGGGTGTTGGAATGTCTGCGGGAAGCCAAGTGGCGGCGACTTCGGAAACGAAGGCGTCGACAGCCTCGCGATCTTCCATCAGGAAGTGGTCTTCGGCGTACAGCCCATCGCCACTATCAGTTGCCTCTTGAGGCGGTCTGCCATGATGGCCCAACGCCGTACGCGCCCATACACCCCAGAAATCTGACCCAGCGCCAGGCAGCAAGGACTTCAGAGTGCCCGACGAAATGTCGTCCTCCCACACTACCCAGCCCAACGTATCGTGCCGATATCGGTAAGGGAGTCGCTTGTGATTCTGAACGAGCTCAACGGACAGTTCGGGGGCCAGGCCCTGGAAGCTCCGCGAGAACTTGCCAACGTCGTGAATGAGCAGAAAAAAGACGGCCAGCGACTCTACCGTCGAAAGAGGCCAACCCAGCGCCCGCGCCAGGCCTTCGAGTGAATACTGTGGCAGACGCAGCAATGCCGCCCCGCAGGCGCCGACATCCAAACTGTGGAACGGCAACAGATGGAATGTGTTCGCGCCTTGAGGGGTTGCTTTTCCCCAGTAGCGGAAGAAAGTAGTCTCGGCAGACGACGACATGCAAACGACAGAAATCGTGACAATTCGAGTCTACACGCGTCATTATGTGAGTTACGGTTTGGTCGCCGTGCTTTCGCATGCGCTCGGCGCAACCCTCTGCGCGAGTTAGGTTGAGCTTAAAAAGCTCACTTGCAGAGACTTCATATCGTATGCACAATTTAGGCGATGGACATCACGTACGACGTTGCCAAGAACGATAGAAACATCGCGGATCGCGGCCTCTCGTTCGATCTAGTGCGCCGTTTCGATTGGAACAGTGCCCTGGTTGCCGAAGACACCCGCAACGACTACGGTGAGCCTCGATTCCAGGCGCTTGGCATGATCGATGGCCGTTTGCACATGGTGGTGTTCACAGCACGTGAAGTGTCGCTACGCGTCATCAGCCTACGTAAAGCCAATGCTCGCGAGGTAGCTCGATATGAAAAAGCTTGATCTCAGAACGCCCAACCCAGAGATGGTTGACGACGAAAACCCTGAATGGACAGAAGCGACATTCCGCCGCGCACGTCCGGCAGCTGACGTCCTTTCTGCCACCCTGCAGGCCAAGCTGGGCATACGCGGACGTGGCCCACAGAAGGCACCGACGAAAGAGCGCATCACCATCAGGCTATCGCCGGACGTGCTCGACTCATTTAGAGCGTCGGGCCCAGGCTGGCAAGGGCGTATGGACGACGCACTGCGAGACTGGTTGAAAGAACACGAGCCCGCGTAGCGAGGCGTTGCCCGCGTGCGCGAAACACACTGCGCGTCAGGAGCGAGTCATGACTAGGACGCGGCTTTGCGAGGGAAACATTCCTCGCCTAGTGCCCACTCCGCGCCGGCATTGAGACCGCTCATCGCCTGTCGAGCGCTTCATCCTCACCATTGCGAGGAACAAGCGTGCGGGGCAAGCTTGATGCGAACACGTCGGTTTATCCCCGCGTGCGCGGGGAATACAGCGGCAGCGCACATCTCAGCGACGATGACCTCGGTTCATCCAAGCATGTGTGGGGAACACTAGGCCAACATCTGCGGCAAAGGCTATGCGTTCTGTTCCTCCCCGCATACGCGAGGAACACTAACCGAGCTCTACCAGCTGGCCGTACCAGGCTGGTTCATCCCCGGATGCGTGGGGAACACGCCGCGCCCGGACCTGAGCTCGACCGCTGGGGCGGTTCATTCTCGCATGCGCGGGGAACACTCCAGCACCTCACGGATCGCAGCCACGGTGCCCGGTCCATCCCCGCACGCGCGGGGAACACGAGAACATCGGCTAGGTCCTCGCCTTTTACGGCGGTTCATCCCCGCATGCGCGCGGAACACTCTGGGCGGATCAGCTCGAACCAGATCGACAGCGGTTCATCCCCGCGTATGCGGGGAACACTTCATAGGACGGCAGGCCGTGCTGGTGGTCTGCGGTTCATCCCCGCGTATGCGGGGAACACACTTCCAACAACCTACTGATTCTAAAAAGAAAAACCACCACCAAAAATTCTACCGATTTTTCAGATTGTAAAAGAGCAAAAACCCGTCTCGATTTGGGACTTCAGGTGAGTGCCTCTAGCACCCCAAACGATCCTGCGTTTCCCTACTCAGCCCCCAACCACACCTGCACCCCCTCCACCGGCGCGGCCTGCCAGCACCGATCCGTCGCCTGCACGCACACCAGCGTCGCCAAGGGCCGCGTCACGCGCTCGAAGCTGGCGCCGGGCAGCGTGGCCACGAGACCCTGCACGACCCATTGCGAACCCTGCGAAAAAGTGGTCACTTCTGAGCCGCTGCCGGAGGCGTGGCGCGCGGTGACTTCGCCGATCTTCACGCGTTCGCTCACGGCGCCGTAGCGGTCCCATTCGCCGGGGACGGCGTTGGCTTCCATGTACAGCCACCCGCTCGCGCCGACGAGCAGCGCGATGGGGACGGCCCAGCTGGCGATGTTGCGGATCATGTGCCGTCCGGCAGCGGCAGGGGCATGCCGCCGTTCAGGGACACGAGCAGCCAGAGCAGCATCACGGGGCCGGCGTTGAAGCAGGCGTGCATGAGGATGGCTGCGCCGATGCCGCGCCGCATGCGCACCCAGCCCAGCACGAGGCCGGTGATCCATTGCGGCAGCACGAACACGGGCAGCAGCCACCAGGCGGCGATGTTCAGGTCGCTGAAATTCAGCAGGTGCAGGATCGCGAAGGCGAAGGTGGCGCTGTAGAAGATCGCCGGGAACCAGCGCCGGTAGCGGCGGCGCGCCTTGAAGCGCCAGCGCACGCCAGGCACACCGGGCAGGGCGGTGAGCGCGAGCAGGCCCGCCAGCACCGTGGCGCCGAGCATGCCTTTGCCGTACATCACGATGATCACGAAGGCGGGCATCAGCCACAGCAGGGTGCCCGGGCGGCGCAGCCAGAAGCGGAACATCAGCTCTTCGACGATGGGCGCCCAGAGGATGGCGAGCACCCAGGGCACCGCACTCGGGTCGAGCCGATGGCTGGCACCGGTGGCGGTGGCCACGCCGGCCGCGATGGGGCCGAAGACGACGAGATTGACGGCCCACAGCAACAGCACCCAGCGCACGATACTGCCCAGGCGCACGCTGCCGACCCAGTCGCTCGCCACGGCAGGCATCGGCGCGTGCGGCAGGCGGGGCGTAAGCGTGGGCTTGCGCAAGAAGCGCCAGAAGTCCCGGAACTCGTCGCGAAAGCGCAGGCGCGGCACCGATGCCGCCATCAGGGGTTGCCCCCGTGCAATTGGCGTATGGCCTGCTCGACGTTGCCATCGAGCAGCGCGGGCATGATGGCGCGGCCCCGCGTGATGGTGTCCTCGATCGGGCCTTGCTCATCGCGACGCGGCGGGTGCAGCACGAAATCCGCCACCGGTTGGGCAAGGTTCAGCGTGCGGGGGTGACCGATACCCAGGCGCAGGCGCCAGAAGTTGGGGGTGCCGAGCGCGGCCTGGATGTCCTTCAAGCCGTTGTGACCAGCGTGACCGCCGCCCTGCTTGAGCTTGGCCTGGCCCGGCATGAGATCCAGCTCGTCGTGCACGACGAGCACCTGCTCGGCGGGAATTTTGTAGAAGCGCGCCAGCGCGCCCACGGATTGACCGGAACGGTTCATGTACGTCATCGGCTTGACGAGAATGACCGCCTCGCCGGCGTGCCGGGCCTTGGCGACGAATCCCGCAAAGGCTTTCTCGAGCGTGAAACTCGCGCGCACGTCGTCCGCCAAGGCGTCGAGAAGCCAGAAGCCAGCGTTGTGGCGGGTCTTCTCGTAGTCCGGGCCGGGATTGCCGAGGCCAGCGATGAGGCGGATGGGCGATGGAGGCATGCAGTTGAACAGCGGGAACGTGGAAAACCGAACCCGCTAGGATACACAGATTGAGAGGATTCTCGGACGCAGGGCGCTGTCTGGCACGCACCTGCGTGCGGATACCCGACGGCCTGGACACGTGTGGGAGGACCCTGCGCCGAGCCCGGGCGTGCGCACCAAACACAACGCCCCGGCTGCGTAAAGCGAGCCGGGGCGTTGAGAAGCGCGAATTAGCTGGGCTTAGGCCTGGGCGTCACCTTCGCCTTCGGCGTCGTCGGCAGCGTCAGCACCGCCACCCACGGTCACGGCCGAAGCCAGGACGGGGTTGGCATCGCCACCGTGCGAGACGTAGGTCACGCCCTTGGGCAGCTTGACCTGATCCAGGTGCAGCGAGCCGCCGGCGATGACGTTGCTCAGGTCGACTTCGATGAACTGGGGCAAGTCGTTCGGCAGGCAGGAGATTTCCAGCTCGTTCATCACGTGGGTGATGACGTTGCTGCTCAGCTTGACGGCCGGCGAGACTTCCGCGTTCACGAAGTGCAGCGGCACCTTGGTGTGCAAGGCCTGGCCAGCGGCCACGCGCTGGAAGTCCACGTGCAGGACTTGCTGCTTGTAGGCGTGCCATTGCACCGAGCGCAGCAGGACGTTGTCGCCCTTCTTGCCGTCGAGTTGCATGCTGAGGATCGACGCGTGGAATTCTTCCTTGCGCAGGGCATGGTAGATTTCGTTGTGGTCGAGTTCGATGTTCAGCGGCTGGCCTTCGCCACCGTAGACGATGGCCGGCACACGGCCCGCGCGGCGCAGGCGGCGGCTCGCACTCGATCCCTGGACGCTACGCGAGGTTGCGTTGAATTTCATGGAAATGCTCCGTTCTGGCGGCTAGGCCGCCCAAGATGACGCGCCGCCAACGTGGCGACACGCTTTTTGCAGCGGGGCCGCGACCAGCCCCACCACGAAAACCTGTCAAATGCGCTGTCTGTCGAGGACGCGGGCCGCGATGGCGGCCCGGGCAATCACTCGACGAACAGCGAGGACACCGACTCGGCGTGCGAGATGCGCAGCATCGTCTCGCCCAGCAGGGCGGCGCACGAGAGTTGGCGGATGCGGCCGCTCGCGCGGGCTTCCTCGGAAAGCGGGATGCTGTCGGTGACGACGAGGCTGTCCAGCTCGGACTGGAGGATGCGATCCACGGCACCGCCCGACAGCACGGCGTGCGTGGTGTAGGCGGCCACGCTCAGCGCGCCGTGTTCCTTCAGGGCGGAGGCGGCCTTGCACAGCGTGCCGGCGGTATCCACCATGTCGTCCATGATGATGCAGTTGCGGCCTTCCACGTCGCCGATGATGTTCATCACCTCGGAGACGTTGGCGCGCGGACGACGCTTGTCGATGATGGCCAGATCGGCTTCGAGGCGCTTGGCGAGTGCACGGGCACGCACCACACCCCCGATGTCGGGCGACACGACGAGGAGGTTCTCCATGCTGCGCTTCCAGATGTCTCCGAGGAGAATCGGGGCGGCATAGATGTTGTCCACGGGGATGTCGAAGAAGCCCTGGATCTGGTCGGCGTGCAAGTCCATGGTGAGGACGCGATCGACACCGGCGACCTGGAGCATGTTGGCCACGACCTTGGCCGAGATGGACACGCGGGCCGATCGCGGACGGCGATCCTGGCGGGCGTAGCCGAAATACGGAATGGCGGCAGTGATGCGGCCCGCGGAGGCGCGGCGCAGCGCATCGACCATCACCATGATTTCCATGAGATTGTCGTTCGTGGGTGCACAGGTGGGTTGCAGCACGAAAACGTCTTTGCCGCGGACGTTCTCGTTGATTTCCACCATCACCTCGCCATCGGAGAACCGACCGACGGTCATCTTGCCCAAGGGCATATCGAGGTGATTGGCTACGTCGACCGCCAGCCGCGGGTTCGCGGTGCCGGTGAAAATCATGAAGTTGTGTCGCGTCATGCGAATTGCCCGTTACCTGTCGCACCAATGACAAGGCTGTTGATCACGACCGCGACCAACAGCCTGGCGAACCTGTACTGGAATTTGGATTCTTTTTCCGAAAAGCCCGCCAGCCCGAAAGGGCAACTGCGGCAGGGCTGCGTGACCGTTGATTCACGGCCGTGAAGGACCTTCAGGAAAAAAAATGGCTGGGGAGGAAGGATTCGAACCCTCGAATGCCGGAATCAAAATCCGGTGCCTTAACCAACTTGGCGACTCCCCAACGGCACTGGACTCATTCAGCCCAGTGTTGCAGCGGATGCTTATCAATGCCAGCACACACGGTGATGGCCTGGATCGCATTCGCTGGCGCTGCTTTCGCAGCTTCATCCGAAGCTCGGATTGTAGCTGCGATTTCGGCTTTGAGGGTATCGGCTTGCTGCTGCGAATCACAGGCCACGAAAAGACAGGCCCCGCTGCCGGACATGCGAACATCGCCTGCCTGGCGGCCGATTCGCTGCACCGCCTGCGCCATGATCTGCCTGGCTTGTTCGACCTGCGAGAACCGGGAAAACACCACCGATTCGAGATCGTTCCTGCCAAAGCGGCTCAAGGCCACAGGGTCGATACCTTTCGACCGATTTCCTGCGTCAGCATTCTCATCAACAGGTGACAAAGAATGTTGGGTAGGAAAGTCCGCTATTCTGACAACGGATGAATCCCTTGTCAAGCAAGGATCGCCAAAAACTGCCGCGGTAGGCACGTGGGCATGTGGCTGAACCACCACATACCAGGCCGGCGTCAGCGTGAGAGGCTGCAGGCGCTCGCCCACGCCCTCGGCAAAGGCAGCGGTGCCACCCACGAAGACCGGCACGTCCGCACCCAATGGCAAGGCAATTGCCATCAGTGCCTCGCGCGACAGCCCTGTCCCCCAGAGCCGATTGAGTCCCAATAGAACCGTGGCCGCGTCACTCGAGCCGCCCCCCAGGCCGCCGCCCGCCGGCACGCGCTTGTCGAGCGCGATATCTACCCCGAACGCGCAGCCAGTGGCCGCCTGCAACGCGCGCGCGGCGCGCACCGTGAGGCAGGCATCCGACGGCACGCCATCGAGCGCGCTGACCCGTTGCACGAGGCCGTCCTCGCGGCGGCGCAGGTGCACGGTGTCGTGCAGCGTGACGAAGGTGAAGACGGTCTGCAGCAGGTGATAGCCATCGGGCCGGCGGCCCGTGACGTGCAGGAAGAGATTGAGCTTGGCCGGCGCCGGCAGATCGCGCAGCTCGGTCTGCCCCTCGGCGGGCAGCGGGCAGGGAGCGGCCGGTGCCAAGCCGGAATCTACAGCGATCATGGCGCTCAGGAGGCCGGTGTGATGACGAGCCGCACGTTGATCACGCCGTGGCCAGGCTCGTTGCGCTGCATCTCCAGCCGCACGGGGCCGGTGGCATCGTAGGCATTGACGCGGACACGCCAGCCGGCCTGGTCGTAGGCCTGCGGCCGGCCTTCGGCATCGCGCTCGACGATGGTGGCGGGCGGATTGGCGGGCAGGTGACCCCGCAGCCAGTCCCGCAAGCCGCCGACAGGAATCGGGCTGCCGAGCACGCGGGCGACGAGTTCGTCGGCCGTCGCTGCCGCCGTCTGGGTACCGTTGGCCTCGGTGAGCAGCGCGGCGCCGTTGGGCGCTACGTCGACTCGGGCCAGCGTGGCACCGACGGGCGACGTCAGATCCAGCACCAGAGCACGCCCATCGTCACGCCAGGCAAAGCCGCCCTGCACCGCATTCTGCTTGCCGCTGATCTCGTCCACACGCAAGGCGAAACGGCCGCTGCGCGCCAGCGCGCCGCTGGCCACCGAGGCACCATCTACAGGCACGACGGGGGGCGGTGCAGCGCACGCGCCCAGCAACAAGGTCGTCACCACGACCAGCCAACGCATCATCACAACGTCACTCCCAGGCGTTGCAGGGTGGAGCGCAAGAGCGCGTCATCGGGCGTGCGGTTCTGCACCGCACGCCAGATCAGCATGGCCTCGTCGCGCTGGCCGCCCGCCCAAAGGGCCTCGCCCAGATGCACACCGATCTCGGCTTCCGGACGCAGACGCCAGGCGCGGCCCAGGTATTCCACGGCCTGCGGGAAATTGCCCTGGCGGTAGTGGACCCAGCCCATGCTGTCCAGAATGGCGGCGTCGTTGGGCTCGAGCTGAAGCGCGCGCTGCACCAACTGCTCGGCTTCGTCCAGGCGCACGTTGCGATCCGCCAGTGTGTAGCCGAGCGCGTTGTAGGCGTGGGCATGCGTCGGGTCGAGCGAGATGATGCGACGCAGCTGCTGCTCCATGCCATCGACATCGCCCTGGCGCTCCAGCAGCATGGCGAGGTCGTAGCGGATCTCGGTGCTGTCCGGCAGGCGCGCCGAGGCGGTCTGCAGGGCGCGAATGGCCTGCGGCACACGACCGGCATCACGCAGGATCTGGCCACGCACGATGGCCTGCAGCACCTGCTCGCGCTCGTCTTCGGGGCCTGCCTTGTCCAGCACCTGCATGGCCTCGTCGATACGGCCCTGCTTGGCGCGCACCACCGCCTGACGCATGCGTGCAGGGAAGCGGGCGTCCGGCGCGCTCATCGTGCCGAGGATGTCGTAGGCGGCATCGAGTCGGCCTTCTTCCTCGGCGATGCGGGCGAGCAGGAGCTGCGCATCGACGAGGCTGGAGGTCGGGTCGAAGCTGTCTGCGCTCGCGGAGCGGCGATCCGATTCGACCTGGATGTATTCCTTGAGCCACTTCTCGGCTTCTCGGGGGCGGCCGGCTTCATAGCTGATGGCGCCCTGCAGATAGAGCAGCTCGAAATCCTCCGGCGAGTAGCGGCCCATGGCGCGCAGCTCGTTGATGGCGGATTCGTAATCGCCGCGCTGCACCAGCGCACTCACGAGCGCCAGGCGCAGATCGCGCGCCTGTGGGTGGCGGGCGATGAAACTGCGCGTGCTGCTGATGGCCTGCTGCGGTTCGACGCGCAGGCCGAACTGCAACACCATGCCAGCCGCGAGCTCCCAATCGGGCCGGGCCGCCAGCGCAGCACGCGCCTCGGTGAGCGCGCGGCGGTGATCGCCGGCCTCATAGGCGGACTGCGCCATCGCCGCACGAGCTTCCGGCAATTCGCGCAGCTCGCCCACCAACATGTCGTCCAACAGCGCCAACGCCCGCGGACGGTCGGCCAGGCGGGACAACACCATCTGCGCCTGCGCGATGGCTTCGCCCTTGTCACGCGACTCGTTGATCTGGCGGCGCAGCGTCTCGGCCAGATGCTGGGTGTTGCCGTTGGCGGCGGCGAGCATGAGCTCGGTGTGATAGGCCTGCGGATCCTCCGGCGAGAGTTCCAGCCACAGCCGGGCCGCGTCCCAGGCGCGCGGCAGATTGTCGCCCGCCAGCGCGTATTCCAGCGCGCGTCGCGCCAGGCGGGGATCCCGCGTGTTGCGGGCAAGCTCCAGCGCCGTGCTCGTGGCCGACGCCCACGAACCGCCCTGGGCGGCCACGTCGGCGGCGAGAATCTGGAAGAGGATCTGCCCGGTCAGCTCGTTCTCGGGCAGGGTACCGACGATCGGCGGCTCCTCGAGCTCGCCCAGCATCGGCATGTCCGGACCGGCGGCGCCAGGTCCAGGCTGCGCGGCCACAGGGGCTCCGGCCAAGCCGGCGGCCAGCAAAAGCGCCCATCCCGCGTTCTTTACGATTTTCAGCTGCATCAAAGCGTATCCCAGCTTGCCTCGCGGCTCTCAGCCCCCATTTTCACACGATCCCGGCAAGGCGTTGCGCAATCGCGCCGAGCGGCTTTGGTATCCTCACGCAGGCGGCTTTGCATGCTTCCTGTGAATCTTCCGCAAACGCCGCATTCACGCACCTTTCATGCCCGAACTTCCCGAAGTCGAAGTCACCCGCCGCGGCATCGCTCCCCACGTCGAAGGCCGCCCCCTGCGTCATCTCGCGGTGCGCAACGCCAGTCTGCGTTGGCCAGTGCCTGCCACGCTGGCTGACACCGTGAGCGGGCGTACCGTGCTGGAAGCGGGTCGCCGAGGCAAGTATCTGCTGTTGCGTTTCGACAACGGCACCCAGCTCGTCCATCTCGGGATGTCAGGCTCGCTGCGCGTCGTGCCGTCCACGCAGCCGCCGGCCGTGCATGATCACGTCGATTGGGTGTTCGACGACTGCATCCTGCGGCTGCGCGATCCACGGCGCTTCGGCGCCGTGCTGTGGCACCCCGAGGAAGACGGCCCGGTGCTTGCGCACCCGAGACTCGCGAGTCTGGGCATCGAGCCCTTCGACGAGGCCTTCACCGGCGCGCTGCTCTTTGCCGGCACCCGCGGCCGCACCACGCCCATCAAGCAGGTGCTCCTGGGCGGCGAGATCGTGGTGGGCGTGGGCAACATCTACGCCTCCGAAAGCCTCTTCCGATCCAGCATTCACCCGCGCACGCCCGCGGGGCGGCTGAGCCTCGCCCGCTGCCTGCGGCTGGCCGAGGAAGTGCGTGCCACCCTGGCCGAAGCCATCGCCGCGGGCGGCAGCTCGCTGCGCGACTTCGTCCACAGCGATGGCAGTTCGGGCTACTTCCAGATCGACAGCCGCGTCTACGGCCGCGAGGGCCTGCCTTGCCGGGTGTGTGGCACGCCCATCCGGCGCATCGTGCAATTCCAGCGCGCCACCTTCTACTGTCCGCGCTGCCAGCGGTTCTGATCATGTCTTCTGTGCTTTCCCGCGTGGGCCGCCCCGCGGCCCCGGATCTTCCCTTTGCCGAGCGCGTCATCGCGTGGCAACGCACCCACGGGCGCCACGCGCTGCCGTGGCAGAACACGCGGGATCCCTATCGCATCTGGCTGTCCGAGATCATGCTGCAACAGACGCAGGTGGCGACGGTCATTCCCTACTACGAGCGCTTTCTCGCGCGCTATCCCGACGTGGCGAGCCTGGCAGCCGCGCCGGATGCCGACGTGATGGCGCTGTGGGCGGGCCTGGGCTACTACACCCGGGCGCGCAATCTGCACCGCTGTGCGCGAGAGATCGTGACGCAATGGGGCGGCCAGTTCCCGCCCGACGCGGCGAGCATCGCCACGTTGCCCGGCATCGGCCGCTCCACCGCGGCCGCCATCGCGGCCTTCGCCTATGGCGAGCGCGCGGCCATCCTGGACGGCAACGTGCGCCGTGTGTTCGCGCGGCACTTCGGCATCGAAGGCGATCCGGCCTCCACGCGCGTGCAGCAGGTGATGTGGAGGCATGCCGATGCCGAGCTGCCGGCCCTGCGCGCCGAGACCGAAGCGCAGGCCAACGCCATGCGGGCCTACACGCAAGGTCTGATGGACCTGGGCGCGACGCTCTGTACGCGCGGGGTGCCGGATTGCGGACGCTGTCCGGTACGCAGCACCTGCGTGGCCCTGCGCGAAGCGCGCCAGCACGAGCTGCCCACGCCCCGCGTGCGCAAGGTCTCGCCCGAGCGCACCACCCACCTGCTCTGGATCGAGCACGATGGCCGCATCCTGCTCGAACGCCGACCGCCCACGGGGATCTGGGGCGGCTTGGTGAGCCTGCCGGAATTCGATGGTGAGGACGCCGTGGCAGCCTGTCGACGACTCGGCATCCCGGCGGACGCCGCACATCCACAGACACCCTTCCTGCATGTCTTCACGCACTTTCGACTGACCGCCACGCCGTGGCGCATTGCCGCGGCCGAGCCGGGCACGCTCAGCGATCCCGCACACACCTGGGTGCCGCTGGCCGAACTCGCCGATGCCGGGCTGCCCGCCCCGATCCGCAAGCTGCTGGTGACGTCGGCGCAGGGGACGCTGCTGTAGCGCTCAGGTGCGCCGCACGCGGTGCCGATGCACCGCCATCAAGAGACCGGCGGCGACCCCCAGGGTAAGCAAGGACGTGCCGCCATAGCTCATGAAGGGCAGCGGCACGCCGACCACGGGCAGGATGCCGGCCACCATGCCGATGTTCACGAAGGCATAGACGAAGAACACCATGGTGAGGGCGCCGGCGAGCAGCCTGGAGAACGCATTAGGCGCCGCCCAGGCGAGCGAGAGCCCGCGCATCAGCAGCAGGAAGTACAGCACCAGCAGGAAGATGCCGCCCACGAGGCCGAGCTCTTCGGCGAAGACGGCGAAGATGAAGTCGGTGGTGCGTTCGGGCACGAAGTCGAGCTGCGACTGCGTGCCTGCCATGTAGCCCTTGCCAAAGACCCCCCCTGAGCCGATGGCAATCGAGGACTGGATGGTGTGAAAGCCTTTGCCCAGCGGATCTGTCGTCGGGTCTAGCAGCGTGCACACGCGGTGCTTCTGGTAATCATGCAGGATCACCCAGTCGAATTCGGGCGCGCACAGGGTCTGCTCGTACGCGATGATGCTGCCGACGGCCACGACTCCAGCCACGGCGATGGGCACGAGCAGCTTGAACGACAACCCGGCAAAGAAAATGACGAAGAAGCCCGCGGCGAACACGAGCAGCGCAGTGCCCAGATCGGGCTGCTTCACGATGAGAAGGAACGGCACCAGCAGCAGCACGCCCGCCACGAAGAAATCGCGGATGCGCAGCGAGCCTTCACGCCGGTGGAAATACCACGCGAGCATCATGGCATGCCGATCTTCATGATCTCCGAGGGCTGGATGTGCGTGACGCCCAGATTCAGCCACCGCGTGGCGCCCATGCGGGTTTCGCCAGCGACTTCCACGAGCACGAGCAGGATCACGCCCAGCACATAGACCGGACCCGCCAGCCGCTGCAGCATCTGCGGCGAGGCCTGCGCGGCGAACCACATGGCACCGAACGCCAGGCCGAAATTGCGGACCTGCTCGGCAAAACGGCCGTGCGTGCCGCCCACCGCCGAGTGCATGGTGGCCAGGCCGACCGCGCACAGCATCAGCAGAAGCAGCAACAACCAGGGATCAAAGACGAACACGCGCCCGAGGGCACGTTTGACAAGCGGATTCATGGCATGTCCCGCGTGTCGCGGGAAGGAACAGCAGAGACATTCACGGGCGAAGGCCGGCGCAGCAGACTGGCCGCAGGCGGGCCGTCGGCAACGGGGGACGACGCACCCGCGCCCTGTGGCCCACTCTGGGCCGCCAGACGGGGCGAGGGCGCCTCCCGTGGACGATCCGCGGGCGCAGCCGGCCGGGCGACAGGTGTGCCAGCCGGCACGCCG
>NZ_JADCNH010000002.1 GCF_018904615.1 Verticiella alkaliphila | reverse complement strand
GTGCTCCCGGCGGCGCGGCAGGCGGCGCCCCGTTGGCCAGGGCGCGCAGTTGCTCGACCAGGCGCGTGCGGGCGGCGTCGTCCTCCAGGATATCCGCCAGCCCGGCGTAGGAGCCGGCGTCCGCGGTCGTGGGCGCTGCCGAGGTGGCCGGCGCCTGCGCGGAGGCAGGCGGCAACACGGCGAGCAACCCGATCGCGAGCAGAAGAGCGAGCCACCATCGCCCATCCATCAACCGACCGCCTGGCCGGTGCCCCGAGTGAGTTGCCTCGCGCCGTTCTACCACTAGCCTACCTCCTGTGGGAGCGAAGGGCGCGGCAGTGCCGCGCGCCCTTCGCGCATCGAAAAGCCCCTGATTGTCCCTGAACCCAGGGCGAGCGACAACCCGCACTACCGCAGCACGGCCGCGCAGCCGCTAAAATAGCGGATTCGCCCGCTGTCGCCTGCTTCTTCGACGTGGCGCGCGGCGCTCGCATTCACGTTTGGCTCATCCATGCTCACCTTCCAGCAACTGATCCTCCGCTTGCAAGACTACTGGGCCAGCCAGGGCTGCGCCCTGCTGCAACCCATCGATATGGAAGTGGGCGCGGGCACGTCGCACACCGCGACGTTCCTGCGCTCTCTCGGGCCGGAGCCGTGGCGCGCCGCCTACGTCCAGCCCTCGCGCCGCCCCAAGGACGGTCGCTACGGCAACAACCCGAACCGCCTGCAGCACTACTATCAGTACCAGGTGGTGTTGAAGCCCGCCCCTGCGGACATCCTCGAGCTCTACCTGGGCTCGCTGCGCGCCATCGGCATCGACCCGGCTGCGCACGACATCCGCTTCGTCGAGGATGATTGGGAGAATCCCACCCTCGGCGCCTGGGGCCTGGGCTGGGAAGTCTGGCTCAACGGCATGGAGATCACGCAGTTCACCTACTTCCAGCAGGTGGGCGGCCTCGATTGCAAGCCGATCACGGGCGAGATCACCTATGGGCTCGAGCGCCTGGCCATGTATCTGCAAGGCGTGGAAAGCGTGTACGACCTCGTCTGGACGCACACGCCCAACGGCGTCGTGAAGTACCGCGACGTGTTCCACCAGAACGAAGTCGAGCAATCCACGTACAACTTCGAGCACGCCATGCCGGACGTGCTCTTTGCGCACTTCACGGATTACGAGAAGCAGGCGCAGGCCCTGCTCGCGCTCGAGACCCCGCTCGCGCTGCCCGCCTACGAATCCGTGCTCAAGGCCGCCCACACGTTCAACCTGCTGGATGCACGTGGCGCGATCAGCGTGACCGAGCGTGCCGCCTACATCGGCCGCATCCGCAATCTGTCGCGCGCCGTGGCTCAGGCCTATTACGACTCGCGCGAACGGCTGGGTTTCCCCATGCTGAACTCCGCCACCGCCCAATCGAAGGAAGCTGCATGACCGCCGGCACCGACACCCAAACCCTGTTGGTGGAGCTGTTCACCGAGGAACTGCCGCCCAAGGCCCTGCAACGTCTGGGCGACGCCTTTGCCAACGGCATCGCCAGCGGCCTCGCCCAACGCGGCCTCGTCGCCGAAGGCGCTGCAGCGCCCACCACCTTTGCCTCGCCGCGCCGCCTGGCCGTGCTCGTGCCCAGCGTGCTGGCGCAGGCGGCCGACAAGCCCTACGCCGAGAAGCTCATGCCGGTGAGCGTGGGTCTGACGGCCGAGGGTGCGGCCAGCCCCGCCTTGCAGAAGAAGCTCGCTGCCAAGGGCCTGGCCGACATCGACGTCAGCACGCTCGAGCGCGAATCGGATGGCAAGAACGAACAGCTCGTCTACCGCGGTGTGGCGCGTGGCGCGGCGCTGGCCGATGGCCTGCAGGAAGCCCTCGCCGACGCCGTCGCCAAGCTGCCCATCCCCAAGACGATGAGCTATCAGCTCTCCGATGGCCAGACCACGGTGCGCTTCGTGCGTCCGGCGCATGGCCTCATTGCCCTGCACGGCGAATCGGTGGTGCCTGTCACCACGCTCGGCCTCGAAGCGAGCCGCATCACCCGCGGCCATCGATTCCAGGCCGCACGCGATCCGATCGCCATCGCCGATGCCGGCAGCTACGAGAGCAGCCTTGCGGAGCACGGCCGCGTCATCGCCTCCTTCACAAAACGCCGCGACGCCATCGAGCAGCAACTGCGCGACAATGCGAGCCGCCTGGGCGCCTCGCTGGGCCCAGAAGCCGACGTCGCGCCGCTGCTGGACGAAGTCACCGCCCTGGTCGAGCACCCCACGGTATACGTGGGCGAATTCGAGCCCGCGTTCCTGTCCGTGCCGCAGGAGTGCCTCATCCTCACGATGCGGCTGAACCAGAAGTACTTCCCGCTCTTCGAGGCCGATGGTCAGCGTCTGACCAACCGCTTCCTGATCGTGAGCAACATGGCGCTGGAAGACCCGAGCAACATCATCCAGGGCAATCAGCGCGTGGTGCGCCCGCGCCTGGCCGATGCGCAGTTCTTCTTCGAGACCGACCGCAAGGCCACGCTCGAGAGCCGGGTGGCCGGCCTGGGCAACGTGGTCTATCACAACAAGCTCGGCAGCCAGCTGGCCCGAACGGAGCGCGTGGCCGCGCTGTCTGCCTGGGTCGCACGCGCCCTGGGTGGCGATGCGGCCCGCGCCGAGCGCGCCGCACGCCTGGCCAAGGCCGATCTCGTCACGAGCATGGTCGGCGAATTCCCCGAGCTGCAAGGCGTGATGGGCGGCTACTATGCGACGCACGATGGCGAGTCGACCGACGTGGTCGACGCCATCCGTGGCCAGTACGAGATCCGCCTGGACGCCCCGGTGGCCGCCGACGGCGTCACCCGCGCTGCGCTGTTCCTGGCCGAACGCGCCGAGACGCTCGCCGGCATCTGGGCGGTGGGCTCGCAGCCCACGGGCGATCGCGACCCCTTCGGCCTGCGCCGTGCCGCGCTTGGCCTCATCAGCGCCTTCGAGCAGCTGACGGCCGGCGGCCAGCTCAACGCTCATGACGCGCAGCCCGCGCTCACGCTGGACGCTCTCCTCACGCAGGCCATCGCCGCCCTGCCCCGGGGCGTGGTGAAGGACGCCGCCGACCTGCACGACGCCTTGCGCGGCTTCATCTACGAGCGCGTGCGCAACCAGCTCGGCACCCAATATGATCGCGCCGTCATCGACGCTGTCCTGGCCCTGCAACCGCCCCTGCACCAGGTGAGCGCGCGCGTGGCCGCGGTGGCCGCCTTCCAGCAGCAGCCCGCCGCCGCCAGCCTGGCGGCCGCCAACAAGCGCGTCGGCAATCTGCTCAAGAAGGCCGAGGACACGAGCGCCAGCGTGGATGCCGCGCTGCTGCGCGAGCCTGCCGAGGCCGCGCTGGCCAAGGTCATCGACCAGCTGCAGCCGGACGCCGAGCGTCAGGCGGCGGCTGGCGACTTCGCCGGTTCGCTCACGACGCTGGCCGGCGCGCGCGAGGCGGTGGACGCGTTCTTCAACGACGTCATGGTGATGGCCGAGGATCCTGCCGTGCGGCGCAATCGCCTGGCCCTGCTCGCCCGCCTGCACGGTCTGATGAACCAGGTGGCCGACCTTGGGCGTCTTGCCTGAGGCCGGGGATCGCGGCATTGTCGCCATGAAGCTCATCATCCTGGACCGGGACGGCGTCATCAACCAGGACAGCCCGGCGTTCGTCAAGAGCCCCGACGAATGGATCGCCCTGCCGGGCAGCCTGGAGGCCATTGCGCGCCTGAACCGCGCCGGCTGGCGGGTGGTGGTGGCCACCAACCAGTCGGGCCTCGGGCGTGGCCTGTACGATGCCGACACGCTCAACGCCATCCACGCCAAGCTGCGCAAGCAGCTGCAGGCCGTGGGCGGGCAGATCGACGCCTTCTTCATCTGCCCGCATGCGCCAGGCGCGGGCTGCGATTGCCGCAAGCCCGAGCCAGGCATGTTCCTGGACATCGCACGGCGCTACGACATCGACCTGCGCGGCGTGCCGGCCGTGGGCGACTCCATGCGCGACTTGCTCGCCGCCGATGCCGTGGGCTGCCAGCCGTGGCTGGTGCGTACTGGTAACGGCCGGCGCACCGAGCACGAATACGAACTGCCGCAAGGCACGCTCATCCGCGACGACCTGATGGCCGTCGCGCTCGCGCTGGAGGGCGCATGATTCTCTGGTTGCGATCGCTGATCTACCTGATCTTCCTGGCCGTCACGGTCATTCCGTACGCCATCGCCTGCACGATCCTGCTCGCGGTGCCAATGTCGCGCAGCGCCTACTACCGCTTCACGGTGGGCTGGCCGCGCCTGGCGGTATGGGGCGCGCGCTGGATCTGCGGCATCCGCTGGCAGGTCAAGGGCTGGGAGAACCTTCCCGACAGCGCGGCCGTGGTGCTCTCCAAGCATCAGTCGGCCTGGGAGACCCTCTGGTTTCCCGCCTACATGCCGCGGCAGCTCTGTTTCGTCTACAAGAGCGTGCTGCACTGGGTGCCCTTCTTTGGTTGGGGCCTGTCGTACCTGCGCATGATCGCCATCGATCGCGGCGATCGGCGCAGTTCGATGCAGCAGGTGCTGGCCAAGGGACAGGCACGCCTGGCCGACGGCCGCTGGCCCATCCTCTTCCCCGAGGGCACGCGCGTGCCGCCCGGCGAAGTCGGACGCTATCAGCCCGGCGGCGCACGCCTTGCCGTGCACGGCGGCGTGCCCGTGATCCCGGTGGCGCACAATGCCGGCGAGGTCTGGGCCCGCAATGCCTTCGTGAAGAAGCCCGGTCTCGTCACGCTCTCGTTCGGGCCCGCCATTCCCTCCGAGGGCCTCAGTCCCGCGGAGCTCAACCAGAAGGCCCAGGACTGGATCGAAGCCGAGATGCGCGTCCTGGCCCCGCACCGTTACCGTGACTGAGCCGGACGCCCAGTTGACGTTCGACTGGGGCCTGCCGGCGCCAGCGCCGCGCCCTGCCCCCGCGGCACCTGCGCCACGCCTCGATCCCGCGGGCGCCAGCGCGCCTTCGCCCCAACCGGATACGCGCAGCGACAGCCCCACGGATGCAGCGGCGTCGCCCTTGCTGGACCTTCCCGGCGCCGGGCCAGCGGCCTTGCCGCCGGGCACCGATCTCGCCCTGGGCGGTTCCGGCTTCGTGCCTACCCTGCCGCCGACGACCCTGCCCGCGGGCGCCCGCTGGCGCGAAGTGGCGACGCCCGCCCAGACGATCGGCTTCGTCCTCCTGCGCTCCAAGCGCCGCACCATCGGCTTTCTGATCACGGATGACGGCCTTCGCGTGACGGCGCCCCGCTGGGTCGGCCTGGGCGAGATCGACGAGGCCGTGCGCGGCAAGGCGAGCTGGATCCTCTCGCGTCTGCGCACCTGGCAGGAACGCCAGCAGCGCGTCGCAATGCATCGCGCGCGCTGGGAGGATGGCGGCGAGCTTCCGTATCTAGGCCAGACGATCCGCTTTCGCGTCGGCGGAGATCGCCGGCACTTCGCGGGCGACGCCCTCGCGCCGCAAGCCGGCGACACCCTTTGGCTCGGTCTGCCCTCCGGCGCCGACGGCAACCGCATCCGCGACACCGTGCAGGCCTGGCTGCAAGGTCAGGCCCGCGCGATCATCCAGACACGCCTGGACCATTTCCTGCAACGCACCGGGCTTGCCATCACGCAGTGGCGGCTATCTTCGGCGCGTACCCGCTGGGGATCGTGCACCAGCCAGGGGCATATCATGCTGAACTGGCGGCTCGTGCACTTTGCGGTGGACGTGATCGACTATGTGATCGCCCACGAGCTCGCCCACCTGCGCGAGATGAACCACGGGCCTGGCTTCTGGACCGAAGTCGGGCACATCCTGCCGGGCTACGAGCAGGCGCGGCAGACCCTGCGCCAGCACGACCCGGCGAGCCTTCCATCCTTTACCTAGGAGTCTCCCATGCGAATCCTGCACACCATGCTGCGCGTCGGCAACCTGGACAAGTCCATTGCGTTCTACACGGACGTGCTCGGCATGAAGCTGCTGCGCCGCAAGGATTATCCGGACGGCAAGTTCACCCTCGCCTTCGTTGGTTACCAACCCGAGTCCGAAGGCCCGGCCCTGGAACTCACCCACAACTGGGACACCGACAGCTACGACCTGGGCGCGGGCTACGGCCATATCGCCCTGGAGGTCGAGGATGCCTACGCCGCCTGTGAGCGCATCAAGGCCAAGGGTGGCAAGGTGGTGCGCGAAGCCGGCCCGATGAAGCACGGCACCACTGTGATCGCCTTCGTCGAGGATCCGGACGGCTACAAGGTCGAACTGATCCAGGCCCAGGGTCGCGAGGATTGAGTGCGGCGCTGGTGGATTCGGAGACCGGCAGCGCCTGAACATTCCCTCCGAACCGAACGGTCACACCATAAGGGCTGGATCCTGTCACAGGATCCAGCCCTTTGTCATTTGCATCCTGTCCCGCGCGGCCGATACACAAGCCGTGCGCATTGGTATAAAATTTTGTACAAGGAAGCCAGGTGGCGCAGAGCAAGGAATTCCCTGGATCGGTTCCTCTTACGCCGATCTCATCGGATTTCCTGCCGAACCCCGGCGCGACGCAGGCTTTCAACTGAGCAAAATCCAGTCAGGGCTGGACCCTGAAGACTGGAAGCCCTTCGACGCCATCGGCGCAGGTACGCGGGAGATTCGGCTGCGCGACGCGAATGGCATCTACCGGGTGATGTACGTCGCCAAGTTCGACGAGGCCGTCTACGTCCTTCACTGTTTTCAGAAGAAAACGCAAGCCACCAGCCAGCGTGACAAAGACATCGCCGCGGCGCGCTATCGCGCCGTGATCACGTCAAGGAGGACCGGATCATGACCACCGACACAACGGTTCGTCACGTGAGCAGACCCGACGCGAATCTCTTCGCAGAGCTCGGTTTCTCACCCGAAGAGGCAGCGCGCCTCCAAGCCGCCTCGCGTCAACAGATTCATGAGACGCGCGTATTGAAGGAGCAGTTGATGTCGGAAGTTGCCGGCTGGATTGCGCAACACCGGCTGAAGCAAGCCGAGGCCGCCGACATCCTCATGGTGTCGCGTCCCAGAGTCTCCGACGTCGTGAACCTCAAGTCGAGCAAATTCACCATCGACGCGCTGGTGGAAATGCTCACCCGGATCGGCAAGACCGTACGGGTCGCCGTCAGCTGACTGCCGCCGGGCCGCCCCAAGGCGGAACGCGCCCCCTCGGGGGGCAGCGACCAACGGGAGCGTGGGGGCGTTCTACTAATTCCGCGCGTTGATCACCCGCATCGCCTGCATGCGGCCGTTGCCGTCAAGGACGCGGATCGTGATCTGGCGGGCCTGCATGTTGTCCGGCAGGGGCAGCACGCCGTGGACGTTCTCGTAGTCGCTCAGCGTCAGGCCGACCGGATCCAGCGTGACCGTGCCCGTGCGGCCGCTCGGGTAACGGCCTTCGACGGCGAATTGCACGCCGCCTTCGAAGGTGCCCGAGGCCTCTCGCGTGAGCACGACGTGATAATCCATGCCGCCGTCGCGGTTGAAGAAGCGCGCCGCGCGAATCTGCAGCGTGCCGCCACGCGGATCCGGCGGCAGCGCGTCCTTGAGCATGGCCAGGTCGTTCTGCAGCGGCTTGAGCCCGGTGCGCGCCTTGTCGAGTTCTTCGGCGAGCGTGGCTCGCTCGGCCTGCTGGGCGGCGAGGGTCTCGCGCGTCTCGTCGAGCTGGCTGCGCGTCTGCTGCAGCGCGAGGCTCGCCTGGTTGTACTGCTCGGTCAACTGCCGGGATTCCCCCGCGGACAGACGCGGCGGCAGGTACTCCTCCTGCACGAACAGCACCCCGGCGATGCCGAGCACCACGCCGATCAGCAGCCAGAGCAGCCAACGAGGGAACCGCCGCTTGGGCTTGGCCCCAAAGGCGTAGGGTTTGAACGGCGAGGGTTTTGATCTTCCGAACATCGTGCGCGCTTTCCTTGTACCGCCGACGGCCAGATGCTGCCGTCCCGAACATTAACCGCGCAGGATAGCGCGGATCACCGATGGGCGTGCCCGCACGAAAAATGCCGTTTCGATTGGACAGGTTCCGTCATCAGATCACAAATAGGGTGACGCGAGCCATATCAAGCGGTTTCGCAGCCGCTTGGTGAAGGGGCGCGCCGCGAGGGTGGCGGGCGTCTCTTCGGTGGCACCGGCCATGTTGCGCTCGATCCGCGCGATGATCCAGTGCGCCACGGAGCGGCCGTAGATCTCCATGTCCAGCTCGAAATTAAGCCGCATGCTGCGCGGATCGAGGTTGGACGAACCCACGTAGCTCCAGAGCCCATCCACCGTCATGAGCTTGGCGTGATCGAAAGTGCCGGCCGAGCGCCAGATGCGCACGCCCTTGCCCACGAGCTGATCGAGCTGTGCCGTCATCGCGTAATCGACCAGCCGCAGATTGTTCGTGCCCGGGATCACCACGTCCACCCGCACGCCACGACGCGCGGCGATCGTGAGGGCGGCAATCTGCGCCTGATCCGGCAGAAAATACGGTGACTGGATACAGACACGCTCCTGGGCCACGGACAGCGCGCCCAGGATCATGTCGTGGGTGGTGCCGACGTTGCGGTCGGGGCCAGACGCCACGGCACGCACGGGCATGCCGTCGTCGAAGAACGACGGTGATCCGATCGGGAACCACGTCTCGCTGCGCAAGGACTCGCCCGTCGTGAACTCCCAGTCATGGGCGAACACGGTCATGAGCTGGGCCACCACCGGGCCTTCGACCCGGAAGTGCGCATCGCGCGCAGGCTCGCCGCGCGCGCCCTCGCGCGTGAACCCCGACCGGATGTTCATCCCGCCCGAGAACCCGAGGTGCCCGTCGATGATGAGCAGCTTGCGGTGGCTGCGCAGGTTCGCGTAAGGCAGGCGCAGGCCGAGCGTGCTGCTCATGAAGAGCGCCGTGCGCACTTTGCCCCGCCCGAGCCGCCAGGTGATGGCCGGCCGCGAGTACTTGGCCCCGATGGAGTCGATCAGCACCCGCACGGTCACGCCGCGCTCCTGCGCCTCGATCAAAGCATCCGCCATGGCGCGCCCGGCTGGATCGTTGTCGAAGATGTAACTTCCCAGGGCGATGGTGGAACGCGCAGAGCGGATCGCCGCCAGCATGGCCGTGTACGTCTCGTCGCCGCCATCGAGCGGGGTGACGCGATTGCCCGCCGTGAGCGCGAACTGGCTGATGCGGTCGCCCAGCACCTTCATCGACGCGAAGCGCGGCAGCGTCATCAGGCTCACGTCCACGTCGGAGATCGTGGGCCGCCGGTGCAGGAGGGGATCGGACTGGTCGCGCAGCTGGCCGACCTTGGTGTAGCGCACGCGATTCACGCCGGCCACGAGATAGAACAGGACGCCGAAGACGGGCGAGAAGAGCACGACGGCCACCCAGCCAATGGCGGCGCGCACGTCCTGCTTGGTCATGGCGGCATGCACGGCCGCCGCCAGGCTTGCCACCGTGGTGACGAAGACGGCGACGTGCGGCCAATACTCGGCCACGAATACGCTGAAGCTGCTTGGCATCGGGGTCGTTGAAAGCGGGCCGCCGGCCGCGACTGCCGCGCCGGCTACCTGCCGATCTTAGCTGAAATACCCTGACGCTCCCGGCGCAGGCCGCATGCTAGGATGCTCGCGCCGCCTCCCCCCAGCTTCACGTCCCGGTTCCCCGCATGTTGAATATCCTCTGGCTCGGCTTCTTTCTCGTGGGCGCTGTCGCGGCGCTCGCGCGCTGGCTGGTGGCCGGCGACCCCGCCGTCTTCTCCCAGATCATCGAAGCGCTCTTCGGCATGGCCAAGGTGTCCGTGGACATCATGCTGCTGCTGTTCGGCACGCTCACGCTCTGGATGGGATTCCTCAAGATCGCGGAGAAAGCCGGGCTGATCGACTCGCTCGCGCGCCTGCTCGCCCCGATCTTCGCGCGGCTGATGCCAGGCGTGCCCCGAGGCCACCCGGCCATCGGCCTCATCACGATGAACTTCGCGGCCAACGGACTGGGGCTGGACAACGCCGCCACGCCAATCGGCCTGCGCGCGATGCGCGCGCTGCAGGAGCTCAATCCCAAGCCCGACACGGCCACAGACGCCCAGATCCTTTTTCTCGCGCTCAATACGTCCGCCCTCACGCTGCTGCCGGTGACGATCTTCATGTACCGGCTGCAGCAGGGTGCGCCCGAGCCTGCGATGGTGTTCCTGCCGATCCTGATCGCCACGTCGGCCTCCACGCTCGCCGCCCTGCTCGCCGTGGGCATCGTGCAGCGCCTGCGTCTGTGGGATCCCGTCGTGCTCGCCTGGCTGGGTGGCACAGCCTTGATCGTGGGCGGCATCATGACCTTGCTGGCCGGCATGTCCTCGGCCGCCATGTCGGCCGCCTCCTCGCTGGTGGGCAACCTGGTCGTCTTCGCCCTCATTATCCTTTTTCTGGTGGTGGGCGCGTGGCGGCGGGTGCCCGTGTACGACGCGTTCGTGGAGGGCGCCAAGGAAGGCTTCGACGTTGCCAAGAACCTGCTGCCGTATCTCGTGGCCATGCTGTGCGCGATCGGCGTGCTGCGCGCATCCGGTGCGCTCGACTTCATCCTCGAAGGCATTCGCTCGGTCGTGACGTGGTTCGGTTGGGACACGCGCTTCGTCGACGCGTTGCCCACGGCACTGGCCAAGCCGTTCTCCGGCAGCGCCGCCCGCGCGCTCATGATCGAGACGATGGAGAACTACGGGGTCGATAGCTTCCCTGCCCTGCTCTCCGCGGTGGTACAGGGCAGCACGGAGACCACGTTCTACGTGCTCGCGGTGTACTTCGGCGCCGTGGGCATCCAGAAGAGCCGCCACGCCGTGGGCTGCGCCCTCATCGCGGACCTGGCCGGCGTGCTGGCCGCGATCGCGGTGTGCTACTGGTTCTTCGGCTGAGACGGCGACCTACCTACACCCACCCGCGCTTCAACGCCCGGCCGCCGTCCACCGTGAGATCGCAGCCCGTGATGAAACTCGCCGCCGGCGAGGCCAGGTAGGCGCAGGCCTGGGCAATGTCGTCGACCTGGCCGAAGCGGCCCAGAGCCATGCGACTGAGCTCCTTTTCGGCCTGCCCGCGGGCTTCGTACAGCCGGCGCACGCCTTCGGTGCCTTCGATGGGGCCCGGCAAGACGTTGTTGACGCGGATGCCGTGCCCGCCCCACTCCACTGCCAGGCTGCGCGTGAGCGTCGTGACTCCGGCCTTCGCCGAGGCCGCGTGCGCCGCGCCCGGCCAGCCGGACACCGCCTGCGACAGCGAGATGTTGATGATGCAGCCGCCGTGGGCCGAATCCCGCAACGGGGCGAAGGCCGCATGGCAGAAGTTGAAGGTGCCGTTCAGGTCGATGTCGATGACTGCGCGCCAGCCCTTGGGGCTCATGCTCTCGAAAGGGCTGTGGAAATTGCCCGCTGCGTTGTTGACGAGGATGTCCAGCCCGCCAAAGACGGCGACGGCCTGGGCCACCGCCTGCTCGGCACAATCGTGCTCGCGCACGTCGCCCACCACGGTGATCACGCGTGCGCCCGTCTCGGCGAGTTGGACCTGCGCCTGCGCGAGCTTGTCCAGATCGCGACCGACGATGACGAGCGACGCTCCCAGCAGGCCGTAGACCTCGGCGATGCCTAACCCGATGCCGCCGTTGCCGCCCGTGATGAGGGCGGTGCGACCGGCGAGCAGGCCGGGTTGGAAGACGAGGCGCCCGGCCACGGCCGGGGTGGGTGCATCAGACATGGCAGTCTCCAGAGTCGGCGTGTGCGATCAGTCGGTCGCGGCGTTGCCCGGCACGCGCCAGAGCGTCATGCTGTTGGTGCCGCCCGTGCCGGCGTGAAAATCCCCGTGCGTGAGGATGATCCAGTCGCCCTGCTCCACGGCCTTGTGACGCACCAGTTCGGCGATGACGGCGTCTGGCAGGCGCTCCAGCGTCTGGGCGTCGGGATCGAAGAACACGGCCTGTACGCCACGGATCAGCGCCATGCGGTACAGCGTGGCGTCATGCCGGGAGAACGCGAAGATCGGCACGGAGGACCGGATGCGCGACATGATGAGCGGCGTATGGCCGCTCTCCGTGAGGCTCACGATGGCCTTGATGCCCGGGAAGTGGTTGGCCGCGTACATGGCCGACAAGGCGATCGTCTCGTCGCGACGCTCGAAGGTTTCGCCCAGGCGGTGATGCGAGCTGCGGCTGGTGGGGTGCTTCTCGGCACCCAGGCACACGCGCGCCATCGCCTGCACCGCGGCCACGGGGTAGCGGCCCGAGGCGCTTTCCGCTGACAGCATCACCGCATCGGTGTAATCCAGCACCGCATTGGACACGTCCGAGACCTCGGCACGCGTCGGCATGGGGCTCGCGATCATGGACTCCATCATCTGCGTGGCCGTGATGACGAGCTTGTTGCGCGAACGCGCGCTGCGGATGATGCGCTTCTGGATGCCGACGAGCTCGGCATCGCCCACTTCCACGCCCAGGTCGCCGCGCGCCACCATGACGCCATCGCTCGCGCAGATGATGTCGTTCAGGGCTTCATCATCGGCCACCGCCTCGGCGCGTTCGATCTTGGCAATGAGCCAGGCGCTGCTGCCGGCGGCGCGCACGAGGCGACGTGCCTGCTCGATGTCGCGGCCATAGCGCGGGAAGGACACGGCGACGAAATCCATGCCGATGGAAGCCGCCACGCGAATGTCTTCGCGATCCTTGTCGGTGAGCGCGGGCGCCGACAGGCCGCCGCCGCGGCGGTTGATGCCCTTGTTGTCCGAAAGCTCTCCGCCGATGACGACGGTGGTGTGCAAGGCATCGCCCACGGCCTCGTCCACGCGCAGGACGATACGCCCATCGTCCAGCAGCAGTTCGTCGCCCGGACGGCAATCCGTGGTCAGATCGGGATAGTCGATACCGACGATGTTCACGTTGCCCGCATCCAGCGGATACGTGCGCGAGAGGGTGAAGGCGGCGCCTTCGTCCAACGTGACGCGCTTGTCGGCAAAGCGCGCGATGCGGATCTTCGGGCCTTGCAGATCGCCCATCAACGCCACGTAGCGGCCGTGGCGCGCCGCGATCTCGCGCACCATGCGGGCCCGGGCACGATGATCGTCGGCCGTGCCGTGCGAGAAGTTCAGACGGGCCACGTCCATACCCGCCAGGATCAAGGCTTCGATGCGTTCGGGCGTGCTGCACGCGGGTCCGAGGGTGGCAACGACCTTGGTACGACGGACGATCATGAGGACTCCTGTGTGACAGTGACGGGCCCGCCATCGATCGACGGGCACCCGCGTCGATTCTAGCAATCACCCACGGCGTGGGGATGATGCCCTCAAACCCCCTCACCTGCCACCGGTCACAAGCCCAGCAACTCCTTCAGCCCAGGCGCAGGCGCCGCGCCATGCAGGCAGACGTTCTGCTCCAGCGCACGCAGGTGCACCTCGGTCAACCGCACCGCCTCGTCTGCATCGCCGCGCGCGATGGCAGCCACAATGGCCTCGTGCTCGTCGTGCTCGCAACATGCGTTGCCCGGCGGCTGGTACAGGGCCACGATGAGCGAGCAGCGCGAGACGATCTCTTCCAGATAGCCCTGCAGGATGGGATTGCGGCCGAGCCGGCAGACGGTCAGGTGAAAGCGGCTTGCCAGGCGTGCCCAGGCCGGCTGATCGAATCGATGCATGGCCTGCGATTCGTCACGCAGTTGCGACTGCAGCACCGCCACGTCATCGGCCGTGACACGCTGCGCGGCGAGCCGCACCAGGGTGCTCTCCAGCCCGCGTCGGGCCTCGAAGATGTGGCGCATCTCCTCGGGCGTGGGCACGGCCACGATGGCACCGCGGTTGGGACGCAACTGCACGATGTGGTCATGCGCCAGGCGTTGCAACGCCTGGCGGACCACGGCGCGGCTCACGCCAAAGAGTTCGCACAACGCAGACTCGGTGAGCTTGGTGCCCGGCACGAGACGCTGATCCATCACGCTCTCGAACACCGCCCGATAGATGCGTGTCTCGGGCGTCACGTCCTCCGCCTCGGGGGCAGGCACTGACATAGACTTGGCCGCGGGAGCGGCAGGAGAGCGCGTACGGGTAGCCATGGTGTGCACGAGGTCAGGAGGCGATAGCTTGCCACACGCGCACGGCCAGCGCGATGAGCGCCCGGTCGCTGCCGGCCGGCCCGATCAGCGAGATGCCCAACGGCACGCCGTCGGCGTCGCGCAGCGGCAGGCTCACTTGCGGCAGGCCCGCCAGGCCGGCGATGCAGGTCATGCGCAGCGTGCGAATCCGCACCGCGTCCACGGCCGCCGGGTCCATGTCGCGCGCGGGGGCCAGGCTCGCGGCCGACGGCAGGATCGCAACGCCGTCCGCGCCGAGCCATGTACGCACGTGCGTGCGGATGGCTGCCGCACGGGTGCGCGCGGCAGCCGCGGCGTCGGCAGGCACGGCAGACGCTGCCGCCCAGCGCGCTGCGATCGGTGCGGCGAATCCGGGCTCATGTCCAGCGATCCAGTCACCGTGCGTCTCCCAGCCTTCGAAGGCGGATGCCGTGACATAGGTCTGGCGCCAGGTATCCAAGTCGTCGTTCGCAACTGGCGCGCTACGCACCGGGCAGCCGAGGACCTTCGTCACGGCGTCGGCCACCGCCGCCAGCGGCGCCGCAAAGACGGGATCTGCCTGGGCGGCAGCGTCCGCCACGATCACCGCCTGCGTGGGTACGAAGTCGGTGGGCGGGCTCAACACATCAGCCACTTGCTGAAACGTGCCCGCATCGAGGGCCAGCCAGGTTGGCGTATCGAAGCTGGGATGCAAAGGCACCAGGCCGGCTTGCGAGAGCGAACCGTGGGTGGTGCGCAGCCCCCACAGGCCGCAGTAGCTCGCGGGCACACGGGTGGATCCCCCCGTGTCGGTGCCCAGCGCGAAATCCACCAGACGCGCGGCCACCGCCGCGGCAGAGCCACTGGAGGAGCCGCCCGTCACGCGGCCAGGCGCGGCGGCGTTGATCGGCGTGCCGTAATGCACGTTGTCGCCGTGGATGCTGTAGGCGAGTTCGTCCGTCAGCACCTTGCCCGCCAGGGTGGCGCCGGCCTCGCGCAAGGTATCGACCAGCGGGCTGCTGCGGGTGGGGACGGCGTGCGTGGCAAGCCAGGCGGGGTTGCCCGCGCCGGTCGGGTGACCAGCCACGTCATAGACGTCCTTGACCGCGAACGTGAGACCGGCAAGCGGGCCTTGCGGCGCGCCGGGCAACACGAAGCGCCCATGCGGCACCCAGGCGCCCACGGTGTCGTCGATCGGAAAGTCCGCATTCGCGGCGCGCGCTTTGTCAGGCGTCATCATGGCTGGTACGTCTCGTTCAAAGGAAAGGCGCCAGCCGTCTGGCTGGCAGCATGCGTGCAGATCGCACCAGGCGTGGCGAACCACACCTCACCGCGGTCGCGCGCAGCGCACAGGTGTTCCAGCGCGCGGCGCAAGTGACGCAGCCGATAGGGCTGGCCCACCAGATAGGGATGCAGGGCCACCCCCATCACCAGCGGTTGCCGCCGCGATTGTTCGATCATTTCATCGGCGTTGTCGATGATCATCCGTGCGAAGTCGCACGCATCCATCTGGCGGGCGACGATCATGGGGATGTCATTGAGCTCCTGGGGATACGGCACGGACCAGAGCGTCTGACCGCCGCGGGTGCGCATCGGCAGCGGCTGGTCGTCATGGCACCAGTTCAGCGTGTAGCCGTACCCCGTCTCGGCGAGCAGGTCCGGCGTGACACGGCTCTCCGCAATCCAGGGCGAGAGCCAGCCCGCGGGCGCCGTGCCGCTCGTCTGGGCAATGCGGTCCCGGCATCCGGCAAGCAGGGCGCGCTCGGCCGCTTCCTCCCATTGCCCCTGGCTCTCGGCGTTGGTGTGACCGTGCCCCACGATCTCGTCGCCACGTGCCACGCAGGCAGCCACGAGCTCCGGGCAGTGGTCGTACAGCGCCGTGTTGATGATCGCCGCGCTCGGCAGCGCGAGCTGGTCGAAGAGCTCCAGGCAACGCCAGGCGCCCACGCGATTGCCGTACTCGCGCCAGGCGTAATTGAGCACGTCCGGATGGGGCGACACCGGCCCGATGGCCGCGCCCATGCCCTCGCCGAATGCGAAATGCTCCAGGTTGAAGCCCAGGTACACCGCGAGCCGCGCCCCGTTGGGCCAGACATAGTCCGGCCGCCGGGTGATGGGCAGGTAATCGAAGCGGTCATGGTGCGGGAGATGCCCCGCGTAGCGCGATGTCATCGGATCACGCTCCGGCGGCTGCCGGCAGACCCGGCTCCAGCATCCATTCGGCGCTGTCGTTCCACACGTCCATTTGCACGATGCGGCCTTCGCGCACCACATAGCGATCCACGTAGCGGTTGCCCTCGAAGGCCCGGCCATCGGGCCACTCGCCATAGAGCGTGCCAAGGCTGTAGACCACCGTCTCGGCCCCGTTGCCGCCAGCGACGGTCTCGGTGCGCTCGATCCGCTTCTTCACCCAGCGATAGCGGCCGGCATTGAAGGCGGCGCATTCCGAGGGGTCGCGCATGGATCGCCCGCCCGTGAAGCGGATGCGCAGTGCCGGCGAGACGAAGCGACGCGCACCGGCAGGGTCCGGAATCATGAGGATGCGCAGGTACTCGTCCACGATCTGGGCAGGCGAGAGGCCATCGGCGGGGTGGGCGCCCGTATCGGGTGCGTCGGTCATCGGGAATTCTCCATCGTGGTGCAGGGATCGCGCCATCTCGGTGCGCAGCGCGAGGTTCTCCTTTCGTGTGCAAGATCCATTCCAAATTGTCGACAATCAAAAAGCCCTATTGAAAACATGATTTGAGACGAATCGATGACATTTGGCATGGAGCTTGCATTTGGACATGGGCTTGCCGACGCCCTTTGTGCCGGCCTTTCGGAGATCCGCCATGAAACTGTCCTTTCGTCCCTCCCGGCGCCATCTGCTGGCTGGCGCAGCCGCGCTCGCCTGCGCTACGGCATGGTCCGGCAGCGCCCTCGCCGCCGATCCGATCAAGATCGGCCTGGTGACGGCATTGTCAGGACAATCCGCACTCTCGGGCGAATCCATCACCCGTGGCCTGACGATCGCCATCGACGAGATCAATGCCAAGGGCGGCCTTCTCGGCCGACCCGTGCAGCTGGTGCGCCGTGACGACGAGGCCAACCCGGCCAAGGGCGTGGTCGCTGCTCGCGAACTCATCCACCGTGAGAAGGTGGCGGTGCTCTTCGGCGGCCTGGACACGCCCGTGTCGCTGGCCATCGTGCCCCTCGTGAACCAGGCCAAGGTGCCCTTCATGGGCCCGTGGGCCGCCGGCACGCCGATCACGGTCAACGGCGCGGATCCCAACTTCGTCTTCCGCGTGTCCGCTGTCGACGAGATCGTCAACGTGGGCATGCTCGATTACGCACAAAAGAGCTTCGGCGCCGAGAAGTTCGGCATGATCCTCGTGAACAACCCCTGGGGCGAATCCAACGAGAAGGGGCTGCACGCCGCGCTGCAAGCCAAGGGCATGAAGGCCGTGGGCGTGGAGAAGTTCGAAGCCAACGACGTGGACGTGGTGCCGCAGCTCTCGCGCCTGCAGGCCGCTGGCGCCGACACGCTCTTCATGGTGGGCAACGTGGGCCCGTCCGCGCAGGTGGTGAAGTCGCTCGATCGCATGGGCTGGAAGGTGCCGGTGGTCTCGCACTGGGGTCCGGCCGGTGGCCGCTTCGGCGAGCTTGCAGGCCCGAACGCCGGCAACGTGCACTTCGTGCAGACCTACAGCTTCTTCGGGCCCCAATCGCCCACGGGCGAGAAGGTGCTGGCCGCGCTGAAGGCCAAGTATTCGGACGTCAAGGGCCCGGACGACATCAACCCCGCCGTGGGCGTGGCCAACGCCTATGACGGCATGATGCTGGCCGCCAAGGCCATCGAGGCCGCCGGCTCCACCGATGGCGACGCCATCCGCCAGGCCTTCTATGGCATCCGCAACCACGAAGGCCTCATCAAGACCTACGCCGAGCCCTTCGCCCCGGGCCGCCACGATGCGCTGTCCTCGGACGACTACGTCTGGACGCACTTCGTGGGCAACCGGATCCTGCCGGTCGATCTGAAGCCGTAATACCCCCGAGCGGGAATGCGCAGGCATTCCCGCCCTCCTCGTTCAAGGAAACACGATGCTGTTGTCTGCACTGATCAGCGGGCTGGGCCTCGGAAGCATGTACGGGCTCATGGCCCTTGGCTTCTACGTCACGTATGCCGTCTCGGGCACAGTCAACTTCGCCCAGGGCAGCTCGATGATGCTGGGCGCGGTGCTGACCTTCACCTTCGCCCAGACGCTGGGCTGGCCGCTCCTGCCGGCCATCGCGATGGCGCTCGCACTGTGCGCGCTGTATGGCCTCGTGGTCGAATTCCTCGCCGTGCGCCCCTTCGCGAGCCGCGGCTCGGACGGCTGGCTGATGGCCACGGTCGCCCTGGGCATCGTGCTGGACAACCTCGTCATGTTCACCTTCGGCAAAGAGCCGCGCGCACTGCCCTCGCCACTCGCGCAGACACCCCTGGACCTGGGCGGCATCAGCCTGGGCGTGTATCCGCTGCAGTTGCTCATCCCGGTGGTCGGTCTCGCGCTGGCCGCGGCCCTGCACTTCGTCTCGCGGCGCACGCGCTGGGGCACCGGCATGCTCGCCGTCGTGCAGAACCCGTCGGCCGCGCGTCTCATGGGGATTCCCATCCGCCGGGCCATCGCCGTTGCCTTCGCACTGTCCACGCTCTTTGCCGGCATCGCAGGCGTACTCATCGCCCCGCTCTTCAACGTGCATTCGGACATGGGCACCCTCTTCGGCCTGAAGGCATTCGCCGTGGCCATCCTGGGCGGCATCACGAGCGCCTGGGGCGTCATGATCGCCGGCCTGCTGTTCGGGCTCATCGAAGCCCTGGTCACCAGCACGCTGGGCTCGGGCTACACGCACATCATCACGTTCGGCCTGGTCATCGTCGCCCTGGCCCTGCGTCCGGCGGGTCTTTTCGGCCGCGCCGAGGTGAAGAAAGTATGACATCGCATTCCGCCATCGCCACCGCCCGCCCCGCCCGACCCCTGGGCCTGGGCTCCCCCGCGCAGATTGGCGCGGCCCTGGGTCTCTTCGCCGTGGGCGCGGTGCTCGCGCTCACCGTCAACGATTACTACGTCTTCGTCCTTGCCAACGTCGCGTTGCTCGCCGTGGTGGGCATCGGCCTGAACGTGCTGATCGGTCTGACGGGACAGGTGTCCTTCGGCCACGTCGGCTTCTACGCCATCGGCGCCTACACCGTCGCCATCCTCACCACCCAGGCTGGCATGAGCTTCTGGCTCGCTTGGCCCATCGCCGCGCTTCTCGCCGCCGCCATGGGCGCGCTGCTCGCGTTGCCAGCGCTGCGCGTGAAGGGCCCCTACCTGGCCATGATCACGATCGCCTTCGGCTTCATCGTCGAACACGGCATCGTCGAGATGCGCGATCTCACGGGCGGGCAGAACGGCATCATGGGCATCATCGCGCCCAGCCTGGGTTCGCTGGCCCAGGGCGAGCGCGCCGTGGCCCTGCTGGCCCTGGCGGCCGCGGCTGTCGCGCTGGCAGGCTATGCCTGGCTCTCGCGCGGCACCTGGGGCGCCGGCATGCGCGCCGTGCGCGACAGCGAGACCGCCGCCGCCTCGCTCGGCCTGAATCCGCTGGTCATCAAGGTCGTGGCATTCGCCGTGTCGGCCGCCTGCGCCGGTGCGGCAGGGGCGCTCTTCGCACCGCTCTCGAGCTTCGTCACGCCGCACACGTTCGGCTTCGTGCAGTCCATCCTCTTCGTGCTGGTCGTGCTGCTGGGGGGCGCGGGATCCGTGGCCGGGCCCATCGTCGGCGCCCTCATCGTGGGCCTGCTGCCGGAGCTCCTGTCCAGCCTGGAAGAATTCCGCCTGCTCTTCTTCGGTCTTCTGCTTCTCGTGGTGCTGTGGGTCGCGCCGGAAGGCATGGTGGGGCTCGTGCGCAGCGTCGTGCGCCGGCTGCGGCCCGTCACCGCGCCCTTGCCGAGCGCTGCCGTCGCCACGGACTTCGCCTTGCCTCAGCGTCCCCGCGCGGCCTTGTCGGCCCAGGGCCTGACGATGCAGTTCGGTGGCGTGCGCGCCGTGCAGGCGCTCTCGCTCACGGCCCAGGCCGGTGCGGTCACGAGCCTCATCGGCCCCAATGGCGCCGGCAAGTCCACCGCGCTCAACATGCTGAGCGGCTTCTATCGCCCCACCGAGGGCACGTTCAGCCTGGGTGAGGAACGCCTTGCGGGGGCCTCTGCCCTGTCCCTGGCACGGCGCGGCATCGCCCGCACCTATCAGACCTCCCAACTCTTCGGCGGCCTGACCGTGGAGGAGAACGTCGCGCTGGCCATGACGGGCGGGCGCCTGGGGCCCCTCTTCGGTGCGGGGCGACTGCGTGACGACGACCGACTCGGCCAGGCGCGCGCCCTCCTCGCCTGGTGCGGCTACACCGGCTCGCCGGCGGCACGCGCCGCCGACCTTCCCCACGTGGATCGCCGCCTGGTCGAGATCGCACGCGCCCTGGCGCTGGACCCGACCGTGCTGCTGCTCGACGAGCCCGCCGCCGGCCTGTCGCGCGAAGACAAGGAGCGTCTGGCGGCCCTGCTGCGCCGGATCGCCGATGCGGGACTGGGCGTGCTGCTCGTCGAGCACGACATGGCGCTCGTCATGGGCATCTCGGATCACGTCGTCGTGCTCGACGCCGGTCAGTGGTTGGCCGAGGGCAATCCGGCGACGGTGCAGGCCGATCCCAAGGTGCAGCAGGCCTACTTGGGCGAAAGCCTGGCGTCGGCCGTGTCCGCGGACGAGGCTCGTCCCGCGCCAGGTCCGGAGATGCTCGGCGTGGGCGCGCTGGTGGCAGGCTACGGTGCGGAGCCCGTGCTGCACGGCATCGGCCTGCAGGTGCATCGTGGCGAAGCCGTGGCCTTGCTGGGTGCGAACGGCGCGGGCAAATCCACGCTGATGCGCGCCCTGAGCGGTCTGCACCGGCCGCTGTCTGGCGGCGGCATCCACCTGGATGGCCTGGACATCTCGACCGCCCCGACCGAATCCATCGTGGCCCGCGGCATGGTGCTGGTGCCCGAAGGGCGTCAGGTGTTCCCGGAGCTTTCCGTCCTCGACAACATCCGCCTGGGTGCCTTCCTGCAGCCGAAGGATCGCGAAGCCCGCGTCGAAGAGATGCTGCAACGCTTTCCGCGTCTTCGCGAGCGCCTGCATCAGCGCGCTGGTCTGCTGTCCGGTGGCGAGCAGCAGATGCTCGCCATCGCCCGCGCCCTGATGTCGCGCCCGCGCATCCTGCTGCTGGACGAGCCCTCACTGGGCCTGGCGCCGCGCGTGATCGCCGAACTCTTCGCCGCGCTGGATCAGTTGCGCCGCGAAGGCATGACCTTGCTCCTCGTCGACCAGATGGCCGGCCTGGCCCTGGCCGTGGCGGATCGCGCCTACGTCATGGAAAATGGGCGCATCGTCGCCCAGGGCACGTCGGCCGAGATCGCGGCGGATGCCAGCCTGGCCCGCGCTTATCTGGGCGGGCACTGACAGGGGCGCATCGAGCCGGGCTCGTGTCGCGGGCCCGTGACGCCAACTCGCGCTGAGGGCCATGGCGGGCATCTGCTCTGCCATGGCCTTCGGTCACACCAAGGAGCAGCACCTGATGTCCAATCCCGTTCGCGGCCGTCGAGGCATGGCCGTCGCCCCCCACGCCCTGGCCTCGCAATCCGCGCTGGCCGTCCTGCGCGAAGGCGGCAACGCCATCGAGGCGATGGTCGCGGCTGCCGCCTCGATCGCCGTGGTCTACCCGCACATGAACGGCATCGGCGGCGACAGCTTCTGGCTCGTGTCGCTACCGCGCGCGGGCGGCGACGCCGACGTGATCGGCATCGATGCGAGCGGCGCGGCGGCGCAAGGTGTGCGCGCCGAGCATTACGCGGGCCGCACCGCCATCCCCTTCCGGGGCGGCGACGCGGCCATCACCGTGGCCGGCACCCTCGCGGGCTGGGACGAAGCGCTGGCCTTGAGCCGGGAACGCGCGGGCGGCAAGCTGCCGCTCTCGCGTCTGCTAGCCGACGCCATCGACTACGCACGCCACGGCGTGCCCGTCACGGCCAGCCAGCATCGCAACACCGCCGGCAAGGCAGCCGAGCTCACCCCGATCCACGGCTTTGCTGACGCCTTCATGCCCGGTGGTCAGGCGCCCGACATCGGCGCGCTGTTCCACCAGCCCCGCATGGCAGCCACCCTCGAACACCTGGCCCGTCACGGCCTGGACGACTTCTACCGGGGCGAACTCGCGCGCACCCTGGCCGATGACCTCGCCGCGGCCGGCAGCCCGCTGGCACTCGCCGATCTTCAGGCCCATCGCGCCGTGCGTCGCGATGCCTTGATGCTGCGCCACAGCCACGGCCGCGTCTTCAACATGCCGCCACCCACGCAAGGCCTGGTCTCGCTGATGATCCTGGGGCTGATGGACCGCCTGGACACGAAGCGACACGACCCGCTGGGCGCCGACTACGTCCATGCGGCCGTGGAGTCCGTGAAGCAGGCCTTCGCCGTGCGCGACGCCCACATCACCGACCCCGCGCACATGCGCGTGGACCCGGCGAGCTTTCTCGCACCCGATGCGCTGGACGCCATGGCGGCGCGCATCGACATGCAGCGCGCGGCCCCCTGGGGCGCCGGCAAGGGCCCGGCCGACACCATCTGGATGGGCGTGATCGATGGCGAGGGCCGCGCCGTATCCATGATCCAGAGCATCTATCACGAGTTTGGCTCGGGCGTGGTGCTGCGCCAGAGCGGCGTGAACTGGCAGAACCGTGGCGCTTCGTTCTCGCTCGTGCCCGGTCACATCAACAGCCTCGCGCCCGGCAAGCGCCCGTTCCACACGCTCAACCCGGCGCTGGCCCTGCTCGACGATGGCCGCACGATGGTCTACGGCAACATGGGCGGCGACGGCCAGCCGCAGAGCCAGTCGGCCGTCTTCACGCGCACCGTGCAGCACGGCATGAATCCGCAGGACGCGATTGCCGCACCGCGCTGGCTCCTGGGCCGCACCTGGGGGCAGACCTCGGATACGCTCAAGCTGGAGAGCCGGTTCTCACCCGAGACCGTCGCCGAGCTGCGCGCGCGTGGCCACGAAGTGGACGTGCTGGGGGATTTCGACGAGACCTTCGGCCACGCGGGCTGCCTGCTGCGCAGCCCCGATGGCGCGCTCGAAGGCGGCTTCGATCCGCGCTCGGACGGCTCAGTCGCGGCGTTCTGATCGACGACGCGGTGGTGTCTAAGGCGGCCGTGGACACGGGCGCGCGATGCGAAGTCGCGCGCGGCGGCGCCTCGGTCGTGATGCGGACTCAGTCCACCTTCAGATCGATCTTGCGCACCACCTCACCCCACGTCTGGCTATCCTTGGTCAGCCGCTCGGCGGCGGCAGCGGGCGTGTCGCCCACGGCGGCCTGATCCGTGAGCTTGAGCGTTTCCTGCACGCCCGGATCCTTCAGCGCGGCTGCCATCGTCTGCTGCATGCGCTCAACGATGGGCATCGGCGTGCCCTGGGGTGCCAGCAGCACCAGCGAAAACGTCGCGTCATAGCCTGGATAGCCGGATTCCGCCACGGTAGGCACATCCGGCAGAAGCGGCGAACGCGCCGCGCCCGACACGGCGAGCGCCACCAGCCGTCCGGCCTGAATCTGCGGCAGCACGGTCGGCCCTGCCAGGAACCCACACTCGATGTGGCCACCCATCACGTCCTGCATGGCAGGCGCCGGGCCCTTGTACGGCACGTGGGCCATGCGGATGCCGGCGGTGGACAGGAGCAACTCCGTGGCCAGGTGCCCCGGTGAGCCCGCACCGCCCGAGGCATAGCTGAGCGGCCGGGCCTTGGCGGCGGTGACGAGGTCCGACAAGGTCTTGAAACCCAACGAGGGATTGCACACCAGCGTCTGGCTGAACGTGGACGCCCGGGTCACGGGCATCAGCGCAGACGCATCGAACGCCTGCTTGCCATAGACGTGCGGGTTGATCGTGACGACGGTGTCCGTGGACCAGAGCCACGTGTAGCCGTCCGGGGCCGAGCGGGCCACGTCGGCCGCCCCCACGTTGCCTGCCGCGCCCGGCTTGTTCTCGAGGATCAGGGGCTGCTTGAGTACGGGCTGCATCTTTTCGAGCGTGGCGCGCAGCACGATGTCGCTCGGCCCGCCCGGGGTGAACGGCACGACGAAGCGCACCGGTTTGTCTGGCCACGTGTCGGCAGCCGCGGCAGGCGCAGCCATGCCGAAAGCTGCAGACAGACCCAGGCTCAAGGTAATCAGGACGACGCGACGCTTCATGGGATCTCCAGCAAGAGGCAGACGGGCCAATCGCGCCGTCCAGGACATGCGGTACTGATACATGCGGTACTGATAGCACGGGCAGCACGAACTCAGGCAGCCGGGACATTCCCTAGCCGGCGCAGCCAGGCGGGCAGCAGCGGCCGCGCCAGCCGCTCGCGCCACCACTTGGCCGCCTGACCGCCCGGCGTCGGCTTGTAGGCCAGCCAGAAAGGCTCGGGGCTGCGCGGCTGCTCAGTCTCGCACTCGACGAGACGCCCGGCTGCGATATCCGCCTGCACGCAGTCGCGCGGCACGAAGCCATGCCCGAGACCGGCCACCTGACAGGCGATCTTGGTGGCCATGTCGGGCACGGTCAGCCGCGGCTGGCCGGCGAGCACGCCGATCGTGCGTTCGGCCATCGCCTGCGCGCGATCGCCCACCACCACCGCCGTATGCGCCAGCAGATCCGCGCGGGTGAGCGGATGGCCAGCATGAGCGAGCGGGTGGGTCGGCGCCACGCAGAAGACGAACGCCACCGCGCCCACCGGCACCGTCTTGTAGCCCCCGCCGGCCGGGCCATCGCCCGCGGCGATGATGAGATCGGCGCGGTCCTCGCGCAACGCCTCCCAGGTGCTGGAGAGCGTCTCGCTCACCAGCCGCAGGCGGGTACCGCACTGCAGGGCCTCGAAATCCCGGATGTCGTCGATGAAGGCGCTGGTGGGCAGCAGGGAATCGTGCGCGATGCGCAGCTCGGCCTCGTAGCCCGTCGCGATCTGGCGCATGCGCGATTCCAGGTCGCCGGCGGCCGCCAGCAGCCAGCGCCCTTCGCGCAGCAATTCGTCGCCTGCCGGCGTGAGCTGGATGCGCGGTCCGTTGCGCGCAAAGAGCGGCAAGCCCAGTTGCTCCTCGATCTTTGCCACGGCATACGAGATCGTCGATGGCACCCGGTGCAAGCGCTCCGCGGCCGCCGCAAAGGACCCATAGCGGTCGATGGCATCGACGATCTCGATGGCCTCCAGAGAGAGCTTGCGCATCCGTCACCTCATATTCGATTTTTTCGATCATAGATCGAGAAACTATTCGCTGTGAAGCCGGTTACGGCCGCGCATAATGCTTTCCATGACGACGCGATTGCAAGCCCCTCCTGGGAAGCATCGCAAACCGCTTCCTCGGAAGCCACTTTGAATTTCATCGACAGAGGACACCATCATGATCGACGTTCGCCAAGCCAATGCCCGCGGTGTCGCCAACCTCGGCTGGCTCCAATCGCGCCACACCTTCTCCTTCGGTCACTACCATGACCCGGCCCAGCAAGGCTTCTCGGACCTGCTCGTGATCAACGACGACCGTGTCGCGCCCGCCCAGGGCTTCGGCGCCCACCCGCACCGCGACATGGAGATCTTCTCCTACGTGCTGGAAGGCGCGCTGGAGCACAAGGATTCGATGGGCACCGGATCGGTGATCCGCCCGGGCGACGTGCAGATGATGAGCGCCGGCACGGGCGTGCGGCACAGCGAGTTCAACCATTCGCCCGACGAAGGCGTGCACTTTCTGCAGATCTGGATCGTGCCCGGCCGCCGTGGCGTGGAGCCACGCTATCAGCAGGTGCACTTCTCGCCTGCCGACAAGCGCGGTCAGCTGCGCCTGATCATCTCGCCGGAGGGCGCACAGGGCTCGCTCGCCGTGCACCAGGATGCGCAGGTGTACGCTGGCCTCTTCGACGGTGACGAGACCGCCACCCTCACCCTGCCGCAGGGCCGCTACGCCTACATCCACGTGGCTCGCGGCAGCATCGAGGTGAACGGCCAGCGGCTGGGTGAAGGCGATGGCGCCCGGGTGCGCGACGAGCGCGAACTCACCTTCAGCGGCGGGGAGGACGCCGAAGTGCTGGTCTTCGACCTGCGCCCGAACGAACTGCCGCAGATGCCGTAAAAGACCTCAGCCCCCAACGTCATCGCAGGCCGCTACCCCGGCGCTGACGCTGGGGGGCCGACGCACCCAGCGACTGAAGGCGAGACACTGCGGGGGAGCGACTGCGTCGGGCCCCCAGTGGCAGCGACGCATGTGCAGAAGCTCTTGCGCCCTCAGCCAGCGATGACCCCCGCCTTCACCAGCGCATCCGACATCCCCATGAACTGCGCCACGGATACTTCCTCGGCCCGCGCCGTGGGCGCCACGCCGAGGTCATCCCACGGCACGTGCGCCGTCCAATCGCCCAAGGCGCGGCGCAACATCTTGCGCCGCTGGGCGAAGGCCCGCGTCACCACCTGGGCGAAGGCAGATTCCGACTGCGGACGCGGTCGGTCCTCCGGCAGCGGTCGCATGCGCACCACCGCCGAGACCACCTTGGGCGGCGGATCGAAGGCATCGGCCGGTACGTCGAAGAGCTTGCTCATGGCATAGCGGGCCTGCAGCATCACGGCGAGCCGCCCGTAATCGGCTTCGCCCGGTGCGGCCACCATGCGATCGATCACCTCGCGCTGCAGCATGAAATGCTGATCCTTCACGCGCTCCGCAAAGGTGAGCAGGTGAAAGAGAATGGGCGTGGAGATGTTGTAGGGCAGGTTGCCCACGATGCGCAGATTCTCGCCAAAGGCGCCGAAATCCACCGTCAGCGCGTCGGCCTCCGTGATCTCCAGGCGCTCCGGCGGATACTGCTTGCGCAGCCGCGCAGCGAGATCGCGATCGATCTCCACCACGCGCAGGCGATCCAGGCGGGCGATGAGCGGCGCCGTGATGGCCGAGAGCCCCGGCCCGATCTCGATGACAGTGTCAGTCGCAGCCGGCGCAATCGCGCGCACGATGTTCTCGATCACGCCGGGATCGACCAGAAAATGCTGGCCAAAGCGCTTGCGCGCCTGGTGTTTGCTCATGGAAACGGAAATCCTCTGTTGTCGCGCGCCATTGTAGGCGCTGCCCACTTCTTGCGCCGCACACCACGGCGACCCCGCGTGTGGAGGCACGCGCCATGCTATGGCGTCGCCGTGCCCAACAACAACACAGGAGTCCCTATGCACGCCAATCTGCGTCACCGTCCGTCCCGCCATCTGCTGGCCGCCGGCCTGGCTGCCTGCGCCATGCTCACCGCTTGCGCTGCCAACTACAGCCCGACGCCGGCCATGGTCGTCCCAGCGACCGCCACAGGCCAGCAGCTCGACGCCCTGTTCGTGCAGCGTGCCCTGCAAGGCCAGATGTTCGCCGTGGCCGCTTCGCAACTGGCCATCGAGAAGAACGTGAATCCCGCCACGCAGCAGTACGCCAGCCTCATCCTGGAGAACCTGCGCGCCAACGGTGGCGTACCGCCCCAACTGGCCCAGCAACTGAATCTGATCGCCGCCCCCTCGGCGCTGCCCGCGGAAGAACAAAAGCTTGCTGAACTGCGCCGCGCGGAAGGCCCGGATTTCGACCGTATGTTTGCGTCCTACGTCGGCGTCGCCTTGCCGACGGAGATGGTTGCCCTGTACGACCAAGCGGCGACGATGGCGGCGGACCAGGCGGTGAAGGATTTTGCCCAAAGCCGTACAGAGATCATGCGCTCGCAACTGCGAGCGGGCCAGGCGCTGTACGAGCGCATGTATTGACAAGGCTCTCCGGCACGAAACCTCGTTGAGCCAGGGTGTCGCGGGGCGTGGCGATATCGGCCATACTCCGCACACGCGGCCGGCAGACGCCGGCGCGCTCACCCTGGAGACTCGCATGCGTGCCCTCTTTGCCGCCGCTTTCCTGATGACGTCCGTTGCCGCGCAGGCGCAATCGCCCAGCCCGGTCGGCGTCTGGCAGTCCATCGACGATGAGACGGGCCGCCCCACGGCGCTCATCCGCATCGCCGAGAGCGGCGGCACGCTGTCCGGGCGCATCGAGCAGCTATTTCGCAAGCCGGACGAAGACCAGAACCCGCTTTGCAACGCCTGCACGGACGCGCGCAAAGGGCAGCCCATCCGGGGCATGACGATCGTGCAAGGGCTGCGACCGGCAGCGGACGGTGACGGCTGGGAAGGCGGCGAGATCCTGGATCCGGCCAACGGCAAGACCTACAAGAGCACGCTGCGCCTGACCGACGGCGGTAACAAGGTCGTGGTGCGTGGCTATATCGGCGCGCCGATGTTCGGGCGCTCGCAGACCTGGGTGCGTCAGTAGCGTTCACAGTCGGGCACGGCCTTCGCTACCCTGCGTCACGACTCTCGATTTTGTGGAAGATGACGCATGATGCCGAACACCGTACCCGCCCTTGCCCGCCGCCGCCTGCTGGGCGCGCCTGCGCCGCGCTGGCCCTGTCCCTGGCAGGCTGCGCCACCTTCGGTGACCGGGCACCGCGCGTCACGGTGGCAGGCGTCGAGCCCGCCAGCGGCCAGGGGCTGGAAATGCGCTTCAACCTGGTGCTGCGGGTGCAGAACCCGGGCGACGCGCCTCTCACCTTCGATGGCGTGGCGCTTGATCTGGATCTGAATGGAGATCGCTTCGCCAGTGGCGTGAGCGACGTGCGCGGCAGCGTGCCGCGCTTTGGCGAGACCACGGTCACCGTCCCGGTGTCCGTGTCTGCGCTGTCCGCCGTGCGGCAGATCCTGGGGCTGGTCGACGGCCGCGGGGCCACCGGCGTGCCCTACGTGCTGCGCGGCCGTCTGGCGGGTGGCACCTTCGGCACCACCCGCTTCACCGACCGTGGCCGACTCGATCTGCCCGGGCTCGGCAGCCGCTGAGCCTGCGTCCCGCGGATGGCGGCCGGCCATCCGTTCCCCCTCCCGCAGCCAGGCCTCGTCGGCGACGAAAGTCCTGGCCAGGGCGCGCGCCGTCTGGCGAGCGCCCTCAGGCCGCCTCGTCCCACACGAGACTCTGCATGCCCACCACGCCTGCCGCCCCTGGAGAGCCGATGCTGGCCGCATCGCCCGTTTGCGCGTAAGCACCCTGGGTGCCAACCGCGGCCACCGTATAGGTGGGGTTCTCCACCGACACGCCATCCCACACCGCAGACGCCTTCTCGCCACCGCCATAGGCACGGCCGGCGTGCTGGTTGTCGCTGAACGTCACGCCGGGGCTGGCGGCCGCTGTGCCGATCACGGTGCCATCGCTCGCCAGCACGGGATCGGCGTCGTAGTTGAACGCCGCCGCCACGTAGCCCCGCGCGTCGAAGAGCACCACGGCATCCTGTTTGCCCAGGCCCGGACCGTCGACGGCAATGGTATCGACGCTGTCGTCCAGCCCCCACGCAAGCTTGAAGGCATCGAGCTTGGCGGGCGTGTTCACCAGCGCGACGACCAGTGTCGCCCCAGCTGCGAGCACCGTGCCTTCGGCAATCTCGGCACCTGAGGCGAAGCTGCCTGCCTCGTCGTTGATGCACCAGCCCGAGAGATCGATGGCGGCATCCCCGTGGTTGTAGAACTCCACGAAGTCGCCACCGGCGCCATTGGAATTGACCTCGGTGATCAGCACATCGTAGGACGGGCGCGAGGCCGTGGCGAAATTGAGCGTGCTCTCGTCGTCGATGCCCGCGAACGCGTTGCCGGTGGTGTCCGTGAAGGCACCCGCCGAGATCTGCACGGCATAGGCCGCGCCGGCCGCGAGAAAGGCCGTCGGGTTGATGGTGACCACAGCGCCCTGGATCGACACATCGGCACTCGTGACGTCGATCACCACATCGTCGCCGCCCGAGAGCGACGTGAAGACGATGGTGCCCGCGCCCTTCTGCACCGCTTCGTCGAACGTGAGCACCAGGTCGGCGAAGTGCGCCACGTCGCCTGCCTCGTCCTGCGGCGAGCTCGACACGAGCGACGGTGGCGTGGCATCCGGCGAGCGGTTCACCAACGCACGATCCAGCACGCTTTGCGCATCGCGGCCGTCCGGGGTCTGGATGGCGTTGACGTCGTCACCCGTACTCGGATCGGTGTAGCTCAGCGACACCGCATCGCCGCCCTTGGCCGGCGCAGCCAGCGTCAGCACCACCGTGGCACCCTGCACGGTGACGTTCGTGACGGCCACTGCGCTGCCGTTCACCTGCACGGCAAAGGCATCGGCCAGCGGGGCGTTGGCGCTGTCCAGCGCCTGGTTCCAGGTGAGCGTGACCGTGGCCTGATCCACCTCGGCGGCGGACAACAGCGGCGCGCCGAAGAGACTGCCGCCCACCAGCGCAAAGCCCGGCGCCTTGGTGTAATTGGCTTCCCAGTTGGCCGGATCCTGGATGCGGGCGGCGAGCAGCGCCGGATCACTGGCGTCCAGCGAGCCAACGTAGCGCGCGTTGGTCTGGTTGGCCGGATCGATGGTGAAGCGCATTGCACTGCCGGCGAGCACGAGCTCGGCCGGGATGTGGCCGGCGGGCCCGCCCAGCGTCAGGCTGGCGAGGAAGGTGCCGGGATCCAGGATCTGTCCGGCACTGCCCACGCCCAGACCAGCGATGGTCGCGCCCTGCATGGCGTAGTAGGTCTCGGATTTGCCGATGCCGCCGCTCGCGCCCACGATGGTGCCGATATCGGCCGTCGGTGTGCTGCCGGTGGCGGTCTGGATGGTGATGACGGTGCCAGCCACGAGGTTCTGGCCTGCCGTCCAGGTGAAGGCCGCTTCGTTCGTGATGCCGGAAAAGCCCGTGATCTCGCTGTAATCACGGTCCGTGAAACTGATGCGCGTGCCGCCCGTGATGTCCTTCAAGAGCACGAAAGCGATCGCATCCGGATCTTCCGCGTTGCCGCCGACGAAGAGGATGTCGCCCGCGGCCAGGTCCGTCGGCGCGGCCGAGGTCACGACGCTGAACGGCGCATCCGCACCAAAGCCCGCAAAGGCATTGCCAGTGTGATCGGTCACTGCCCCCATGGGCACCACGAGCGAGTATGTGGCATCAAAGGCCAGGGCCGCGTCCGGGCGGATCGTCAGCACGTTGAACTGCACGCTCACCGCATCGGAGGTGGCGACATCGAAGGACTGCACGAGTCCGCCCTGCGCGTCGCGCAGTTCGATCACACCGGCGCCGAGCTTCACGCCCTCGTCGAACGAGAACACGAAGGCGGTGTCGGCCGCCACGCCCTGCGTGCCCGACGCTGGCGTGGCCGATACCACGACGGGCGCCTGAGCATCCACCACCGGCTGGCCCAATGTCAGCACATTCCCCTGGAACTGCTGCTCGCCGGCGGGCAGGTCCTTGGACACGCCAGTCTTGCCGGGCCACACGGTGTCGCCGTTGTCCTGCAGCAGCTGGATGCGGGTGCCCGGCAGAATGCTTGCGGGCGAGACCAGCGTCTCGAAGCTGCCTCCGGTGGCCGCCAACAGGGCGTCCAGGTCGTTATCGAGTTCGACGGGCGCCGAGCTCGCCAGGCCGTCCCAGGTGAAGAGGCGGAAATTGTGCGTGACGTCGTCGCTGGCAGGGCCCGCGGGCCCTGCGATGATGAGGTAGCCGCTGCCATCGGTGGCTTCCTCGATCGAACGGATGCCACGGCCGCCGAGATTCAGTTCCATCGGCTCGCCGAAGGTCGCCGTCTGCGCGGTGCCGTCCAGCAGGGCCGCCACGTTGGTGACGGGCACGAGCAGCGCGTGCTCGCGCGCCGAGGTGTCGGTCTGCGGTGCGCGAAAGCCGAGCCACAGGGCGCTGCCGTCGGGCGAGGCCGCCATGCCTTCGATGGAGAAGCCGGACACCTGCTCCGGACTCACGCCGTCCGCGGAAGAAGCGGCCAGGCCGAAGTAACCGGCGCCCAGGCCATGGCCATTGTTCGCGTCCCAGCTGGCAAGGTCGCCTTCCAGGCCCTTGTAGCCGCCTTGATAGGCGAAGACCGTGTCGGCGCCGGTGCCACTCACGTTGACGGCAAAGAGCACCTCGCGGCTGTCCGCCTCGCCGCCATTCTTGGAGTTGCCGTGCGAACCGATGAAGTACAGCGTGTCGCCGATGCGCGTGCTGGCCTCCAGGTCCAGCTCACCGTTCACGCCGATGAAGGGGCCGTAGTCCCACTCGAGCACTGCCGCGCCGCCTTCGCGCGAGTAGACGCGAAGCACGTTGGCCTCGTCGTCGCCCACGATCATGTAGTCATCGTCCAACGCGATCGCGGTGGAGGCGTCCGACGAACCTTGGGACGTGCCCGGATTCGGCGTGAAGATCACCTCGGTAGGCTCGGGCTCGGGCTCGGGCTCGGGTTCCGGTTGCGGGCCAGGGCCCGGCTCCGGCTCAGGTTGCGGCTCCGGTTCGGGCTCCGGCGTCGGCGTGAGCACGGCATCCACGAGTTCGGCCACGTGTTCGGCGAGCGAAGTGCCCGGCGCGGCGGACAACGCGGCCTCGAGCTCCGCGGGGTGGGCAGACGGCCCGCAACGCCCAGGTAGACCAGCGTGGCCGCGACGTGTGCACTCGCGTGCTCCACACTCTCCACCGATTGCACGATGGCGCCGAAGATCTGCTCGCGCGGAACGCCATCGGCCAGCAGCCCCAGGTAGTAGGCAAGGCCCCCGGCTTCGGGCGCACGCCCCAGCGCGGCCTGGTACAAGCCCGTCACGAAGGCGAGATCCGACACATCGTCCGACTGCGCCTGACCTTCCGCCGACTGCGCGAACGACGCGCCAATGTCGGCGAGCGACATGCCCGCGCGATGTGTGGCCAGCCAGTAGGCAAGGCCGTCGGCATCGGGCTGGCGGCCCAGACCGGACACATACAGACGGACCAGCGCCGCACTGGTGGACTGGACTTCCTCGGTGAAGAGGAACGCCGTCACGACTTGCGCGAGTGTCTGGTGGCCATCGGCCACCCGGCTCACCCAGTACGCCTGGCCGACGGGATCGGCAGCGCGGCCGAGGAGATGGGTGTAGAGCCCGGTAACGACATCCACGGTCGAGGTGGCCATGCTGCGATCCAGAAAAGAAGGGAAAGGCGCGAGCATGGGGGTCACCCATTGCAAGAATATGTCAATCCCTCACACGAGCGGGTCGCAAAATGGCACAAAAACTCACAACTCTGCCTATACTGCGGTCACCGAGCTTTCTGGCTCCCAACCAAGAGACGTCTGCCATGTCCTATCCGCTGCTTGCCTCCATCGACTGGGGAACCCGCCTCGAAGGCAATGTCATCAGCTACGCATTCCTCAAGGAAGGCGCCACGCTCGATCTCGTCGCTGAAGAGGACGGACCGGTCGAGACCAAGACGCTGGTCGGCTGGAATGACTACGAGCAGCAGCAGGCGCGCCTTGCCCTCTCGCTCTTTTCTGCCATCACGCCACTCACCTTCGTGGAGGTGGACGATCCGGCGCAGGCCACCGTGCGGTTCGCCCTGTTCGATTTCGGCAGCACGACGCTGGGTTGGGCCAACCCGCCCGGCGAGAACACGTACGGACAGACGGGCGCGATCGCGTCGTTCAACGTCGCGAGCCCTGAGTGGTCGCGTGAAGCCGGCGGCGCGCTGGACCAGGGCGGCTACGGCTTCATCACGCTCACTCACGAGTTCGGCCACATGTTCGGGCTGGCCCATCCCCATGACGATGGCGGTGGCTCCCCAGTGATGCCCGGCGTGATCCACTCGCCGTATCACGGCCTGGGCGGCACCACGGGTGACTTCGAGCTGAACCAGGGCGTCTACACCATGATGTCCTACAACGATGGCTGGGTGACCGGCCCCATGCGCGTCTCGCCCTCGGACAACTTCGGTTGGGCCACCGGACCGATGGCCCTGGACATTGCCATTCTTCAGCAGAAGTACGGTGCGATCGAAGCCGGCGCGCCGGGCACGGTGTATCAGCTAGCCGACATGGACGGCCCCGGCGTGGGCTATACCGCCATCTGGAACAGCTTCGGCGATAACGTGATTCGCTACGACGGCGCGCGCGATGCCGTGATCAATCTGAATCCGGCCACGCTCGAGCTCGAATGGGGTGGCGGCGGCTTTCTGTCGTTCGTGAGGGGCGTGCATGGCGGTTTCACCATCGCCCACGGCGTGGAAGTGACCACGGCCGTGAGCGGCGCCGGCAATGACACCCTCTTCGGCAACACGCTGGACAACTGGTTCGACGCTGGCGCGGGCAGGAACACCATCCACGGCAACGACGGCTTCAACACCGTGATCTATAGCGGCTCGCGCGGCGACTACAGCATCGACTTCGGCGAGAACGTCTGGGCCGTGGAGGCGGAAGACGAAAGCCGCATGGACATTCTCTACAACGTGCGGGGCGTGCAATTCGACGATGCCACCTTCGTGATCGAGGCGGTTGCCGACGTCTCCCTCCTGATCGGCACGCTGTATCACGCCCTGCTGGACCGCGACCCCGATGCCCAGGGCTTTCACCACTGGACGGTCAACGCCTTCGGCGACGACACGGTGGAATCCATCGCCCAGAACATGACGCTGTCAGACGAATTCCTCAATGGCCGCGGGCTGCTCGAGGACACCGTCTTCGTGCAGACGCTCTACGCCGATCTGCTGGACCGTGAGGGCGACGCAGGCGGGCTGCAGTACTGGACCGAGGCCCTTGGCACGGGCGATATGACCCGTGGCGAGGTGGCGCTGTCCTTCGGCATGTCGGACGAGTTCGATGTGTCGCTCATGGGGGATCTGCTCACCGCCATCGGCGAGTTGGGCGATCTCTGGGCTTGAACGCAGGACAGTAAGCCCGCACCGCATGCCTCACGCGGGCTTGCCCGCCGGGGCCGCCAGCATCGGCGGCCACCTGGCGGGATCCTGGAAGTGCGCAGACAGGACGTCCAGCAGCGTGCGCAGCGCCGGCGACATGTGCCGGCGCGAAGCATAGATCGCATGGATGCCGAGCGCCTGCGGCCGATAGCCGGTGAGCAGGGGCACCAGCCGGCCTGACGCCACCGCTGCCGTCACGGCGTACGCAGGTTGCAACGCCACCCCGGCGCCCGCCTCGGCAGCTGCCAGCAGGACATGGCTCTCGTTGGCGCTCAGGTTGCCGGCCACCGGCACGCTGACCGGTTCATCCGCGGTGTCGTGAAAGAGCCAGAGACTGCGGCCGAAGAGTGAGTAGGTCAGGCAATTGTGCGTGGCCAGATCCTCTGGCCGTCTCGGTACACCGTGCGCCTCGAGATACGCGGGCGCCGCACAGACCACGGAATCGCACACGCCCAGACGACGCGCGATGAGATTCGGGTCCAGATCGTTGGTGATCCGGATGGCGAGATCGATGCGCTCTTCCACGAGATTGACCGGCCGCGCATCGATACGGAAGTCCACCGCCACCAGGGGATGCCTGCGCAGGAACGCGCTCACCACCGGCATCAGGACATCCTGCGCGAGGGACTGCGAACACGCGATGCGCAAGAGCCCCCGGGGCCCTTCCACATCCTCGGCCGGGGTCGGCACCTCTGCGGCCAACGCCAGCATCTGCTGGCATCGCGCCAGCGCCTGTTCGCCCGACGGCGTGAGGCTGAGCCGCCGCGTCGTGCGATGCAGCAGCCGCGCGCCGGCCCAGGTTTCCATCTCTGCCAGGTACCGCGTCACCATGGCGCGCGACATGCCCAGCCGCTCGGCTGCGGCAGACAGACTCCCGCGGCCCACGATCTCGGCGAACACCTCTGCGGCTCTCAGCCGGTCCATATGATCGATCCATGCAACGATGCTGCTCATGATAGGCGGTTTTTCCGGGGGGTCCGTGCGCCTACCATGAAGCCAATCTCGCCAAGACCGGAATTGCCATCATGGGCATCGACACCCCCACCGCCATCCTGCACTACGTTTATGACCCGCTCTGCGGCTGGTGTTATGCCGCCGCGCCGCTGTTGCGTGCCGCGCACGAGTTGCCGGGCTTGCACATTGCCCTGCACGGCGGCGGCATGATGACGGGTGCGAACCGGCGCACGATCACACCGGAATGGCGCGAGTACGTCATCCCGCACGACAAGCGCATCGCGCAGCTCACCGGCCAACCGTTCGGCTTGCATTACTTCGACCATCTGCTCAACGACCTCGGCGCGGTGATGGACTCGGCCCCGCCCACCACGGCTGTGCTGGCCACGGAGTCGCTGGATGGGCGCGGCCTGGACATGCTTCACCGGCTGCAGAAAGCGCACTATGTCGAGGGCAGACGCATTGCCGAGCGCGCGGTGATCGACAGTCTCGCCGCCGACCTCCATCTGCCCGAAGACACCTTCGGCGCCACGTTCGACGCGCTGGCTGGAGATCATACGGAGGCGCACATCGCACAGAGCCGGGCGTGGCTGCATCGACTGGGCGGCCAGGGCTTTCCCACGCTCGCGCTGGAGATCGGCGGGCGCATCACTGCACTCGACATCGGCGTCTGGCTGGGCCGTGAACAGCCCTGGGCGCAGCATCTGCAGGGTCACCTGACCCAGGGCTTGCCCGTTGCATCCCCCGCAGCGGCTACCGATGCCGCCTGTGCGCTGGGCATCGACGGCGCCAAGCCACTCGCGTGCTGAGCACGCGGACCAGCCCCTCTTCGCCGGCCCCTTTCTTCGTTCCCTTCTCAGGAGTCCATCATGAGTCACATCGCCATCCTCGGCATTTCCGGGCGCGCCGGTGCGCGCATTGCCGCCGAACTGTTGCGCCGAGGCCACCAGGTCACGGGCATCGCCCGCCACGTAGCGGAGGTGCCGGCGAAGCCCGGCCTCGCCCTGGCTGCGGCCGATGCCACCGATGCCCAGGCGATTGCACCACTTCTGCGCGGCCACGATGCCGTGATCAGCAGCACGCGCTTTGCGGGCGGGACAACGGCAGACACGCTGCTCGCCGCGGCGCGCCAGGCCGGCGTGCCCCGCGTCCTGGTGGTGGGCGGCGCGGGCAGCCTGGAGATCGCCCCAGGCCAGGCACTGGTCGATACCCCGGCATTCCCTGACGCCTACAAGGCCGAGGCGCTGGCGGGCCGGGACTTCCTGCAGGCCCTTCGTCAGGAGCGCGAGCTTGACTGGACCTTCCTCTCGCCTTCCGCCGAGTTCGCCCCCGGGGAACGCACCGGCCAATTCCGGCTCGGAGGTGACACCCTGCTCGTGGACGACCAGGGCAAGAGCCACATCTCGATGGAAGACTTCGCGATCGCCATGGCCGATGAACTGGAGAAGCCCGCACATTCGCGTCAACGGTTTACCGTCGGTTACTGAGGTCGCGCGGTGCGGGCCGTTGGCGAGCGGTACGCGACGAGCGCCAGCGGCCCCGCATTTGCGGGCTCCTGCGGAAACACCCAGAATGGCAGGATCGGGCGGGCCGACAAGGCCGCCCACTGCCGGAGGGCCCCGACCGCATGACGACGCCCGTTCTCCTCACCTTCAATCCAGGTTCCTCGACGATCAAGCTCGGGGTGTTCGACATCAGCGGCGACACACCCCGCCAGCGCGCCAGGGCGCATGTGGATCTGCGCGAACGCCCTGCCCCCCTGCACATCCCGTGTGCGCACGATGAGCACACCGTCCCGCTGTCTGCCGACGCCCATGCGCAGCCCGAGCACCTCGTCGCACAGACGCTCGCGCACCTGAAGCAGCACGTCGCGCTGGACGCCATCGCCGCCATCGGGCATCGCGTCGTGCATGGCGCGGATCGCTTCACCACGGCCGTGGCCGTCTCCGACGACGTCCTCGCGGGCATCGAAGCACTCGTTCCGCTCGCCCCCTTGCATCAGCCCCAGAATGTCCGGCTCATTCGGGCGATCCGGGCGCACGATCCCGGTCTGCTGCAGGTCGCCACCTTCGATACGGCCTTTCACGCCACGCAGCCGGCGCTCACGCGCCGACTGCCCTTGCCGCGCGCGCTCTTCGATGCTGGCGTCAAACGCTACGGCTTTCACGGTCTGTCGTACGCCTTCGTGGCCGAGCGCCTTCGCGCAGTGGCCCCTGAGCTTGCGCGCGGCCGCGTCATCGTCGCGCACCTGGGCAGCGGTGCCAGCCTGTGCGCCTTGCGCGAGGGCCGGAGTCAGGATGCCAGCATGGGCTTCTCCACTCTGGACGGCATTCCCATGGCCACGCGCAGCGGCACGCTGGATCCGGGTGTTCTCCTGCACCTGCTGACCGAGCGCGGCATGAGCGTGCCCCAGGTGCAGGAGATGCTCTATCACCAGTCAGGGCTCCTAGGCCTCTCGGGCGAGAGCGCGGACATCCGGGACTTGGTCGACAGCCCCACGGCCCAGGCGCGCGAGGCCTGCCAGAGTTTCGTGCTGCGTATCGCCCGCGAAGTGGCTGCGATGGCCACCGGCCTCGGCGGCCTGGACGCGCTGGTCTTCACTGCGGGCATCGGCGAGCACCAGCCCTGGGTGCGAGCCGCCGTGTGCGCGCATCTCGCGTGGCTTGGCGTGACGCTGGACGCGACAGCCAACGCCCGCCATGCGCTGCGCCTGGAAGCAGCCGACAGCCGCGTGGCCGTGCTCGTCGTGCCCACCGACGAAGAATCCATGATCGCCGCCCACACATTGGCCGTGGCACGCGCCCAGCCATGACAGCCAGCGCGACAGCATGGGCACGCCGATGGCTGACTGACGGCCATGCCCATCGCCTCACCTGCCAAGAGGAAGCCGCATGACCGAATCCGCTGTGACTGCATCCACGCCGCTCGACCCCGAACTTCTGCATCGCATGCACGCCTGGTGGCGCGCTGCCAACTACCTGTCCGTCGCGCAGATCTACCTGCTGGACAACCCGCTGCTTCGCGAGCCACTGGAACCCGCCCACGTCAAGCCGCGCCTGCTCGGGCATTGGGGTACCACCCCCGGTCTGAATTTCATCTACGTGCATCTGAACCGCGTGATCCGCGCGCACGACCTGAACATGCTGTACATCGCAGGCCCGGGGCATGGCGCGCCGGGCGTGGTCGCCAATACGTATCTCGAGGGCACCTACAGCGAGATCTACCCGGCCGTCTCTCAGGATGAGGAAGGCCTGCGCCGCCTGGTACGGCAGTTCTCGTTTCCCGGCGGCATCCCGAGCCACGCCGCCCCCGAGACGCCTGGGTCGATCCATGAAGGCGGCGAACTCGGCTATTCACTTGCCCATGCCTTCGGCGCCGTGCTGGACAACCCCGATCTCATTGCCGCCTGCGTCGTGGGCGATGGAGAAGCCGAGACGGGGCCGCTCGCCGCATCCTGGCACGCCAACAAGTTCCTGGATCCGGTCACGGACGGCGCCGTGCTGCCGATCCTGCACCTGAACGGCTACAAGATCGCCAACCCGACGGTGCTCGCCCGCATCCCGCCCGAGGAGCTCGACGCCTTGCTGCGCGGCTATGGCTACGAGCCGATCTACGTCGAGGGCGAAGACCCGACGCCCATGCACCGGGCGATGGCTGCGGCCATGGACACGGCGATGTCAGGCATTCGCACGATCCAGTCGGCGGCCCGCGCCCAGGGCCACACTGAGCGACCCCGCTGGCCCCTGATCGTGTTGCGCAGCCCCAAGGGCTGGACCGGGCCCAAGACCGTGGATGGCCTGAAGAACGAAGGGTTCTGGCGCTCGCACCAAGTACCGTTTGCCGACATGGCCAACGCCGAACATCTGCATTTGCTGGAACAATGGCTGCGCAGCTACGGGCCTGAGGAGCTCTTCGACGATGAAGGCCGTCTGCGTGCCGAGATCGCAGCGCTCGCGCCCGACGGCATCCGCCGCATGAGCGCCAACCCCCACGCCAACGGCGGTGCGCTACGACGTCCGCTGCGCCTGCCGGAGATCGCGCCCTATGCGCTGGACGTGCCTGCGCCAGGCAGCGTCAAAGGTCAGGCGACCCGGGCACTGGGTGAGTACCTGCGTGACGTGTTGCGGGCCAACGCCCAGAACCGCAACTTCCGCGTCTTCGGCCCCGATGAGACCGCGTCGAATCGCCTGCAAGCCGTCTTCGAGACCACGGAGCGCGCCTGGAACGCGGCCACCGTGCCGGAAGACGAACACCTCGCGCGCGACGGCCGCGTCATGGAAGTGTTGAGCGAACACCTCTGCCAAGGCTGGCTCGAAGGCTATCTGCTCACCGGCCGGCATGGTCTCTTCTCCTGCTACGAGGCCTTCATCCACATCGTCGATGCCATGTTCAACCAGCACGCGAAGTGGCTCAAGACATCGCGCGAGGTGCCGTGGCGCCAACCCATCGCCTCGCTCAACTACCTTCTCACCTCGCACGTCTGGCAACAGGATCACAACGGCTTCAGCCACCAGGACCCGGGCTTCATCGATCACGTCGTCAACAAGAAGTCCGACATCGTGCGCGTGTATCTGCCGCCGGATGCCAACACGCTGCTCGCCGTGGCAGAACATTGCCTGGGTAGCTGGGATCGCGTGAACGTGATCGTGGCAGGCAAGGCCCCTGCCCCACAATGGCTGGACCGCGCAGCCGCTGCACGGCATTGCCAGCGCGGCATCGGCATCTGGGCATGGGCGAGCAACGATGCAGGCGCCGAGCCCGACGTCGTGCTGGCCTGCGCGGGCGACGTGCCCACCCTCGAGACCCTGGCTGCCGTCATGCTGCTGCGTGAGGCACTGCCCGAGCTCAGGATTCGGGTGATCAACGTGGTGGACCTGATGACGCTGCAGCCGCCGAGTCATCACCCGCACGGTCTGCCGGACAAAGCCTTCGACGCCCTCTTCACCACCGACAAGCCTGTGATCTTCGCCTATCACGGCTACCCGTGGCTGATCCATCGGCTCGCCTACAAGCGCACGAACCACGCCAACCTGCATGTGCACGGGTACCAGGAGGAAGGCTCGACCACGACGACGTTCGACATGGTCGTGCGCAACCGCCTGGATCGCTTTCACCTCATGGCGGCCGTGCTGGACCGCCTGCCGGGCCTGGGCGCACGCGCCGCCTACCTGCAGCAGGGGCTACAGGACAAGCTCGCGCAGCACGACGAATACATCCGTGCGCACGGGGTGGATCTGCCGGAGATACGTGATTGGCAGTGGCAGGGCTGATCGACATCCCAGGGGGAATGCGTTGAAGCGTCGGTCCCCCGGCCTTTGCGCTCTCGCGCAAAGGCCGGGCTGGAAACCGGGCATCATATGACCTTCCGGCGCTCGTTGCCGCCCTCGCCTTGCCTTCATGTCACCCTCATCTGCCGGTGCCCGCCATCCCGCCATGGCACTGCACGCGCTCACGCTGATCACCTTTCTTGCAGCCTCGGCCTCCCCCACACCGTTGTACCGGCTCTACCAGGAGACCTGGGGTTTCTCTTCCCTGTGGCTCACGGCCGTGTTCGCCGTTTACGCCGCAGGGCTGCTGCTGGCGCTGCTGAGTTTCGGCGCGCTGTCCGACCGAATCGGCCGCAAGCCCGTCATCCTCGCCGCCCTGGCGTTCCAGACGCTTGCTGTCACCCTGTTCCTGCTGGCCGATGACATCGCCTGGCTGCTCGCCGCGCGCATCGTGCAGGGCTTTGCCACGGGCCTGGCCACCACGGCAGTGGGCGCGGCCCTGCTCGACCTGGATCGGGACCGCGGCGCGCTCATCAACAGCGTTGTGCCGATGATCGGCATGGGCATCGGCGCCCTGTCGAGCACGCTGCTTGCCGAGTTTGCGCCTTATCCACTGCGATTGGGCTTTGCCGTGCTTCTCGCGCTCTTCCTGGTGCAGACGGCACGCTCTGCGCGGGCTCCGGAGACATCGACCGCCCGCGATCCCGCCGCCTGGTCCTGGCGGCCTCGTGTCGGCGTGCCCGCCGCAGCGCGAGCGCCGCTCTGGCGGGTCACGCCCGTCAACATGGCCCTCTGGGCTTTGGGCGGCATGTACATGGCGCTCATGCCATCCCTGCTGCGCGACATCGCGGGGCCGCAGGCAGCCTGGCTGGGCGGCATTGCTGCAGCCCTGCTCACCTTCACGGGCGCGATCGGCGTGCTGCTGATGCGCCTGCGCAGTCCCCACCTGGCCCTGCGCGTCGGCGCGTTCAGCCTGGTCGCGGGCACCGTCACGTTCCTCACCGGGATACTGCTGCGCGATCTCGTCATTCTCATGATTGCGCCCATCATCGCGGGCGTGGGCTTCGGTGCCGCTTTCCTCGGCACGCTGCGCACCATCGTGCCCTTCGCGCAGCCCCACGAGCGCGCCGGCCTCATGGCCGCGTTCTACATCCAGAGCTATCTGACGAACGCCGTGCCGATTCTTCTTGCGGGCTACGCAGCGGGCCGCTTCGGTCTGCCACTCACGGCGGCCACGTTCGCAGGCGCGATTCTGACGCTCGCCGTCGTGGGTCTGGTCACCACGTGGCGTATTGCACGTTAGAACGTCGCCTGGGGAAGCTGACGCTTGTCGAAGACGAGGTAGGCGCGCGCGTCCTCGGGGATGGGCGGCAGCGTCGCATCCCACTGGGCCCACGCCTCGCGCAGCTCAGCCAGGCGCGCCGGCTCACGCTCGCGCAGATTGGCGCGCTCGCGCGGGTCCTTGCGCAAGTTGAAGAGGTATTCGATCCCCTCGACCTGCAGATACTTCCAATCGCCACGGATCATGGCGCGCTGATCGCGGTGCTTCATGCGCCAGTACAGATCCCGAGCCACCGTGGCCTCGGGCTGCGCCAGCCCGGGGAGCAGAGAAACGCCGTCGAGCGGATAGTCCGGGTGCGCCGCGACGCCCGCGGCCGCCATGAAGGTGGCGGTCCAGTCCATCGTCATGTGCGGCTGCTCGCTCACGACCCCTGCCGGCAATCCGCGTGGCCAGGCCGCCACGGTGGGCACGCGAATGCCGCCTTCGAGCAGATCCATCTTCTGGCCCACGAGCGGCCAGTTGTTGGAAAAGCGCTCGCCCCCGTTGTCGCTGGTGAAGACGATCAGTGTGTTCTCTGCCAGGCCCAGCCGCTCCAGGGTGTCGATCACCCGGCCGATGCCTTCGTCCATGTGATGGATCATGCGCTGGTAGGTGTCGATCGATCCGCCGTCCAGATGCTTGCCGATGCCCTGGATGCGCTGCGACTCGACGGCGTCATCCCGCGTGAGCCAGGGCCAGTGCGGCGCGCTGTAGTGCAGGCTCAGCAGGAAGGGCGACGTATCCCCCACGGATTCGATGAAGCGACATGCCTTCTCGGACAACAGATCGGTGAGATAGCCCTCCTCGACGATGGGCGTCTCGTTCTCCCACAGATCCGGGCGGCCACGCGGGTCGCAATGGGCGAAGTAGTCCGAGCCGCCGGCCTGGAACCCATAGAAGTAGTCGTACCCGGACTTGTTCGCGCCGAAGCGCGGCGCGGGCCCCAGGTGCCACTTGCCCACGAGCGCCGTGCGGTAACCCGCCTCACGCAGGAGCGACGGCATCGTCGGATGCTCGGGCGGCAAGCCGAGCACCTTGTCGTCCTGCAGGGTGGGCAAGGGCTCTTCCGCGCCACCGCGCAGGCGGTACTGCCACCGTCCGGTGATGAGCGCGAAGCGCGTGGGCGAGCACACCGCCGAGTTCGCATAGCCGCGCGTGAAGCGCACGCCCCGGCTCGCCAGCGCGTCCAGGTTGGGGGACACATCGGCGCGCCGGTTGTAGGCATCCATCGCGCCGGTACAGCCCAGGTCGGCGTAGCCGAGGTCGTCGGCCAGGATGAAGATGAGGTTGGGGCGTGGCGAGCGAACGGTCATAGGGTCTCTTGGCGATGCAGTGAGCGGATGGGTCAGTCCAGGCGGATGTTCGCCTCACGGGCCACGGACTCCGCGCGTCCATGCTTTCCTTGACCAGCGCGTTGGCATCGATGCTGGCATCGACCGAGCTCAGGCTGTTGGACGTGAGCAGACGCTGGATCTCCGGCGTCTTCACGGCTGCCGCCGTCGCCGCCCGCAGCTTGTCGGCCACGTCCTGGGGCGTGCCCTCCGGGACCGCCACCACGTACCATTGCGGCAGCTCGAAGTTGGACAGCCCGGCTTCGCGCAGGGTGGGCACTTCCGGCGACGCCTCGGCCCGCTGCGCAGTCGTGACGGCGTAGGCGGTCAGCTTGCCGCTGCGAACGTGCTCGTAGACAGACGACACACCGAGGAAGGCGAGCGGCACCACACCGCCCATCACGTCCACCACAGCTTGGCCACCGCCTTTGTAGGGCACGTGCACCATGTCCGCGCCCATGGCCTGGTTGAGCATCTCGCCGGCAATGTGCTGACCCGTGCCAATGCCTGAACTCGCATACGCGAACTTGCCGGGATTCGCCTTGATGGCGGCGCTGAGCGCGGCGAAGTCCTTGGGCCCGCTGGCTGGCCCCACGAGCACGACGGCCCCCTGCGCGATTGGCGCCACGGCGGTGAGCCCGGCGCCTACCTTGGGCACGTGCGGCGCGTGCAGGATAGGCCCGGCCGCCGTGACGAGGGTGTAGCCATCCGGACGGGCTCGCGCCACCGCCGCCAGCGCGATGCCACCGGCACCGCCTGGCTTGTTCTCGACGACGACGCTCTGGTTCAGCTCCTTGCCGACCTGCTGGGCCAGCGCGCGCGTGATGACGTCCACCGAGCCGCCGGGTGTGAACCCCACGACCCAGGTGATCGGCTGCTCGGAAGGCCACGGGCTTGCAGCCCAGCCTGCAGCAGGAATGCTCGTGACGAGCATGGCGAAGGACGCAAGGACGACTCGTGCTGCATGACGCATGGTGGACCTCTCAGAAGGTGGTGCACAGAAACGCCGCCGAGACGGCAGAAGACCCTGCCGCACGCGTTGCTCAGCGCTTGCCGAAGGCATCGCTGCTCGCGCCCGGGACGGTGTTGGGGTAGCGCTGGAAGCTGTCGTTCATTCGCTTGACGATGCGCAGCATCGGGCCCATCACCCAGGTGTTGAAGACGAGAACGTCCGTCTCTTCCTTCGGATCACGGGTGGTGTTGAAGAGGTAAGGCGACTCGAGCTTGCCCTTGCCTTCGTTGACTTCGGGCTCCCAGTAGAAGTGCAGCTTCCAGTCGCGCCACTTCACTGCGCGCAACTCGTTCTTGATGTAGAAGGGAAAGCCCTCTCGCGCCGATTTCTCCTGCAGGCCCGTCAGGAAATCCCACTGATCCACGCCATCGATGGGACGGTCCGCAGGCACGGCGGCACCGGCCACGCGCGCCAGCGTCGAGAAGACATCGGTGACGTGCACGATCTCGTTGCTGACCTGCGCGGATGGGATGCGGCCTGGCCAGCGCGCGATGAACGGCACGCGCAGGCTGCCTTCCATGGCGGTGTGGTAGGTGCCGCGCCAGGGGCCCGCGGTGCCGCGGTACGGGCTGCGAAACTCGGGTCCGTTGTCGCTGCAGAAGATGAAGAGCGTGTTCTCGGCAATGCCCAGGGCATCGATCTCGTCGAGCACCTGCCCCACGCGGTGGTCCATCTCCATCATCGAGTCGGCAAACTCGCCGTGATCCGACGCGCCCTCAAAATCCGGGTGCGGCAACGTCGGAAAGTGCAGATGCACAAGCGGCAGATACAGGAAGAACGGGCGCTCGGCCGCATGGTGCCGCCGCATGAACGTCCTGGAGCGCTCCACCAGGTCGGCGTCGATGTGCCGCCGCGTATCGAGGTCGTAGACCTTGACGTTCCTCGAGGGCTCGCCGGCGCGCCCCTCCATGATGTAGGGAATGTCCGCCGCCTCGGGATCAAACCCCACGGACGACGTGAACTGGCTCTCGTCCGTCGTGCGCGGTATGCCATACCATTCGTCAAAGCCACGGTCCGACGGATACCGCCCTTCCACGTCGCCCAGATGCCATTTGCCGTAATGCGCGGTGGCATAACCCTGGGCCGAGCACAGCTGGGCCAGTGTCACTTCGCCCGGTGTGAGGCCTTGCGGCAGGCCGGGTGGCACGGACTGCAGGCAACCCGTGCGAATCGGATGACGCCCTGTCATCAACGCGGACCGGGTTGGCACACAGTCGCTTTCCACATTAAAGTTCTGCAGCAGAAAGCCGCTTTTTGCCAGCGCGTCGATGCGCGGCGTCGGCGCACCCCGCAAGGCACCACCGCCATAGCAACCCAGCTCGCCCCAGCCTAGATTGTCGGCAACGATGAGCACGATGTTCGGCTTGGTGGTCATGCCTCGGGTCCCCTTCTGATGTCGATCAGTGCAGTGTATGGACTTGCCTGCGGCACAACTTTCCGTAAGTGCACGTTCGCCATTACTTTCAGTCATGAACCTGACGCTGCGAGACATCGAGTACTTCGTCGCCATGGTCGAGCACGGCAGCTTCGCGCGCGCCGCGTCAGCGCTGGGCGTGACGCAGCCGGCGCTGTCCAAGGCGCTCAAGCGGGTCGAGGCCGACACGGGCCTTGCGCTGTTTCATCGCGACAGTCGCCCGCTGCAACTCACCTCCGCGGGCCTGACCTTCCTGCAGCACGCCAAACGTCTGAACGCCGAATACGCAGGTGCCGTGCGCAATGTCACGGAACTGCGCACCGGCAACGCGGGGTTGCTGCGCATCGGCGCCACCGGGGCCACACGGGATACGCTGGTGCTGCCCACCCTGGCGGACATGTTCCCGCACCGCCCCGCGATGCGCGTGCAGCTGCATGTGGATTTGTCGGACTCGCTGGTGCGGCGCGTGGAGGAAGGCACGCTGGATCTGGCCGTCGTGCCGACGTACGCAGCCGTCGATCAACTGAGTCATGTGCCCTTGGGCGTCGATGAGCTGCACATCGTGACGAGTGCGCCGGGTCTGTCCGATCGTGGCACACCCGTGCCCGTGGACGAACTTGGCCGCCATCGATGGATTCTCCCCACGCCATCATCGCGCGCCCGCGTGCTGCTGGACGCGGGCTTCGCGCACATCGGCATGCCGCGGCCCGACGCCGCCCTGGAGCTCGACTTCATCTCGCACGGCGCGATGGAACTCGCCGCCGCCAACGGCTTTCTGATCGCCATTCCCGGCGATAGCTTGAGGCGCGCCAGCGAGCTCGGCCTTCGTCCGATCCGGCTGGATCCGCGCATGCAGGTACAGTTGCGCCGCAGCCGATCACTCGTCGGCCGGGACATGGCGACGTGGTCGCCGCTGATGCACGAATTCGCCCAGCGTCTGCAGCAGGATCACGGCTGATGCCCAAGCCGGCCAAGCGCCGCGGCAGTGCCTCTCTGCCCTGAGTCATGCCGATTCAGATCAACGCGTCCCACGCCGCTAGACGCGGGTCGCGTCTCGGCACCCCGAACCACGGCGCTGGGCACGTCAAAGCGCTGCACCTGCGGCGCGACATCCGCGCAGGGGGGCCATGCCGCCATGCGACAGACGCCAGCGCGGCGCGTCTGCTGCCACAGCGCTCACTCGGCCACCAGGCCCAGGCGCTCGATCAGGGGCTGCCACACCTTGGTATCCCGCTGCGACCAGACCTGCGCATCGCCGGCTTTCGCGTCCACGAGCGTGAGGTTCATGTTCTGCATGCGCGCGCGATAAGCCTCGTCGCCATTGCACGCGCGGGTGGCGGCAGCGACGCGCTCCAGGATGGCGGGCGACGTGCCGGCCTTGGCCACCACCGCGATCCATGAGGGCCGCGACAGGTCCGCGGCCGCGGACAGCGCCTCGGCCAATGTCGGCACATCCGGCAGCAGCGTCGAGCGCTCCTGGCCGAAAAGCGCCAGCGCCGTCAGCTTGCCGGATTTCACGTGCGGCACTGCCGTGCCGAGCACGAGCGTCATCGCCTGGATCTGATCGCCGATCAGCGCCGTGACGCCGGCGGATTCGCCAACGAACGGCACGTGCGTGGCGGGCACCCCGATGCGCTCCATCAGCGCCGTCGTGAGCAGATGGGCAGGGCTGCCGTTGCCTGGCGAACCGAAGTCGAGGCCGCCGGCCTGCGCCTTGCCAACCGTGGCGAGATCGTCGAGCTTGGTCACGCCCAGTGCCGTGGGGACGGTGAGCACCAGCGGCGAGGTTGCGATCACGCCGGCATCAGCGAAGTCCTTGGCGGGGTCGTACGGCGCCTGCCGATATACGTAGGGCGTGATCGTCATCTGCGACATGCCGACGGTCATGAGCGTATAGCCATCGGCGGGCTGACCCTTGAGTTGGTTCACCGCCAGCACGCCATTGGCCCCTGGGCGGTTCTGCACGACGATCGGCTGGCCAAGCTCGCGCGAGGCGCATTCCGACCACGAGCGGGTCATGGCATCCGAGCCGCTACCCGGAGGCTGCTGCGCGATCATCTGGATCGGCCGGTCCGGATAGGACTGGGCATGCGCCGTCGCGACGGCAAGCAACAGCGCGGCGCACACGGGCGCACGACGAAAAAGCGGATTCACCATAGTCTCCAGAGATGGGAAGAGTCGGCAGACACGCGCACGACGGCGCGTTTAGCCTGCCTGCGTGGGCGGCAGATCCGCTCCGCATTGACTGACGAGAAGCTCGGCCAGACAGTCGAGTTGCGACTGCGGCGCACCCGGATCCCCCGGGAACAAGGCCAGCAGGCCCAGCCCGCGCAGCGTCGACAGCACGGTGGCCACCACTGCGTCGCGCCGCGTCTCGGGCAGCGCGTGCAATTCCGGGAGCGCCGCAAGAAAGTCGCTGCGCATCTTGTCGTTCAGGACGCGTCGCTGCTCGGCCACCTCGGCGAGTACCTCGGGCTGGCCGCGGCTGCTGAGATAGATGTGCCAGGCGGCGATGAACCGTGGCTGCGCGTAGAGCCGCTCCCAGAGTGCCTGCAAGAAGAACCGCGCGCGCGACGGCAGCGCCGAGTCCGCCGGCGGTAAGCGGTGCGCCTCCCACGCGTCCGACGCGAGCAGCGACTCGAGCACGCGCATCATGAGCGCTGCCTTCGATTCGAAGTGGTGTTGCACCGCGCCCGAGCTCAAGCCTGCCCGACGCGCAAGCTGATGGATGGACATGTCTTCCAGGCCGCCAGACTCGATCACGTCGATGGCGGTGGCGATCAGCCGGCCACGGGTCGCGGCGCTGCGCTCGGCGTGGCTGCGCCGGGGCTGGCGGCTTGGGGTCGGGTTAGTCAGGGTCATCACCCATGCAATGCAATATGGATTACGAGCATAATGTAAATGAAAGTGGCCGCTTTGCCCTTTCGCGTAAACCCGAAGCCGCGCGTCGTTCACATCAGGGACAATGCCGCAGACACCCGCTGGAGACCGCCATGTCCACCCTCGTCCCGCCACCTGACTTCCCGTTGCGGCCCGCCCTCATCGACGCGCTGCAGACGCGCTTCGCGGCGAACTGCTCCACCGCGCTGGCCGTGCGCGCGCAACATGGCCGCGACGAATCCGTCTTCGACGTGCCACCGCCCGGCGCGGTCGTGTTCGCGGAAAGTACGCAGGACGTGGTGGATGCGGTGCGGCTGGCCGGCGAACACGGCGTGCCCGTGATTCCCTACGGCGCAGGCTCGTCCATCGAGGGCCACCTCCTGGCTGTACAGGGCGGCATCAGCATCGACGTCTCGCGCATGAATCGCGTGCTGTCGATCCAGGGGGACGACCTCGTGGCCACTGTGCAGCCGGGCGTCACCCGCAAGCAACTGAACGAGGAACTGCGCGACACGGGGCTCTTCTTCCCCATCGATCCGGGCGCCGATGCCTCGCTGGGCGGCATGGCCGCCACGCGCGCCTCCGGGACCAATGCCGTGCGCTACGGCACCATGCGCGAGAACGTGCTGGCGCTCGAGGTGGTCACTGCACAGGGCGATGTCATCCGCACCGGCACACAAGCCAGGAAGAGCAGTGCAGGCTATGACCTCACACGACTTTTCGTGGGGAGCGAAGGCACCCTGGGCGTCATGACCGAGGTCACCGTGCGGCTCTATCCGCTGCCCGAGGCCGTGTCGGCGGCGATCTGCTTCTTTCCGGACCTGGACGCGGCGGTGCAGACGGTGATCCAGACCATCCAGCTCGGCGTGCCCATCGCCCGCGTGGAGCTCCTGGACGGCAACACCGTGCGCATGGTGAACGCCCACGCCAAGCTCACGCTGCGCGAAGAGCCGATGCTGCTGATGGAATTCCATGGTTCGCCGGCCAGCGTGCAGGAGCAGGCCGAGACCGTGCAGGCGCTCGCCAGCGAGGCCGGCGGCAATGACTTCTCCTGGGCCACCACGCCCGAAGACCGCACGCGGCTCTGGACGGCGCGTCACAACGCCTTCTTTGCCGCCCTGCAGTCACGCCCCGGCTGCCGGGCCGTCACGACCGACACGTGCGTGCCGATCTCGCGCCTGGCCGACAGCGTGCGCGCGGCCGTGGACGACGCCAATGCCAGCGGCATCCCCTACTTCCTGGTGGGCCACGTGGGCGACGGCAACTTCCACATGGGCTATCTCATCGATCCCGAATCGCCCGACGAGCGCGAGCGCGCTGAGCGCCTGAGCCACGACCTCGTGGCGCGCACGCTCGCCGTGGGCGGCACCTGCACAGGCGAGCACGGCATCGGGCTGCACAAGATGGATTTCCTGGTCGAGGAGACCGGCGAAGGCGCGGTGGACCTGATGCGCGCCGTCAAGCGGGCGCTGGATCCGCGCGGCCTGATGAACCCAGGCAAGATCTTCCGGATGCGGTGAGAGCGCTCTCACCGCCCAGATGTAAAAAAGCCCGCAGATGCGGGCTTTCGACCGTGCGACGGGTGTTCAACGCGCCTGAGTGAGCCGTGTCAGAAGATCACGCGCCCGGTTGTGAAGATGCTGGCTGTTGACGGCCTCCGCGCCGCCCGGCGCGTCCGACACATCCTCGCTGCGCAGCTGGATCTCCTGATACGTGGCCTTCCAGCTCTCGAGCGTGCCGGCGGGCAACGACGGTTGGTCCAGCGCCGTTTCCATCTCGAAGATCATCTGGCGCAGTTGCTGCTGGTCCTGAACAAAGGTTTCCATGTGGCCTCCTGAGCGTAGGTCATCAGGCTTCAGAGTATCACCCACCCTGCGCCGCGGCGACACGATCGGCAACGGACCATGACCAGACCCGACGATTCGTCACGAAGTCATGTTCAGAAGCAGCTGCGCTCCACGACACGCCGTCCCACGTTGAACACGATCTGCGTGGCCGGATCTGCCATGAAGCTTGCATAACGTCGCTGCGGGCAGAACCATTCGAACGACTTCTTGTTGCACTCGAGAATGTCAGCCTGCCGGTCCACCCCGTCGATCCTGACCGGATAGCTTCGGTGAATGGAAGACTCGCAGACGAACCCGATCCGCTCCGCGGCGCGCCGCGCGTCATCCAGCGTGCGGCCTTCCGCGTTCATGCGCGTGACGTCCCGGTCGTGCCGAGTCTCCGAGACCCGGGTGATGTAGCAGCCAGAGAGGGTGGACAGCATCAGAGTAGCGACGAGGAGGCCAGCGACGCGCATGCAGGGACATCCTTCGGAGCAAAACGCCGGAGTATAGAAAGGATGCGTTCATCGGTCGATGGACGGTGTCAGGTCTGGCAGCCGCTTTACAATCGCCGACAGATGAACCGGGGAGGCACGCGTGTCGATCACTTTTGAATGGGCAAGAATGGAATCCATGACGCCCAGGCAGATCTACGACATCCTCGGCGCCCGCGAGGCCGTGTTCGTGGTCGAACAGGCATGTCCCTATCAGGAGATCGACGGCGCCGACTTTGCCTCATGGCACCTGTCGGTGCGGTCCGATGGCGAGCTCGCGGGCTATGCCCGCGTCGTGGCGCCCGGCGTGAAGTATGACGATCCGTCCATTGGACGGGTGATGACAGTCGAGACATTCCGCGCGTTGAAGATCGGCCGTCAACTGATGGCAGAAGCCATCCGGTTCACCGCAGCCACCTATCCTGGCCGGAACATCAGGATCGGCGCGCAGGCGCGGCTCCAGGCTTTCTATGAATCGCTGGGCTTCGAGCGCACCAGCGAGATCTACAGCGAAGATGGAATTCCGCACATCGAGATGACGCGGTGCGCGGCTAGCGGATAAGACGCTGCGGTTCCTGATGCCCATATGGCGGACGCCGGAAACGAAACAAGGACCCGAAGGTCCTTGTTTGCGCGAATTCTTTGGGGTGGCTGATGGGACTCGAACCCACGACAACTGGAATCACAATCCAGGACTCTACCAACTGAGCTACAGCCACCACTGGTGCCGAACGGCGTGCAAGACGAGCGCCTTGCAGGAAAGAAAATGATTATACACAAAATGCGGCGCTTGCAAAGCGCCGCGCCGCGCTTCGAAGGCCGGGCACAACGCCCGGCCTTCCCCTGACCTGCCTTAGGGCTTCAGGTGCTCGGTCAGGAAGCGCTCCATGGCGTGATAGAACTCGAAGCGGTTCTCCTCGTTGTGGAAACCGTGCCCTTCGTTGTCCTTGACCATGTATTCAACCTCCACGCCGCGTTTGCGCAGCGCCTCCACGATCTGGTCGCTCTCCGCCTTGTTCACGCGCGGATCGCGCGCGCCTTGGGCGATGAACAACGGCGTGCGGATCTTGTCCGCATGCAGCGCGGGCGACGTGGCCGTGAGACGCTCCTTGTCACGCTCCGGATCGCCCACCATCTCGCGCATCTGCTTGAGCATGGGCTCCCAGTACGGCGGGATGGTGTTCATGAAGGTGAAGAGGTTGGATACGCCCACGTAGTCCACGGCCGCCGCGTACAGATCCGGCGTGAAGGCCACGCCCGCCAGCGTGGCGTAGCCGCCATAGCTCGCGCCGTAGATGCCGATGCGCTTGGGATCGGCAATGCCCTGCTCCACCAGCCAGTTCACGCCATCGGTGATGTCGTCCTGCATCGTGAGGCCCCACTGGCCGAAGCCCGCCTCCCAGAACTTGCGGCCGTAGCCGGTGGAGCCCCGGAAGTTGACCTGCAGCACGCAGAAGCCGCGATTGGCGAGGAACTGCACCTCGGGATTGAAGCCCCAGCTGTCGCGCGCCCACGGCCCGCCGTGCGGGTTGACGATGCACGCGAGATTCTTGGGATCGCGGCCACGCGGCAGCGTCAGGTAGCCATGGATCGTCAGGCCATCGCGCGAGGTGTACTCGATGGGCCGCATCTCGGCCATGTCGCTCTCAGCCAGCGCCGGGTTGATCTGTGCGAGTTCGGTCAGCACGTCCTGCTTGGCACCATACAGATAGCGGCGGCCCGGCGTGCGGTCGTTGTGCGCGGCCACGATGAAGGTGTCCTCGTCGCGGTTCCAGCTCTGCACGTCTACCTCGTAGCCGGGCAGGTGCTGCTGCAGGCGCGCGAAGAGCTGCTCGGTTTCCTTGTCGAAGTACTTGCGCTCGGTCTTGGCTGGCTCATACGTCGCCACCGTGAGCACCTTGCGCTTGCGCGAGTAGCCCACGCCGCCCAGATCCACCTGGGGCGGCTCGAAGATGAGTTCTTCGGCATCCGGGTTCTTGGGATCCACCACCACCAGCGAGAGGCGATCGCGGCCGCGATTGCTCAGCGTGTAGAGCTTCTTGTCGTCGAACGTGAAGAAGGCAGGCGACACCGACGTGCGGTAGTCGGTGCGCACGATGGGCTTGAACTCGGCCTCTTCCGTGTCGCGGTACAGCAGCACGGTTTCCAGGCCGTCGGTGGCCATGGCCAGGCGCAAACGGCCTTGGTGATCCGTGCCCCAGCCGACAATGTTGCCGGGGTTCTGTGCCACGAGCTTCTGCTCGCCCGTGCGCACGTTCACGCGGAACACGTCGAACACCGTGGCATCACGTTGATTGTGGCTGATCAGCACGTGATCGGGGTCGTCCGGCAGATCGTCCTCGATGCTGGCGCGCACGTTCTCGTAGGGCGTGAGATCCGTGATCTTGCCGGACGCCGCATCCACGGCCACCACATGGAAATTCTCGTCGCCACCGAAGTCCTTGGCGAAGAGGATGGTGTCGGAGCCCTTCCAGAAGTAGTTGCCGATATCGCGATCGGTCTCTGCCGTCAGACGGCGCGGCTCGCCCGTCGGGCGGCCATCGGCCAGCGGCTGCACGAACACATTCATGCGCGGCGGGCTGCCGTCCACGGCAGCGGGCATCATGAAGCCCAGCGTCTTGCCGTCGTCGGACAGGCGAAAGTACCCCTTCTCGGGATTGCGGAAGAAATCTTCCAGTGGCTGCCGCTTGGGCAGCACCGGGGCGCTGGCAGCAGCGGGCGGGATCGCGCAGCAGGCGAAGAGCGAAAACATGGCGAGCATGGAACGAAGCACGTGGGGCCCTCAGCGAATGGGGCCACGGCCGACGCGCCTATGCAGGCGTCGCGACCATGGCCGGTTGCAGCAGTGTCGTTCGTCGCCGGCCACGATGGGCCATGCGTACGACGAACAGGCCGAGCTTACACTGCCACCTCGGGGCAACCCGTGTCGATTCGTGCCAGGCACGCCTTCAGGCTGACACGCGGCTCACAACGTGATGGTCTTGTAGATTGGCGAGGGGCGACACCACGTGCTCTTGTACTCCGTGTCCATGCGACCCAGCGAGAAGCGAAGATCGCGTCCCTCTGCTTCTGCCATCTCCCAGGCCTGAACGAGGTTCAGCCAGACCAGCACGGAACCCAATGACAAGTCTGGGTAGCGCGGATCGACGCCGCCGTTGATGCATTCAGCGGACAGCCAGCCGGGGCTGCGGGCCATCAGCACGAAATCGTAGGCGACAGGCTCCCCATGGAGCCAAAGCACTTGACCGAACAACAGATGGCGCAGCTGCGTCAGCAGATCGATCATGGCCTGACGATCCCCCGGCGCCTTGCCCCAGCGGCTGCGGTGCAGGTTCTCGTAGAGGTTCGCCAACGTGCTGGCATCGTGGTCCTGGACCTGCGTCACCGTGCCGCCGGCCTCCAGGAAGGCCCGCACCGCCTGCCGACGCTTGCGCTTGGTCTTGGCGGAGAAGCCGCTTTCGCTCATGTCCTTGGCCAACGCCAGTTGACGCCGGTCACGCTGCACGGGTCGCAGGTTGGTGAAGAGACCGCGGTTCAAGGCCGACACATGCGAACTCTTCAGCGTGAGGATGTTGGCCCGTGCACCGGCAGCGCTGGACACTGGCAGCACGATCTCGGGTGCGCCAAGATCGAAATGCGCCTGCACCACGTCGCGCAAGACGCGCTCGTCGCCCGCCAGACGATTGCCCCATCGACAGACAGCCCCGACCAGCTCTCCATTCTTGCCTTTCAACCCGAGATAACGAGGCCTGAGCGGCATGCGCGCATGCAGGAGATCCAGCACGTCAGGGTGCGTGATCACACTGCCACCGAACCGCTCATAGCAACGTCGATACTCCACTGCGGAAATGACGCGCCAACCGCGCGTCCTCATGACCAACTCTCTCCAACAAAATCGCAACATGCGTCCTGCCACTCCCTTCGGATCTTCCACACCGACGCCGGGCAAGCCCGTCGCGCCTGGTCGGCAGGACCGTTAGGATCTCGTTATCAGGTCGTCCTGCCGATGCTGCACACTCGATCTTGGCTCGTGCACGAACACACTGTCGAGCTGGCAGCGCGGGCAGGATCATACCCTCAACGTTGAGAATGTGGCAGGTTTCTATGTACCCACCTATCAGAACTGCCAGTACGCGGGCACCCAGGCATAGGCGTGATCGAGCTTCAACATGCGGCCGAGGCCCGGAAACGGGTAGTGAAAGCCCAGCACCAGCATGCGTTCGGCGGCTGCGCGATCGAAGATGCGTTCACGCGACGCCTGCGCGGTCTCCTTGTCTCGATCGGGACCGGGGATCCATGCGTTGTCGATATTGACGACAGGGTGATAGGCGAGATCTGCGGTGAGCAGCAATTGCGCGTCTCCCGAATGGACCAGGAAAGTGGCCATGCCAGGCGTGTGCCCTGCCGCGATCAGCGTCGTGAGACCCGGCACGATCTCATCGCCGGCGTCGTAGCGTTCAATCGAGGCCGCATACGGTTCGACACTGCGCTTGATGGCGGCGCCGAACCGGCGACGAAAATCTTCCGGCACCGGCATGTAGGACAGATCCGGCTCGTTCTGCACGAAGAAATCCCAATCTGCTCGAGGCGCGAACACCGTGGCGCGCGGGAAGGCCTTGCCCCCATCCGCTGCGCGCAGATTGCCGACGTGATCTGGGTGCGTGTGCGAGATCACGATCACATCGATGTCTTCCGGGCGCAGGCCCAGCGCGGCCAGATTGGCGAAGATCCTGCCGCCATGCGGCCCCATGGTCTGGCCAGCGCCGGCTTCGAGCAGGATGCGGCGACCGCCCATCTCGAGCAGCAGGACGTTCAGGTTGAGTGTGAGGTGATCGGTGGGCAGGAACGCCTGACGCAAGGCTTCGCCCAGCTCGAGCTCACCAGCATCGCTCGCATAGATGGCCGGCGGGCCGCCGATCAGGCCGTCGCTCACCACCGTGGCCGTGATGTCGCCGAGCTGAAAGCGATACGTTGCAGCATTGCCTGCGGCGAAGGGCGCCGCCGGCGTTGCTGCTTGCGCGAGCGCCGGGCGCGTGAAGCCCGGTCCCAGCGCGAGTCCGGCAGCGCCCGCCACGGCAGAGAGCATGACGGCGCGACGGTGACGAGACAAAGGCGGATGAAACGACATGGCAGTCTCCTGAGCGAAAGCAGTTTGGAGATGACGCGCGGCTTGTGACAACCGGGCGCGTCGAAGGCCTTCACTGTGGCAGCCTCTCGTCGCGCTGATAAGATACCCAATCCTGCACGCACTGGTTAGTAAAGCTACGCAATGACGACCACCCGTCTCGACAGCCTGGCGATCTTTGCCGATATCGTGCGCTGCGGCGGTTTTCGCGCAGCGGCTGCCGAACGCCGCGTGTCGTCGTCGGCGTTGAGCCAGAGCATGAATGCGCTCGAGGCCGCCCTCGGCATCCGCCTCCTCAATCGCACCACGCGCAGCGTGGCCCCCACCGAGGCGGGCGGGCGCCTGCTGGAGCGTCTGGCGCCCGCGCTGCGAGATATCCAGCTCGCCGTGGACGAACTCGATCAATTGCGCGCGAGCCCCGCCGGCACGATCCGCATCAACGCCCCCGGCCCCGCCGTCGATCACGTGCTCTGCCCGCTGGTGTTCGACTTCATGCGCGCCTATCCCAGCGTGAAAGTCGAGATCGTGAGCGATGCGGCCATCGTGGACATCGTCGAGGAAGGCTTCGATGCGGGCGTGAGATTCGGCCAGCAGCTCGCGCGCGACATGGTCGCCGTGCCACTCGGGCCCGCGCTGCGTTATGCCATCGTGGCCGCACCGTCCTACCTGGCGGATCGAGGCCGGCCCACCACGCCGGACGAGCTCGCCGGCCATGAGGCCATCTGCCGACGGTTTCCGGGTGGCACGCGCGTGGCGTGGTCGTTCGAGAAGAACGGGCACACGGTGACCATCCTGCCGGAAGGCCGGCTCACGTTGAGCTCGGCGCATCAGGAGCTTCAGGCGGCCCTGGCCGGCCAGGGCGTGGCCCACCTCTTCGCGCCCTATGTCGACAGCGCCCTGCAGGAGGGCCGCCTCGTCGAGCTGCTGGCGGACTGGTCGGCCACCCTGCCGAGCTGGTATCTGTACTACCCGAATCGGCGTCACGCGAGCGCCGCGATGACGGCGTTCCTGGTGCATGTGCGTGGCTTCGAGTGGCCCTCTGGGGGATGACCATGCCCCACCGTCGAAAAGACTGCGCTCCTGCAGGAATACATCGGTACATTTCCCCGCATCTACGTCGCGAATCGACGCAGCTGCCCGTCGGGGACCGCGCTGTGTCGGGAGCTATCCGAACACCGGCAGCGGACCGCGCCGCCACGCGCTAGGCAGCCAGGGGCGCGTAGGCGGGATAGTCGATGTAGCCCCGCGCATCGCCGCCATAGAAGGTCGCGCGATCCGGCTGCGCGAGCGGCCAGTCGTGCTTCAGGCGGGCAACGAGATCCGGGCTGCTGATGAAGGACGCGCCGAATGCGGGCAGACAATATGAGCCGCTACCCGCTTCTTTTAAGGATCACGTGCGCCAAACGCGCACCCGCACGAGAAGGGAACGTAGCGCCTAGTCAGCATGCCTTGCGGTCTCAGATGTGGACTGGGCATTTGTTGTCAGCAAGGTATAGCCGGTCGAGGCTGAGCTCGGTAAGCCTGCTGTGGAACTCACGCGCGTCGATTAATAAATCAGCTAAGCTCTCCGGCATCTGGCCGCCTGGCGTTGGTGACGCCGCCCGCCACAGCGCATAGGTGTTGCGCGAAGCCGATGCATCGAGCCGAACCAGATTGCCGTCGCCTTATAGCTTAAACTATAATAAAACTATAAAGAGGACGACGATGTACCGCATCAACTGGTCCAGCAGGGCGAAGAAACAACTCAGGAAGGTCGACCGCCAAGCGCAAGTTTCAATCATCGACGCCGTAGGCCAACTAGTAACGTTCCCCAGCGCCAAGAACGTCATTGCCCTGACCAAGCATGAGTTCGGTTATCGCATGCGGGTCGGTAATTATCGTGTGCTGTTCGATGCAGACACCGAGGTCCGCATCATCGAAGTGCAGCAAGTCAAAAAGCGAGACGAGAACACTTATTGAAAGGAGATGCGCATGAGTGCAGCCCTGACCATTCTGGAGTCCAATGGCAAGCCGGCCTTCGTCGTATTGCCCTATGACGAGTACCTTAAACTGACGGGTGTCCCTGGTGCTACTGCGGGTCGAATTCCCGCCGATGGCTCGACCCCGCATGAGGTCATGGCCCTCCACGTAAGGAATGAGTGGAGCATGATCCGAGCTTGGCGCGAGCATCTTGGACTGACTCAGGCCGAGATGGCGCGGCGACTCGATATCCGCCAGCCCAGTTATGCAGCCATGGAGGCCGCGGACGCCAAGCCGAAGAAAGCCACGAGAGAGCGCATCGCCGCGGCAATGGGCATTACGATCGACCAGCTTTCCTAAACTCTGCGCGCGGTAATCCGTCGACATGCCTCTGCCTCGCAAAGCGAGCTTTGGCATGGCACAGGCGTGCCATGGCCTGGGCCGTCGAGATGCCCTACACTCGACCGGCCCACATTCTCCAGGAACTCACGATGACTGCGCCCAACGATACGGATCGCGACGTGTCGAGCAACGCCATCTCCGACGCAGACCTCGAGGGTGTGTCGGGCGGCACGCTCACGGCTGCTGATCAAGCCCGCCTCGATCAGCTGAACGAGCAGTTTTTCCAAACGGTCGACCAGCACGCCCAGCAGGTGCGACAGATCGGCGACAGTCTCAAGAGCGTCATCAACAAGCGGAACAACCCTTTCGGTTGAACGGCAGGGCCGCGCCGCGCTCGGTAAGGCGTGTCAACGGGGCACGCCATCACAGCAGATGATGGATCGCCGGCAATGCGTGGCCTGCCCAGAGGGAGTCGAACCCCCGACCGTCCGCTTAGAAGGCGGATGCTCTATCCAACTGAGCTATGGGCAGGCTGCCTGGCGCAGGCGCGCCAGAGGCCGGAGTTTACCACCGGGGCGCCCTTGCTCCTGCGGGGGTTTCGGGCGGCACGCATGCAAAAAGGGAACGCGCGAGGCGTTCCCTTTTTGCATCAACCAGGGCCGCGACGAAGTCGCGGCCAGCAGCATCAGCGCATGCCGGTGCCGGAACCCATGCCGGTGCCCGTGCCGTACGGCGCGGTCGTGCCTTGCGGCATCGGCTGCGGGGCCGGTGCCATGCCGGGGGCGGGCATCGGCTGGGCAGCGCCCGGTGCGGGGGCCATGCCCGGTTGGTTCATGCCAGTGCCAGCATTGGGCATCGGGCGCGGCTCACCAACTTCACGGATGGTGGTCTGGCGCAGGATGGCGCCGCCCGGAACGCTGCCCTGGACTTGCACGTTGTCGCCACGCAGGGCCATGCAGCCCTCACGACGCTCCGGGGGAAGGCGATCGCAGCGCGCGGCCGCGTTGGCACGCAGCTGGGCGTCACTTTGGACGTTGTTCAGGTTGTTGCGCTGGCGTTCCTGACGCGCTGCGCCCACTTCGCGCATGCAGGTGGCACGGTCCTGGCCGCTGCGGCCGGATTCGCACGCGGCGCGTTCGGCGGCGTAGCGGTCCTGGGCAGAGGTCGAGGGCGTGGCGGCAAAGGCAGTGCCGGCACACAGGACGGCGCCGACGGCGGTCATGGCGGCATTGCGCAGGGACAGGGCGGACAGTTTCATGGAACCTCCTTTCAGCAGTATCGGAAGAAAGGACCGCCCTGAGGCGGCCAACGATACGGAACGTAGCAAAGCGCATACCCGCTCGACCACGTGAAGCTTGGCTACGCTGTTCACCCGACCAGATGCTGCCGGCGTCTGAGTTTCGCCGCGACTACTGGGTGCGCCCACAGCGGGACGCACCCGGACTTGCTTACGGCAGCGCGTAGGCCACGACGTAATCGCCGCGATCCGGCGAGTTACGCGCGCCACCCGCCGACACGATCACGTACTGCTTGCCCGTGGCGGGCACCGTGTAGCTGATCGGCGTGCCCTGGCTGCCCACCGGCAGACGGGCCTTCCAGAGCTCTTCGCCCGTACCGCTGTGATAGGCGCGCAGGTAGTAATCCTGCGTGGCGGCGATGAACACCAGCCCGCCTTGGGTCGCCAGCGTGCCCCCGATCGTGGGCATGCCCACCGGGATCGGCAGACGCATCTTGATGCCCATGGGGCCCGTATCCTGCACCGTGCCGACCGGCACCTGCCAGGCGATCTGGCGGGTCTTCAGGTCGACGGCGGTCAGGGTGCCGAAGGGCGGGGCCTGGCACGGAATGTCGAGCGGCGAGACGAAGCGCAGCTTGGCGTTGATGGCGTAAGGCGTGCCCACCAGCGGCGTGGCGGTGGTGACGTTGGCGGCTTCGCCACCGTCGCTGCGCTTGCCGCCCGCAGGCTGGTCGATCAGCTGCACTTCCAGGCCGATGCGCATGTCGTTCACGAAGAGGTACTGCCCGTTCGGATCGAGCGACAGTCCGCCCCAGTTCATGCCACCGAGCGAGCCCGGCAGGTTCAATGAGGGATCCTTGCCAGGCGGTGTGAAGAGCCCGTCGTAGCGCATGGATTTGAACTTGATGCGGCACACGAGCTGATCGAACGGCGTGGCGCCCCACATGTCGGCCTCGGTCAGGTCGGCTGCGCCGATCGTGGGCATGCCCACCGAGAAGGGCTGCGTGGGCGAATAGACTTGGTCCGGAATCTTGCCTGCCTTGACGGGACGCTCCTCGACCTGCGTGAGCGGCTTGCCCGTCTGACGATCCAGCACGAAGATCTGGCCGCCCTTGGTCCCGAAGATCAGCGCCGGCGTCGTGGAGCCATCGGGCATCGGGAAGTCGACAAAGGTCGGCTGCATGGGGATGTCGTAATCCCACAGGTCGTTGTGCACCGTCTGGTAGACCCACTTCTCCTGGCCGGTCGTGGCGTCCACGGCGAGCATCGTCGCGCCGTACTTGCGATCCAGCGCCGTGTGCTTGACGCTAAACAGATCGATCGCCGCGCTGCCCACCGGCATGAAGACGGTGTTCGACGAAGGGTCGTAGGACATCGGCGCCCAGACATTGGGCGTCGAACGCACGTAGGTCTCGCCCGGGGCAGGCGCGCTCTTGTCGTCGGGATTGCCGGGATCGAAGGCCCAGCGCAGCTCACCCGTGATCACGTCGTAGCCGCGCACCACGCCGCCCGGCATGTCGGTGCTGACGTTGTCCGCCACCCGGCCGCCCACGACCACCGTGGTGCCCGCCAGGGTCGGGGCCGACGTGAGCGAGTATTCGCCCGCATCCGCGCCCTTGCCGATGCCCTGCTTCAGATCGACCCGGCCATTGGTGCCGAAGTCGGCGCAGAAGGCGCCGGTGTCGGCGTCGAGGGCGATCAGCTCGGCCTGGATGGAGTTCATGAGAATGCGACGTTCGCACGCCGCGCCCGCAGCCACCACGACCGGCACCACGGGGGTCGAACCCGGCACGCTCGGCGCCTCGATCGTCTGCGCCGCATCGAAGTACGCCAGACCGCGGCAGCGCATCCACTTCTTCTGCTTGGCGTTGATCTCGGTCTTCCAGAGCTCCTTGCCCGTGGCTGCTTCCAGCGCGATCACGTTGTTGTGCGGCGTGCAGACGAAGACACGATCACCCACCTGCAAAGGCGTGAGCTGGTCTTCGGCGCCGTTGCCGGTCGGGCTGTCGGCGATATCGCCCGTGCGATACGTCCAGGCCACCTGCAGATCACGGACGGTATCGCGATTGATCTGGTCCAGCGCCACGAAGCGCGAGGCACCCGGCGTGTTGCCGTAGTGCGCCCAGTTTGATGCGGCATCCTTGGGCGCCGGCGTGAGCGCCGGGCCGTGATCCTGCGCGGCCACGATGGGATGCGGCTGGAACATGCCCCACACGGTATCGCCCGTGCCGACCGCCAGAATGGCTGCCACGGCCAGCGCGGGGCCGCGTGCAGGAGACAGGCCTCGCGCGCGGCGCAGCAGCGGGTACGACAGCGCCACCAGCAGCGCGATGCCAGCGAGCGTCAGCACCCGAGAGACGAGCGGCCAGAATGCCCAGCCCGAGCAGGGCCAGCCACGTCCGGCCGAGCCTGGAGACGGGCTTGTGAGGAGATTGCATGTTGGTTTCCTTGAAGCGCCAATGGGCGAGTGCCATGCGCGACAAGGAGCAGACGCGACGCCGAGGCGGCAACGGGGCCGCGGCAGAGTCGTCGGGTGCGCCATGCTGCCTGTGGGACTCCCCGCAGACAGCCGGCAAAGGGGCACTTGTCCATTGACTAGCGCCAAGATTTTAGCGGAACCGGCGATTCGACCCTAGGGATTACCCTGAAGTCGACGCGGAATAAGCAGGGAAATGATGTCACGGCGCGATAACGCGCCGTGGGCCCCCGATGGCCGTATGGGCGCCGGCAAGCCGGTCGAATCGCCCCTGCCTGCGCCCGATCAGTCCAGCGTGATGTTCGCGCTCTTGACCACTTCGGCCCAGCGCGCGCGTTCCGTCTCGAAGAACCGGGTGGTCTCGTTCGGGGTCTGGATCGCGATTTCCGCACCCTGCTCGCTCAGTTGCTTCGTCACGGTCGGATCGCGCACGATGTCGGCCAGTGCAGCCGCCAGCCGCTGCACGGCGGCATCGTCAAAGCCTGCCGGCGCCATCACGCCCTGCCACGTGCCGGACTCGAACCCCGGCACGCCCTGCTCGGCGATCGTCGGGATGTCCTGGATCTGCTGCATGCGATCCCGCTTGGAGATCGCGATGGCCTTGAGCGCACCACTGCGGATGTGCGGCAGCGTGGCGAGCAGGCCGTTCATGATGGCCTGCGTCTGGCCGCCCACGGCATCCGTGATGGCCTGCGCACCGCCCTTGTAGGGCACGTACTCCCACTTCGCGCCGGTGGCCTGCTGTACGGCCACCGCAGCCAGATGCGGCGCGCTTCCCACGGCAGGCACGGCAAAGTTCACGCTCTGCTTCTTCGAGAGCTCCACCAGCTCGGCAAGCGTATTGGCCGGCACGCTCGGATGCACCGCCAGTACGTGCGGGGAGTAAGCCAGCATGCTCACGGCGCGCAGATCCTTGGACGGGTCGAACGTGAGCTGCTTGTACACGGACGGGCTGATCGCGAGCGCGCCGACGTCGCACAGCAACACGGTATGGCCGTCGCCCCCCGACTGCACGACGAAGCCCGCGCCGAGGTTGCCGTTGGCGCCCGGCTTGTTCTCGATCACCACCGTCTGCTTGAGCGCCTCGCCCAGCCGCGGCGCGAGGATGCGGCCGATGATGTCCGAGGAGCCGCCCGGCGGGTACGGCACGACGATGCGCACCGTGCGCGCAGGCCACGCGCTTTGCGCCCACGCGGGCAGGTGGGCGGCGGCACCCAGGGCAGCGGCCCCGCCCAGGAAATGTCTACGGGAAGTCATGAAGATAGCTCCAGGTTGAGGGCGACGCTGGCCGTTGCCTGCTACACCGCGCCTCGAGTTTCGACGTAAAGGGCGTACAGCGAATGACTGCTGGCCATGAAGAGACGATTGCGCTTTTCACCGCCGAAGCACAGATTGGCGCAGCGCTCGGGCAGGCGGATGTGGCCGATGGCCTTGCCCTCCCGGTTGAAGACCATCACGCCATCGAACTCGGCCGGATCGACGCCGGGCGCACCGCTGCTGCCCCAGCCGCACCAGAGGTTGCCGTCTTCGTCGCAGGCGATGCCGTCGAGCGCACCCGGGCCGTTGGCATCGATGTGCATCCGCTTGTTGCTGAGCGAGCCGTCGTCCGCCACGTCGTAGGCCCACACGCGGCGATACGGCTGATGTCTGCCCTCGACGATATAGAGCGTCTTCTCGTCCGGCGAGAACGCGAGGCCGTTGGGGCCGGCCAGATCGTCCAGCACGCGCTCGACCGCGCCGCCTTCAGGCGCAATGCGATACACCCCATGGGGCTGTTCCGCCTTGGCCTTCTCGCCTTCCCAGTGGCCACCGATGCCAAAGGGCGGATCCGTGAACCAGATCGTGCCGTTGCTGTGGCAGATGATGTCGTTGGGCGAATTGAGCGGCTTGCCCTCGAAGCTGTCGGCCAGCACGGTGATGCTGCCGTCGTACTCCGTGCGCGTGACGCGCCGCGTCAGGTGCTCGCAGGTCAGCAGCCGGCCCTGGCGATCGCGCCCCAGGCCGTTGCTGTAGTTCGAGGGCGAACGGAACACACTCGTCTGCCCGCTGGTCTCGTCCCACCGCAGGATGCGGTTGCCCGGGATGTCCGAGAAGAGCAGATAGCGCCCATCGGCGATCCACACCGGCCCTTCCACCCACCGAAAGCCCGAGGCGAGTTGCTCCACCGAGCTGCTATAGATGCGGTAGCGGGCAAATGACGGATCCAGGATCTGCACCGAGGGATCAGGGTAGCGCTGCTGCGGGCTGAAGGGGAACGAGGGCGCGCCGGATGCGTGCGCCAGGCCCGCAGCACCGAGCATTGCAGTGGCACTGAGGAACCGACGCCGGCTGTGGCCGGGCGCGTGATCAGATGGCATGAATCTCTCCGGGAAAGGCGATGCCGACAGCTGCCGCAATCTTGTACGTCATCGTATATCTTGTGCGCTAGATTAGGGGGTTCTCCATCACATCGACATTAGGGGAAACGTGCATGTTCTGCGCAAGCTAATGCTTTAGGGCTCTACGGTCTGGCCATCTAGTTATACGACAACCTGACGCAACGTGGCAGATCGTCCGCCTGGGGAACGGCGCATCCTGGGCCCACTGCGTCCCGCGATACCATGCACCACACGACCTGTCCCGCCGCCCTCACCCCATTGCCGATCCTGCCACCCATGTCCCAGACACCCACTGCCGCTCCGTTCGACGCGTCCAACGCCTCCGCGCTGCTGCGCACCCTCTTCGATACCGCCATTGCAGCGGCGCAGCCGGATGTCCGGCTGGCTGAGCACATGCCCCATCGGCCTCGCGGACGCACTATCGTGGTCGGCGCGGGGAAGGCGTCGGCGGCGATGGCGCACGCACTCGAGACTTCGTGGGACGGCCCCCTGGAGGGATTGGTGATCGTGCCCTATGGTCACGACGTCGACTGCGCGCGCATCGAGGTCGTCCAGGCGGCGCACCCGGTGCCGGACGAGAACGGCGTACAGGCCACGCGCCGCCTGCGCGAGCGCGTCCAGGGACTGACCGAGGACGATCTCGTCATCGCCCTGATCTCCGGGGGCGGCTCCGCGCTGCTCGTGGAGCCTGCGGCCTCGCTGACGCTGGCCGACAAGCAGGCGGTCAACCAGGCGCTGCTCGCCAGCGGCGCGAGCATTACCGACATGAACTGCGTGCGGCGGCACCTCTCGGGCATCAAGGGCGGCCGCCTGGCGATCGCCTGCCACCCGGCCCGCGTCCACACGCTGCTGGTCTCGGACGTACCTGGCGACATTGCATGGGACATCGCCTCTGGTCCTACGCTCGCCGATCCGACGACGCGTGCGGACGCCCTTGCCATCTGCACGCGCTATGGCCTTACCCTGCCCGACGCGGTCCGGGCGTGGCTCGCCGGCGATGCCTGCGAATCCGTCAAACCCGACGACCCGCGGCTCGCGGGCCATACCAGCCACATCATCGTCTCGCCCCAGCGCTCGCTCGACAGCGCCGCGGCGCTCGCCCGCGCATCCGGCGTCGAGGCGCACATCCTGGGCGACGGGATCGAAGGCGAGGCGCGCGACGTGGCGAGCGTGATGGCAGGCATCACCCGGCAGGTGGCGCTCCAAGGCCAGCCCTTTGCCCGGCCCTGCGTGCTGATCTCGGGCGGTGAGACCACGGTCACCGTCAAGGGTCGCGGACGTGGCGGGCGCAACGTGGAGTTCCTCCTGGCGCTGGCGATCGCGCTGGACGGCCTGCCCGGGGTCCACGCCCTGGCCGGCGATACGGACGGCATCGATGGCATCGACGTCTACGCTGGCGCCCGCATCGACCCCACGACGCTCTCGCGGGCGGCCGCGATGGGTCTGAACCCGCGGGAGGCACTGAACGACAACGATGCCCACGGCTTCTTCGAGCGCCTGGGCGACAGCATCCGCACCGGCCCGACACGGACGAACGTGAACGACTTCCGCGCTATTCTCATTGGTTGAGCATGTCGCCCTGTCGAGCGGGGCATGCGCCATCCTGTCGCATCCAACCGGAGCCCCACGGCTCGCATCATGACCAAGAAGACATACACCCCGGCTGACAAAGACGAACCGCTGATCGAGGACATCCGTTTCCTGGGCCGGCTACTGGGCGACGTGATCCGCGAACAGGAAGGCGCAGCCGCCTTCGACCTCATCGAGCGCATCCGGCAACTGTCGGTGGCCTATCGCCGCCATGACGATCGCAAGGCCGAACGCAAGCTCGAGTCCGTGCTGACCGGGCTCACGCACGATCAGACGACGAGCGTGATCCGGGCCTTCACGTACTTCAGTCACCTCGCCAACCTTGCCGAGGATCGCCACCACATCCGCCGCCGCACATTCCATGAGCGCGCCGGCAACGTGCAGGCAGGCAGCCTGAAGGGCGCATTGAAGCGCCTGAGCGAAGCGGGCATCGACCGTGACGCCATCGTCCAGACGCTCGCGCACAGCTATATCGCCCCGGTGCTCACGGCGCACCCGACCGAGGTGCAACGCAAGAGTCTGCTGGACGCCGAACGCGGCATCGCCCAGCTACTGCTGCAGCGCGAATCCCTGCCGCCCGGCGACCTGCCCGCCAACGAGGAACAGGTGCGCGCCTGCGTGACGCAGCTCTGGCAGACGCGACTCCTGCGCACCAGCAAGCTCAGCGTGGCCGACGAGATCGACAACGCCTTGAGCTACTACGAGGCCACCTTCCTGCGCCAGATCCCGCGTCTGTACCGCGATCTGGAGCAACAGCTGGGTGACAGCGAGCTGCCGAGCTTCTTTCACATGGGGCAGTGGATCGGGGGCGATCGCGATGGCAACCCCTTCGTGACCGCCGATACCCTGGACTACGCCCTGCGCCACCAGGCCGAAGTGGCGTTGCGCTTCTACCTGACCGAAGTGCATGCGCTGGGCCGGGATCTGTCGATGTCCGCCACGCTGGTGAAGGTGACGCCCGAGATGCAGGCGCTGGCCGATGCCTCGCCCGATAAGGACGAACACCGCCAGGACGAGCCGTATCGCCGCGCGCTGACGGGGGTGTACGCGCGCCTGGCCGCCACGCTGTTCGCGCTTACCGGCGGACAGGCGGCACGCCACGCTGTGGCCCCGCAGAACCCTTACCTCACCGCCGAGGAGTTCCTCGCCGATCTGCGGGTCATCCGCGCCTCGCTGCAGGCCAATCACTCTGGCGCACTCGTGCCGCAGCGCCTGGGCCCGCTCGTGCGCGCCGTGGACGTCTTCGGCTTTCATCTGGCCACGGTGGATCTGCGCCAGAGCTCGGACAAGCACGAAGAGGTCGTGGCCGAGCTGCTCGCACACGCACGTCAGGAGGCCGATTACTCCGCGCTCGATGAAGCGGCCAAGCGCGAGCTCCTTCTGCGTCTCATCAACGATGCGCGGCCCCTGCGCGTGGCCGGCGCGGTGTACTCGGAGCACACTGAAAGCGAACTCGCGATCTTCGCCGCCGCACGCCACATGCGTGAGCGCTTCGGCGCACGCGCGATTCGCCACTACATCATCAGCCACACGGAAAGTGTGAGCGACCTGCTCGAAGTGCTGCTGCTGCAAAAGGAAGCCGGGCTCATGACCGGCCCGCTGTCTCCCGAGCTTGCCGAGCAGGCCGTCGAAGGCCCGGCGCACGCGCAGCTCATCGTCGTGCCGCTCTTCGAGACCATCGAGGACTTGCGCCAGGCCGCGCCCATCATGCGCGAGTTCTACGCGCTGCCCGGCATCGCCGACATGCTGCGCCGCTCCGGTGGCGAGCAGGACATCATGCTCGGCTACAGCGACAGCAACAAGGATGGCGGCATCTTCACGAGCAACTGGGAGCTCTATCGCGCCGAGCGCGCGCTGGCCGCGCTCTTTGCCGAGGGCGAGCCGGGCGAAGGCATCACGATGCGGCTCTTCCATGGCCGCGGCGGCACGGTGGGCCGGGGCGGCGGCCCAAGCTACGACGCCATCCTCGCCCAGCCTCCGGGCACGGTGCGCGGCCAGATCCGCCTGACCGAGCAAGGCGAAGTCATCGCCTCCAAGTACGCCAATCCCGAGATCGGGCGACGCAACCTGGAGACGCTCGTGGCCGCCACGCTCGAGGCCACGCTGCTGCCCGAAGCCAAGCCGGTACCCGAGGCCTTCCTCGACACGGCTGCCCTGCTGTCGCAGGCGAGCATGGACGCCTACCGCAAGCTCGTCTACGAGACCCCGGGCTTCACCGACTACTTCTTCGCCGCCACGCCGATCCGCGAGATCGCCGGCCTGAACATCGGCTCGCGCCCGGCCTCGCGCAAGCCCAGCCAGAAGATCGAGGATCTGCGCGCCATCCCCTGGGGCTTCAGCTGGGGCCAATGCCGCCTCACGCTGCCCGGCTGGTTCGGCTTTGGCTCCGCAGTCGAAGCCTATCTGGCGGGCGGCACCGGCAAGGCAGGCAAGAAGGATTCGCGCGAATCCCGCGAACGCTGCCTGAAGCAGATGTACCGGGAATGGTCATTCCTGCGCACCCTGCTCTCCAACATGGACATGGTCATGGCCAAGAGCGATCTCGCGCTCGCGCACCGCTATGCGGGGCTCGTGCCGGATGCGAAGCTGCGCAAGAAGATCTTCTCGGCGATCGAAGCCGAATGGCAGCGCACGCAGGATGCACTCACCCTGATCACCGGCGAATCGGATCGCCTCGCCGGCAACCCGGCGCTCGCCCGCTCGATCAAGCATCGGTTCCCGTACATCGATCCGCTGCACCACCTGCAGGTCGAGCTGCTGCGCCGGCATCGCGCGGGCGAGGACAGCCTGAGGCTGCAGCGCGGCATCCACATCTCGATCAACGGGATCGCCGCGGGCGTGCGCAACACGGGGTGATCGCGCGTTGAGCAAGCCGCACGGCGCTGCGCCTCGTGCGGCTTGTGTACGGTGCAGGCGTGCATCGCCCGTGGCCGCGCTGACGTCTGGCCGTGAGGCGTCAGCTACACCGCCGGGGCATCACCCGCCTTTTGCGCCTTCAACAACTCCACGAACCGCTGGGTCAACGGCGGGATCACGCCATCCCGGCGCACGAGAATCCCGACCGGACGCGGAAAGCGCGCGGCGTTGAGCGGCAGCGGCACCAGCCCCTCGCCATTCGGACCATCGAGCATGGACTCGCTGATGATCGAGATCAGATCGCTGTTGACGACCAGCGCGTTGAGCTGCCCCCACGCCGTGTTGCTCAATTCCACGGTGACGTGCGGTGGCGGCAATCCCGCTTCCGCAAACCGTCCCTCCACGCTTCGACGCACGGCGACGGCGGGTCCCGGCAGCAGCCATTGCGCCGTGGTGAGGTCGCGCAGGCGAAGGTGGCGCCGCGACAGCAGCGGATGCCCCTGTCGCACTACCAGGCACAGGGTGTCCTCGATCAATGGCGTTGCCTGAAGCCCGTGGGGGACGACCGTGGGTAACGCGCTCAGCGAAACATCGATCTCGCCCGCTTCGAGCGCCGTGATGAGCGCATCGTTCAGGTTGATCATCACGCGCAGCCGCGCAGCGGGGCACTGCCGGCAGAAGACGATGGCAGCTGGCGAGAAGAGCCGCTTCACGTAGAGCGGCGAGACGCCCACCTGCAGGATGCCCTGCTCGCCCAGATGCAAGTCCGCCGCCTCGCGAATCGCACTCTTCAGATTGGAGCGCAGCAACTGCGTCCGGGCCCGGAACTGGGTGGCCGGGTCGGTGAGCTGCATGCCCTTGGCGCTGCGCACGAACAACGGAAAGCCAAGCTCTGCCTCCAGACGGTGCAAGCCTTGCGTGACGGCGGGCTGCGAGACGCCCAGATCCAGCGCGGCAGCGCGCACCGTCCCGCGCTCGGCCACGGCCAGGAAATAGTCGAGGTCATCGAGGCGCAAGGTCATGATCGGCATCGCTGGGTGATTGGCGTTGCTTATCAGGATAGCCGGTTTGTTTATCCCTCGCCTTGTGTGGCTCCCGTAGACTGCGCCGCATCGGGAGACACACATGAACATCGGCAAATACATCACGCGCAGTGCGCGCTTCTGGGCAGACCGCCGGCCGTCCTTTTCGAGGATCAGGTGCTCACCTACGCTGAGCTCGAGCGCCGCTCCAACCGCCTCGTTCACGGCCTGCTGGCGCTGGGCCTGCAGCGCGGTGACCGGGTTGCGGTCGTGTCGGCCAACCGGCCGGCCCTGATCGAGATCGAATGCGCGCTCTACAAGGCAGGCCTCGTCAAGGTGGCCCTGAACGCGCGCCTGGCCCCCGCAGAGCTGGCCGATGGCCTGGCAAACGCCGAGCCAGTGGTGTGCTTCGCCGATGCCGCCCATCAGGACGACGTGGCACGCGCGGCCGAGGCACTGCCCAGCTTGCGCGTGTGCGTGCAGTTCGACGCCGATGCCCCCGCCAAGGGCTGGCTGGCTTACGAAACGATGCTCGCCGAGGCACCCAGTGAAGCGCCCCTGCACGTGGAGATGGCGCCGGACGAGCTGGCGGTGCTGCACTACACCTCCGGCTCCACCGGCAAGCTCAAGGCCGCGCAGCAGACGGTGGGCAACCGCATGGCCTCGCTGCGCAAGAACGTGATGGGCCGCATGCACGTGCAGGGCCGCGACGTGATGATGCTGAGCGGGCCTATCACGCACGCGAGCGGCATGTTCATCCAGGCGCTGCTGTACCAAGGCGCCACCATCCTGCTGCTGGATCGTTTCAAGCCCGTCGACGTGCTTGCCAGCATCGAGCGGCATCGCGTCACCATGGCCTTCATGGTGCCCACCATGATCAACGCGCTGCTTGCCGAGCCGAGCGTGCGCGAGTACGACCTGAGCAGCCTGCGGCTGCTCTCCTACGGCGCTGCGCCCATGTCGGACGCGCGCATCCGCGAGGCGTGGACGGTATTCGGCCCCGTGCTCGCGCAAGGCTACGGCGCGGCCGAGACCACGGGTGGCGTGATCGCGCTGCAATCAGAGGATCACCGGCGCGCCATCGAGGATGGTCGCCCGGAGCTCCTCGCCTCGTGCGGCCGCCCTTCCTGCGAATCCGACGTGCAGGTGCTCAACGACGCGGGCCAGCCGGTCGAAGGCGACGAGATCGGCGAGATCTGCGTGCGGGGGCCGGATGTCTTCGCGGGTTACTGGCGCGCGCCGGAATCCACGCGCGACGTGCTCGACGAGGCTGGCTGGCTGCGCACGGGCGATCTGGCGCGCGTGGACAGCGAAGGCTACATCTACATCGTCGATCGCAAGAAGGAGATGCTCGTCTCGGGCGGCTTCAACGTCTACCCGATGGAAGTCGAATCGGTGCTTGCGCGCCATCCGGCGGTCTACGAGGTCTGCGTGATCGGCGTGCCGGACGCCCATTGGGGCGAGGCGGTCAAGGCGGTCGTGGTGCTGCGTGAGGGTGCCGCGGCCACGGCCGACGAACTCATGCAGTGCGCTCGTGAGCAACTGGCCGGTTTCAAGGTGCCGCGCTCCGTGGATTTCGTGGATCAATTGCCCAAGAACGCCAACGGCAAACTCTCGCGCAAGGACGTGCGCGAACCGTACTGGCAGGGCCACACCCGCCGCGTGAACTGACCGGAGACGCCCATGACTTCCATGCTCGATCGCATCCCCGGCGCCGAACCCTTTCCCGGCTCCGCGGCCGCGCGCACCTTCATCACCGAGGTCGAAGCGTTCATCGCAGGCGACCTGGCTGCCCTGGTGTCCCGCCATGGCATCACGCACGAGTCTGGTGCCCCACGCGCCGTGCTCGACGAGATCTGGCAGTTGTCCCGTGCCAGGGGCTTCTACGGCGTGACCCTGCCCAAGTCCCTGGGCGGTGCAGGCTTCAGCGTGCTGGATCACGTCCTCATCAAGGAAGCCATCTACGCCACGGGATCGCCAGTCGCGCCGCATGTGCTCGGCGAGCTCTCCGGCCCGCCGCGCGTGGGCGCACTCGCCAAGGTGGTGAGCGCGAACCAGCTCGAACGCTTCGTGGTGCCCGTGGCCGAGGCACGCCAGGCCATCTGCTTTGCCATCACGGAAGCCGAGGCAGGATCGGACGCCGGTGCCGTGCAAACGCGCGCCGTGCGCGATGGCGATCATTACGTGCTCAACGGCGCCAAGCGCTTCATCTCGGGTGCGCCCTTCTGCGATCTGGCGCTCATCATCGCGTCCACGAGCGACGATCCGGCCCGCCGCGAAGTCAGCGCCTTCTTCGTCGAGCGCAGCACGGCGGGCTTCGCGGTCGAAGCCGGCTACAAGACCATGGCAGGTCAGGCTGGCACGGGCAACATCGTGCTCACCGACTGCCGCGTGCCGGTTGCCAACCGCCTCGGCGGCGAAGGCGACGGACTGCGCATGGCGCTGGGCCGCATCACGGTGAACCGGCTGTTGCATTGTCCTGCCATGCTGGGCCACGCGCGGGTCGCCTTTCGCGACGCGCTGGCGCATGCGAACCGGCGTCAGCAATTCGGTCGTCCGATTGCGCAATTCCAGGCGGTGCAGCACATGCTGGCCGACATGGCAACGGAACTCGCGGCGTCACGCGCCCTGATGCTGAGCGTGGCGCGCGGGCTCGACGCCGGTGACGACGCCACCGACGGCGCGTCCATGGCCAAGCTCTTCTGCTCGGAGACCGCATTTCGCGTGGCCGACAAGGCGGTGCAGGTGCTGGGCGGCGAAGGCATCGTCCAGGGCAGCCGCGTCGAGTTCCTGTTCCGCATGCTGCGCATGTACCGCGTGCTCACCGGCACGAGCGAGATCCAACGCAACACCATCGCGCGCACGCTCATCACTGCGTGACGTCGACGACAACAATGAGGAGACAAATGATGACCTTACTGACCCGCGCCGTTGGCGCCTGCGCCCTTCTGTCCCTGCCGCTCGCCCCCGTCCTGGCGGCCGATGCCGACCCCTATCCGACACGCGCGATCAAATGGATCGTGCCGTATCTGGCCGGTACGGGTCCTGACCTCACCGCACGCGTGCTGAGCGACGCCATGTCCAACGAGCTCGGCCAGCCGATCGTGGTCGAGAACCGCGGTGGCGTGGGGGGCAACCTGGGCGCACAGCTGGCCGCCCGCGCCGCGCCCGATGGCTACACCTGGCTGTACTCCGGCTCGCCCATGGCCGCGAGCATGCGGCTCTACGCGCAGCCAGGCTTCGACGTTATGAAGGATTTCGTCCATGTCGGCGGCATCTCGCGCTCCGATTCCGTCGTGCTCGTCAACAGAGCATCGCCCTACCAGACGCTGAGCGATCTGGTTGCCGGCCTGAGCGCCAAGCCGGGCGAACTCTTCTACGCGTCGGGTGGCGTGGGCACGCCTTCGCACCTGGGTGCGGAATCCCTGCTGGCCGTGACGCAGACAACGTCGTCCCACGTGCCCTACAAGGGCGCCTCGGAATCGACCAATGCCGTAGCCAGTGACCAGGTGAGCTTCGCGCTGTCGCTCATCGGACCGGCATTGCCGCACATACAGGGTGGACGGCTCAAGCCGCTTGCCGTGCTGTCGCCCGAGCGCAACCGCATGCTTCCCGAGGTGCCGACCACGGCCGAGGCCGGCGTGGCCGATGCCGTCGTGATGGCATATGGTGGCCTGTCGGTGCCCGCGGGCACACCGCCGGCTGTGGTGAGCCGCATTGCCGCCGCGCTCGACGCCGCGCTGCAGCGCGACGACGTGCGCGGCAAGTTGGAGAACTCGGGCTTGACGGTAACGCCCGCGTCGAGCGAAGCCTACACGCAGCTACTGCGTGACGAGATGCTCGCCACGCAGCAGCTCGCCGACAAGGTGAACCTGCCGCGTCAGTGATGTCGCCGGTCGCGTGAGGCGTCGGCTATGCTTTCGGCATGGCTTTCTCCGCACGGCGCTGGCTGCGCATCCTGCTGATCGTGGTGCTGCTCGGTGTTGCGAGCTGGGCGGCGTTCTGGTTCGTCGTGGGCTCGATGTTCGAGCGGGCCGTCACTGCCATCACGGGCGGTGACGACACCGTCCTCTCAGCACTCGATCCGGCCCAAGGGCCGTATCGCCTCGTCGTTCGCACCCAGCCGGCCAGCGGCGGGGATGCCCGCATCTGGCTCATCGACGATCAGGCGGCCCTCCAGCAGTATCGCGATGCGGTGGACGTCACCTTCCACCTCACGGAGTGGCTGCCCGGAGAAGGCCGGGGCGATTACTACCTCTATGTGTATCGCGGCCCGGAGCGCGTGGCGGGGCGCGGTGCCCCCAATGCGCATCAGATCAAGGTCCCGCCGGCGCTGCTCGACACGGGACGCCCGCTGCGCCTGGAGGAGCGTTTGCTCCCCCGCGAGCCCTTCCTGCGGACGCTGGCAGCCGTGCGCGCCCAGCCCGACACGCTGATCCGCGAGCTCGACACGCCGGACGCAGACCCCGCCTACGAGCACGACTTCCAGGTGACGTTTCCCACGATTGCCGTGGCCTCGGACAGCGGGTTCGATGTCGATGCCTATGGCGAGCAACTGGCGCAGCGCGTGCAGCAGGCGCTGCCTGGCGTTCCCTTGCGTCTGGCCCATCACTACGCCGAGCCGCATTCGCTGCAGATCCTGGACGACGCGGGCGACTATCAACGTGACGCCAACGGCGAGCCCATCGAGCTTGCCGGCATCGCGCTCTATACCGTGCATCTGCAATGGCAGGGCACCCCGGCCGCGCAGCGCGCACTCCACCGGCTGGACTTGACGGGTTACGTCGCCGAACACGTGAACATGCAGAGCATCGGCACGGCCTGGATGGCCGCGACCCAGGACGCCCAACCGCCTCGCTCGATGACGCTGCCGAACTACACCCATCGCGCCCGTGTCGGCCCCGCCTACGAGCGCGAGTATCGACTGCGGTACTGGGAACCGATCCGCTGATCGCAGGCGACGCGCAAGCCTCTCATGGCCCCTGCGCGGTTCCCTTCGCCGGGCACCGAGCCAGAAGGCCGCTGCGCCTGCGAGGCTAGGCCAGCTCCAGCCGGTTGCCGCCCAGGGACTTGGCCCGGTAGAGCGCCCGGTCCGCTGCGGCCAGGGCCCCGGCGAGCGTGGGCGCGTTGGGCTCGCATTGCGCGACACCGATGCTTACCGTGGCCGGCATGCGCAGGTGGTCCGTGCGGCTGGCCATCGTCTGCGTAAAACGCCCGCCGACTTCCTCGGCCAGCGTCTGCGCCTGCCAGGCGTCGTCGCCCACCAGCACTGCGGCGAACTCCTCGCCGCCGATGCGGGCCACCACGGTTCCCGGCCCGACCACCTCGCGCAACACCTGCGCGAAGGATTTCAGGACTTCGTCGCCACCATGGTGACCATAGCGATCGTTGATCGACTTGAACTGATCCAGATCGAACGCCAGCACCGAGACCGGGCCGACGCTCATGGCGCGCGTGCCCTGCTCGAAGAACCATTTGCGATTGCCCAGCCGTGTCAGGTAATCGGTCTGGACTTCATGCAGCAGCTTGCCGTGCGCCTCGTCGCGGATCATCCGCAGCAGCGTCATCGGCAGCAGGATCGAATAGAGCACGCCGAGGTAGATCGTGATGCTGCTGGCGATCCCGAGCAGGCCGGAACCGTACACCACCGTCAGCCACGGCAGCACATAGGCGCGCGTGGCGTACACCAGCGTGTGGGCGACCGACAGCGCAATCACGATGTAGCGCGTGCGCGAGGCGCGCATGGCGTCGCTGCGCCACATCTCCCAAGCCGTCAGCCCGTTCACGAAGGCGATCGGGACGGAACTCCAGTACGTCCACATCAGCTCGCGCATGGATTCGCCGACCCAGACCCAGGCTGCAGCGGTGCCCAACAGCACGACAGCAGAGGCGACGAGATAGCGCCGCTGACTCAACGCCGCGATCCCGTGGAGCACGAGCAGGTATCCGCTCAGGACGAAAAGATTTGCCACGGCAGAGCCGACCACGCCCGGCACCCCGGGCAGGCGCAGGCGCACGAGCGCCAGGCCGCAGCCCAACGCCAGCGTCGCGAACCCCGCCGCGAGCAGACGCAGCACGCGGGCCCTCCCCGGATTGGCGCGACTCTCCCACCACGTCATGCCGGCGCTGGCGAGAAGCGTTCCTACGATGAGCTTGTAGAGGGTGAGGAGATCAACAGACATGCCGGGAAAGGGAGGCGCGGGGCTGCCCTCGCGGCAGCGGCGCGCCATTTTACGGGCGATCGCGTGGCAAAAAGGTAACGATGACGGCCAGTGTGACGCCTCGACAACGGCCGCAGCCCGCCCTCGCCTAGCGCTTGGCCCAGTCCCGCACGGCCTGCATCGTGTTGTCCACGTGCTGGTGAGGATTACCGCTGGTGTACTCGTAGAGCACCCGCCCCTCGGGCGAGATCACGTAGGAGATGCGGTTGGCGTGATTGCGCTGCGTGCCGGCGCTGGCATCGTAGGCGCGGATGATCTCGCCACGCGGGTCCGAGCCGACAGCGAACTTGCCGCCACAGGCGCTGACGGAGAAGGATTTCAGGGTGTCGATCGTGTCGTTGGACATGCCGATGACGGTAGCGCCCAGCGCACGGAAATCGTCGGCGGCCTCGGCAAAGCTGTGGGCTTCGATCGTGCAACCCGCCGTGAAGGCGGCTGGATAGAAATACAGCACGACCGGCCCCTGGGCCAGCGCCTTCGCCAGGGAGAACTCGAACACATCGCCTGCCAGCGCCGCCTGGGTGCTGAAGTCCGGCGCGGGCGCACCCACGGGCAGCGCCGCATGGGCAGGCGTCACGACGGCGGCCACGGCGATGACGACAGCAGAAGCAGGGTGCCACGGTGTCATGCGGAGTCCTCCGGAGCGGGATGTCGGCGAAAGGTCCACTGTACTGCCACGCAGCCCCCCGTTGAAGCGCTTTTCGGTGGATGGCAGTGCCCGACGGCGGCAAATCGCCACCAGGCCCCGGCCCAGCGCAGTGCGCTGGTGCTGGCGCTGTCGGTGGGGCACCCGGTGGGAGACCTGGGCACACGGCTTGCCTTCGTCCCGATTCCGGGCCGCTTCGCCGCCCACCGCCCTGGCTCCGCCTCCGCATGGATTCGCTCACCGCTTCGCCCGCTGTTGCCTCGGCCCGCGCCGACCGGCTCTCCATCGTCGTCGACGCTGCGCCCTACTATCGGGCCGTCAAGGAAGCCCTTCTGCAGGCCCGCCACAGCGTCTTTCTGATCGGCTGGGATTTCGACGCCCGCATGAAACTCCAGCCCGAGGGCGCCACCCTGCCCGGCCCAAACCGCATCGGCCCCTTCCTCTCCTGGCTGGCGCGGCGCAATCCGGCCCTGCGCATTCGGATCCTCAAGTGGGACATGGGGCTTTTCGCCTCGATGGCTCGCGGCGAGACCCCGGTGTTCATCGTGCGCTGGCTCTTCGGCAAGCGGGTGGCCATGAAACTCGATCACGCCCACCCGCCCCTGTCGGCACATCACTCCAAGATCCTCGTCATCGACGACGCCCTGGCCTTCTGCGGCGGCATCGACATCACCATGGGCCGCTGGGACACGAGCGAGCACCGCGAAGAGCAGCCGTCGCGCACCACCCCGCGCGGCAAGCCGCTGCCCCCCTGGCACGACGCGACCACCTGCGCCAGCGGCCCCGTGGCCCGCGTGCTGGGCAATCTCGCGCGCCAGCGCTGGTACAACGCCACCGGGGAAGTCCCTGATGCGCCCCCACCCACGCCGTCCCCCTGGCCCGACAGCCTCACGCCGGATTTCACCGACGTCGCCGTGCGCGTGGCGCGCACCCAGCCCCTGTACGGCGACAACCCCGAGATCCGCGAGATCGAACGCGAGACACTGAAAATCATCGCCGGCGCCCGGCGCACGCTGTACATCGAAAACCAGTACCTGACCTCGGTCATGGCGGTCGATGCGCTGTGCGCGCGCCTGCGCGAGGACGACGGCCCCGAGATCGTCGTCATCTGCCCGCGCAATGCCGATGGCTGGCTGGAGATGAAGACGATGGACTCGGCGCGCACCATCATGCTGCACCGCCTGCGCGAGGCCGACCGCCATGGGCGCTTTCGCATCTGGCACCCGCACAACGAGGCCGGTACGCCCATCTACGTCCACGCCAAGATCCTGATCGCCGACGACGAGGTGATCAAGATCGGCTCCGCGAACCTGAACAACCGCTCCATGGGCTTCGACACCGAGTGCGACGTGATCGTCCAGGCCTGCAACGACGCGGAGCGCGCGCAGATCGGCCGCATCCGGGGCCGCCTGGTGGCCGAGCACCTGGCCATCAAAGAGGGGGTACTGCACGAGACCCTTGCGCAACAGAGCTCGCTCATCGCCGCGATCGAGCACCTCAATGGCCGGCAACCGAAAGGCCTGACACGGATCGAGCCGCGAGCGCTCGATGCCGTGGACGAGGCGCTCGCGCAATCGCCCATGGCCGATCCGGAAGGCCGGGCCGGCGTGTGGCGCGGCCTGAGTCGCACCCGCAGGCGGCGCGCGCTTCTCAAAGGGCAGACGACGTGAGTCCCCGATGCTGCCCCCCCTTCAACGCGCGTGACCGCGAGCGCACGCAGTCTCTCACTGGTCACCGGAAACCGAACGCATGAATGCTGCAGCCAGCGGCCTCCAGAGCCTGGGCGATATCGTCCAGCAATTGCGCGAGGTGGGCGAAGATCAGGATCAGGTAAGCGTGGCCGACATCCGCGAGGCTTTCGGCGAGCGCAGCGCCGGCCCCTTTCTCGTCATTCCAGCCGTGTTCGAGATCAGCCCCATCGGCGCGATTCCCGGCCTGCCCACCGTCCTTGCCCTCATCATCATCGTCTTCGCCGCGCAGATCGTCCTGGGTCGCAAGCACCTGTGGATGCCCGGGTGGCTGGAGCGGCGTAGCCTCAAAGGCAGCAGCCTGAAGAAGGCGGCCGACGCCATGCAGAAGCCCACCCGCTGGGTGGACCGCATCATCCGACCGCGCCTGGATTGGCTCGTCTCCCGCCGCGTGCTGGCGGCCGTGTGCATCCTGCTGTGCCTGACCGTGCCGGCGCTGGAGCTCGTGCCCTTCGCGAGCACGGCGCCGATGGGCGCGATCATCCTGCTCGGCCTGGCGATGACGGCGCGCGATGGCCTGGTCGCGGCACTCGGCCTGGTCCTGGCTGTGGGTGCCGCGGTGCTGGTGGGGCAATCGCTGCTGGGGTGAGCACGCTACCCACCCCGGCGCACCTCACCGCAGGAAGCTCGCCTCGATGGCGCGCATGGCCTTGTCGCCCTGAAGCTCGATGATCTCCTTCACGCTGGGCAGCGTGCCATCGACTTCGCGGATCCCGCCCGTGCGACGGATCTCGGCAAACACGTGCCGCATGGCGCCCACGGCCGCACGAATCGCGTGATTGCCGTAGATGACGACGCCGACCTTGCGCAGCGCGGCGATGTCCGCTTCCCAGCCCTCGGACGACTTCGACGTGCTGATCACGCGCGACCTGAGCCTGTCGGGTACGGAAAGCTGGGAATTGGTGCGGGAGGAACTCGTGTGCGTGGGCGCGCCCGCGCTGGTGGCGAACCATCACGCGCGGTCACGGCGGCACTGGCCGATGGTGGCTGCGCGCTCACGCCCGGACCTGGTGGCGCGATGGGCCGTGGCCACAGAGACGGCGCCAGACGAACTCCGGGTGATCGCCACCTACGACCACCTGTTTCTGGCCGTCACGGCGGCGATTGCAGGTACCGGCTTTCTGGTGGCGCCGCGCCTGCTCGTGCACAGCGCGATCGCCACGGGCGCCCTGGTGCTGGCCGATGAGCACACGATCGGCTCAGGTGCGACCTACGTGGCCTATGTGAACCCGCACAGCGCCCACACACAGAGCGCAGTGGCGTTCTGTCGATGGCTGAAAGGCATGCTGCGGGATTACTCGCGCTCTGTCACAACCGACGTTCTCACTTCGGGCGGAACGTCAACGTGACGGGCTTGCCCGCCTGGTAGGTCGCGCGCGAGGGACCGTAAGCGGGATCGAAGCCGGGCTGCCATGCCCGCAGCTCGGTGTCCGACAGCCATTCGAGCTGGAGCGCATCAACGTCGGCGAATCCATCGAACTGCGCGAGCGCGTGGACGGCCGACTGACACGGCTCCGAGACGCCCTGGGGCAACACCGAGACCTGTAGCTTCTGCGTGCCGAACCAGGCGCCGTTCTGCTGGCAGCGGCGAACTTCGACGTGATATTGGCTGCTGGGCGAGGCCAGGCTGGACACGATCTCGTTGGAACCGCACGCAACGAGGACAGGCAGCAACGGCAGGGACAGCGCAAGACGTCTCATCGAAGGCGTGACCGCCGGGCGGCCGATGGTGAACAATGCCGGTACGATACTATGCAGCGCACGCGGTGCACACGCGCCTGCCCGCCCCCCAACTTCCGGATGACAGGTGGTACATGCTTCGACGCTTTCTGGTGGGCACGACGATGGCCCTGGTAGCCGCGACCGCAGGCGCAGCCGAGCCGGTCTCCTATGCGGGCTTCTACACGAACAACAGGGTCTATGAGATCACGGCCGATCTCACGTTGAAGTCAGGCAATACCTACGATGTGGCCCTGTCCACCACCCTGCCCATGGAGGGCGAGCGCCCGGGCTGCGGCGGCAGCATCGAGGGAGAGATCACGGTCACGGGCGACAGCACCACGATGAAGGTGGCCAACGAGGGTTTCTTCGCCAACGAGCCCGAGTCGCTCGTGAACGCGCGCTTCTGCGAGATCAGGATGACTTTCCTGGATGCCTGGACGATCAAGATCGAGGAAGTGGCCGGGTGCGGCTACTACCACGGGGCCGCGTGCAGCTTCGATGCCGTCGTCGAGAGCGACGCCAAGGGGATCTGAGCCGCGGCTCAGTCCGACACGGCCAGCAGATCGCCCGCGATGAGCGGCAGCTTGAGGTAGCTCACGCCGTTGCTTTCGGCGGGCGGCAAGTGCCCTGCCCGCATGTTCACCTGCACCGAGGGCAGCATCAGCCGAGGCACGGCCAGCGTGGCGTCGCGCGTGGTGCGCATGGTGGTGAAGGTAGCCTCGTCGATACCGTCGTGCACGTGCACGTTGTCCTGCCGCTGCGCGCCGATGGTAGTTTCCCACGCATACACATCGCGCCCGGGCGCCTTGTAGTCGTGGCACACGAAGACCCGTGCGGCTTCGGGCAACGACAGCAGCCGCCGGATGGAGCGATAGAGCTGCCCCGCATCCCCACCGGGGAAATCGCAGCGCGCCGTGCCGTAATCCGGCATGAAGAGCGTGTCGCCGGCAAACACCGCATCGCCGATCACGTACGCCAGACACGCCGGGGTATGCCCGGGCACGTGCAGGGCCACGGCTTCCAGACCGCCGATCCGGAAGCGGTCGCCATCCCCGAACAGGTGGTCGAACTGGCTGCCGTCACGCGCGAAGGCCCGGTCTTCGTTGAAGAGCGTGCCGAACGTGCGCTGGATCGCCCGGATGCCCTGGCCGATCGCGAGCTCGCCGCCCAGCTGCTTCTGCAGGTAAGGGCCGGCGGACAGGTGATCCGCGTGGGCGTGGGTCTCCAGGAGCCAACGCACGCCGAGCCCCTCGGCCCGGACGTGATCGATCACAGGCCGCGCGGGCCCGGCTGAGACCTTGCCCGATGCCTGATCGAAACCCAGCACGCTGTCGAGCACGGCACACGCATCCGAATCGGGATCCCGCACCACGTAGCTGACGGTGCAGGAATCCTCATCGAAAAAGCCCTGCACCACCGGCCGGGGCGCATGCCCCTGCCGGGCGCGCTCGATGAGGGTGCACGCGGTTTCGCGGGCGGTGTCGAATGCGTAGGCCATGGCTTGCGTCATCACTGAACCGTGATGTTGGCGTCCTGGATGATCTTGCCGTAGCGGGTCATCTCTTCCGTGATGTACTGCGAGAACGCGGCGGAATCCTTGTAGGCGGCTTCGAAGCCCAGCGAAGCCAGACGCTCCTTCATGGCCGGCTCGTTCATGATCTTGGCCGACGCTGCCTCGAGCTGCGCCACGATCGGAGCAGGCGTCTTGGCGGGCGCCCAGAGGCCATACCAGGAATAGAGATTGAAGTCAGGAAAGCCCGCTTCGGCCATGGTGGGCACGTCCGGCAACAAGGGGCTGCGCTCGTTGGCGGTGATGGCCAGCGGGCGCAGGTTGCCGGAACGCACCTGCGGCAGCGAGGAGAGCATCGGGTCCATCATGCCCGAGACCTGCCCGCCCACCACGTCCTGCAGGGCGGGCGCGGCGCCCTTGTAGAGCACGATGGGGATGCGATCCGTCAGCGCGTTGTCGTTCAGGAACTTGGCGGCACCCAGGTGACCGGCCGAGCCGAAGCCGCTGGTGGCGAGCGAGTACTTGCCCGGGTTGGTCTTGAGTTCCTTCACGAACTCCGGCACCGTCTTGGCGGGCACGTTGGGATTGACGCTGAAGATCAGCGCGCCGCGCGAGAGCAGGCTCACGGGCGTGAAATCCTTCACCGCATCGAACGTGACCTTTTCCTTGTACAGCAGCGGATTGATGGAGTGGATCGAGGCGTTGAAGTACAAGGTGTAGCCATCGGGCTGGGCCCGGGCGGCATAGGCAGCCCCGATCATGCCCGAGGCACCCGCCTTGTTCTCGACGACGACCGACTGCTTGAGCTCGGCGCTCAGGCGCTCGGCGTAGATCCGCGCCATGTTGTCGACCGCGCCGCCCGGTGCGTGAGGCACCAGCAGCGTGACGGGACGGGTGGGGTAATTCTCCTGGGCGGCGGCAGCGGACGCGGCCGCGACGCTGAACAGACCTGCTGCAAACGTGGCGCTCACGGCGACACGACGAGTCACGCTTTTCATGGACTTTCCTGGACATGCAAAGTTGGCAAAACCCCGCACGTGACGCACCTGCAGCAGGCAACGCCCCGGCACCTAGCTCCTCGCCTCCCCTCCTGGAGGACTCAAAACGTACCGGGATAGCCTCCGCCATCGATCAGTATGCTTTGCCCTGTCATATACCCGGTGTGCGCCGAGCACATGTACGCGCACAACGCCCCGAGTTCCTCCGGCTGGCCATAGCGGCCGGCCGGGGTGTTGCTGCCCCGCTCTTCCCACAGCTGCTCGAAGGATTTGCCGGTGGACTCCAGCATGCCGCGGATGTGGCGGCGCTGGGCGTCCGTGGCGAAGACCCCGGGCAGCAGGTTGTTGATCGTGACGTTATGACGCACCGTCTGGCGGGCGAGACCGGCGACAAAACCGACCAGCCCCGAACGCGCGCCATTGGAGAGGCCGAGTTCGAGCTGAGGGGTCTTGACGCTGCGGGACACGATATTAACGATCCGGCCGAATTTGCGCTCGATCATTCCATCGACCGTGCGGCGGATCATCTCGATCGGACCCAGCATCATGGCGTCGATGGCCGCGTGCCAGTCCGCCACACGCCACTCGCGGAAATCCCCAGGCTCGGGGCCATCGGCGTTGTTGATCAGGATGTCCGGTGCCGGACACGCCTGCAACGCCGCGTCACGCCCGGCTTCGGTGGCGATGTCGGCCACCACCACCTGCACCGGGTTGCCCGTCACCGCCGAGATCTCGGCGGCCGCCTGTTCGAGTGTGGCCAGGGTGCGCGCGGCGATCGTCACCTGCACGCCTTCCTGCGAGAGCTGCTGCGCGCAGGCGCGGCCCATGCCGCGGCTGCCACCGAACACGAGTGCCCGCTTGCCGTGAATGCCCAGATCCATGCCGGCGCGCTCAGAGCGACTTCAGTTCGGCGGAGGACCAGCCGTACTTCTTGTCGAGTTCCAGATCGCGCACCACGCGCAGGCCCTGCTTGAGCGCCTCGGGGGCCATGCCCTTCAGCGGCTTGCGCAGCTCGCCCGCGGGCAAGCCCACCGCCTTCATGAGCGACTTGATGGCCACCGGGTTGATGGCGGCGTACGAGAAGTGCAGCATCGGCAGCAGGTGCAGGTACATGTCGCGGAAGCTTTCCGACACGTCCGTCGTGGCCCACGGCTTGGAGATCACGGCCATTTCGGCCGGTGCGATGTTGCCAGTCATGTTGGCGGTGCCGTGGCCGCCCAGGCTCATGGTCGGCACGACCAGACCCAGGTTGGGCGAGTCGCAGCACATGATGGCCACATCCGTGCGGGCCCGCAGCATCTGGGCGACCTGGCCCACGCGCGTGGTCGATTCCTTGTGCACGACGTAGTTCGGGTGCTTGAAGATGCGGATCAGGCTGTCCCAGTGCAGGTCGGTCTTCACGCGCGGCGGGTTGTTGTACAGGCCCAGCGGCAGGTCCGTGGCATCGGCCACTTCCAGGAAGTAGTCCTCGATGTCGGCTTCGGGGCCGCAGATGTACGAGGGGGCGGCCAGGATCGCGCCATCCGCACCGTTGTCCTTCGCAAAGCGCAGGTAGTCGATGGTGGTGGCGGTGTTGTTGCCCGTGCAGCCGTAGAAGAACTTCATCTTGCCAGTCTTCATCTTCGCCGTCTCGGCGATGATCTGCTGGCGCTCCTGCTGCGAGAGCATGGAGACTTCGCCCGTGGAGCCCATGATCAGCACGGCGCTCGAGCCGTTGTCTTCATGGAACTTCAGCAGCGTGCGAAAACCTTCGAAGTCGACACTGCCGTCGGCGTTGAACGGGGTGATCAAGGCAACGAACGAACCTTCGATCTTCATCTTGGCCATAACAAAATCTCCGAAATTCAGGGGTAACGATGAGCCGGCGCGGCGCCGGCCCGGCAACGTCTGGGGTCAGGCGGCGAGCGCCTGCGATTCGGCAACCTGGCGCATCGCCGCGAAGCCGCGCGAGAGATCCGCGATCAGGTCGCAGGTATCTTCCAGGCCGATGTGCAGGCGCAGCGCCTGGCCGTCGAACGGCCAGCGCGCGGTGACGCGATCACCAGACGGGTCGAACGGAATGATAAGGCTCTCGAAGCCACCCCAGGATACGCCAAGGCCAAAATATTGCAGCGCATCGATGAAGGCGGTGACGGCGGCCTTGGGCTGAGGCTTCAGAACGACGGCGAACAGGCCGCACGAGCCGAGGAAGTCGCGCTTCCAGAGTTCGTGGCCCGGATGGCTCGGCAGCGCCGGGTGCAGCACGCGCTCGACGTCGGCGTGGGCCTCGAGCCAGGTGGCGACTTCGATTGCCGCCTTCTCGTGCTGGCGCAGGCGCACGCTCATGGTGCGCAGGCCGCGCAGGGCGAGGTAGATGTCGTCCGGGCCGGCCGTCTGGCCCAGATCCTGGGCGGCCTGACGGATCAGCGGCCAGGCTTCCTGGTTGCAGGTGACGATGCCAAGCATCGCGTCCGAGTGGCCGACGATGTACTTGGTGGCAGCCTGGATCGACACGTCCACGCCATGCTCGAACGGCTTGAAGAAGAGCGGCGTGCCCCAGGTATTGTCCATCACGACGCGCGCACCATGGCGGTGCGCCACGGTGGCGATGGCCGGGATGTCCTGGATCTCGAAGGTCTCGGAGCCGGGCGACTCAACGTAGATCACCTTCGTGTTGGGACGGATGAAGGCTTCGATGCCTTCGCCCGCGAGCGGATCGTAGATGGTGGTCTCGACGCCGAAGCGGCCCATCACGCGGGTCAGGAAGCCTCGGGTGGGCGAATAGGCGCTGTCCGTGAGGAGCACGTGATCGCCTGCCGAGAGCAGCCCCGTCAGCGCTGCCGCGCAGGCAGCCAGGCCTGAGGGGAAGACCTGCGAGCGATAGCCGCCCTCGAGCTCGGCCACGGCTTCCTCGAGCGCGTGGTGCGTGGCGTTGCCAAAGCGGCCGTACGTGCTGGCACCGGCTTCGTCGGCCGCGCGGCGACGCTTCTTGTCTTCCCATTCGGCCATGGAGCCGTGCAGGACGGTGGAGCCACGCACGACAGGGGTGTTCACCACACCGCCGAAGCGTTCCGGGTGGCGACCCGCGGTCACCAATTGAGTATTCTCTTTCATTGCGTCTGACTGCCTATTGGAGAGTTCGCCGACGCTGGCCGCTCATGCAGGGGCGATTGCCCGCGGCGTGCCGGGTACGGAACACGGCTTCAGTATAGGAATGACACAGGGTAAAAATTTTTCGTTTTTGTTCTCGAAATCGAAGGAATTCGAAAAATTCTTTCCTGTCGCCTCCTTACAATGCAATAAACACCTCGTCAGCACGCGGCTTCGCTTCATTTCGCCGCTGCTGACCCAGCTCCTTCTTCGATATTGTCATGCCGGTTGCCCCCCAGCGTTACCCCTCGCTCTCTCATTGGGGCGCCTTCACCGCCGTGGTGGCCGATGGCCAGCTCCAGCACTGTGAGCCCTTCCATCGTGACCCCGCGCCCTCGCGCATCCTGGAATCCATGCCCGGCATGGTGCACTCGCCGTTGCGCATCACCCGGCCGGCCGTGCGTGCAGGCTGGCTGATCGACCGCGAAGCATCGGATCGCAGCGCGCGCGGCAGCGACACCTTCGTCGAAGTCGATTGGGACGTGGCGCTCGCCCTGGTGAGCGACGAGCTCACGCGGGTACGCACCGAGTTCGGCGCAGAAGCGCTCTTCGGTGGCTCGTACGGCTGGTCCTCCGCCGGGCGGCTGCACCATGCGCGCACCCTCACCCACCGCTTTCTGAATGCCGGCGGCGGCTGCGTCAACCAGGCGGGCAACTACAGCTGGGGCGCCGCGCAATTCCTGCTGCCCCACGTCATCGGCGACTACGCTGCCGTCACCGGCCGCGTCACGGATTGGAAGAACGTCGCGGCCAATACGCGGCTCATGGTCGCCTTCGGCGGTATCGCGGTGCGCAATGGCCAGATCACCTCGGGCGGCGCGGGCGAACACGTGCTGCCCCGCTGGCTGGCGCTCGCCGCCGAGTCCGGGGTCGAGTTCGTCGTCGTGAGCCCCTCGCGGGGCGACGTGCCGGCGGGCGTGTCTGCCCGCTGGATCCCCATCCGCCCGAACACCGACACCGCGATGATGCTGGGCATGGTGCACACGCTGCTCACCGAGCAGCGGCACGATGCGGCCTTCGTGCAGCAATACTGCGTGGGCTTCGATCGCTTTGCGGACTACGTGCTCGGCAAGACGGACGGCCAGCCCAAGAGTGCCGACTGGGCCGCGCAGGTGTGCGGCGTGCCCGCCGCCGAGATCCAGGCGCTCGCCCGCCAGGCGGCAGGCACCCGCACGATGCTCACCTGCGCCTGGTCGCTGCAGCGCGCCCACCATGGCGAGCAGCCCTACTGGACGGTGATCGCGCTGGCATCGGCGCTGGGGCAGATCGGCCTGCCGGGCGGCGGCTTCGCCTTCGGGCATGGCTCCATCAATGGCGTGGGCAATCCGCGGCCGGCAGCACCCGCACCGGAAATGAGCGCCGGACAGAATCCCGCCAAGCGGGCCATTCCGGTGGCGCGCATCGCCGATATGCTGCTGCACCCCGGCGAGACCTACGCCTTCAACGGCCGCGAAGACGTCTATCCCGACATCCAGATGGTGTACTGGGCGGGTGGCAACCCGTTCCACCACCATCAGGATCTGAACCGGCTCGTGCAGGCGTGGCAAAAGCCCCAGACCGTCGTGGTGCACGAGAGCTGGTGGACGCCCACTGCCCGGCGCGCGGACATCGTGCTGCCGGCCACCACCACGCTCGAACGCAACGACATCGGCGGCTCCTCGCGCGATCGCTTCCTCTTGGCCATGCACCAGGCGCTGCCGCCGCAGGGCCAGAGCCGCAACGACTTCGACATCTACCGCGAACTCGCCGCGCGCGGCGGCTTCGAGGAAGCCTTCACCGGCGGGCGCGACGAGATGCAGTGGCTGCGCCACATCTATGCCGGCATGGAGACGGCCTGGCGGACGGCGGGTGCAGACGTGCCGGATTTCGACGCGTTCTGGGCGACGGGCTTTCTGGAGCTGCCCGAGCCGCCGAAAGACTTCATCATGATGGAAGCCTTCCGGCAGGACCCGGCGGCGAACCCGCTCAAGACGCCGTCCGGACGCATCGAGATCTATTCGGAACGCATCGCGGGCTTCGATTACGCAGACTGCCCGCCCCACCCGGCCTGGGTGCCACCCGCAGAATGGCTGGGCGCGGATCGCGCCGGGCGCTTTCCGCTGCACCTCGTCACCTGCCAGCCGGCGGACAAGCTGCATTCACAAATGGATGCCGGCACGCTCTCGCGCGCGGCCAAGGTGCATGGCCGCGAGCGCGTGCGGCTCTCGCGCGTCGAGGCCGAGCGCCGCGGCCTGGCAGCCGAGGACCTGGTCAAGGTGTTCAACGATCGGGGCGCCTGCATCGCGGCAGTGGTGATCGACGAGGACGTCATGCCCGGCGTGGCTGTCATGGCCACCGGCGCCTGGTTCGACCCGGCCAACGCCAGCCTCGAGCGGCACGGCAATCCCAACGTACTCACCCTGGATACCGGCACCTCCCAGCTCACGCAGGCGCCGAGCGCGCTGTCGGCGCTGGTGGAGATCGCGGCGTGGGAAGGGCCGGTGCCGGCGGTCAAGGCATTCGAGAAGCCTGCCCTCGTCGCCGCGGGATGACGGGCCGCGTCAGGCGCGAAGGCCGGGGCAGGCGCCCCGGCGCATCACAGATGCTCCAGCGGCAGCGCGGTCGTGTACTTGATCTCTTCCATCGCAAAGCTCGAGCTCACGTCAAAGAGCTCGGCCACCTTGATGAGCTTCTTGTAGACGCGGTCAAAGCCTTCGATGTCCGGCACGACCACCTTGAGCAGGTAATCGGTGTCGCCGCTCATGCGGTAGAACTCCATGACTTCGGGCATGTCCTTCACGCCGCTTGCGAAGGTGTTGAACCACTGCAGATCGTGGTGATTGGTCTTGATCGACACGAAGACCGTGACGCCCACGCCCACCTGCCGGCTATCGAGCAGACAGACCTGCTTGCGGATCAAGCCGAGCTCATGGAGACGCTGGATCCGCTTCCAGCAGGCCGTGGGCGAGAGGCTCACCTGCTCGGCAATGTCGGCCACGGGCTGGCTGGCGTCCGTTTGCAGGAGCGCGAGGATGCCATGATCCTTCTTGTCCAGGGCCTGCGCCCCGGTGACCGAGGCCTTCTTGCTTTTTGACGGTTCTGACACGAGCATCCGGGCGAGTCGATTTCTTGGCGAAGCGCCCGCCACCGTCGCCCTGCACGGGCGCGACAGCGAGCAGTCCCGGCAAGTATACGCGTGCCCGGTGGTCGCGAGACCGATCCCGGCCACACGTCATTTGATCCAACAAATTCCTCACGCATTGCACTCATGAAAACTCTCGTTCTTGGCGCCGGCGTGGTCGGCACGACGACCGCCTACTACCTGCACCGCCTGGGCCATGAGGTTGAGGTGATCGAACGCCGCGATGGCGCGGGCCTGGAGACGAGCTTCGGCAACGCAGGCGGGCTGTGCCCGAGCTTTGCCGGCCCCTGGGCCGCGCCCGGCATGCCGCTCAAGGTGCTGAAGATGATGCTGCAGAAGAACGCCCCGGTGCGCTTTTCGCTGCGTCCGGACGCCGAGCGGCTGCGCTGGGCGCGCCAGTGGCTGCGTGAATGCAATGCGCCGCGCTTTCGCGTGAACAAGGCCCGCATGCAGCGCGTGGCCCACTACAGCCTCGCGTGCCTGCGCGAGCTGATGGCAGACACGCCCCTGCGCTTCGATTACCACGCGAGCGGCGTGCTGCAACTCTTTCAGACCGAAGCCGAATGCCAGCTGGGCGACATGTCGGCCAACACCCTGGCAAGCCTGGACATCCCGCATACGGTGCTCGATGCCGAAGGGGCGCGGGCCATCGAGCCCACCCTGCAACGCGCCACGATCAACATTGCCGGCGCCCTGCACCTACCGTCCGATGCGTCCGGCGACAGCCATGCCTTCAGCCAGGCCCTGGCTGCCTGGCTGCAGCAGCAAGGCGTGCGGTTCCGTTACGGCACGGACATCCAGCACCTGATCCGCGAGCAGGGCCGCGTCACTGGCGCGCAGACCGCCGCCGGCCCCATCCACGCCGATGCCACCGTGGTGGCCCTGGGCAACCAGGCGCCACGGCTCGTCGCGCCGCTGGGCATCGCCCTGCCCGTCTATCCGCTCAAGGGCTATTCCATCACCGCCCCCGTCACGGATCCCGATGCGGCGCCCACCGTATCCGTGATGGACGAGCACAACAAAATCATGATCTCGCGTCTGGGCAACCGCATCCGGGCCGCGGGCATGGCCGAGCTCGTCGGGCATGATGTGTCCCTGAGCGCGGCCGGCAAGGCCACGCTGATCCGCGCCGTACGCAGCCTGTTCCCCCACGGCATCGACTACGAGAACGCGAGTTTCTGGGCAGGCCTGCGTCCCATGACGCCCGACGGCCCGTCGATTCTCGGCGAATCGGGCGTGCCTGGCCTCTATCTGAACGCGGGCCACGGCTCCAATGGCTGGACCCAGGCCTGCGGCACCTCGCGCATCGTGGCCGACATCGTGAGCGGACGCACCCCAGAGATCGACATGGAAGGCCTGACGATCGCGCGCTACCGCCGCTGAGCGGGGTTCTACGAGAGGGCGCGTGTTACCCTGACTCCCCGCTTCCCCCCCCACGAACCGCCTGGAGTCTCCGATGGCCGCCATTCCCGACTTGCTGCCTGTCGCGCGCACGGGCGTGCCTGGGCTGGACGACATCCTGTCTGGCGGATTGACCCAGGGCAATCTCTTCTTGCTGGAAGGCAACCCCGGCACCGGCAAGACGACGATTGCCATCAGCTTTCTGTGCGCGGGCGTGGAAGCGGGCGAAACCGGCCTGTACGTGACGTTGTCCGAGACCGAGCGTGAGCTGCGCGCGGGCGCGGCCTCCCACGGCTGGGAGATTCCGGCAGGCGTGACCATTTTCGAGGTGGTGCCGCCCGAAAGCCTGATCGATGCGGATCAGCAGCAGAGCCTGCTCTACTCGTCGGATCTCGAACTCGGCGAAACCACCCAGCTGATCCTGAAGGAGTTCGAACGGGTCAAGCCACAGCGCGTGGTACTCGACAGCTTGTCGGAGATCCGGCTGCTCGCGCAGAGTTCGCTGCGCTATCGGCGGCAGATTCTCGCGTTGAAGCACTACTTCTCCCGACACGGCGCCACCGTCCTGCTGCTGGACGATCTGACCACGGATGCGTCCGAGAAGACCGTGCACAGCATCGCGCATGGCGTCGTCAAGCTCGAGGAGCTGTCGCCGGACTACGGCGCGGAGCGGCGCCGACTGAAGGTGTCCAAGTATCGGGGGCGCTCTTACCGGGGCGGCTATCACGATTTCACCATCCGCCAAAGCGGTGTCTGGGTGTTCCCTCGTCTGGTGTCCAGTGAGCACCACACCCGATTCGGGCGAGAACAGGTCACGAGCGATCTCCCGGCCCTGGACGCCCTGCTGGGCGGCGGCATCCATCAGGGCTCGAGCACCCTGGTGCTGGGGCCTGCCGGCACCGGCAAGAGCCTCTTCGCGATCCACTTCATCGTCGCGGCGATCCGCCGTGGCGAGAAAGCCGCGCTCTTCGTGTTCGACGAGGAACTCGGTCTGCTCTTCGATCGCTGCCTGGCCCTGGGCATCGACCTGGAGCGCCTGCGCGACGAGGGCAGCCTGCACGTCGAGCAAGTCGACGCGGCGGAGCTCTCGCCCGGGGAGTTCGCCCATCGCGTGCGGGCGCGGGTGGACGAGGCCCAGGCCAAGACCATCGTGATCGACAGTCTCAATGGTTATCAGGCGGCGATGCCCGAAGAGAACGCCCTCGTCCTGCACGTGCACGAGTTGCTGCAGTACCTGAATCGCCAGGGCGCCAATACCTTCCTGACAGTGGCGCAGCATGGCTTGGTCGGAGATATGACGGCACCGGTGGATGTGACCTATCTGGCCGATACCCTGATTCTGCTGCGGTACTTCGAAGCCCTCGGACGCGTGCGCCGTGCGGTGTCGGTGATCAAGAAGCGGACGGGCAGCCATGAGGGATCGATCCGGGAATACCGGATCTCCGGGCAGGGATTGATGCTGGGCGGGCCCTTGACCGAGTTCCAGGGCGTGCTGCGCGGGGTGCCCACGTTCGTTGGCGATGCGGCCCCCTTGCTGGCCGCGGATAGCAATGGCGGGAGCCATGTCTGACACCCAGCCGGGGCTGACGACGCTGGTCCTCGCGCCGGCAGGCCGTGACGCGGCCGTGGCCGTCTCGCTGCTTGCCGAAGTCGGCACGACGGCACAAATCTGTCGCGACGTGGACGAGCTGGCACGGCGGCTGAACCACGATGTCCTGTGCGTGGTCGTGACCGAGGAAGCGCTCGCTCGCGCCGATCTGCGCGCCATCGCGGCCTGGGTGGCGGCAGAACCCGCCTGGTCCGACCTGCCCTTCGTGGTGCTGCGCCAGCGCACCGGATTGCCGGATCGTGCCAGCTTGATGCCCATGCTGACCGAAGCGCTGGGCCACGTCGCCCTCATCGAGCGCCCCTTTCATCCGAGCACCTTCGTCAGTGTCGTCGGCACCGCCATTCGCGCGCGTCTGCGTCAGTTCGATGCGCGTGCGCGCATCGACGAACTGCACGAAAGCGAAGCCCGTCTGCGCACCGCGCTGAGGGCAGGTCAGCTGGGTTCGTGGGAGCTCGACCTGTCCACCCGCGTCCTGACGGTGTCGAGCACCTGCAAGGCGAACTTCGGCTATGCCGAAGACCAAGACTTCACCTACGAGACGCTGCTGGCGGGCGTGCATCCCGACGATCGCGAGCGCATGCAGGCCGCGGTGGCACGCACGATCGAGACCGGCTGCGAGTATGCGATCGAGTATCGCAATATCTGGCCGGATGGCTCCGAGCACTGGGTCGACATCCGCGCCCGCCTCGTTCCCGGCGACGGCGTGAAGCCGCCTCGCATGGTGGGCGTGTCCTCGGACATCACCGCACGGCGCACGTCGGAAGACGCCCTGCGGCGTGTGAATGAATCGCTCGAAGCCAGCGTCGCGGCGCGCACGGCCGAACTCGAACGGGCGCACGCCAACGTGCTCGCCGAGATCCGCCAGCGCGAGCAGACCGAAGAGCTCCTGCGGCAGATTCAGAAGCTGGAGATGATCGGCCAGCTGTCCGGCGGCATCGCGCACGACTTCAACAACCTGCTGATGGCGATCATCGCGAACCTGGAGCTCGCCCGCAAGGAAGTGAAGGCAGACTCCCGGACCCTGCAGCTCATCGATGGCGCGTTCCGCGGTGCTCAGCGCGGGGCAGCATTGACGCAGCGTCTGCTGGCCTTCGCCCGCCAGCAGGATCTGAAAGTCGAACCCGTGCGCATGGCCTCGCTCATCGAGGGGATGGCCGACCTGCTCGAGCGCTCGATCGGCTCGGCCATCGAGCTGCGGATCGAGACGAACGACGTGCCGGCCACCACGATGCTCGATGCCAACCAGGTGGAACTGGCCGTCCTCAACCTCGTCGTCAACGCGCGGGATGCCATGCCCGACGGCGGCGTGCTCACCATCCGGGTGGATACCGCCACCTCGTCTGGCACCAAGGAGCTGACCGCGGGAGACTACGTGCGCGTGACCGTAAGCGATACCGGCACCGGCATGGACGCCATCACGTTGGCGCGCGCGACCGAGCCCTTCTTCACCACCAAGGAGCTCGGCAAAGGCACGGGGCTGGGCTTGTCGATGATCCATGGCCTTGCCCAGCAATTGCACGGCGCGCTGCGCCTGCAGAGCCAGCCTGGCCAAGGGACGGAAGCATCGCTGTGGCTACCCGTCAGCACGCACGACGTGAGTCCCGTGGAACCCGTGGCCGGCGCGGTGGCCCCGGAGGCCGACCCGAATGTTCCCATGGTCATCCTGCTGGTCGATGACGATCCCCTCATCTGCACCAGCACCATGTACCTGCTGGAAGACCTGGGCCACACCGTCCTCACCGCAGGCTCGGGCGAAGCCGCGCTGCGCCTGTTCGGCAAGGGCGAGCACGTGGACGTGCTGATCACCGATTACTCCATGCGGCGGATGACCGGTCTCGAACTGGTTGCCGTGGCTCGCACGCTGCGCCCCGGCCTGCCGGCCATTCTGGCCACGGGGTACGCAGAACTGCCCGATGGGGCCGTCACCACCGTGCCGCAATTGCGCAAGCCCTACCAGCAGCACCAGTTGGTGACTGAAATCAGAAAGGCAGTGGGCGGCGCCAGGTAGCCGAACTGCGGCATGGCTCGTTCGTCCGATGTCAGCCTTGTGAAATTCCGATACATTTCGCATGACGACTCACCAGGACGACACCGCCATGGCCCTCTCTCCCGATATCCTGCAGCAATTGCAACAACACGTCGCCAGCGACCAGGCACTCGCCGCGAACCTGCGCACGGTCAACTCTCCGCACGCCGCCGCCCGGATGCTGGCCGAGACCGCAGCACGCCACGGTATCGCGGCGTCTGGCGAGGACATCCTCGCGTACTTCGAGTCGCAGCTCGCCGCCCACCGGGCAGAGCTCTCGGACGCGCAACTGGATGCCGTGGCGGGCGGCTTTTCCACGGCGGACTGGATCCTCTACAGCGTTTGCGGGTTCGGCATCGGCTGCGTCTACCTGAGTGTCGGTGCCGCCATTGTCGAGGCGGGCAGCTGCAAGTAGCGATCTCGCGCTGACCGAGCCCGTCGCGAGCGTGTGCCGGTCGATGACGATCCCTTATCTGCACCAGCACCATCGACTTGCTGCCATAGCTCGAGCGAGCGATGGCAGCCTCATGAAATCCCCATACATTTCACATGCCTCCATCTGACGCGACGCCACCATGGCCCTCTCCTCTGAAAGCCTCCAGCAACTTCGACAGTACATCGCCAGCGACAAGGCGCTGACAGCAGAGATTCTGGAGGCCAAGACCCCAGAAGCCGCCGCGCAGGTGCTAACGGCCACTGCAGCGCAGCACGGCATCGGGGCGTCCGGCGAAGACATCCTGGCCGATGTGCAGGAACACGTTGCCGCACACACCACCGATCTGACGGACGCGCAGCTGGACGCCGTGGCGGGCGGCACGATCCCCCAAGAGCAGTGGTACATCTTGAGCTATGGCGGCCTGGGCATCGGCTGCGCCATCCTCAGCATCATCTATGCGGCAGATCCCCAGCTGGGCGGCTGCAAGTAGCATCCGGCGGCACCAGCGTCGCCCGGCCTGCGCGGCCGTGGTAAAAACTTGTATCCGAGCCACCGTCGAGCACTCCAGCCTCGACGTGTCTGGGTGCCAGCCGCTGGAGCCTCGATGGATCGCCGCAGCGTTCTCAACCTCGCCACCATCGCCGCCGTCCTGGCGGCCGTCCTGCCGCTCGCGGCGATCGCGTTCTACGCCCACCATCGTGCCGTTGCCCTCGAACGCGCGCACCTGATCGAATACGGTGGCTGGACGCTGCAGCGCGCCGAGCGCAATCTCGATCTCGCCAAGCAGGTGCTGCAGGATCTGGAAGAGGAAGACTGGCCCGCGTGCACGCCCGCGCACGTCGCGCGCATGCGGCAACTCACCCTGGACACGCGCTCGGTGGACCAGATCGGCTTTGCCGAGGCGGGACGCATTCTGTGCACCAGCTGGGGCATGCTGGCCGAGCCCGTGGCGATCAGCCAGCCGGACACGCTGCTGATCGACGGTCATACCCTGCACTTGCACAGCCAGCCAGCCGGCACCACGGCCGCGCCGCAGCTCGGTCTGGCGCGCGGCGCCTACGTGACCTGGATGCGACCGGAGCGCCTGGTGGACGTGCTCACCGACACGCAGATGACGCTTGGCATCGCCACGCGCAACGGCCATCTGATCTCGGCGAGTGGTCCGGTCGAGCCTGCCCTGCTGGATACCCTGCTGCACGACGGCGGCTTCGGCGAGACCAACGACGCGCTGTACGCCGCCACCGAGGATGCGGACTTTCGCGCGTTTGCCATCGCGAGCAATACCGCCGTGCGCGATCGCCTGGATGACGACCTTCTCCTGCTCATCCCGCTCGCCCTGGGCATGTCCGGCATCCTGGTCGGCGTCGTCGTCTGGCTCTCCCGGCTGCGCCTGTCCACCCGCAAGGAGATCGAGATCGCCATCCGGCGCCGGGAATTCACGGCGCTCTATCAGCCCATCATCGACCTGCGCACCGGCCGGTATAAGGGGGCCGAAGCCCTGCTGCGCTGGCGCCGCCCCAGCGGCGAGTGGATCTCGCCCAACGTGTTCATCCCGATGGCCGAGCAGACGGGACTCATCGAACCGCTGACCGACCTGATGATGCAGCGCGTGGCCACCGACATGGCGCCATTGCTCAGCGCCGATCGCAGCCTGCATGTAGCCATCAACCTGTGCCCCGCCGACATCCAGAGCGGCCGCTTCCTGCCGGTGCTGGAAGCGGCCCGTGCGCCCACCGGCATCGAAGCTCACCAGAGCTGGCTGGAGGCCACGGAACGTGGCTTCATGGACGCGGACGCGGCGCGCAGCACCCTGGAGAAGGCTCGCGCCATCGGCTATCGCATCGCTATCGACGATTTCGGCACCGGCTACTCCAGCCTGGCCATGCTCGAATCCCTGCCCCTGGACGTGCTCAAGATCGACAAAGCGTTCGTGGACGCCATCGGCACCCAGGCGGCCACCCGCGTCGTCGTGCCGCACGTCATCGAGATGGCCCACGGCCTGAAGCTGCAGATCGTGGCCGAAGGCGTGGAGACCGAGGCACAGGCTGCGTACCTGCGGACAGCGGGCGTAGATCTCGCGCAGGGGTGGTTGTATGCCAGGGCCATGACGGCTGCCGAGCTGGAGATCTTCTGCGAAAGCCAGCGGGAATGAGCGCATGAATGGGACCACTTGCTGCTATTTGTCCCATTGACATGACAGCAGGTCATTTCCTAGAGTGATCCGCAGGGGGAGACCCACAGCGTCTTCTCGCCCGTCGTCGTGGCTGACGACATCACACGCCTGGCTCTCGCGCAGGTCCGGGCACTCCTGGAGGGATCGCAATGAAGATCGACGTCGGACAGACGGAGCAGGTGACGCTGAACTACGACGTGCAAGGCGAAGGACCTGACGTCGTCATGGTGCATGGCCTGGGCCTGAGCTCCATGAAGACCTGGCGCTTCCAGGTGCCAGAACTGGCCAAGAAGTACCGCGTGCACACCTACGACGTGCGCGGCTTCGGTCAGTCGAGCAACCCTTCAGGGCGCTTCTCCGTATCGCAGCACGCCTACGATCTACACGGTCTTCTGCAAACGCTGGGCTTGAAGCAGGTGATCCTGATTGGTTTTTCGATGGGCGGCTGGATCTCGCAGCAGTTCGTGCTGCGCCACCCCGAGATGGTCAAAGGCCTGGTGCTTGCCTGTACCACCAGTGGCCTGCGCCCAGAAGGCGCAGCGCGCTTCATCGCCCGGGCCGAGCGCATGGAGCGCGAAGGCACGGCCGCCACCGTGGACGAGCAGATCCGCAACACCTTCACCGCCGACACACTCGCCAACGATCCGGAACTGATCGCCTTCTATCGCCGCGAATTCCTCGACGAGAAGGAGAACAACAGCCGTCACTACGCGGCGATGTTCCGCGCGCTGACCGAGACCAACTTCACCCCCCAGCTCGGCCGCATCACCTGCCCCACCCTCATCACGTGTGGCGATCAGGACAATGGCATCACGCGCGGCAATACGCCCACCGACGCTGCCGAGATCCTGCACCAGGGCATCCAGGGATCCGAATTCCAGCCCATTCGCGGTGGCGGTCACTATCCCCATCTCGAACAACCCGAGCAGTGGAACGCCCTCGTCGGCGGCTTCCTAGGCCGCATCGCCTGATCGCTTCTGCGTCTTGAAGGTTCGTCCCATGCGCATCTCAAGCGCTGGGAGGCTCCGTCGTTCGCGTTGTCTGATCACGCTTGGGCACGGCACATCCCGTGCCGGTTGCAGCGTTTGACGACATCGCGCTGTTCATGCTCGTCCCCTGGAGGCACGTTCCATGTCCATCACCAAGCGCCTGACCGCACTCGCCCTCTCCGCTGTCATCATCGCCCCCGCCGTACAGGCCGCCGACTTCCCCACCAAGCCCATCACGATCATCGTGCCCTACTCCGCCGGCGGCGCCACCGACGCCGCCTTTCGCCAGCTGGCCATGGCCGCCGAGCCGCACTTCGGCCGCCAGGTGATCGTGGAGAACCGCCCTGGCGGCAGCGGCGCCGTGGCCATCGCCGCGATGCTGCAGCAGACCGACGGGCACACGGTAAGCGTCATCGTGCCCGTCGTGCAGCGTGCGTCCTACATCAACCAGTTCGGCTTTGACGTGGTCAAGGACGTGACGCCCATCATCCAGGCCATCGGCCTGCAGTACGGCATCGTCGTGCGAGCCGATTCTCCGTTCAAGACGGTGAAAGACATGGTGGACTACGCCAAGGCCAACCCCCGCAAGCTTAACTTCGTGTCGGCCGGCATCGGCTCCGGCGGCCATGTGTACATGGAAGAGCTGGCGGCGGCCTCCGGGGCAAGCTTCGAGCACATCCCCACCAAGGGCGACGCCGATGCCGCCGCCGCGCTGATGGGCAACCAGGTGGACGTGCTCGCCGCCACGCCCGGGGGCTGGTCCAGCCTCGTCCAATCCGGCCGCCTGCGCCTGCTCGCCACGCTGGGCAAGGAGCGCTCCAAGCAGTATCCCGACGTGCCCACGCTCATCGAGCAAGGCTACGACGTGTTCCATCTCACGCCGCTCGGCCTGGGCGGCCCGACGAACCTCGACCCGGAAAAGGTCAAGGTGCTGCACGAGGGCTTTCGCAAGGCCCTGGCAGAGCCGGCCTTCGTGAAGGCCATGGAGGATCGGGAGAACGCGATCCTGTATCTGGGCACGGCGGATTACACGAAGGCCTGGGCCGAGTCGTATGTGACGGAGGGCGAGCGGGTGAAATACATGAAGTGAGGAGGGATCGCGGCGGGGAGATCAGCCCTCCCCGTTTGTGATCCATTGCCTGAATTCCTCGGCCTTCGCTGGGCTGTTCAGTCGGGCAGCCCAGGCGATCTCTTTGTTGGCATCTTCCCAATCCGAGACCGAGAACACGACAAGGTGATCATCGAAAAACCCCTCGGCTCGAAGCTGCGCTAGCGCAGCCACGCAGGCCTCGAAGAGTTGCGCCTGAAACCGCGCGAACTCGTCGTCCGAATGCGGCGCGTCGTGGAATGCATCGATCTCGGCCTGCACCCCGTCAAAGTGCTCGTGACCCCAGAACTCGTACTGCCATTCGGCTGGGCTCCAGGTGTAGTAGAGCGAATCGTCCGGGTCTTCCTCGTGCCTCTGCTGCAAGTGGCTGACGGTGTTGGCCGATGGGCACACCGTCATCGCGCTCTCGTCGGAGTACAACGCGAAGGCGCAGAAGGTGTCTTCGGGATGGGCGGTGCGAAGTGCGGAGAAGCAGGCTCGGGTGGCCTGCTTGATCTGATCCACGAGCTTGCCATGCCGTGCCATTTTCATCTCACTCATGTTGGAGCGAGCAAGTGTAGCGACGCACCTCGCGGTGGGCGTCATTACTGCCCTTGATGATAAAGCCGTCGCAGATACTCTCGACGTTGACACGGCCACGGACTAGCACCTCGTTGCGCGGTGGGCGCCTTACGGTAGCAACTGGATGGCCGGCAGGCTGGCATCGGCGTTCAGCAGCAGCACCTTCTTCATGCGCAGCCGCCAGGCGCCCGGGGGCCCTTCAATCGTGTGATGCGCCGTGGCAGCCAGCATCTTCTGCGTGTCACCCTGGGTCTCCACGTAAAGGAACGGTGTGCGCGTCTCATACACACCCTCCGCGACGTCGCTTGCTACGACTTGAGGCGTCTGCAAGATACGCAGACTACGCACCGCCGGGTGCAGGGAATGCGCCCGGGGATTGGCGTAACGCTGGATCCGAAGCCGCAGCAGAATGAGATCTTCGTAGAGCAACGACGGCGCCTCGTCGCCCGGTGGCTGATCCGCCGACAACGGCATCCAGTACAAACCCGACTCGGCGAAGAGCGCGAGCCACTCCTCATAGCGCCCAGTGTCCAACAGCATGGCCTCGTGATACACGAAGGCCACGAGCTCCGTCTGCAACGCCCCGTTCTGCATCGGTTCCGCGTTCACGCGCTCTCTCCCATCAGAGCCAGCCAGCCGCGATGCTGATTGCGTATGACCCACTCGTTATTGCCACTGTCGATGGAGGCAGGCGTCTGATCGATTTCGCCCTCCTGGTATCCCCGATGCAGGCTGAGCCATTCATTGCCCGAACACAGCAGCGCCCGCTGCTGGCTTTCGAAGAGATGCACGTCATCGTGAGCAACGACTGACATAGGCGAGAACACCAACCGCGCATAGGATGCCGCCCGCTGTCGAAGGCGCGCCGGGCCGTTCTTGGGTGCAAATGCCCACACCTCGACCAGCGTGCGATCCAACGCCAGCGGACGAACCACCCGCAGAATCATGGGCGACGCCTTGGCCGCCAGACTGGGGTAGAGCACCGTGTTCTGCGGAGAGAACTGCAGAATCTCCTTAGCCGCCGCCTCGCCATGACGCGCCTCCAGATCCCTCTGGTAATCCGGCAGCGCTGCATACCCCGTATGGATGCTGAACTTGGTACCCAGCACGCTATGCCCATAGGGCAACACCCGCGCGCCCATCTCCGAGTAGAAGGTGTAGCCGGCGCCAAACGGCAGCAGCTGCTCCATGGCCAGGACGGTGTCGCTGGTCTCGGGTAAAGACTCCGCAACGTCCTTCGCTGCCGCAGCGGCCGATTCGTGCGTGGAGATCGGATGCACCGTGTCGTTGACGTTCTCCAGGTACAGCTTCCAATTGCACTGGATCACATTGCGCAGCGGCTGACCCAACACAGACAGCTCGCCATCCGGCGCCCTCGCCACCATGTTGTCCAGCGTCGCCAGGGCTTCGCCAAAGTAACTAGCGAAATCCGGCCCCTCCTCGCTCAGCCGCACGAAAACAAAGCCCTTGTAGTTCATGACAGCACCCGGCGCGGATAAGCCCTTCCCCGACGGACAGGAGGACAGGTTCGTGCCCTCATAGTCCTTCTTCAGCGGAATGGCGAGCAGCGAGCCATCCAGCCGATACGTCCAGGCGTGATACGGACAACGCAGCACCTTGCCGCAGTTCCCATGGGTGTCGTGCACCAGCAGACTGCCCTTATGAGCGCAACGGTTCATCACCACCGTGACCTCGTCCGCGCTCTTGCGCAGCATCAGCAGAGACTGCCCGGCAATCTCGGTGGTGTAGTAATCGCCGACAGCGGGCGTCTGGCTATCGTGGCCGATGTACACCCAGGCGCGCGCCCAGAGCCGGGTCTGTTCGCGGGCGTAGATGCCTGGGTCGGTATAGAGATCCCGATGCACGCGATCCGGGTCGACAAGGTGCCGGACGTCTTCGAGGGAGGCAGAGCCAGTCATGGGATCTCCAGGGCGGATCATCGGACGACGGTTTCAAACAATATACTGTTCCTAATCTGAGGATCGATCAAGCGTGGAGTGGCTAGATATTTGCCCTAGGATCAGTGCCTTAGACGCACGAGAACGGTATATTGTTATAACGCGAAGATCACTGCGTGCTTGGAATTCGCCATCTCGCCACCACAGGACACACCACATGGCACAGCTACAACAACGCCTAAGGTGGGACGAACCGGCCGGTGCCATCCTGGACGCCGACCGCCGCTACGTCATGCTGCGCGCCGACGTGCTGATGGGCTTGTTCGCCGGCCTGCCACCCGAGCAACGCACCCAGGCGCTGGAAAGCCTCCAGGCGTCAGTGCGCACCCACGGCGGAGCATCGGCCCGCGCCTACCAAGCCAGCGGCGCAGGCGACGCTGCCAGCTTCCTGCAAGTGATGGCCGATTCGGCAGCCGACCTAGGCTGGGGCGCCTGGCGCTTTGAACCAAACGACACAGCGACGCCAACCCTCGCAGTGCAAAACAGCCCCTTCGCCATGGCGTCTGTAGGCAGCGACCGCCCGGTATGCCATGCCATCACCGGCATGCTCGAAGCCGTCAGCGCACTGGTGACGGGAAAGCCAAAGTCATTCCGAGAAACCCGTTGCGCCAGCATGGGCGCACCGTGCTGTGAATTCCAAGCGCAAAGCACGTGAGGCAAAGCCGGTGGACAAGAGGGTAGACAAGAAGAAAGCCGCCGCCGCGCCGCGCAAACCCAATCTGCGCGAACGCGTGTACTGCATCATCCGCGAGCGCATCCAGGCCGGCGTGATCCGCCTGGAAGATCGCCTCGTCGACCACGACATTGCGAAGGAACTTCACGTCTCCCGCATGCCCGTGCGTGAAGCATTGATGCAGCTGAAGCACGACGGCCTTCTCGAAGGCACCGCGCGCGGCTTCGTGCTGCGAAGGTTCACGTTGGCGCAGATAAATGAAATCTTCGAGATCCGTACGCTGCTGGAGCCTCAAGCAGCTGCCTTGGCATCCTTGCACGCAGATCCCAGAGGCTTGGCGGAAATGAGGGCCGCCCTGGAGCAGGCCGAAGCCGCGCACCAACACAGCGACCTTGACGCCTTCATGCGCAGCAACGCCCGCTTCCGACTGAGCTGGCTCGCCATGGTGCCCAACCGCGAATTGGCCAGCGCGATCTCGCGCTATATCGATCACGTGCAAGTGGTGCGACTGGTGACGATGGACGACCCCCAGGTGCGGGGCACTGTCTTGAACGGCATGCAGGGCTTGTATGAAGCTTTCCTGGCTGGCGAAACGGACCTTGTCCGTGGCCGCATGCTTGGGCATTCGCGAGCCGCGGCGGCTTGTTACTACGACGCTTACCAAAAAGTCTTGGATCCGCGGGGTCGGCATCAGAAGCCAGCCGCATGACACCGAGGTGGTTGTCGAGCCACATCGCAGAACGATGGACTGCAACCTGTTCAGACGCACCTATGTTTGCGAGCATTTGCGCGTAGGGCAAGACTCAAACTGCGAGCTAGCCAGACAGCAACCTCGGTAACCAAACTTATCCGCTATCGTTGGATGCCAATTGATGTCGGGAGGCGTCAGCGTGGAAGAGTTCAAACAGCGGATCGCGCAACACGTCGAGCATGTCAAGAACGTTGGCATGCATTGCTCCACCGAGGAGACGACTAAGCAGGCATTGATTCTGCCTCTGCTAGGCATCCTGGGGTTCAACCCATACGACCCCACCCGGGTGCGGGCCGAGTACGGCGCCGACTTTCCTGGCGTGAAAGTGACCGAGCGAGTTGACTATGCACTCTTCACGGGCGGGTTACCCGTGATGTTCATTGAGGCCAAGAGCTACTCACAAGACCTGACCAATCACTGCCCGCAGCTATCCCGCTACTACAACGCAACCCCCGAGGTCACTGTCGCAGCGATCACGAATGGAAGGGAATGGCGCTTCTTCACTGACCTCGTCAACCGAAACATCATGGACCGAGAGCCGTTCATGACGATTCACTTCGATGCGCCACGCGAAGATGCCGCCGAGCAGCTCCATCGGTTCCATCACGATCAATTCCAGCCCGACACTCTGAGAGCACTGGCCGAAGAAAGCATCTACCTTTCTGCTTTTCGATCCACGATTACGTCAATGCTGCGTGAATGTGACCTTGAATTTGTCAAATACGTCGCGAGCCGCGCAAGCATCCAACGCACATTCACGAGCAAGTTCCTGGAGAGCGTTCAGCCTCTAGTCAAGCATGCGATGGCACAGTCCATTAGTGCGATGGTAGCAACCAGCCTTTCAGAGCCGGAGCGTCGGCCGGACGCCCCAGAGCCAGCTGAACCCGACGGCAACGCACCGATAGTTGATCCAGACAACGACAAGATCGTTACCACTGGCGATGAACGCAGACTCTACGACATTTGCTGCGACATCCTGCCTGGCGAAGAACTCCAATGGCGCGACACCGAGACATACTTCACGGTGACGCACGGCGGTCGCTCGAATCGCTGGTTGTTCAGATTCTGGGGTGACCGTCGCAGGCCGACGATCCAATTCATCGAGCCGATCACCGATGCGCATAGGGCTGAGGCGGCTCGAGCAGGTCTGGACATCGGCTCGGGAGGTCAAATTATTCTCGACAAGCCTGAGAACCTATATCGGCTCGCAGGAATGGTGCGAGACGCGTTAGGCTATTGCAAGAACGATGAGAATTTCAGAAGGAGTCGCGGCGCGCGTGACTTGACCGAAAGCGCTGACGACAACTAACTACGACCGCAAGCGCTGGAGCGAATATCTACTGACTCTAAATAACGAGACTAGCCGAAACTTGGGTCGCTTTCCACAGCATTGGGATTGGCAGTGTCAAAAACAGGAGGGAAGTCGGTCACCACAGGATCAGCATGTGCCCTCAAATCATTCACATTTTAACTGAGGCACACTCGTGACCTTTGATTGGGCAGACTACAACAACGTTCCTCCTGCCATTCCGCTTCTTCTTAGTGAAGTAGTAGACAAAGCGGACGACCCAAGCGAAGCCTTAAGGATTCTCCGGCTTGTTTACAAGGAAATAGCTGAACAGAGCCGCTCCTTTCTTTCCCAAAACAACGAGATCGAACAAGCAGCACCGCAGAAGCTCGCGGTGTATGCGGATGGTGCACTCAATTTACTAGACGGTACAGTGGGCTGCTTCGATCTTGCATGCCGTTTGAAAGCTGCCAAAAACTTCGGCCGTAGCTTTGGTCTAGTAGCTGACGAAGTCTGGGTCACGGATTACGTAACCGAAAAGTTCCTGATTGATGGACCACCATCAGAAGCTACACTTCTACGAATAGTTAGTGACGCCCTCATTCTCAAGGAACTCGCTCCTCTCATCAGTCATGGCATTATTAGATTCAGGTCCCCCTGGCGATCGGTTTGCAGCTCTTGTCAGGAGGAGTTCGTGGCAACTATCGACGAAATGACGGCCCATGCTGAACGCGTCTTCGCCAGCAACTTTTCGCTTGAGAATCTCAAGGGGGGAGAATACGCACTGCACACTGGAAACTCATATTATCCCCCAATGGTTTTACGCGTTTTGCCTTCACGCTGGCTAGGAGCGGCTCGCATAGAAACCCCTGAAGAGACGCGTAGGAGAACAATCCAGAAGGCGATTCGCTCCGCCTTGTGGTCCATCGACGAAGCTAATAGAGGAGCGGGAATAGTTTTCTCAAACTCCAGCATTGCGATGGCGTCACTCGCTATGCAAGAGAATCAATTAACTAACCGCGAGGATGTGAAGCTATTTGATGCCAACAGGGCTATGGAAATCCCTTGGGTCAGCGATCTCTCGATTTCGCAGCTCGTTGAGTTGAGAGCAGAGGTTCAGAGCGCACTCCCTGCATTTCGCCAAGCGTTTAGTAGTCACTACTCATCTGACCGCAAAGACCAAAGCGAAAAATCGCAGTTCATGGAGGAGATGAAATCACAAGCGATCGAAGTACGTAACGAGCTGGAGAACGTTCGCAAGTTTTCCTCACGATATTGGCGTTCATCTTACTCGATACTCGGACTGGGCATTTCGGCGTATGGCCTCGGCTCTGGAAACAACGAACTTGCAATGACCGGTCTTTTGCCAATTCTTCAGCTTATTAGCGACCACAAGCACCATGCGAATCAAGACATAGATAAGCTTAAGCGACGCCCTGGGTATGTCTTAGTGAAGGCACAAGATATCTTGCTACACGCCTAAATCTTTGCCGAGTTATCGCGCACCAGGTTCTCTAAAAAAGTCGGCTTAGGCGTACCGACTTCCGAAGACCCAGGTGCTGCGCAGGGGGCGGCAACCTCAAGAATGCCAACAAAAAGGCCAGCCGCAAAACGGCTGGCCTTTCTCATATATCCCTGGTCGGGGCGGTGGGATTCGAACTCACGACCCTCTGCTCCCAAAGCAGATGCGCTACCAGGCTGCGCTACGCCCCGATTTCCCTGGCTGCTGGCATTGCACCGGCATCAGGAAGACGGCGATTGTAGCGCATTCGCCGCTGGCGCTGTACCACCGGCGCCACACACCCTCCCCGGCGGGCTCGGCGGTTCCTATAATCGATGCTCCGTCGCGCCGCGGGCTGGCGCACACCCAAGGAACATCTCGTGTCCTCCCCCAAGCGCGCCCTGTATGCACTGGTCGTGGGCGCCATCGGTATCGTGTATGGCGACATCGGCACCAGCGTGCTGTATGCCTTCAAGGAAATCTTTGCCATCGGGCATGTGGCGGTCACGCCAGACAATGTCTTCGGGCTGCTCTCTCTTCTCTTCTGGACGCTCACCATCATCGTCTCTGTGAAGTACGTGGTGCTGATCCTGCGCGCGGACAACCGCGGCGAGGGCGGCATGGTGGCGATGCTGGCGCTGGCCTCGCGGGCGGTGCAGGACAAGCCGCGATTGCGGCAGGGCCTGCTGGCCATCGGGATCTTTGGCACGGCGCTCTTCTATGGCGACGGGGTGATCACCCCCGCCATCTCGGTGCTCTCGGCGGTGGAAGGGCTGGAGCTCATCACGCCGCACTCGCGGCACTGGGTGTTGCCGATCACGGTGGTGGTGATCACGGCGCTCTTTGCGATCCAGAAGCATGGCACGGCGGGCATCGGCAAGTTCTTCGGGCCGATCATGGTGCTGTGGTTCGCCACGATTGGCGCGTTGGGACTGGTGGAGATCCTGCACTCGCCGCAGATCCTGCATTCGCTGGATCCGCGCTATGCGCTCAATTTCGTCCTCGCGCGCCCCCTGCTTTCCTTCATCGTGCTGAGCGCGCTGATCCTGTGCGTGACGGGCGCGGAAGCGCTCTATGCGGACATGGGGCACTTCGGGCGCCGGCCGATCCGGGTGGCGTGGTTCTCGCTGGTGATGCCGGCGTTGACGCTCAACTACTTCGGCCAGGGCGCGCTGTTGTTGCGTAACCCGCAAGCGGCGGAGAACCCGTTCTACTTGCTGGCCCCTTCCTGGCTGCTGGCCCCCATGGTGATCCTGGCCACGCTCGCCACGATCATCGCCTCGCAGGCCTTGATCTCGGGCGCCTTCAGCATCACCAAGCAGGTGATCCAGCTGGGCTATCTGCCGCGTCTGCGGGTGGTGCATACCAGTGCGGATCAGGTTGGGCAGGTGTACATGCCGGCGGTGAATTGGTCGCTCTACGTGGCGATCCTGCTGGCGGTGGGCACGTTCAAAACGTCGGGGGCACTGGCGGCGGCGTACGGTATTGCCGTCTGCGGGCTGATGTTCATCACCACGGTGCTCACCTACTTCGTGGTGCGCTACCACTGGAAGCTGCCCTTCGTGCTGTGCGTGGCGGTGACGGGGGTGTTCCTGCTGGTGGACCTGGCGTTTCTCTCGTCGGCCACGTTGAAGATCATCCATGGGGGCTGGTTCCCGATCCTCATCGCCCTGCTGCTCTTCATGGCGATGCAAACCTGGCGGCGCGGGCAGGAAGTGCTGCGGCACACGCAGGCCGGGTTGGCGGTGGACTTGGAGCCGCTGATCGCGAGCATCTTCGTGCATCCGCCTGCGCGGGTGCCGGGCACGGCGGTGTTCTTAGCGTCCAATCCGGCCAAGGCACCGGCGGCGTTCCTGCACAACCTCAAGCACAACAAGGTGCTGCACGAGCAGAATGTGTTCGTGACGGTGCACTATCACGAGGTGCCCTGGGTGCCGGAGGAAAAGCGCGCCCACATGCGATCGTTGGGCAACGATTGCTGGCAGATCTCGCTGCACTACGGCTTCAAGGATGATCCGGACGTGCCGCGCGACTTGGCGGCGATCGAGACGCGGGATTTCGGTCTGGATCCGATGGAGACGAGTTACTTCCTGGGGCGTGACCAGATCGTGGCCACGCGCACGCCGGGCGGCATGGCGCCTTGGCGACGGCAGCTCTTCGCGCAGATGCATCGCAATGCCAGCGCGATGTCGGATTTCCTGAAGCTGCCGGGCAATGCGGTGGTGGAGCTGGGCGCGAAGATCGACGTCTAGCGCGCGCCACCCATCGGGCTTGTCCGCCCCCTGCGCGTTGGTCATAATAAACACCCTGTTTATAGACCATATACCGGAGCGCACCATGGGCCTGGTCAAGATTTCGGAATCCATGCATGCCGACCTGCGCCTTGCGGGTCAGGCCTTCAGCCGTTCGATCAACGCGCAAGCCGAGCACTGGCTGCGCGTGGGCATGCTGGCCGAGTTGCATCCCCACCTGGGCTACCCGGCGCTCTGCCGGCTGATGCTGCAGGCCGAGGCCAGTGGCAGATCGCTGCTGGCGGACGGCACGCTCGCCACACCTGCCGACGCGCTGGGCCCGCAAGAGGCTGCGGCGTGACCTCCCTGTCCTGTCGTACCGCGCGTCTGGGCTGAACGCTGCCGGGCGCGCGGCCCCTGTCACTGTCGCATCGCACAGGAGATTCCGTGTTCCCGTTCCGTTCCCCCCGCCGGCGGCAGTTGCTCGTCCAGGCGTTGGCCGCCCTGACGCTGGTCGTCGGCACCCCTGCCCTCGCCGCTGAGAAGCTCAAAGTCATCACCACCTTCACCGTCATCGCCGACATGGCGCGCAATGTCGCGGGCGATGCCGCGGTGGTTGAATCCATTACCCGCCCGGGCGCCGAGATCCACGAATACCAGCCCACGCCTCGCGACCTGGTGCGCGCGCAGGATGCGCAGTTGGTGCTGTGGAACGGGCTGAATCTGGAGCGGTGGTTCGAGCGCTTCTTCCAGCGCTTGAAGGATGTGCCGGCAGCCGTGGTATCCGCGGGCGTGGAGCCCATGGGTATCGGCACGGGCCCTTACGCTGGCAAGCCGAATCCGCATGCCTGGATGTCGCCGCAGGCGGCGCTCATCTACGTGGACAACATCCGCGACGCGATGGCCAAGCAGGATCCGGCCAACGCGGATACCTACAAGGCCAATGCCGAGGCCTACAAGCAGCAGATCACGGCCACGCTCGAGCCGCTGCGCGCACAGCTGCAGGCCGTGCCGGAAGCGCGTCGCTGGCTGGTGACGAGCGAAGGCGCCTTCAGCTACCTGGCGCGCGATCTCGGCCTGCAGGAAGCCTATCTCTGGCCCATCAATGCCGATCAACAAGGCACACCGCAACAGGTGCGGCGCGTGATCGACCTGATCCGTGAGCATCAGATTCCGGCCGTGTTCAGCGAGAGCACCGTGTCGGCCAGCCCGGCGCAGCAAGTGGCGCGGGAATCCGGCGCGCGTTATGGCGGCGTGCTCTACGTGGATTCGTTGAGCGAGCCGGGCGGGCCGGTGCCCACCTACCTGGATCTGCTGCGCGTCACGGTGGACACCATTGCCAAAGGACTGGCACCGTGAGCACGCCTGCGACGCCCGCTGCGCCGAAACCCACCGCGCCTGCGACTGCGCGTGAGACGACAGGTGCGGCAACGCCAATAGCGACGCCGTTGCCCGGCTCAGCGTCTCAAGGCGCAGCACCAGAAGGCCTCTACGTCGAAGCCGTCACTGTCGTCTATCGCAACGGCCACACGGCCCTGCGCGACGCGAGTTTTGCCGTGCCCCAAGGCAGCATCGCTGCCCTGGTGGGCATCAATGGTAGCGGCAAGTCCACGCTCTTCAAGGCCATCATGGGCTTCGTGAAGCTCGCCGAGGGGCGCATCCGCATCCTGGGCCAGCCCGTGCAGCATGCCTTGCGCGACAACCTCGTGGCCTATGTGCCGCAAAGCGAGGAGGTGGACTGGAACTTCCCGGTGCTGGTGGAAGACGTGGTCATGATGGGCCGCTACGGCCGCATGGGCATGCTGCGCATCGCGCGCGCGGCGGACCGCGAGGCCGTGAGCGCGGCGCTGGAGCGCGTGGGCATGCAGGATTTGCGCAAGCGTCAGATCGGCGAGCTCTCCGGCGGGCAGAAGAAGCGCGTTTTCCTGGCGCGCGCGCTGGCGCAGGAAAGCCGCGTGATCCTGCTGGACGAGCCTTTCACCGGTGTGGACGTCAAGACCGAGGACGCGATCATTGGGTTGCTCAACACGATGCGCGACGAGGGTCGGCTGATGCTGGTGGCCACGCACAATCTGGGCAGCGTGCCGGAATTCTGCGATCACGCCGTGCTGCTCAACCGGACCGTGCTGGCGAGCGGCGAGACCACGACGGTGTTCACGCGGGCCAATCTCGAAGCGGCCTTTGGTGGCGTGCTGCGGCACTTCCACGTAGAGGGCGACGACCATCGGCGCGGCCAGGGCGTGGGCATCTTCAGCGATGACGAGCGCCCGCTGGTGTTCTTTGGAGACACGGCCACGCCCCGCGGGCCGGCGAGCGAGCAGGAGCCCCCGCGATGATGGCGCTGCTTGCCGAGCCGCTCGGCTACGACTACATGCGCAACGCCATCTGGGTCTCGGGCCTGGTGGGCGGGGTGTGTGCGTTTCTCTCGGCCTACCTGATGTTGAAGGGCTGGTCGCTGATCGGCGATGCGCTCTCGCACGCCATCGTGCCGGGCGTCGCGGGCGCCTACATGCTGGGGCTGTCGTTCTCGGCCGGGGCCTTTCTGGCGGGCGGCCTGGCCGCAGGGTCCATGCTGTTCCTGAATCACCGCACCAAGCTCAAGGAAGACGTCATCATCGGCATGGTGTTCTCGGCCTTCTTCGGGCTGGGGCTCTTCATGGTGTCGCTCTCGCCCACCTCGGTGAACATCAACACCATCGTGCTGGGCAACATCCTCGCCATCACGCCGGCCGACACACTGCAACTCGTCATCATCGCGGGTGTGTCGCTGCTGGTGCTGCTCGTGAAGTGGAAGGACTTGATGGTCGCCTTCTTCGACGAGAACCACGCGCGATCGGTGGGCATCAATCCGGTGTGGATGCGCGGGCTCTTCTTCGTGCTGCTGTCGGCCTGCACCGTGGCCGCCATGCAGACGGTGGGGGCGTTCCTGGTGATTGCCATGGTGGTGACGCCCGGCGCCACGGCCTATCTGCTGACGGACCGCTTCGGGCGCCTGCTGATCCTGAGCGTGGCAATCGGCACGGGCACGAGTCTGGTCGGCGCCTACGCGAGCTACTTCCTGGATGGCGCCACGGGCGGCGTGATCGTGCTCCTGCAAACGATCTGCTTTCTGGTGGCCTTCATCTTTGCGCCGCGCCATGGCCTGCTGGCCGCGCGCCGGCGCACGCGCGCGGCGCGGAGGGCCGAATCATGAGCCTGGACCTGCTGTTGCAGCCGCTGGCCTTCGACTTCATGCAGCAGGCCTTGCTGATCAGCGTGCTGGTGGCGGTGCCCACTGCCCTGCTCTCCTGCTTCCTGGTGCTGCGCGGCTGGGCCTTGATGGGCGACGCCATCTCGCATGCCGTGCTGCCCGGCATCGTGCTGGCCTACCTGGCGGGCATTCCGCTGGCCGTGGGGGCCTTTGCCGCCGGGATGACGTGCGCCATTGGCACGGGCTATCTCCAGGCGAACAGCCGGCTCAAGCAGGATACGGTGATGGGCGCGGTGTTCTCCGGCATGTTTGCACTGGGGCTCGTGATGTACACGCGCATCCAGAGCGACGTGCACCTGAACCACATTCTCTTTGGCGACATGCTGGGGGTGTCGGCCAGCGACATTCTCGAGACGGGCATCATCGCTGTCGTGGTGACCGCGCTGGTGGTAGCCAAAAGGCGCGATCTGATGCTGCACACCTTCGATCCCGTGCACGCGCGCACGGTGGGCCTGCGCACGGGGTGGCTGCATTACGGCCTGCTCGCCCTGCTCTCGCTCACCATCGTGGGTGCGTTGAAGGCGGTGGGATTAGTCCTTGCCATCGCCATGCTGATCGCGCCCGGCGCAATCGCCTTTCTCGTCACCCGCACGTTCGGGGCGATGCTGGCGGTGGCGGTGGTGGTGGCAGTGCTCGGGTCGCTGGTGAGTGTGTATGCGAGCTTCTTCCTCGACAGTGCGCCTGCGCCGACGATCGTGGTGCTGCTGTCGGGCGTGTTCGCCCTGGCGTTGCTGGCCAATCGGCGGCGCCAGGGTCGGCGGGAGCGTGTACTGACCAGCCAGTAGGCCGACGCACTCGATTACGCAGAGCAACATACGGCGACACCCTCGTTGTATCTCGTCATCCGTTGCCATAGATCGCAGTGCTAGGATCGGCGCACTTTCCCTAACCAAGGACATTCATGCCGACATTCGCCTCCTCGTCGCTGCGCAAGTTTGCTGGCGTCGCCTGCCTCGCCCTCGGTACCTTTGCCGCTTCGGTCAGCGCTCAGGTGCCTGCCCAGCCGGGTCAACCGGGCCAGCCGGATCCCGCCATGCTGGCGCAGATGGGTGGCATGGGCCACGCCGTCGCCAAGGTGTGCGGTGGCTACACCGAGCAGCAGCTGGACGAGATGAAGACCCAGCAGCGCACCGCCTCCGGTCAGATGGGCCTGAGCGAAGCGGACTTCGACAAGCAGTTCGACGCGGGCTACGAGAAGGCGTCGGCGGACATCAAGGCTGCCGGCAAGGCCAAGCAGGATGAGATGTGCGCGCAAATGAAGGCGATGAGCGGCGTTCGCTGATCGACCTTTGGCGGCGGCACCCCGCCGCCATTCGCGGTATTGTCACCGCATGCCCGCCGAACACGACCCCGCCCTGCTCGATGCCATCCGCCATGCGCTGGAGGATGCCGGCGAGCTCGATGAAAAGGTCATGTTCGGCTGTCACGTCTTCATGCTGGACGGCAAGCTGTGCGCGGGCGTGAGGGGCGACGAGCTCCTGGTGCGCCTGCCCCCTGACCTGCACGATGACGTGGCCGAGCGCCCCGGCGTGCGCCCCCTCGCCGCGCAAGGTGGCATGCAGGGCTACTTCTTCGTCGATCCCTCGGGCTACGCCACGGCTGCGCAATGGCAGTTCTGGATCGGCACGGCCAAGGCGTTCAATCCGCAGGCCCGACGCTCACCATCGAAGCGGCGAACTGCAGCCAAGCGCGGCTGACATACGGATCGAGCAGACGCGGGAGCGGATCGTTGAGCGTCCCCGTGAACCAGACCACCTCACACGCCCAGATAGCGTTGCCAGAGCCCGCGATCCGCGTCGAGCTCCGCCGACGTGCCGCTCCACGCGATGCGCCCGCGCTCCAGGATCACGTGCCGATCCGCCAGACGCACGAGTCGCTCGACATACTTGTCCACCACCAGCGTCGTCTGCCCTTCGGCACGCAGGCGAGCCAGGCAATCCCAGATCTCCTCGCGAATGACAGGCGCCAGGCCTTCCGTCGCTTCATCCAGGATCAGGAGGCGCGGATTGGTCGACAAGGCCCGCGCAATCGCAAGCATCTGTTGCTCGCCACCCGAGAGCTGGTTGCCCATGTTGCCCGCGCGCTCCTTTAATCGCGGGAAGAGTTCGTAGAGGCGCGCCAGCGTCCAGCCGTCTTTCAGGCCATTGCGGTGGTCGGCAAACGCGACAAGATGTTCCTGCACGGACAGGTTCGGAAAGCACTGACGCCCCTCGGGTACGATGGCCATCCCCAGGCGGGCGATGACATCCGGGCGTGCCGCATGCACGGGTTTGCCGGCGAACTGGATCTCGCCGCCCTTGGCGCGAAGCCCGCCCACCAGCGTCTTGATGGTGGTGCTCTTGCCCATGCCGTTGCGCCCGAGCAGGGTGAGCATCTCGCCTGCGTGTATGTCGAAATCCAGGCCGAAGAGCACCTGGCTCGCGCCGTACCCTGCTTCCAGACGACGGCAGCTGAGCAAGGGCGCAGGGGCTCGCGCGTTTCCGCGAGGCACGGCCGCCTCTGGCGTCTCCTCGAAGATGGTGGGAATCGTCATGTGGCCTCCGTGCCCAGATAGACGGCTTGCACCTCCGGATGCCCCTGGATGTGCGCGGCATTGCCGCAGGTCAGCACGCGACCGTAGACCAGCACGGAGATGCGGTCCGCCAGCTGGAAGACGGCGTCCATGTCGTGCTCGATCAGCAGGATGGCTGTGTCGGCGCGCAGGCGATCGATGAGCTCGACCATGCGCAGCGAATCCTCTGGCCCCATGCCGGCCATGGGCTCGTCCAGCAACAAGAGCTTGGGCCGCGCGGCCAATGCCAGGGCCACGTCGAGCTTGCGTTGCGCACCATGCGGCAAGGTGCCGGCGATACGGTCCAGCGCATCGGTAAGGCCAACCTTCTCGGCCAATGCCAGTGCCGTCTCGCGCAGCGCGGGCTCCTCACTGCGCACGCCCAGGCAACCAAAGCTGGAGCCCGCGTGGGCCTGCGCGGCCAGCAGCAAGTTATCCCGGACGGTGTCACCGCGAAAGATGCTGGTGACCTGGAAGCACCGCGACAAGCCGTAGCGCACGCGCTGATGCGGCGCCAGGCGGGTGAGATCCACGCCATCCAGCACGAGCTGCCCGTCATCCGCGGGGAGCAGGCCGGAGATCAGATTCACGAGCGTGGATTTGCCGGCGCCGTTCGGGCCGATCAAGGCATGGACTTCGCCGGGCAGCACCGTGATGTCGACGTGATCGGTGGCGAGCAGCCCGCCGAATCGCTTGACGAGCCCTTGCGCGGCGAAGAGCGGCGCGTGGGTGAGCGGATCGGCCAGAAAGCGCAGCGGTGCGTTGGCCCCGCTGGATAAGGACGCTGATGGGCTCATGCGGCCCCCCGGCGGTCAGCCAGCGCGGCCAGGCCGCGCGGCGCAAAGAAGACGACCAGCAGCAACACCACGCCCATGGGCCAGTGCCAGTAGGCGGTGTGCAGCTTGAGCACTTCGGCGAGCGTCATCCATACCGCCACGCCCAAGGGCGCGCCCCAGCGCCGGCCCAGACCCCCCAGCACCACCATGACGAGCAGCGTGGCGGATTCGGTCCAGTGCATGAGCGATGGGCTCACGAAAGCGTTGTTGACGGCGAGCATGGCGCCGGCAAGCCCGGCCACCGCAGCCGCACCCACGAAGGCCGCCAGCTTGATCGCGAACACGGGGTAGCCCATGGCCGCCATGCGCGTCTCGTTGTCGCGAATGCCTTGCAGCGCCTTGCCGAAACGCGAGCCTGCCAGGCGACCCACCAGCAAGAAGGCCGTGGCCGCCAGCGCCAGCACGATCCAGTACAGCATGTGCGGATGCCTGCCGTCGAACCAGCCCAGCGACAAGGGCGAATAGATGCCGTAGCCGTCATCGCCACCGTAGGTGGAGAGCGACACCGCCACGTAATAGAGCATCTGCGCGAAGGCGAGCGTGATCATGATGAAGTACACGCCCCGCGTGCGCAGGCTGATGGCGCCGATGACGAGGGCAAAGCCTGCGGCAGCCAGCATGGCGAGCGGCCAGGCGAGCCATACCTGATCGAAGCCCGCATCCACCAGCGCGACCACCGTGTAGGCACCGACGCCAATGAAGCCCGCGTGGCCCAGCGCCACCATGCCGCCATAGCCCAGGATGACGTTCAGGCTGGCCGCAGCGATGGTGACGATGAGCACCCGGCGCACGAACTCGATGTAGTAATCCAGACCGAAGACCGGCGCCACGAGCGGGATGGCGGCGAGCGCGGCAAGCACCACCCACGGCGCGAGCCGCAGCGGCGGCGCGCGCGCGGGTGCGAGACGGCCTCAGAGGGCAAAGGAACGGACGACATGGCGACCTTCAACTACGCGCGGGAAAGAGGCCGGCGGGCTTGAGCGACAGCACCGTGGCCATGAGGAGATACATCGCGATGCCGGCGATCGCGGGGCCAAGATCCGCCGCGAGCGTGGGCGGCAGTACCGCGCGCAGCAAGGGCGGCAGAAAGGCGCGACCCGCGGTGTCGATCATGCCCACCAGCAGGCTGGCCACGAACGCGCCGCGGATCGAGCCGATGCCGCCGATCACGATCACCACCAGCGCCGGGATGAGGATGGATTCACCCATGCCGATCTGCACGGCGCTGATCGGGCCCATGAGCGCGCCAGCGAGTGCCGCAAGCGCGGCCCCCAGTGCGAAGACGAACGAGAACACCCGCGCCACCCGCACGCCCATGAACTCGGCCATGCTGCGGTTGGACGCCCCCGCCCGCACGAGCATGCCGAGCCGCGTGCGGTTCACGAGCAGGTACAGCCCGATCGCCACCACCAGGCCCGTGCCGATCATGAGCAGGCGATATGAGGGATACGGCAGGCCATCCAGCACCTGGACCGGCCCCGTCAGGGCAGCCGGCGTGGGCGCCATGATAGGCGATGGCCCCCAGATGGCGTGCACCAGATCGTCGGCGATGAGGATGATGCCGAAGGTGGCCAGCACCTGCGCCAGGTGATCGCGCTGATAGAGCCGGCGCACGATCACCATCTCCAGCAGGAACGCGATCAGCACCGTGACGGCGATGGCGATCAGCACGCCGCCCACGAAGGAGCCGCTGCCCGCGTGCACCTTGGCGGCCACGTAGGCGCCTGCCATGTAGAGCGAGCCGTGGGCAAGGTTCATGGTGTCCATGATGCCGAAGACGAGCGTGAGCCCGGCCGCCAGCATGAAGAGCATGAAGCCATAGCCGATGCCGTTGAGCAGTTGCTCGATGACGAAGATCGTGTTCATGGGGGCAAAGGACGATAGCGATAGCGCATGATCCTGAATGTTCCTACATCTTGCATTCGCCGACGTAGGCGTCCTGGTGCTCCTTGAGCACCGTTCCCACCAGCGTGTTCGTCATGCGGCCCTGTGCGTCCTTGGCCACTACGCGCTCGTAGTAGTTCTGGACGGGGAAGTGATTCGCGCCATAGCGAAAGGCGCCGCGCACCGAGCCGTAGTCTGCCTTTTGCAGCGCGGCCACCACGGCCTCGCGGTTGGCCACATCGCCCTTCACCTCGCGCACCGCGGCATCCATGGCCATGACGACGTCATAGGCCATCGCGGCATACACCGAGGGATAGCGTCCGTCGTACTTGGCGCGGAAGGCCGCAACGAAATCGCGGTTGGCAGGGTTATCCAGATCGTGCGCCCAGTGGCCGGTGTTCTTCACGCCCAGCATGGCGTCGCCCACAGCGTGGATCACGTCCTCATCGGCCGTGAAACCTGGCGCCACCAGCGGGATGTCGGCCAAGCCGGCCGCCACGTATTGCTTGACGAAGTTGATGCCCATCGCGCCCGGCAGGAAGGCGAAGACGGCCTGCGGCTTGCTCGAGCGGATAAGCGCCAGTTCGGCGGCATAGTCGATCTGGCCCACCTTGGTGTAGATCTCGTCCTGGACCTGGCCCGTGTAGGTGCGCTTGAAGCCGCCGATGTGGTCGCGGCCCGCCGGGTAGTTGGGCGCCACGAGCATCATGCGCTGGTAGCCCGCGACGTTGGCGACGACGCCCGCGGCTTCGTCGTACGTGTCGTTCTGGTATTGCCCGAAGAAGAAGGCGTTGCACTGCTTGCCGGCGAGCTGGCTGGGGCCCGGATTGCTCGACAGGAACGGCACCTTGGCGGCGAAGAGGCGCGGCGCCACGGCCAGTGCGGCATTCGAGGCGATCGGGCCGGTGAAGAAATCGATCTTGTCGCTCTGGATGTAGCGGCTCACGAGCTGGTTGGCCTGCTCGGGGTTGCCTGCGAAATCCGTCTGCAGGAATTCGGCGGGCACGCCGCCCAGCTTGCCACCGAGCTTCTCGATGGCCAGGTTGAAACCGTCGCGCGCCTCGGCGCCACTGGCCGCGAAGGGCCCGGAGATGTCGAGGGCGATACCGACCTTCACGGTAGCGGCAGCCAGCGCGGCCGTACTGGCAAGGACGAGACCGGCGCAAAGGGCGGCGTGTTTCAGCGAGAACATGAGGACTCCTGGGGAGAATGCGCAGACGAAGCAGGCGCGGCACGCTGCATTCTGGGAGCCAGATGCGGGGGCCCGCTATCCGCTGCGCGCAAGCGATCACGCGCGTCATCCGTTTCTGGCAGCTTCCCGCCACCGCGGGCATGCCGCGCGGCCGCCCAGAGAATGGCATGGACCTTGCAATAAATCGTTTCCTGTCTTGCGAGACGCGCCATGCTTCACGCCCTGCCCGCCCCCGCCGAGCTTCTGGCCCTGCGCCAGCACCGCTACTTCGAATCCACGGATGTGGATGACACGCGCATCCGCATCTCCACGGTGCTGCAGCCGCACCGCCTTGAGCCCACGCGCGCCGCACGGCGGGCGAGCGCCCACATGGACGTCATCAAGCTGGGCGGGGTGACCATCGGCGCACTCGACTTTGGCGACGAGATGGATGTCACCGTCGATCAGATGGCCGAGTACTACCTCTTCGTGCTGTGCCTGCGCGGTCATGGGGACTTGCGCACCATGGGCGAGCACGCATGCATCGGCGCGCACCACGGCGCGATCTGCATTCCGGGCGGGCCGTTCTCGGGCCGCTTCTCCGAGAGCTGCGAGCAGTTCTTCATGCGGGTGGACCGCGCCACGATGACGCGCCACACGGGCATGGATCTGGTGCAGTTCGACCCGCGCATCGATCTGCGCCGGCCCGAGCTGCAGCCGTGGTTCGCCCAGCTGCGGCTGCTCGCGAGCGAGCCGGAGATGGCGCGCCTGGCGCAGCGCAATCCGGCCGTGGCCGCGGAACTCGAGCGCATGTTGATCGCGCTGGTGCTGGCCGGACAGGCGCACCAGCCGGCGCCCGCCAAAGCGGGCGATGGCATCGCACCGCGCGCGGTGCGGCGCGCCGAGGCCTACATCGAAGCGCACGCCCATGAGGCCATCTGCCTGGACGATATTGCCCAGGCGGCCGGTGTGCCGGTGCGTACGCTGCTCGATGGCTTCAAGCGCTTTCGCGACTGCACGCCGATGCAGTCCGTGCGAGAGCACCGCCTGCAACGCGTGCGCGAGGTGCTGGTGCACGCCACGCCCCGCACGCGGGTGGCGCAGGCGGCGCTGGACTGTGGCTTCGTGCACCTCGGGCGCTTCGCGCAGCTCTACCAGCAGCGCTATGGCGAGACGCCGTCGCAGACGCTGGCCGAGCGGCGCCGGGCGGCCTGACGAGACAACAGGGAGCGCTCAGGCCGAGCCCAGCGTGTGCATGAGGTGCTGGTGCAGATTGACCGGCTCGCCGCGGCGCTTTCGGGCGCGGTGGTAGTTGCCGTCCGCGTCCTGGATCCAGGCGAGCGCGGTGTCGCGCAGGGCGAAGGTGAAGGATTCCGCGATCACGCGCTTCTTGAGCTTCGGGTCGAGCACCGGCGTGGCGATCTCCACGCGGCGGAAGAAGTTGCGGTCCATCCAGTCGGCCGAGGACAGATACACGCGCTCGTCGCCACCGTTCAGGAAGTAGTACACCCGCGAGTGCTCGAGAAAGCGCCCGACGATGGAGCGCACCGTGATGCGCTCGGACAGGCCCGGCACGCCGGGGCGCAGCGTGCACACGCCGCGCACGATGAGATCGATGCGCACGCCCGCCTGGCTGGCTTCGTACAAGGCCTGGATGATGGTGGGCTCGAGCAGCGAATTCATCTTGGCCATGATGCGCGCACGCTTGCCGGCCTTGGCGTTGCGGATCTCGGTGCGGATGGCCGCGATCATGGTGTCATGCATCGTGAAGGGCGACTGCAGGAGGGCCTTCAGTTGCCGCCGCTCACCCAGGCCGGTGAGTTGCGAGAACACCATGTCCATGTCTTCGCAGATGGTGCGATTGGCCGTGAGCAGGCCAAAATCCGTGTAGAGGCGCGCGGTGCGCGGATGGTAATTGCCGGTGCCCAGATGGCCATAGCGCGTGAGGCCCTGGGCCTCGCGGCGCAGCACGAGCGACATCTTGGCGTGCGTCTTGTGGCCGACCACGCCGTAGACCACGTGCGCGCCCACTTCCTCCAGCCGCGCGGCCCAGTGGATGTTGGTCTGCTCATCGAAGCGCGCCATCAGCTCCACGACCACCGTGACTTCCTTGCCGGAGCGCGCCGCTGCCAGCAGCAGCTTCATCAGCTCGGAATCCTCGCCCGTGCGGTAGATGGTCTGCTTGATGGCGACCACGTTCGGATCCACGGCAGCGGCAGTGAGGAAATCGATGACGGGCTGGAAGGACTGGTACGGGTGGTGCAGCAGTTGATCCTGCCTGGCGATGGTGGCAAAGAGCTCGGCCGGGCGATCCGCCACGGTGGCGAGTGCGGCCGGCATCACCGGGCGGTATTCCGGGAACAGCAGATCCGGGCGCTTGGTGTCGTTGGCGATCTGCATGAGCCGCGACAGGTTCACCGGGCCGCTCACGCGATAGCTGTCGATGGGCTGCAGGCCGAATTCGCGCTGCAGGAAGGCCTCGAGCTCCGGTGGCGTATTGGCGTCCATCTCCAGGCGCACGGCATCGCCGAAGTGGCGTTGCGTGAGTTCGCCCTGCAGCGCGTGTCGCAGGTTGGTGATTTCTTCCTCGTCGACGAAGAGATCGCTATTGCGCGTCACGCGCCACTGATAGCAGCCGTTGACCTGCATGCCCGGGAAGAGCTCGCCCAGGAACGCATGCATGAGCGAGGTCAGCAGCATGTAGCCGTGCGGATAGCCGGACACCTCCGACGGCACCCGGATCACCCGGGGCAGCGCACGCGGGGCCTGCACGATGGCGATGGCCGCGTTGCGCCCGAAGGCGTCGCGTCCGCTCAGGGACACGATGTAGTTCAGGCTCTTGTTGTAGACCCGCGGGAACGGGTGGGCCGGATCAAGTGCGATCGGCGTGAGCAGCGGCATCACGTCCGTCAGGAAGCGCTCGCGCGCCCAGGCGTGGTGGGCTTCCGTCCAATCCGGCACGCGGTGCAGGGCAACGCCCGCCTCGCGCAGGCGCGGCAGGATCTCGCCATCGAGCAGCGCGTATTGGCGCGCCACGATGTCTTGCGCCAGCGCGGCCACGGACTGCAGCGCCTGCGCGGGCGTCATGCCGTCCTCACCGACACTGTCGGCGCCCTGGTGCAACTGCTCCTTCAGGGAGGACACCCGGATCTCGTAGAACTCGTCGAGATTGGCGCTCACGATGCACAGAAAGCGCAGACGCTCCAGCAGGGGCGTCGATGGGTTGGCCGCCAGGGCCAGCACCCGCTCGTTGAACTTCAGGAGGGCCAGTTCCCGATTCAGGAAGTGACAGTCAACGGGTTTTCGGGTGGGCATCGACAACGGATCCGGCGGCAAGCAAATCGAGAGGTTTTACGGCATCCACATGACGGCAGTATGACAACCTTGTCGCGCCGGTGTTCCCGGCGCGACAGCACCTCAGCGCACGCGATTACTGCGCGCTGGCCAGGCGAAAGAGATTGCCGCAGCGCGTGCCCGTGCGGCAGAAGGCCAGCACCGGCCCGGGCAGGGTTTCGACGAGCTCGGAGAAGGTCTCGACATCCTGTTGCTGGATGGCCGCGCCGTTGACGGGCTGATGGCGATACTCCAAGCCCAGGGCGCGCGCGGCCTTCTCGATGTCGGCGCTGGCGGGTTGGCTCGGGCCGCCCTCGCCATCCGGGCGATTGTTGATCACGCTGCGAAAGCCAGCGGCGGCCACGGCAGCCATGTCTTCGGGCGCGAGCTGCGGGGCGACGGCGAAATTCGGATTGAAGTGGGTGAAGGGGGCTTGCGATTCGGCCATGGCGATCTCCTGTCTGGCATTCGTCGCTGATGCTAACCCATTCGTCTGGGCGCGGCGCACGTCGCGTCGTTCAGGACAGCGCCGGCAGGACCAGGGTGAAGGTGCTGCCGTGCCCTGGCACGCTGTGCACCACGGCGCGCCCCCCGTGCCGACCCACCGCCGCTTGGACGTAGGCCAGGCCCAGGCCAACGCCTTGCGCGTCGTTGCCGCTCACCCGGGTGAAGGGATCGAAGAGGGTCGATTGATCGGCGGCAGCGATGCCCGGGCCGTCGTCCTGGACGTGGATGCACCAGACATCGCCTTCACGCTCGAGCCGGACGTCGACACGCCCACCGGGCGGGCCATACTTGATGGCGTTGGTGATGAGGTTCACCACCGCACGCCGCAGGAGGTCTGCGTCGCCGCGCCCGGGCGCCTGCGCGGGCGGGGAGAATCGGACGTCGACACCTCGGGCCTGGGCGCTGCCCCAGCAGGCATCGACTGCGTCGAGCACCACGTCGCCGTAATCGAGTTCGTCCTGTCGCATCGGCGCGCTCTCGGCGCGCGCGAGCTGCACGAAATCCTCGGCGAGCGCCTGCGCCTGGGCTGCAAGCCGCCCGATGCGGGCCTCGCGCGAGGCGCCCAGGGCACCGCCCGTGCCGGACATGGCGACGATGGCCTGGATCGCCGAGAGCGGCGCACGCAAGTCGTGCGACAGAAAACGCAGGGCCTCGTCACGGGTACGCTCGGCCTGTCGCAGCCGCGCCACGTCGATGAGACTGACAATGCCGATCGTGGCGAAGTCCGGCAGCCCCTGGCATTCGCTGTACTTGAGGAGGAACTCGCGTCCCGCCGCATCCCGGCACTCCAGATCGTGGCCGGATGCCAGGACCAGGCCGCCGCCGCCGCGCACGCGCATCGAAGCCAGCAGCAATGCCAGAGGAGCGCCACGCAGTCGATCCGCCGCATGCCGACCGAAGTACGCCGCCGCTGCCTGGTTGCCGAGCACGACGCGCCCGTGACGATCGGCCACCAAGGTGATGTCCGGCAGGCCCTCGACCGCCGCCCCGATGAAGGCGTTCAAGGCGCGCAGATGGCTGGTGGCGCGCGCCATCGCGCCGATTCGCTGATCCACCAGATCGCCGCCCTGCACGGGCTCGTCCTGCGGATACGGCAGAATGGCCTCCTCCCGCTGCAATCGGCGCAGCTCGGCTGCCATGTAGGTGCTGGCGGCCTCCAGCCGGCGCCAGCTCCACACCGGATAACACACCAGGCCGACGACCAGCGCGGCACCCGGCGGCACCCAGACGCCAGCGCCGCCCAACAGCAGCAGGCTGCTGACAATCACCGCGAAGACGTAGACGACCGTCGTCGCAAGCGCGCCCGCCGGCGTGTTGCGCAGCAGCACGCCGAGCAGCAGGAACACCGCGAGACAGATGGCGAGCAGCGTCTGCGCCGGCGTCGCGCTGCGCCAGTGCGGCCCATGCGCCACGTTGTCGACCACCGCCGCGAGGATGGCCACGCCAGGCGCATAATGCCGCTCGCCCGTGAGCGGGGTCGGATATGTGTCTCCCAGGCCTGCGGCCGTGATGCCGATCAGCACCAGCCGATCCTCGAAGTCCTCCGGTGTCACATCCCCGCGCAGCACGGCAGCGGCCGATAACGCGCGGTGCGGTGACTGGCGTTGGGGAAAGGCAATGCGCAGCGCGTGATCCTGCTGCCAGATGCCTGATCTGGACGCGAGTCCGGAGGGCGCGCGCTCACCAGGCAGGTGCGGCAAGGAATCACCCGCCACCTGCAGCATCGCTACACCCAGGTGATTCCATGTCGTGCTCGCGTCGTCCGCGCGCAGGAACACCTCCCGGATCACCCCATCCTCGTCCGGCCAGATCGACACGTGCCCCAAGGCGGCCGCGTTGGCCGCGAGCAGGTCGATAGGCCGCATGGAGCGCACGCCGCCCTCCGGCCGCGCGGCCGTGAACATGGGCAGGGCCACCCGTCCGCTGCGAGCGAGCGCTCCCGCCAGTTCAGCATCGGCCTGGGCATCGGCCGAAGGCTCGGGAAACAAGACATCGAGACCAATGACGGCAGGGCCATACGCGCTCACGCGTTCGATCAGATCCGCCAAGACCCGACGGTCCCAGGGCCAGCGCCCATGCTCGCGCAAGCTAGGCTCGTCGATCTCAACGATCGTCACGCGCGGGCTCGCCGCGGGCGCGAGCAGCACCGCCATGGCGTCATACACCGCGTTGTCGAGTCGGCCAAGGCCGTTGTGCCAACCTAGCAGGGCCGCCAACGCGAGTGCGAAGAACGCGAGCAGACCTCGCTCGCGTCGACTGGCCCGCGCCAGGGTCTTCATGGCGGAGGCGAATCCAGATGCGCGCCGTCCGACGTCGTGATCAGCCCACCGGCGTGACGCACGACTCGCGGCACGAAAAAGCCCTGGGGCGTGGTGAAGCTGCGCACGAAGCCGTCAGCGTCAGTGGCCTGCACCCGCAGATAGAGCTGGCCATCGGGCAGCGCCACGCCAGACAGACTCGGCGCTTCGACATCGAACTCGGCCAGCGGCGTGACAAAGCGCGGGTCGTCGGCGATCTGCACGGTGAATCGCTGGCCAGGCTCCCCATCCCAGTGCAGGCTGACGCCGTCGTCATCCGAGACGACGCTGACCTCGGTAGCGACAGGTCTGCGCACCACGACCGTGCGCGGTTCCGAGAACCGGCCCGGTCGCGATCCGTCCGCCGGCACCGCGCGAATGCGCCAGCGATACGTGCCCGGCGTCTCGAGCGGCAGCACCGTCTGGGGGGTGTCCACGCGTACCTGATGCAGGACAGCGGCGTCCGGCGTTCCTGACAAAACTTCCACGTCGTAGGCCGCGACCGAGTCGGCCTGTGTCCAGGCGAAACGCACGGACCCGGCCAGCGCCTCGGCCTGTGGCAAGGGCGCCAGGGTGGCGGGCGGCTCCGGGCGGGCGTGCAGCTCGAAGGCATGGATGGCGGCGGCACCCTCGCTGCCGTTCTCGTCGATGGCGCGCACGGCGATCACGTAATGGTCGTCGACCCAGCCGGACAGGCGCACCCGCGGGCCGGCAAAGACGTCATTGTCGAACACCTGGTCCAGGCTGGCGTCGCGTGCGAGATAGGCCCGGTAAGCCACCGCGCCGGGCACCGGTGCGAACGCGACGTCGATCAGGGGGCGTGTCTGCAGCACGGGCGCCGTCGTGAGATCAGGTGCCGGCAGCAGCGCCACGGCAGTCAGCGGCGCCAGCGAACTCGCGCCTCGGCCCGCAGGAACAGCCAGCGGGGACGCCCCTGGCACCTGCGTCTGGACCCGCCCCTGGCTGACGTCGGTGCTCACCCGCTCGGCCATCGCGCTCACCCCGAACCGCGTGCCGCGCACACCCGTGGACATGAGAGGCGTATCCACCTGGAAGCGATGCCGGCGCGGCCCGGGCCTGGGCACCACCGTGGATTCGATCCGACCATGCGAGAGCTCCAGCCGCGTGTCGGCGCGCTGACGCCGCACGGTATAGCCGACCCGCTGCAGGACCAGTTCGGTACCGCCTGTCACCCGCACCAGGCTGTCGTCAGCCAGGCGCAGCGTGACGAAGCCGTTGCGCGCGGTCCGCACCGCGTCCCCGTCGATCAGTCGGTCGTCGCGAGTGAGCGCGCGCGGCTCGGCGCCGGGCATCTGCACCTCGACCGAGCCCGACAGGTGTTCGATGCGCACAGCGCCCGGCCGCGCCCGCAACAGATCCGCCGGCACGAGCAGCACGCTGCCCGGCACGAGCCGCAGCGGGTGCGGTGCGCCGTTGGCAGCGCCCAGCGCCTCCCATTGCGCCGGATCGTCCAGGTACCGTTCGGCGAGATCATGCAGCGTGTCGCCTGGCTGCACCACGTGGCGCACGGGCTCTGCCGCACTGGCCACACCCAGCCAGCCGGCCAGCGCCGCCGCCGCCCATAGCCACATCACGCGCATGTCGGCTCCGTGCTTACGCGCTCAAAGCGATAGCCGATGCCGTAGACCGGCGCAAGGCGATAACCGTGATGGGGACGCAGATCGAGCTTTCGCCGCAGTTGAGACACGTGCGTGGTGAGCGTTCGCGTGTCGATCTCGCTCACGCCCCAGAGCTCGGCGAGCAGATGGTCGTGCGAGAGCAGGCGGCCGGCATTGCGGAACAGATAGAGCGCGAGGTCGTATTCCTTGGGCTTGAGTGCGATGCGCTCACCATTCAGGAAGACCTCGCGCTGGTGCAGGGCAAAGCGATAGGCGCCGAAGTGATCTTCCGTGGCATCGGCGCCGGGATAGGCGCGCCGCATGAGCGCTCGAAACCGCGCACTCAGTTCGGCGCGTCCCACGGGCTTGACCATGTAGTCGTCCGCGCCGGCCTCCAGGCCGTCGACGATGTCCTGTTCGGCATCGCGACTGGTACGAAAAGGATCGGCGTCTGGCTCGACGCATGGCGGCGTACCCACTGAACGATCTCCGGCCCGCTTACGTGCGGGACATGCCAGTCCATCACGAAGGCATCGAACGTCTCTCGGCGCAGGTCGCGCAGCAACGTGCGGCCGTCGTCGTACACCACGCATTCTCGATCCGGCGCGCGCAGCGCGCGGCAAATCAATTCGGCATGAGCGGGCTCGTCTTCCAGGATGGCAATTCGCACGATGGCAGCGCATCAGCCGTGCGTTGGTGATCCATCACGCGATCACACGTCACGCACGTCTCTGATACATAAAGTTAATAAATCAAACGAGACATGTCACCTGCTTATGACCAAAGATCATCGGGTGTTTATGAATGTTGATCTTCCTGCCACGGCCGTGCAGCCTGTGCGACCGGCGGGGCACGCAGGGAAGCTGCGCATTGCGCCGATTTAATTCACGTGATTTACTTTCCGACGACACGGGGATTGTCGCCCCCGACCACGTGGAGGCAAAGCGCATGTCGCAGATGTCAGACACCCGACCGCTGGCGGGGATACGGGTACTGGAGTTCGGCCAGTTCATCGCCGTGCCCGGCGCGGCGATGCTCCTCGCCGACATGGGCGCGGACGTCATCAAGGTGGAAAGCCCCGAGGGCGACAGTGCCCGTCGCTCAGCCTCGCTCGGTCTGCAGTCGCCCATGTACGTGGGCTACAACCGAAACAAGCGTGGCATTGCCATCGACCTGCGCAGCGAGGACGGGCGAGCAGTCGCCCGGGAGCTGGCGCTTGGCGCGGACGTCGTGCTGCAGAATGCGCGCGCCGGCACCCTGGAGCGGCTGGGTCTGGGCGCCGCAGCGCTGCGCGCGATCAAGCCCGAACTCATCTACGCCTCGGTCTCGGGCTTCGGGCTGGCGGGCCCCTCGCGGGCGCGGCCGGGCCTGGACATCGCTGCCCAGGCCGAGAGCGGCATGATGTCGATCACGGGGGAAGCCGGTGGCGGGCCTTTGAAGGTCGGCTTTGCCGTCGTGGACGCGGCCACCGCCCTGGCGCTGTGCAGCGCCATCACCGCGGCGCTGTTGCGGCGCTTTCGCACGGGCGTGGGCGAGACCATCGAGACATCATTGCTGCAGGTGGCGGTGCAGTTGCAGACGCAGATCTGGTCTGAGTTCCAGCACACGGGCAAGACGCCCGCGCGCGTGGGCAATCGCCAGCCCATGGCCGCACCCGCGGCGGATCTCATCCCCGTGTCCGACGGCTTTCTCGTGATCTCCGCCTACCTGGAGACCCACTTTCGCCGGCTGTGCGAGGCCATCGGACGGCCAACGCTCGCCGACGACCCGCGCTTTGCCACCAACGCCGCCCGCGTGACCAACCGCGCGTCACTGCTGCCGGAGATCGCAGCCGGCCTGAGCCACCTCACGGGCGAGGCGGCGCGCGAGAAGCTCGAATCTCACGGTGTGGTGGTCGGCATCGTGCGCGCGTATCCGCAAGTGCTGCAAAGCGCCGATGTCCTGGCCGAGGGCCTCTTCCAGCCTGTGGACAACGGCGAAGGCCGCGCCATTGCGCTACCGGGCCTGCCCTTTCAACTGGCCGACACGCCGCTGCCGCCGGCCACGCCCGTGCCGCGCATCGGCCAGCATTCCGTAGCCATCCTGCAGGAGGCCGGTTTCACCGCCGAGCGCATCCAGGCGTTGCTCGACGCGGGTGCGGTGCTGACCGAGACGGCCACCTGCGACGCGCCGCCTGCCTGAGCTCTTGTCTACACTGGCGGCATGTCATCCCCCGTCCCCGCCTCTTCGCCGCAGGGCCCGCGCAAGCGCGGCGCCACCCTGCCCGCCGACGCCAGCCGCGCTGGCGCCACGATCCAGGATCTGCTGGAGACCGCCGAACGCCTCTTCGAGGAGAAGGGCGTGGATCATGTGTCGCTGCGGCAGATCGTGCTCGCGAGCAAGCAGAAGAACCTCGCCGCCCTGCACTATCACTTCGGCTCGCGCGCGCATCTCGTCACGGAGCTGCTGCGCATCCGGCGCGAGCACGTCAACGCACGGCGTCACCGCCATCTGGATGCGCTGGCATCACGGCCCGGCCCCGTCACCTTGCGCGACGTCGTGAGCGCCTCCCTGCATGCATTGGCCGACACGATCGCCGAGGAGCCCTGGGGGCGGCGCTACGTGAGCGTGCTTGCACAGACCACGTTCAGCCCGCAGCTGCGCGCCGATGGGGTCACGCTGACGGCAATCTCCGGCGTGCTGCGGGTGCACGATCTGGTCGGGCGCGCACTGCCCGACCTCGATCCGGATACGCTGCAGCGGCGGCTCGCGTGGTTCACGCAGACCATCGTGTATTCGCTCGCCCAATGGTGCCGCACGCATGCCGATCTCGATCCGCCCGCCTACGCTGCGTACGTCGAAGACTTGGTGGACTTCTGTGTGGGCGGGCTGCAGGCCGAGCCGCGCACGCCCGGCATCGCGGTGCCGGGCGTCGTGAGCCACGCCACGTCCTAGCCCTACTCCGCCTTCAGGCCGGCCGTCTGCACGATCTTGCCCCAGGACACGATGTCGTCCTTCACGAGCTGACCGAACTGCTGCGGCGTACGCGGCTGGCCCGGGCGCAGGTACATCGCCAGGAAGCGCTCGCGCTTGGCCGGGTCGGCAATGATCGTGTTGACCGCCTCGTTGATGCGGGTGACGACCTCCGGCGGCAGGCCCTTCGGGCCGAAAATGCCCAGCCATGAGGCGTTGTCGAAGGTCAGCCCCTGTTCCGTCATGGTGGGCACTTCGGGCATGCTCACCACCCGCGACGGCCCACTGATCGCGACCGGCCGCACACGCCCGTCGCGAATGTGCGGCAAGGGCGAGATCGAGTCCGTGAACGCGATACGCACGTGGCCCGCCGCGACGTCGTTGGCGCACTGCGTGGCCGTCTTGTACGGGATGTGGCGCATCTTCAGGTCACGCTGCGACTGCAGGTACTCCATGGTGAGATGACCGCCCGAGCCCACGCCCCAACTGCAGTAGGACAACTCCTCCGGGCTCGCCTTCACGTAGGCCACGAGCTCGTCGAGCGTCTTGACGGGCACCTCGCCGTTCACCACGAGCATGTTGCCCGAGCCGCCGCTGATCTGCGCGACCGGCGTGAAATCCTTGACCGGATCGTAAGGCAGCTTGGCGATCAGCCAGGGATTCATGGTGTGCGTGGCCGAGTACGTGAAGAGCAACGTGTATCCATCCGGCTTGGCGCGGGCGACATACTCGCTGGCCAGAATGCCGTTGGCGCCAACTTTGTTCTCGACGATCACCTGCTGCTTGAGCAGGTGCGTGAGCTCGTCGGCGACGAGGCGGGCCGTCTGGTCGGTGATCGCGCCCGGCCCGGACGGCGTGATCATGCGGATGGCGCGCTCGGGATACTCGGCCGACGCCGGCGTGGCCGCGAGCGCCAGCGGCGCGGCGCACAGGGCAGCGGCCAGGGTGGCAGACGTGAAGGAATGATGCGCGAACGTGAACATGATGGCCGTGTCTCCGGAAGTCGTGCGTTGCGACAGTTGCCCGCCGTGCCGGCTCGGCACGACGGGGTTCGGCGTCAGTCCTGCACCGCGAGGCGCGCGAGGTGCCACGCGGTATCACCGAATAGGTTGGCAGCGGCGGCGAGCCGCTTGTAGCAATGGCCGACGCGGTACTCGTCGGTCATGCCGATGGCGCCATGCAGCTGGACGGCATCCTCGCCCACGCGACGACCCGCAGGCGACACGAAGGCCTTGGCCAGCGACACCGCGCGTCGGCGCGCAGCCGGCGCATCGTCGAGCCGCGCCGCGGCGGCCTCGGTGATGGCTCTTGCCTGCTCGATGGCCACGAACATGTCCACCAGGCGGTGCCGCACGACCTGGTTGTCGGTGATGGCGCGGCCGAACTGCCGCCGTTCGCGCAGGTAGGCCTGCGTGAGCGCCAGCGCCTGCGCCATGGCGCCGACGGCCTCGCCGCAGAGCATCACCGTGGCGTGATCGATGGCGCGCTCGACGGCGGGCCACGCGCCACCGACGGAGCCGATGCGCGCGGTGTCGTCCACGAGCACGCTGGTCATGCCCACCTGCGCCGTGGTCCGGCCGTCATAGGTGGGCAAGGCGCGCAGGGACACGCCTTGCGCATGTCGCGGCACCGCAAAGAGCGTGAGACCGCCGGTGTCCCGGGTTTCGCCCGACGTGCGGGCCAGCGTCAGCATCGTGTCGGCCTGTCCGCCGCCAAGCACCAGCGTCTTCTCGCCGTCCAGGCGCCAACCGCCGGCGCCACGACGTTCCGCCAATGTGCCGACATGGCAGGCGTCGTAGCGCGCGCCGGGCTCCCAGGCCGCCAGCGCGAGGCGTTCGTCGCCGGCAACGAACGCGCAAAGGCGCGCCGCCTGGCCCTCGGCATCCAGGGCGAGGAGCAGCGGCGCGCACAACGCCGCGTTGGGTAGCCAGGGCTCGGCGACCAGCGCGCCGCCCAGTTGCTCGGCCAGGGCGAGCTGATCGAGCGGCCCGCCATAGCCGCCCACGGCTTCGGGCATGCCGACGCCAAGCCATCCCAGTTCGGCGAACGCCCCCCAGTGCATCGGCGCCTCGTCCCATGCGGCCAGGGCCCGCGTGCGCTCGGCAAAGTCGTAGTTCCTGGCGAGGTAGCGCGCGACGCTGTCCTGGAAGAGGCTCAGGTCGTCATCCGTCGGTGACATCGCGATCTCCTAGAGGCCGAGGACTTGCTTGGCCAGCACCTCGTGCTGGATCTCGCTGGAGCCACCGGCAATGGTGTAGCCCCGCGTCACGAAGCGCCGTGCCGAGGCAGAGGGCGCGTACTCGGATCGACCCAGCTGCGGTGCAGCGGGCGTGAAGTGCGCGTCGCGGTCGTAGGCTAGGGTGTCCGGCCCCAGCGCATCCACCGCCAGGTTCTCGATATCCTGGATGAGCGTGCTGCCCACGAGCTTCAACATGCCGGTCTCAGGCCCCAGGCGATGGCCGGCCTCGGCGCGCTGGCGAAAGCGCAGCACCGTGGCAGCCAGTGTCTCGAAGCGCACCTCCAGGGTGTGGAAGCGTTCGGCGAACCACGGGCGCTCGCGCAGCGGCACGCCCGCTTCCTGCACCGATTCGCCGATCGCTCGGACCTTGGCCAGACGCCGTCGGTTTTCCGCCACGCGAGCCAGGTTCAGCCGTTCGAACTCGAGCAGCGACTTGGCGATCGCCCAGCCGGCGTTCTCCTCGCCCACGCGCTGCGCGACGGGCACCTGCACATCCTCGAAGAACACCTCGTTGAAGAGATGCCAGCCATGGATGCCGATGATGGGCCGCACGGTGACGCCAGGGCTCTGCATGTCGATGAGCAGAAAGCTGATGCCGTGCTGCGCACGCGCCTCGACATCGGTGCGCACCAGGCAGAAGATCCAGTTGGCGTACTGTGCGTAGGACGTCCAGATCTTGCTGCCGTTGACCACGTAGACGTCATCGCCATCCACGCGCTGCCGCTCGGCGCGCGTCTTCAACGAGGCGAGATCCGAACCGGCGTTGGGCTCGGAGTACCCTTGGCACCACCAGTCCTGCAGATCGAGGATGCGCGGCAGGAAGTACTGCTGCTGGGCCGGGCTGCCGTAGCGGATCAGGATCGGTCCCAGCATCTCGAAAGTGATCCCGCCCATCTCGGGCGCGTGATGGGCCACCATCTCCTCCTGGAAGACGGCCCGCTGCGCCGGGCTCCAGCCCTGCCCCTGCCAGGCCTGCGGCCAGTGCGGCACGAGCCAGCCGCGCGCGGCCAGACGCGCCTGCCAGGCCAGCATCTCGGCCTTGCTGATCTCCAGACCGAGTCTCACCTTCTCGCGCGTGGCGGTGGGCAACTCGGCTTGCACGAAGGCGCGCACGTCCAGGCGGAATGCCTGCAACGCCTGCGGCGTGAGTGTGAGGGCTTCGGTCATGGCGATTCCTGGCGGGTTCAGAGCCGCGGGGGCGGAGCGAGCGGGAGATCAGTACCCGCGGGGCGCGCCTGAGCGCAGGCGCCCAGCCAATCGCGCGGCGGCATCTGGGCTCGCGCGGCACGCAGCGCCGTCTTGACGGCAGCCACGCCGGCGGCGGGATAGGCGCCGATCTGTGCCGCAAGCGCGTGCGCGCGCGTCACCACGTCCGCGTCCGGCACCACCTCGGTGGCCACGCCCAGACGCAGGAGCTCGGGTGCGGCGACGCGCTCGCCCAGCAAGGCGAGCCGGGCGGCCACGGCTTCGGAATGCCGCAGGACGAGCCAGGCAAGATTGCGCGGGGCCGCCATACCGATCTGGATCTCGCCCACCTGCAGGTAGGCCGTCTCGCCCGCGATCAGCACATCCCCCGCGAGCGCCAGGGCGGCGCCGCCATTGATGGCATAGCGCTCGAGCGCGACGACGAGCACCTTGGGGCTTTCCAACAGCAGACCGTGCACGTCATCCCACGCCTGCGCAAAGCCCGCCTTCCAGGCGGGTGCGGGCTCCGCCGCGAAGGCTTTCAGATCCAGGCCCGAGCAGAAGGCGCTGCCCGCACCACGCAGCACGATGGCGCGCACCTCGGCATCGGCATTCACGGTGCGCAGTGCCTCGCCCAGATCCGCGGCCAGCGTGCCTTCGATGGCGTTGCGGCGCTCAGGGCGGTTGAGGACCACGTCGGCCCAGCCGTCGTGGCGTGTCCAGGTCACGGCAGGCATCATGCGTCCTCCTCGGGCCAGCCGTGCAGCGTGGCGCGATACTCCATCACCTCGGGCGCGCCGAAGGTTTCGCTGTAGACCACTGGCACGCGGTCGTAATCGAAGCTGGTGGTGAGGATCCGCAGCAACGGCGTGCCCGCCTCACGGCGCAGCCGGCGGGCGAGGCCTGGCTCGGTGGCAACTGCCTGCACGGTGACGCGGGTCTTGGCGGTACGCAGGCCGAGCACGCGATGCAGGACATCGTTCACGTCGTGCTCGACCAGGTCCTGCGTCGCAAGCCGTTCGGCAAGCGGCGGATCGAGATAGGTGGTGCCGATGGCGAACGGGGCGTCGTCACGATAGCGCATCACGGTGAGCGCGCCCACGGGCGTCCCCGCGATGAGGCCAAGGGCCTTGGCGACTTCCGCGTTCGCGGGCACGGTGCGTTGTGACACCAGGCGGCCATGGGCACGGAACCCGCGCTTGCGCATGGATTCCAGCACGCCCACCAGCGGCGATTGCCCGCCGGGCGCACCAGGCTGACTGACGAACGAGCCGCGTCCGTTCACCGTACGCACCAGCCCGCTTGCCTGCAACTCGGCCAACGCCTGGCGCACGGTGATGCGGCTCACGCCGTGCTGCGCGCTCAGCTGCGCCTCGGACGGCAGCTTCGCCCCGGGCGGCAGCTCGCCGCGCAGGATCGCCGTGCGCAACGCGTCCCGCACCCGGGCGAACAAAGGGGATTCAAGACGGATGTCGATGGATTCGGGAGAGTCGGCCATGAGCGCCTAAGCTGTCATAACAGGTTTGCCTGTCATAATAGGTAGGTGCGACGGCCGGGGTCAATCCCGGGTTTGTACGGACATGCCTGGGCCTATCACCTCGGATACATCGGGACACGACTTTGGGCTGAACGGGTGTCCGTGCGAGACCAGACACGCCTGCGCATGACCAGCGTTGACAAAGTGTGCGAGTGAGACAATGCCCGATCTCGTGTCGCACTGGAGTCACCATGCGTCCTGCTCGACCTGCTGCACCTCGCCGAGGCCTCGCTCATCGCGCAGCGCTTGGCCTTGCTGTCCTCGTCACGGTGCTGGTGCCGCTGGTCGCAGGTCATGCTGCCGCCCCGGATCCGCGCCGCGAAGCGCACGGGATGGCCACGGCGCGAGATGCCGACGGCAAGACGCTGATCTTCTACAGCGCCGGGCGCCGGCCTGCCCCTGGCAGCAGCTGGCACCACGACGTCGTGGTGGCCCGCTGGCATGACGGCGTGCTTGAGAAGCCCACGCCTTTCATCGTGCGCGAAGAAGCTCAGGAGCCCGTCTCGGTGGCCCAGGCGGCCAGTGGCAACATCCTCGTCACCTTCGAGGATGGCTGGGATGCCAACGGCAGCGTGACGCAGCGCTACGGTGTGTACCGGAACACCCTGGAGGAAGTGGCACCCTACCCGCGTGAGGTCAAGCGCGGCGGGCATTCCGGCCATGCCGCGGCCGTGGGCGACCGATTCGTGGTGGTGTATTCGGACGAGTGGATCCATGGCGGTGGCGTGGACGACCTGGGGAGTGGCTTCGGTGTCTACGCCGCCGTGTACGACGCCAAAGGCGAGCAGCAACACACGGTTGCGTTGGCCGATGCCCGGCGGGAGTGGTGGCCGGTGATCGCCGGCGGTGGCGAGACGGCCATGGCGGTGTGGCAGCGGTTCGTGCCCGGCACCCGTCAGGCGGCGCTCGTGGCCGCCCCCATCGATCCGGTCTCCGGCAAGGCCGGCGGGGCCGTGGTGTTGCATCCTGCCGTGAATTACTACACCTATCACGTGGCCTGGCTGCCAGCCATCGAGCGCTTTCTCGTCGTGGGCACGGCCGGCCCGCGCGGCTTTGCCCGGCTGCTGGACGGCCAGGGCAAGGTGCAGGCAGAGCTGGACTGCCTGCCGCCCAGCGTGCGCGAAGCGAGCATTGCGGTGGCGCCCACGGCCGACGGCGATCGCGGCGCCGTCGCCTTCACGCCCGTCCAGGGGGGCGGACTGATGGCGATCCAGGCGTCGCCGCAGGCCCTGCGCGCAGCCGGCACCCTGGACGACGGCCGGCGCGAGCCGTGGCCGCCCAACGGCGGAGTCGGCCTCTTCACACAGCGCGGCGAGATCGACTGGTTCTACTTCATGGGAAGCGATCTCGCGAGCCGACGCTTCGCCCCCTCCGCACCGCGTGGCGCGACGACGTGCCGCGGCTAGCTGGCTAGAATGCCCGCTGGACGTTGCCACGAGATCGCCCATGCGTACGTTTGCCTGCCTTGCCCTCGCCGCCCTTCTTCCTCTGTCCGCCCACGCCGCACCGGCGCGCACGTGGTCGACGAGCGGCGCGGAACTCCTCCAGACATTGCGCGGTCAGCTCCGCGATGGCTCCGCCATGCCCGAGGCCGGCACGGCGCAGGCGCGCCAGCGTGCGCAGGCCTACGTCATGGGCATCGCCGATGGCTTGGCGGCGCAGGGAAAGTGCGACGCCACCGGCGTGCTCCCGCACGAACAGGCCGCGCGCGTCTTTGAAGCCCTGCAGGCTCTGCCCGCCGAGCGCCTGCAGGGCCCGGCGGCGCCGCTCGTGGCAGCGGCGCTGGCCTGCTGAACCCCCGGCGTCAGAACTCGGCCGACACGGACAGCAGTGCCGTGATTGGCGCGCCGACGGTCAAGCCTTCGCGTGCCGCGGACTGCCAGTAGGTCTTGTTCAGCACATTCTCGATCGTCGCGCGCACCACCATGGGCGTGCCGCCCGCGTCGAACGCGTAGCGCGCGCCGATGTCAACACGCGTCCAGCCCGGAATCGACTGGGTGTTGGCGACGTCCACGTACTGACGCCCGGTGCGCAGCACGCGCGCGGTGAGGGTCAGGCCTTCCAGGAACGGGGTGTCCCATTCGGCCGAGGCGTTGAACTGCAGGCGGGACACGGCCGGCGCCTGGTTGCCGTCGTTCAGGCCGCCCGCCGTGCGCACGAGACGCGCATCCGTGTAGGCGGCCCCACCCAGGAGGCGCACGCCAGGCAGGGGCTCGCCTTGCACGAGCAGCTCCAGGCCGCGGTTGCGCTGACGCCCATCCACCACGAAGCGCAGGGAAGATGGCTGCAGATAGCTGCTGGGGCGCGTGATCTCGAACGCGCTCAGCGTGGCGGCGACGCGACCCGCGTCGTACTTGATGCCCACTTCGCGCTGGCGGGACACCTCAGGCGGGAAAACCTCGCCGGCGTTGGTGGCCGTGCTCGGCGCGGTGGCGCCCTGGTTCAGGCCCTGGATGAAGTTGCCGTAGAAGGACAGACGATCCGTGGGGCGCAGCACCAGCGCCACGGCGGGGGTGACGGCCGATTCCGCGTAGCGCGACGTGCGATCGCCCGACGCTGCATCGAAGCTCGAGACCTCGACGTGCTGGTGGCGCAGACCCGCGGTGAGCTGCACGCGGCCATCGGCAAAGGAGATCGTGTCGGCCAGTGCCACGCTGCGCAGCCGATTCTCGGTGGCAAGTGGCAACGGACCCGAGATGCGGATGTCCGGTCGCGCAATGGCAACGGGATCATAAAGGTCCGAGAACACCGTCGTGGTGCGCACGCGCCGGGCGTGGTAATCCACGCCCAGGCCACTCACGCTCAGCACGGGCTCATGCTGCAGCGGCCCCGTGCGAAAGCGTCCGCGCAACCCGACCTCGCCCGTCACCGAGGTCAGGCTTTCGTTCAACGCCGACGGATTGGTGCCGATGCCGCCCGCATCGTCGAGCATCAGAAACGTGGTCTGCAGGCTTTTGAAGTCGTGGCGACGGGTGCCCGCCGCCGCGTACAGCGTCCAGTCCGGCGTGAGATCGAACTCGCCGCGCACGGTGCCGGACGCGTCCTTGGCATCCCAGTACGTCCAGTCCGGGAAGAAGGTGTGTCTGGCATCTGGCGCGGGCGGGATGCCGATACCGGACTCGGGCGTGAGCAGCAGACCGCTGCGCGCATGCGTCACGCGATCCTGATAGTTCACGTCCACGGCCATCCGTGCGCGCTCGCCCTGGTAATCCACGCCCAGGGCCAATGCGCCCAGGCGCTCACGCCCGCCTTTGACGACCATGTCGCCGTTCTGCCCCAAGGCGTTCACGCGCACGCCCCAGGCCTGGTTCTCGCCGAAGCGCCGGCCGATGTCCGCATGGGCGCCGACCTGACTCTTGCCGATGTAGGAGAGCGTGAGCCGATTGAGCGGCGTGGGCCCCGCCCGCTTGGGCACGAGATTGATGGCCCCGCCCAGCGAACCATAAGGCGCCATGCCATTGAGCAGCGCGCTCGGGCCGCGCAGCACCTCCACGCGCTCCACGCCGATCAGCGAACTGGCGTTGCGCGGCGTGATGCCGTAGAGGCCGTTGAAGGACACATCGTAGTTGTAGAGCTGAAAGCCGCGAATGTTGAACTCGTCGCGGCCTGCGCCCCGCGCATACGTGTTGCGCACAGAAGGGTCGTCCATCAGGATGTCGCCGATGGCCTGGGCCTGCGTCTCCTCGATGCGCTGCGCGGTGTACTGCGTCACGCTGAACGCGGTATCCAGGTTGTCGCGATCGCCCAGCATGCCGAGTCGGCCGCCCTGCGCCACCTGACCGCCCGCATACGCCGGCGGCAGCCCCGTCGCACTGCCCGTCCCGATGACGGTGATGGCCGACAGACGTGCCACGGCCGCCCCGCTGCCTTCGATGAGTCGGAACTGCCCCCAGGCGTCGGCGCGTGCGGACAGCCCCGTGCCCGCCAGCGCACGGTCCAGCGCAGCCGCCGGCGCGAATGTCCCCTGCACGCCCGGGCTGGACCGCCCCTCGACCTGGGCGGGCGCCGCCGCCAGCAACACGCCGGAGACAGCGGCCACGCGGGCCAGTACGACGTTGAGTGGGCCTGCCGGGATGTCGTAGCGGTGTGACGACGACGGCGTCACCGCCGGGGCCGCCTGCGCGTGCGCCGTGCCGACGCTCAGCATCGGGCCCGCAAGCGCCAGGGCCAGGGGCAGCAGCGCCAGGCAGCGCGCGGGTGGTGGGGAGGGAAAAGACATGACGGGAGTCCTGGGTTCGGGAGGAGGACGTCTTCGCACGGCCAGCATCCGGCCCGCGCGAGGCGCTTTCTCCTTATTCGAACGAGGGTGCGAGAAGCGGAACCGCGACGAGCGGAACCGCGACGCCAGGCTGAGCCGCTACGCCAGACGCTGCACGTGCAGCCAGCCCGGCAACCAACGCCGCACCTGGATCGGCATGACCGAAGCCAGCATGTGCAGCGCACGCACCGGATCCTGCGCGGGGTAGCTGCCAAAGACGCGCAGGCTCGCCACCTCTGCCGACACGCTGATGTGCCCGCCGTAGTAACGCGAAAGTTCTCGGGCCATGTCGGCCAGAGGGAGGTTGTCCGCGATGACCACGCCCCGCGTCCAGGCATCCCGCGCCGCCTCGGCCGGCGTCGACGGCATCACCGCTTCTGACGAGAACCAGGCCTGCTGACCGGCCGCCACGATGGCCTCGGCACCGGTGCGCGTGGTGATGGCCATCGCGCCCTCGTAGACCGCCACCAGCGTGGCGGCGGACGCCACCCGTGCCGTGAACCGGGTGCCGAACGCGCGCAGCCGGCCATGGCGCGTATCCGTGACGAAATCGCGGCCAGGCGCGGGCCGCGTCCGCACCTGGATCTCGCCGGCAAGCAGATGCAGACGCCGTAGCGTGCCGCCGAAATCCACGTCCACGGCCGACAAGGCGTTGAGCCAGAGCGCACTGCCGTCGGGCAGCGCCATGCGCCGGATCTCGCCCACGCCGGTGTGCACGTCGGCCGTCCAGGCCAACGCACGCACGGGCAGCTCGGTATGACGCCAGGTGGCCCACCCCAGGCCACCCGCGGCGATGGCAGCGCCCCAGGCCAGCATCCGGCGGCGCGACACGCCCGAAGGCTCACGCACGCGCTGCAACGTCTGTGCAGCGGCGTGACGGGCGGGACTATCCTGGACCGCCGTGAAGCGGGTCCGTATGCGTTCCACATACCCCCACGCCTGCCGATGCTCGGGCGCGCCATCGAGCCAGGCCTGCCAACGTTGCCGGTCCGCCGGGGAGGCATCGCCCGAGCGCAGCAGCGCGAACCATGCGGCGGCCGCCGCCAGCGCCGCGTCCGGCGGCGGCGAGCCAGCAGGCGCGGTCATGCGGCCAAGGCCTCGCCCGCTTCCAGGCGCAGACAATGCAGCATGGCCTGCGCCACGTACTTGCGCACCATCCGGGTGGACACGCCCAGCGCCTCGGCCACTTCGCGGTCGGTCATCTCGCAGGCCATCGAAAGCACGAAGGCCTGCGCCGCGCGCGGCGAGAGCTGGCGCAGCATGGCATCGATCTCCTGCAGCGCCTGGAGCACGATCACCTGGTGCTCGGCCGAAGGCACGACGGCCTCAGGCTGTGCGGCGAGCGCCTCCAGCCAGGCCTGCTCCAGGCTACGGCGACGCCACAGGTCCACGCACAGGCCCTGCGCCATCGTGCGCAGATAGAGCCGGGCCTGCGGCACCGTCTCGAATCGCAAGGGTCGGCGCAGCAGGCGCACGAAGGCATCCTGGGCCAGATCGGCGGCGTCGCAGGCATCGCCCAGACGGCGCGTGAGCCAGTGCTGCAGCCAGCCGTGATGCGCGCCGTACAGGCCCGCCACGGACGACAGGGACGATTCCGAACCGCTCACGATGCGCCAAGCCCCAGGGAATTAGATGGGAATAATTATCAATCCACCGAATTATGCGGGCTGCGCCCGGCCTTGGCAATGCACACGTAGGCGATGTCGCGTCGTCGCTCTCGCCGAGGATCGAGCGCGCGAAACCGGGCGGCAGGCAGAAGCCCGGCGCCCGGCAAGGGGGACCACAATCGCGGCGGAGGGCTGGGCCCCGCCGCTACCGCATCAATCCGACAGCGCCTTCATTTCCTTGTACAGATCCGCCTTGCCTTCGAAACCGATGCCGGGCAGATCGGGCAGCGTGACGTAGCTGTTCTCCACCCGCACGCCATCCGGGAAGCCGCCGTAGGGCTGGAAGAGATCCGGGTAGGATTCGTTGCCGCCCAGGCCCAGGCCGGCCGCGATGTTCAGCGACATCTGGTGGCCGCCATGCGGAATGCAGCGGCTCGCGGACCAGCCGTGTTCCTTGAGCATGTCCAGCGTGCGCAGGTATTCGACCAGGCCGTAGCTCAGCGCGCAGTCGAACTGCAGCCAGTCGCGATCCGGGCGCATGCCGCCGTAGCGGATGAGGTTGCGCGCGTCCTGCATGGAGAAGAGGTCTTCGCCCGTGGCCATCGGGTTCTTGTAGAAGGCGCGCAGCGCGGCCTGCAGTTCGTAATCCAGGGGATCGCCGGGCTCTTCGTACCAGAAGAGGTCGTACTGGGACATGGCCTTCGCGTACTGAATGGCGGTTTCGAGATTGAAGCGGCCGTTGGCGTCCACGCACAGCTTCTGGCCGTCCTGCAGCACTTCCATGATGGCGTCGATGCGGCGCAGATCCTCGTCCAGCGAAGCGCCACCGATCTTCTTCTTCACCACCGTGTAGCCGCGATCCAGGTAGCTGCGCATCTCGTCCTGCAGCTTGCGGTGATCCTGGCCGGGGTAGTAGTAGCCACCCGCCGCATAGACGAAGATCTTGCGGTTGGGCTTGCCGTCGCCGTAACGATCGGCCAGCAACTGGAAGAGCGGCTTGCCTTCGATCTTGGCCACCGCGTCCCAGACGGCCATGTCGATGGTGCCGATGGCCACCGAGCGCTCGCCGTGGCCACCGGGCTTCTCGTTGGTGAACATGGTCTTCCAGATCTTGTGCGGATCCAGGTTGGTGCCGGCGTCGTCCACGAGCGAGGCCGGATCGGCTTCCAGCACGCGCGGGATGAAGCGCTCGCGCATCAGCTTGCCCTGGCCATAGCGGCCATTGGAATTGAAGCCGTAGCCCACGACCGGCTTGCCATCGCGGATGACATCGGTGATGACGGCCACGAGGCTCAAGGTCATCTTGCTAAAATCGATGTAGGCATTGCGGATGGGCGAACTGATCGGAACAGTCTTCTCGCGGATTTCGACGATCTTCATGGCAGGTCTCGGTAAGGTGCAGCAGACACGCCAGATTGTGGGCGCGGCTGCGAGCGCTGACCAATGCTCTTTTTCGCTGGCTTGATGCGTCTGACGAACCGACCATGAATCTCATCTGGCTAGAGGATTTCCTCGCGCTGGCCGCCTCCGGCAACTTCTCCCGTGCCGCCGAGGATCGCAACAGCTCCCAACCTGCCTTCAGCCGGCGCATCCGCGCGCTGGAAGAATGGCTGGGCGTCGATCTCTTCGACCGCAGCTCGCAGCCCGCCCGTCTCACAGAAGCCGGGCGATGGTTCATTGAGGTCGCGCAGGAAACCCTGGAGCGCGTGGCGCGCCTGCCGGGTGACGCGAAGAAAGTGGCGCAGATGCGCGCCGATACGCTGCGCATCGCGGCCACGCATGCCTTGTCGTTCACGTTCCTGCCGCACTGGCTGCACAGCCGGGCCGCCGCCGCGCCCGTGCAGCTCATGTCGGATTCCCTCGCACGCTGCGAGGCGATGATGCTGCAGAGCAAGGTGCAGTTCCTGCTGTGCCATGCGCATGCACACATGGCCGATCCGCTCGCGCAATCGCACTTCGATTCCGTGCGTGTCGGCAGCGACGTGCTGGTGCCTGCCGCCCAGGCGGATGCCAACGGACAGCCGCGCATCCTGCTTCTGGGCAACGCTGATCCTGTGCCACTGCTGGACTACTCGGAAGACTCGGGCCTGGGCCGCATCCTGCACCATGTCATCGGCCGCCGACTGGCCGCCGTGCCACGGCGCGCCGTCTTCACCGCGCCGCTGGCCTCGGCGTTGCGCAGCATGGTGCTGGAGGGGCGCGGGATCGGGTGGCTGCCGCTGTCGCTGGTGCAGGACGATCTGCAGCAAGGCCGACTCGCCCGCGCGGCGGATACCGATTGGGACGTGCCGGTGGACATCCGGCTGTATCGGGATCGGCAGCCCTTGTCGATGGCGGCTGAAGCGTTCTGGACGCTTGCAACACAGGGGGCGGACAGCCCGCTCGCCTAGCTGACGAACCATCCGACTCGCTGGACACCCGCCGCAGCTAAGAGCGGCAGGTCAGTGCAAGGTCAGGACCGGGTCGGGCGCCGGCCAAATCCCGTCAGGATCATCGAGATCACCCGGCCTACCTGCGTCTTGTCGAGCACGTAGGCCGGCGTCGCGGGCAAGGTCGCGTCTGAGGCCTTGGCCAGCAGCTCGAAGCGCCGCGACACCGGATCCAGGTTGGCGAGCATGTGGATCGCCACACCGCGCGCGTACTCGTAGTGCCAGATCGCCTCCTCGCGCGTCAACGCGGGGCAAGCTCGCGCGATCGCCTCGATGAACCGGCCCGCGACGTGCCCGTTCAGGTCAAAGCTTTGATACCCCGCTCGCGCATCGATGCGCATCTGGAAAACGCTGCGCACATACAAGCTGCCGCCATCTTGCGCGCGTGACACGTCCAGGATCGGCTCGATGAGCGCCGACAGGATCTGGGCGCGCTTCAATGGTGCGCCGCGCGCGCGCTCTTCCAGTGCATCCAGGCGCGCCAGGCGCTCTCGGTTGACATCCCCCGTGATCTCGTTGGTGGCCAATGCCACCAGCGCATCCTTGGACTGGAAGTAGTAGTTCACCGCAGCGCCGTTCGCGCCGGAGGCCGCCGTGATGTCTCGCACGGTCGTCCCGTTGGCGCCCTTGCGCGCCACAAGCTCCTTGGCCGCGACCAGGATCGCCTGCCGCGTCGGATTGGCACGGTCCGTGCCTGCATCGCTGCCGAGCTGGAGGTCTCGAGAATTCATGGCCTTGCGTGCCGCCTCATCAGGATTTTCATGGATTTCGAAGGTCTTGCGTCATCGCGTGACGGAGGGCGGCGCAATGAGAACCAGGGCTTTCTTCGCCACCGGCGTCCAATGCAGGGTGGCGGTGGCGCCCGCAGTGGCCTGCGCGACCAGCGCGGCTTCGATGTCGCCCGCCTTGAGCGCGGCGGTGAGCGTGGTGGTACGGCCCCGCATCAACTGCAGCTCGAGGCCCGGATGGTGGCGCTTGAGCCAGCGCACCGCGCCCGGCAGCACCACCGCCTGCAGATTCTCGATGATCCCCAGCCGCACGGTGCCGCGTACCCGTACGTCGCTTTCCTTGCGAAGCACGTCGAGCCCATCCAGCGGCTCGCCCATCAGCTGCACGACCTGGAAAGCGAGCGGCGTCGGCCGGGGATGCGCCCCGGAACGGTCGAACAAAGGCTGGCCAAAGAAGGCTTCGAGCTGCTTCATCTGCATGCTGATCGCACTGGGCGTCACGTGCATCTCTGCCGCCGCGGCCGCAAAGGTGCCGCCGCGAATGACGGCGCGCAGGGCAGCGAAGGCGGCGAGCTTCATCAAATATCCTTATCCCAAAGATCAAACAACGGCGCTGTTCAGGCCAGGTGCGCCTGCTTAGACTGCTGCAATCGCATCTCGCATCTCACGCCTAGGGGATCATTATATGAACGCACAAATCAACGTCGCCGCTCAGCCGCAGGCCTGGACGGCCGCCCAGGTCGAGCAGGACCACTCGTGGATCCTGCGACTCTCGCCGGACAACGTTAGCGATCTGCAAGCCGCGCTCGCCCACGCCAAGACGTGCGGCAAGCCCCTCCTGGAATGGTCGCATGCCGAGTTCCCCCTGCCCGAACGCACGAAGGCCGTGCTGTCGCAGGCCATCGCCACCACGCAAGGCCGCTGGGGCATGTGCCTCATGAAGGGATTCCCCGTCACCGAGTGGAACGAGGAAGAGACCCGCATGGTGTACTGGGGGGTGGGCCTGCACATGGGCGTGGGCCGGCCGCAGAACCGCGCGAGCGACGTCATGACCGACGTGCGCGACGTGGGCGGCTCCTACAAGGTCAAGGGCGGCCGTGGCTACAACACCAATGCCGAGCTGGACTTCCACATGGACTCGTGCGATGTGGTGGCGCTCCTGTGCCGCCGCACGGCCAAATCCGGCGGTGGCAGCAAGGTGGTGAACTCGATCGCGCTGCGCGATGAAGTCGCCCGCCTGCGCCCGGATCTGCTCGCCGTGCTGCACGAGCCCTTCTACCACAGCTATCAGGGCGCGCAGGATCCCAGCCAGCCGCCCTTCTATCGGCTGCCGATCTTCGGCAACCATCCCACCCACTTCTCGGCGCGCACCAACCGCAAGAACACGGTGGCGGCCCAGCGCGACTTCCCGGAAGTCCCGCGTCTCACCCCGCAACAGGTCGAGGCGCTGGATCTGCTCGACGAGTTGATGGCCAGCGACAAGCTCTGCTACACCATGACGCTTGAGCGCGGCGATCTGCAACTGCTCAACAGCTACGTCACGCTACACTCGCGCACGTCTTTCGAAGACCACGAAGAGCCCGACCAGAAGCGCCACCTGCTTCGCCTGTGGCTGGCCGTGCCGAGCTCGCAGCCGCTGCCGGACGACTGGGCCGAGTACTACATCGACGTGCGCGCCGGGGCGATCCGCGGCGGCATGCGCGGCTCGGCCATCACCCCGGAGTTCCTCGAGTACGAGCAACGCCATGCCAAGGCGATGAACATGCCGTTCGAGGCGTGGGCGCCGAAAGTGCGCAAGGAAGACGTGGCCCTCGCCGCCGAATGACGGCTTACGCCACAACCAGGATTTTCATGACCCCCTCTCTCAAGACCCGCCTTGCCCAACCCGGCGCCGTACTCGCCCCCGGCGTGTATGACGCCCTGTCCGCTCTCGCCGCAGAACAGGCCGGCTTCGAGGCTCTGTATCTGTCCGGCGGTGCCGTGGCCTATACGCAGCTCGGCCGCTCGGACGTGGGCCTGACCACCGCCAAGGAGACGGTGGACGTGCTCGCCCGCATCACGGATCGCGTGCGCACGCCCATCGTCGTCGATGCCGACACGGGCTACGGCAATGCCTTGAACGTGCAGCGCACCGTCCGTGACATGGAGCGCGCAGGCGCTGCCGTGATCCAGCTCGAAGACCAGACCTTCCCCAAGCGTTGCGGCCACCTGGAGAACAAGTCGCTGGTCTCGCAGGCCGAGATGTGCGGCAAGCTGCGCGCCGCCCTGGACGCCCGTCACTCGCCCGAGACCCTCATCATGGCCCGCACCGACGCGGTGGCCGTGGAAGGCCTGGACGCAGCGATCGAGCGCGCCGAGGCATATCTGGCCTGCGGCGTGGATCTGCTCTTCATCGAAGCCGTGCGTGGCGCCGAGGACATGGACCGCGTCTGCGGCCTCTTCGCCTCGCGCGTGCCGCTGCTCGCCAACATGGTCGAAGGTGGCAAGACCCCGATCCAGAGCGTCGACGCGCTGCAGGCACGCGGCTACAAGCTCGTGATCTTCCCGGGTGGCACGGTGCGCTTTCTCGCGAACCAGATGCAGCGCTACTTCCAAAGCCTGCGCGCCACGGGTTCGACAGCGGCGATGAAGGAAGAGATGCTGGACTTCGACGGGCTCAATGCCGTGATTGGCACGCCGGAGCTGCTGGCGTTGGGCAAGCGCTACGAGGGCTGAGCCTGCCCGCAGCGAGAGAAGGCCGCACGCACCCGCACGCGGCCTTCACCCGCCTTGGATCGCGACGCCATCGCGCGCGTTGGTTCGATGCGCTAGGATGCCCCTTCTTTCAGGCACGGAAAGGTCATCGAATCATGCGCATCCTCACAGTGTCCGGCCTCGTGCTGGCGGCCGCCACACTCACCGCCTGCTCCCCGATGGGCAAGGCCCAAGGCAATGACGTCGCGGTAGCCGCACAGCGGCTGATCGGGCAACCGGCGTCCGCCGCGATCGAACTCTTCGGCAAGCCCGACCAGGGTTTGGGGCCCTCCTCCTACGGCAGCGGCGGCTTCTACGCTTGGCATCGGCTGCAGACCCATATCGGGCCCGAAAAGATCTTCGTCAAGACCGGACGCGAACAGGTCGGCACGCGCACGACCTACGCGATCATGCGCGGCCAGGGCGTGGCCGCCAAAGTGCCGGTGGGCACGCAGGCGGTCTATCGCCCCGTGGGCTACTACACCGACGACCTGGTGATCGACTACCTCTGCAACATCACCTTGATGACGGACGCCAAGGACATCGTGACGCAGGCCACGGTGGTGGACTGCGTGGACAATCGGAAGTAGGCAACGGCATCTGCAGGCTGTGGCAGCTTCAGACGTGAAAAAGCCCGCTGCTCCAAAGAGCTAGCGGGCTTTTTGAACTACTGGCGGACAGAGGGGGATTCGAACCCCCGATACGCTTGTGACGTATACACGCTTTCCAGGCGTGCGCCTTCAACCACTCGGCCACCTGTCCTGATTCTGTCGCGCACGCAGGGGAATGACTCACCCGGCATTTGCGAATCCGCGATTCTAGCAGGTTTTGACAAGCTCGGGTGGCTTTGGCCTTCAGGCCGGGTGCGTATCGTCGGCCGATGCCATGCCGGCGTACGTCCCGGCCCCCAGCGCCGCGCCATGCACCGACAGGTGCGCGCCCAGCTGGATGGCCTGCAGGAGCTCGCGGTCGGTCACGCCCAGGCTCAGCGCGTGGCGGATGACGCTGCGCAGGGCGGTCGGGTTCTGGCCGGAGAAGCAGCTGTGCAGGGCGGTCTCGACGATGGCGCGGTCGGATGGCGTGAGGCCCTGGGCGGCCGGGCGTCCGTGTTCCACGAAGTCGAGCAGCGCGGCCAGATACGATGGGTCCACCGCATGCAACCACGCGATCGCCTGCTCACGGCCGGGCACCAGCAGGCGGGCTCGGTCGATCACGCCGTCGGCATCCGAGCGTGTCGGGCAGACGCGACCCACGCCCGTAGCAGCCCACCCGGCCTCTTCGGCCAGCACTTCCACGCTCTGGTAGACCGCATCCACGCCTTGCAGCGTGACGAGGTGCAGCACGTCGAAGATCTCGGCAGGTGTGGCGCCCGCTTGCAGGGCGTATGTCATGTGTACCTGCAGGCCGGTGGGAAACAGGTGCGTGGCGGACGAATCCAGTGCCACGTAGACCAGCTCGACCATGCGCTCGCTGAGCGGGCCTGTCCGCGCGGGGTGGCCGGCGTAGTCCGCATAGCGTTGCAGGAACGCCGGGTTATGCGCGAGCAGCGCTTCGGTCCAGGGGCGCCAATAGCCGCGTTCGGCGATGAAGTGGGCCTTGATGGCCTCGCGGTCGATGGCGTCCGTGCTGCCTGCCTGCGGCGATCCGGCCGGCCTCGGGTCGGACTGAGCGGCAATGCGCGAAGAGTGGTCCATAGCGTCTTCCGTGCGTCGTTATGCTTGTGCTTGGCGAGGGATTGCCAGGGACACATCGTCTGTGGCGTGCGCACTAGCCGTGTGCAATACCTGGCCCGTCAGATATTGTGCGCGGGCGCCGCGACGTACCGCAGCAACGCGCCGTGCGTCTGCGGCGTGGCGTCCGGTGCCACGGTGACAGCATTGATGCGCAAACCCTTGGCGCCCAACTCGCACGCGAGCGTGGCGATCAGCATGCGGGCCGCGCCCAGATCGCCTGCGGCTTGCCAGTCGTCCTCGGCTGGAGCCTCAGGCAGCAGCACCGTCAGGCTGGCGGATGCGGGGTGTTCACGCACGAACGCCGCCGCCGCGCGATGGACGGCCTGCCAGGGGCTGGCCGCGTGCAAGGCCGAGGCATCGACCACCGCGGAGTAACCGTCCACGGCATCCGCGGCAAGCGCGCTCCAGCGGTTATCGTCATCGCCCATCACACGCAAGGCCAGCGCCGTGTCGGCGGGCGCCGTCGCGAGCTCGGTCGGCTCATACGGCACGCCGCCCGTGAAGACGGACGTGCCGCCATCCAGCGACAGTACTTGGCCCGCCAGCGGCCGTGCCGCCTCGCTCGCGAGGAACACCAGCGCATCGGCCATCTCGTCGGGCTCGGCCATGCGGCCCAGCGGCACGCGAGCCACCGCAGCGCGCGGGCTCAGGCGCCCGGCAGTGATGAGGCTCTCGACGAGCTCCGTGCGCACGAAGCCCGGGCACAGCACGGTGACGCACCAGTCCGGGCGGCGCGCGCCAGGGCCTTAGACTGCGTGATGACGCCGGCCTTGGTGGGACTGTACATGCCGCGCCAGGGAATGGCACGCAAGCCCGCGCCCGATGACACATTGACGATGCGGGCACCGGCGCCGAGCCGACCGGCAAGCGCCTGCACCATCGCAGCGGGGGCTTTCAGATTGAGCGCCACGAGCCGGGCCTGCTGCTCGGGCGTCTGCTCCACCAGCGCCGTGCCGCTCGTGTCAGACATGCCGGCGTTGTTCACCAGCGCGTCGAGGGCCGGCACGGCCTCGCCGAGGCGCGCAATGGCATCCGCATCGGTGAGGTCCAGCGGGATCGACACATGCGGCTCGGCGGTCGGCCGTAATGTAGGCACCAATGCCGACAGTGCGTCGGCATTGCGGTCGACCAACACGCAGCGCCAGCCAGCGTGGGCGAATCGATGGGATGCGGCACGTCCGATGCCAGAGGCGGCACCGGTGATGAGGACGGTGGGCATGCTGTCTCCTGCGCTTGTGTTCTTGATGTTGTCCTGCCACAGCTATCGACACGCCAGGATCGCGGCCACCGGCGGCGACTTCCTGTCACGACGCGGCGCTCAGGTCTTGAGCGCCCGGCGCGTCTGGCATCGATCCACGCTGGCGTACGGTGGGGCGATGCGGGTCAGGACCGCACCGCCGCCACGCCTACAGATTGCTGAACGTCACACCGCCATCCAGCACCAGCGCCTGCCCGGTCACGAAGCCGGACTCGTCACCCGCCAGGAAGCAGATGCCGCGGGCGATATCCTCCACCGTGCCCAGGCGGCCCAGCGGTGTCGTGGCCACCCGACGCGCATCGCGCTCGGCATTGCGGTTGCGCTGCGTGCCTTCGGTCGGAATGGCCGACGGGCACACCGCGTTGACGCGGATGTTCTGCGCGCCGAGTTCGGCCGCGGCGGCGCGGGTGATGCCGACGATGCCGGACTTGATGCCCGAGTACACCACCGAGTTCGGCGCCGAGCGCAGCGCAGCCGTGGAGGCCACGTTGACGATGACGCCACCGCGCTCGGCGTCCATGGCGGCAACAGCGGCCTGGATACCCCAGATCACGCCCTTGAAGCCCACGGCCAGCATGCGGTCCATGGTGTCTTCGGCGATCTCCGGCACGGCCTGGTAGCGCACCCAGGCCGCGTTGTTGACGAGGATGTCAAAGCGGCCACCGCCCTGCTCATGGGCAGACTGCACGGCCGCATGGATACCGTCGCGGGTGGAGACGTTCTGCACCACCCCGAAGGCCTGGCCACCCGCGGCACGGATGCTGGCCACGGCGGCCTCGACGAACTCTTCCTTCAGGTCGTTCACACCGACGATGGCGCCGCGGGCGGCCATCTGGTGGGCGGTTTCGCGGCCGATGCCGTTGCCGGCACCGGTGATGAGGGCGACGCGCCCGGCGAGATCCTGTTGCATGGTCATGTGATCCTGGGCCGTCAGGCCGCTTGAATGAATTGGCGGCCGATGTCCTGGGTCAGCTTGCCGCTGCCGAACGCCGCGTCGATCTTGCGCACATCGCGCAGGGCCACGTGCAGGGGCAGCTCCCACGTAAAGCCCATGCCGCCATGCAGATGGATGGACTTCTCCAGGACGAAGGCCGCGCTGTCGATGCTCACGGCCAACGCCGTCAACGGGCTGCGAGCCGCGCCGAACTCATCGGGCGAGAGCACGCGGTGCACGCTGGCAGACGCCGCCTCCCATTGCAGACGCATGCGCGAGAGCCAGTGACGCACGGCCTGCTTGGCCGACAGCGGACGGCCGAACTGCACGCGGGTGGCCATGTAGCTCGCCGTGCGCTCAAGGGCGCCCTGGGCCGCGCCATTGAGCCACGCGGCGGTGAGCACCTGGGCATCGTGGATGAGCGCCGCGTAGGCTTCGGCATCCAGCGTGGCCACGGTGCGCGCACCCTTCAGATGGATCCAGGCCTGCGGGCGCTCGGGATCCAGGGCGGGATCGCTCTCGATCTCAAGGCCATGCACCTCGATGAGCGCCGCCCCGCCCTGGCCGTCGGCCACGAGCACCCAGTCGCACTCGGCGAGCTGGCGCGCGTGCCCGGCCATGCCTTGTGTCAGGTCGCCCTGCCAGGCAATGGTGGCGAGCTTCTCACCTGCCACCAGCGCAGCGGCCTCGGGCGAGCCCGCGAGCGCCTTGGCCAACACCAGGCTTTCCACGAGCGGCACGCCCACTTGACCCATGCCGCCCGCCTGGGCGATCGGCACGGCGAAGTTCAGGCCGAGGCCCAGGCCACCGTCGTCCTCCGCGGCACCCACGCCGATCAGGCCGGCCTCGGCCAGCACCTTGGCGGCCTCGCGCACCGAGCGCCCTTGCGCGTCCTCGATGGCGGCTGCGGCGGCCTCCGCGAGTTCCTCAGGGCGCAGGCTGTCGTCTTGCATCGTCATGTCAGAGATCCTTGGGCAGTTGCAGGATGCGTTGGGCGATCACGTCCAGCTGCACTTCCGACGTGCCGGCGTAGATCGTCTCGGCACGAGCAAAAAGATACGCGGTGGTGAAGTGCTTGCGGGCCCGGCGCGCGAGCGGGCTGGAGCCCGGGTTCACGTGGGACACGAGCTGCAGCGCGAGCGATGCGAAAGCCTGGTGGCACTCGGACCAATACAGCTTGGTGAGCGAGCCGCGGGCACCGATGCCCTCGCCCGCCATCATCAAGTCCACCGTGCGCTCGACCAAACCCTTGTGCGCATCGATCTGGGCCACGACCTCGCCGATGCGGCGCTGGTAGTAGCCATCGTCCAGCAGACGCGAGAGCGCCGGATCGGACTTGCACGCCTGCACGAGCTGGCGCAGTTCGCATTCGAAGCGCCACGGGCGGTACATGCGGTTGGTGGCGCGTTCGATGCCGAGCACGCGGATCGCCGCACTCCAGCCTTCGTCCTCGGCACCCAGGCGGGCGCTGTCGGGCACGACCACGTCATCGAAGAACACTTCGGCGAACGAATCCTTGCCGTCGATGGACTTGATCGGCACCACGCGGATGCCCGGGGTATCCATGGGCACGGCGAACATCAGGAGGCCACGGTGCTTGTCGGCCACGACGCCGGTGCGGGTCAGCAGCAGGCAGTAATGCGCCTTGGCCGCGCCGCTCGTCCAGATCTTCTGACCGTTGATGCGCCAGGAATCGCCTTCCTGGACGGCCTTGGTGCGCAGGCGGGCGAGATCGGAGCCGGCATCCGGCTCGGAGAAGCCCTGGCACCAGTACTCGCGCATCTCGAGGATGGCGGGCAGGAAGGCCTGCTTCTGTTCCTCGGTGCCGACGGCCATGATGATCGGGCCCGCGAGCTCCTTGCTGATGGAGCTCACGCTGTCCGGCATCGCGAGCGCGCCGATCTCCTTGTTCACGGCCAGGTGCTCGCGCAGCGACAGGCCGTAGCCACCGTACTGCTTGGGCCAGGTCATGCCCGCCAGGCCGACCTGGTACATGGCGGCTTCCCAGTCGCGGCACTCGGCCAGCGTCGGGTTGCGGTATTCCAGGCTGTCCGCACGCATGTGAGCGGGCAGATTGGCCTGCAGCCAGGTGCGCGCATGTTGCCGGTAGGCATCGCGCGCGGATGCGGGATCCGGGATCGCGACGGTAGTGTCGTAGGTCATGGTTCTCTCAATGCGTGGACGGGGCCGTGGCACCCGTCGGAATCATCAGCGCGTCGAGTACGACGACACCTTCCCCTTGCGGGCGCACCAGCACGGGGTTCATGTCGATCTCGGCAACGTCATCGGCGTGGCGGCACGCGAATTCGGACAGGCGCGCCACTGTCTGTGCGGCAGCGGCCACGTCGGCCTTGGGCTGGCCGCGCGCGCCATCGAGCAGAGCGAAGAGCTTCAGACCGCGAATCATGGACTCGGCCTCCGCCACGCTCACGGGTGCCGTCTGCACGGCCACGTCCTTGAGCACCTCGGCATAGATGCCGCCCATGCCCACCATCACGACGGGGCCGAACACCGGATCGCGCGAGACGCCGGCGATGAGCTCGACGCCGCCTTGCGCCATCGGGGCGACCAGCACGCCGTCGATGCGCGCTTTCGGCGCGTGCTGCTGCGCCGAGGCCAGGATGCGGGCATGGGCGTCACGCACCGCGGCCGCGTCGGCCAGGCGCAGGGCCACGCCACCGATCTCGGTCTTGTGCTGGATATCCTCGGAAGCGATCTTGAGCACCACCGGGTAGCCCAGGCGATCGGCCTGCGCCACGGCGTCGTCGGCCGAGATGACGAGCGCTTCGGGCAGCACGGCAATGCCCGCGGCGCCCAGCGCCTGCTTGGCATGGAATTCGTTGCGGAACACCGCCGGATCGACCGGCGCTCGCGCGCCGGTGTAGGCGGATGCCTCGCCCAACTGGGCGAGACGGCCCAGGCGCACCAGGCCGGCCGTGCCTTCGGCCGCGGCGTCGATGCTGGCGAACACCGGAATGCCCAGCGCACGGATCTGCGCCACGGCATCGGCCGGGCCGCTGCTGATCACCATCAGCAGGCGCTCGGGATGATCCTGGCGGATGCGGGCCAGCGTTTCCATGTACACGCCGCGCAGGCGCTGGTTGTGCAGCGCGAGCGACATGAAGAGCACGGTGGCGTCGCTGTTGGGCTCTTCCAGCAATGCGGACAACATCTTGAAGAGAATGTCCGGGCGGCTCGACATCTGCGCCGAGGCATCGACGGGATTGTTGGTACCTGCGCTCGGCACGGCCTCGCGGATGCGCGCCTGCGTGTCCGGGCTCAACGCCGGCAGTTCCATGCCTGCCTCGCTCATGGCATCGGCCATCATGATGCCAAAGCCACCGGAAGCCGCCACGAGTGTGACCTTGTCACCGGCAGGCAGGCGGCCGGGCATCAGCTGCGAGGCGGCCTGGCCCACGTCCAGCAGCGCTTCCAGCGAATAGACGCGCAGCGCGCCATGCCGACGGAACACGGCATCGATGACGGCATCGGACCCGGCCAATGCGCCGGTGTGCGAAGCGGCGGCCGCCTGACCCAGCTCGGTGGCGCCGATCTTCAGCACGATGACGGGCTTGTTGCGCGCACGGGCGCGTGCCAGCGCGTCGATCAGGCGATCGGCGTCGCGGCACGTCTCCATGCAGCACAGGATGACGCGGGTGTTCTCGTCCTCAGCCAGCGCGGCGATGCCGTCGGCCACGTCCACATCGGCTTCATTGCCGGTGGCGATGAAGCGCGAGAGCCCCAGGCCGCGCTGCACCACGTTCTGCACGGTGAAGCTGCCGATGTTGCCGGATTGCGAGACGATGCCCACGTGGCCCGCGGCCGGCATGTTCTCTTCGAGCACGATGGAGAACGAGCCGATGGCCGCGTTGGTGGTGCTGACCGTGCCCAGGCAGTTTGGCCCGAGCAGGCGGATATTGGCCTCTCGCGCGATGGCGACCAGCTCGTCCTGCATGGCCACGCCTTCCGGGCCAGCCTCGGCAAAGCCGGAGGACAGCACGACGGCCGCACGCACACCGCGCGCGGCGCAGTCACGCAGCGCATCCGCGGTGGCCTGCGCCGGCACGGCGAGGATCGCCATGTCGGGCGCCGTAGGGGTGTCGCGCACGGAGGCGTACGACGTGAGGCCCTGCACCTCGTCGGCCTTGGGGTTGATCGGGTAGATCGGGCCGGCGTAGCCGTACTTCTTCAGCAAGTGGACGGGGCGTCCGCCGATCTTGGTGATGTCACCGGAAGCGCCCACGATGGCGATGCCTTTAGCATCGAAGAAGGCGTCCAGGCCCGTGCCGGGTGCGAGTTGGTCAGTGCGCGCCATGGATCAGCGGCCCTTGAACTGCGGCTTGCGCTTTTCGAGGAAGGCCATGCGGGCTTCGCGGGCGTCTTCCGTCTTGGACAAGGCGTAGGTGAATTCCTGCTCGAAGCGGTAGGCATCGCGCTGCGGCATCACGTCCACCATGTTGGCCGCACGCTTGGCGTAGACCAGGGCGAGCGGGGCCTTTTGCGCGATCTCGAGCGCAAGCTCCATCACCACGGGCATCAATTCCTCGGGCGGCAGCACGTCCTCGAGCACGTTGCGACGCAGCAGATCATGGGCCGTGAGACGCTGGCCCGTGAAGAACATGCGGCGCAGCGTGGAGCGGCCAAAGAGCGTGCGCAGCATGGAGGCGCCGCCGGCCAGGCCCACGTTGATCTCGGGCATGCCGAAGGTGGCCGTCTCGGAGGCGTAAAGGATGTCGCACGCGGCGACCAGACCCATGCCAGCGCCGAGCGCGGTGCCGTTGACGGCGGCGATCACGGGCTTGGCGCACTCGCGAATCGCGTTGCCCGTCTCGCGCGTGATGCGGTTGTGTTCGAGGAAATCGCCGGCCACGTCGGCATCGGGGCGATCCTTCAGATCGGCGCCAGCGCAGAAGACCGAGCCATTGCCCGTGAGCACGGCGCAACGGATGTCTTCGCGTTCGGAGATCGCGTCGAACGTGGCGACGATCTGGCGGCGCATATCGCGATTGAGGGCATTGACGGGCGGGCGATCCAGCGTGACGACAGCCACGCCATCGGCCACATCCAGGCGAACGACGGTATCGGTCATGCGGCCCCCCGCGTAGTGCATTGCAGGACGTCGATGCGCCCCATGGCGTTCGTCTTCATGATTGCCTCTCCGTTTTTAAGACTGCGATGTCGACGGCCCGGGAGCCGTGCATGCAAGGATTATAGGGACGCACATTCCGTCAATTTGTGGTGGAAATCTCCGTTCTGTCCTGCGCAAAAGCCCCATAGTCGCGGCTGCTGGCGCATTGGCCTTGCGAGCGCAAGAGCATCCAAAGGACATGATTCCCGCCAATCCCGTTCAAACACACCTGCCGATTCCGGGGGTATTCGCAAGCATGCGCCCCCGTATGATAGGCAGCACATGAGGGCTGCCACGACAGCCCACGGGGGACACACCACGGGCGGCAGGCGCCGTCCACGCGGGTCATGCGCCCCCTTCACCCATTCCACGCGGCCGATGCCTCGGCGCCCTTTCGGGTGCGCGGCATCCACATCGCGGCTCTATCGGAGGAGAACCCGACATGTTGGGCTTCAAGCGTTTTGGCTTCATCACCACCGCCGTCGCCATGATGACGGCGCTCGCGGCACCCGCCGCGCAGGCAGAGCGTCCCATCTCCATCGTCGTGCCCTACGCTGCAGGCGGCATCAACGACAACTTTGCCCGCATGCTCGCCAAGGGCATGGGCGAAGAACTCAAGCGCACCATCATCGTGGAGAACAAGCCGGGCGCCAATGGCGTAATTGGCGCGAACTACGTGGCGCGTGCCGAGCCGGACGGCACCACGCTCCTGATCGGCGGCACCGGCCCGATCTCGCTGAACGTGCTGCTGCGCCCGAACCTGCCCTTCGGCTTTGACAGTTTCGAATCGGTGGCCCTGCTCTTCGAAGGTCCGCTCACGCTCACGGTGCCGACCAAGCTCGGCGTCAATTCGATTCCCGAGCTGGTGGACTACAGCAAGAAGAACGACCAGCCGCTGCGCTACGGCACCCTGGGCCCGGGCAGCGTGGGCGATCTGTATGGCCTATTGGTGGCCAAGGCGCTGGACGTCAACGTGCTGAGCGTGCCGTACAAGAACATTCCCTCCTCGCTGATCGACTTGATGGGTGGGCTGGGCGATCTCAGTTCGGCCACGCCCATCGCACTGGTCGAACACCAGAAGTCGGGCCAGGTGAAGATGCTCGCGATGAGCACCCAGGAGCGCGACCCGTCCTTCCCGGACGTGCCGAGCGTGGCCGAGCTCGGTTATCCGCAACTGGTGTCCACGTACTGGACGTCGCTGCATGCCCCGAAGGGCACGCCCAAGGAACTGGTCGAGGCCTACTCCGCCGCGGCCATCAAGGTGGTGCAGAGCCAAGATTTCCGTGACCTGCTGCGGCGCAATGGCCAGATGGAAAAGACCGGCGGCCCCGCCGCACTCGACGCACAGATCCAGGCCGACGTCGAACACTGGGGTGCGATCATCAAGGAAAACAACATCGTCCTGGATTGAGCGCTCGCCCCAACGGGTCGGCATCCCGCGCCACGGCCTCGATGGCCGTGGCGTTTTCCATGGTCCTATCTATATATAGAGAGAGTGCGTCACGATGACTTCCGACATCACCCGGTTCGGCACGGTGGACACGGCCCTGGGCGAATGCCCGATCTGGGATGCGCAGACCCAGTCCCTCTGGCTCATGGATTGCCGCGCAGGACGCATCCACCGGCTGGACGCCCACACGGGCGAGGGTCCGCACTGGGAACTGCCCCCGCCCACCGGCTCCTTCGCGCTGAACACCGATGGACGAGTGGTCGTGGCCTTGAAGGAAGAGGTCGCACTCTATGATCTGGACAGCGGCGAGCTCACCCGCCTCGCGCGCATCCACGACAGCCACCCGCAGGTGCGGCTGAACGACGGCGTCAGTCTGGCCGACGGCAGTTTCGTGGTGGGCACCATGCACGCGGGCCGCGAGCCCGGCGAGGCCCCGCTGGGCGGCTTGTACCGGCTCGCGCCGGACGGCAGCTTCACGCGGCTCGCGCAAGGACTCGGCGTGGTCAACGGTCCGCGCCCCACGCCGCACGGCGATGCCCTCGTCGTGGCCGACAGCGTCGCGCGCAAGATCTACCGCTATGCCTGGCAGGCCGACGGCAGCCTGGGCGATCCCAGCGTCTACATCGACACCACCGCCGTGGACTCCGCCCCGGACGGCGCCTGCTTCGACACGGACGGCGGGCTCTGGACGGCGCTCGTGCTGGTGGGGGCGATTGCGCGGTTCGGGCCGGACGGCACCCTGACCCACCGCATCGACCTCCCGGTGGCCCACCCAGCCTCGCTGTGCTTTGGCGGGCCGGATCTGGACGAACTCTACGTGACGACGATCCGGGACAGCGGCCGTCTGCGCGCGGATGGCCCGCTCGATGGCGCGGTGCTGCGCGTACGGGGCTCCGGCTTTCAGGGCACGACGGCACCGCGCACGCGGATCGTGGCCGGCTGAACCAGGCTCGGCAAGCCGGGCGGCATCACCCCATCGCGTCTTGCGGGCGCAGCTGAGGCGGTGCTCCGGCCCTTCAGTTCGCGGGCTTGCGATAGGCCTGGAAGCGCTGGTCCTTGCCGGACACGCGCGAGGCCACGAAATCCAGGAAGAGCCGGATCTTGGCCGGGATCATGGGCGTGTCGAGGATCGTCGCATAGATGCCTTCCTCGAACGTGGTGTTGGTGACGCGGAACTCGGGCAAGAGGCGCACCAGGGTGCCGCGCGCCACGTCGTTGGCAATGGTGTAGTCGTCCAGCAGGGCGATACCTTCCCCCAGGCGGGCGAGTTCGAGCAGCGCCATGCCGGTATTCGACACGTGCCGCGGTTTGATCGCCACCTCCTCGACGCCATCGGGCGTCATGAAGCGCCACACGTAGTTGTCTCCGGGCAGCAGATACGGCAGGCAGTGGTGCTCGGCCACCTGGCGCGGCTCGGTCAGCGGCGGCATGGACGCCACGTAGGCCGGCGAGGCGACCAGATGGCGCTCGCTCTTGAAGAGGATGCGGCGCTTGAGCCCCGCCTCGACAGGCGGCGCAATGCGAAAGTCGATGTCGATCTGCTGGCGGCGCAAATCCGCCTTGGTCTCGGCCAGCAGCAATTCGATGTGGATGTCGGGATATTGCGTGCGGAATTCGGCGATCAGCGGGGGCAGCACGCCCAGGCCGAACATCATGCGCGAATGCACCCGCAGCGTGCCCTTGGGGGCTGCCCGGATGGCCGTGATGTTGTTGTGGGCCTCATTGATGCTCCAGAGGATGCCCTCCAGTTGACGGGCGTACTCCTGCCCTGCCTCGTTCAACACCACCTGCCGCGTCGAGCGCAGCAACAGCTTCACGTTCAGTTCGTTCTCGAATTCCGTGATCATCCGCGACACCGAGGTGGCGGACACGCCGAACAGCCGCGCCGTCTCCGAAAAGCTCTGGGTGCGCGAAATCGACAGAAAAAGCTCCATCGCGCGAAGACGGTCCATGATTCCTCCGGAATTTGCAGCTCAGAACGCTTGTTTTCGGTTATTCCGCATGATACCAAGCGCAATCTAGAATGCCTCAAAACCTGACAACGGAGGATTCATCATGGAATTCGGGGTGTTCATTCTGGCCCAGCAACGGGGCTACCATCAGACCTCGCAGCAGGTCATCAACAATTCCATCGAGCAGACCGTCGTTGCCGAGCAGGCCGGCTTCAACACCGCCTGGTATGCCGAGCATCACTTCAACAACTATTCGCTGTCGCCCTCGCCGCTCATGACGGTGGCGCATGCCGCTGCCAAGACGAGCCGCATCCGCCTGGGCACGGCCGTGTGCATCCTGCCGCTGTACCACCCGGCGCGCTTTTTGGCCGAAGTCGGCTTCGTCGATACGGTCTCGAACGGCCGCCTGGAACTGGGCGTGGGTTCGGGCTACCAAGAGTTCGAATTCGAGCGCTTCGGGGTGGACATCGCCAACTCGGGCGCCATCTACAACGAATTCCTGGACATCCTGCCCAAGGGTCTGAAAGAGAAGATCTTCGAGTACGAAGGCCAGTTCCTGAAGGTGCCGCCGAGCTCGATCGCCGTGCGTTGCATCCAGGATCCGATGCCGCCGATCTGGGTGACCTCGGGCAATCCGCTCACCCTGGCCCGCGCCGTGCGCGAGGACTACAACCTCTTCGTGACCTCGCTGCTCAACGGCAACGACGCGATCGCCAACCTGCGCGGCCGTCTGGAGAAGATCGCTGCCGACGAAGGCAAGGATCTGGACCGCGACGTGAAGTTCGGCTTCCTGCGCTGTGGCTACGCCTCGGACAACAGCGCCGAGATCGACTCGTACCTGGACAACGCGCGCTTCCAGCGCCGGATCTCCGAGAGCCTGAAGTACCGCCGCCAGCAGTCCGAAGACGGCTACATGGTCAAGGAAGTGCCGTCCGAGACGGATCTGTCGTTCGAGCAGCTGCGCCAGAACCTGCCCGTGGGCTCGGTCAATCAGGTCATCGACAAGATGCTGGAAGAGATCTGCATCCTGCGTCCGAAGCACATAGCGCTGCAGACGCAGCTGGGCGACTTCGACCAGAAGACGATGCTCAAGCAGATCGAACTGTGGGGCGACAAGATCATCCCCGCGATTCGCAAGGAAATCGACCAGACCGCTGACGCGGCCTAAGGAGCTGAACCGTGCGCATTCACCTGACCAATGCCGGCGCGATCACCCTGCGTGATCCCGCAGACTTCCGGCGGCTCGACGTGCTGATCGATCCTCAGCCTCAGGACCGGCTTGAGCAGGCGATCGCACGTATCGGCCGGCGCGAGGACGAAGACCACATCCGCCTGGCCGCCCCCGTGCTGCGTTTTCTGTCCAACCAGGCCGGCGATCCGGACTGGGAAGCAGGCTTTGCCAACATGGTGGCCTACGCGACCAAGGCGGGCTGGGTGGACGCCGATGGCCACATCCGCGCCCATATCACCCGCAACGACGCCGACGACGTGGTGTCGCTGGCGGAATTCAAGGCGGCCATGCGTGGCCTGCCGGGCGGGATCAGCATCATCACAACGGGCGCGGGCGAATCCGTGGCCGGCATGGTGGTCTCCAGCCTGACCTCGATCTCGGCCGAGCCGCCCATGGTGGGCTTCTTCGTGCACCAGACCTCGTCGATGCATCGGGTGCTGCTCGCCAATGGCCGCTTCGTGGCGAACATCCTGGGCGAGTATCACGAAGGCGTGATGTCCAGTGTGCTGTGCGCCCCGCAAGGCCCGGCCCGCTTCGCCACCGGCGCCTGGGACGTGAGCCCGGAGGGCATGCCCGTGCTCACGGATGCCGTGACGAGCCTCGAATGCGAGATCCTGTGCACGCAGACGCTCGGCACGCACGATCTCATCGTGGGCAAAATCCGCCGCACGACGTGCAGCGATGCGAGCCCCGTGGTGCATTACAAGGCAGCCACGCATCGGTTGTCGCAGTGCGAGCCCGCTGTGGCCTGACACACGGCTACCTGAGAGCCCAGAGCGTTCGGCCGTGCCGGCGCTCGCGACACGGCGCCTGGCAACCCTGCCTGGCGCCGTTTGCGTTGGACGCTACCTGCGCACGAGGAGCCAGGAGGCCTGACTCTGCCCCCAAGGGGACAAGGCAGTCAGACTGACTGCGTCGATGCGTGCGCCAAGCTTGCGCCTGACGCATAAGGGACGACCACAAACGCAAAAACGCACCGTCTAGGTGCGTTTGTCATTTGGGTACTTCCGCGTTGTCGAGGGGGGAGTGACCGGGACTTCCTCCGTCCCCGGCCACCCCGGATTCCTCTTTCATTCTTATGGGTTACTGCCGCTGCGCCATTCGGCGTCTATGCCCCATGCAGGGTGTCGTCTCCTCCACTGCATGCGTCAAATTATGAGCTTATGCACCGGGATGTTCACTAGGTGAATACCCTATGCACCATTGCGACGCATGCACAGCGGCCACGATTCAATGCGATTTGCCGAGTTGCTGGAGGATGGCCGGGTTCTCGAGCGTGGACGTGTCCTGCGTGATCTCCTGCCCCTGGGCCACCTGGCGCAGCAGCCGGCGCATGATCTTGCCCGAACGGGTCTTGGGCAGATTCTCGCCGAAACGGATGTCCTTGGGCTTGGCGATCGGCCCGATCTCCTTGCTCACCCAGTCGCGCAGGGTCTTGGCCACGTCCGGCGCCTCGCTCTCGTCCACGGATTGCTTGAGCACCACGAAGGCCACCACGGCCTCGCCAGAGACGTCGTCCGGGCGACCCACCACGGCGGCCTCGGCCACCAGAGGATGCGCCACCAGCACCGATTCCACCTCCATGGTGCCCAGACGGTGCCCGGAGACGTTCAGGACGTCGTCGATGCGGCCCATGATCCAGAAGTAGCCCTCGGCGTCCCGATGGGCCCCATCGCCTGCCAGATAGATGTGGCCGCCCATCTCCGGCGGGAAGTAGCTCTTCTTGAAGCGCTCAGGATCGCCCCAGACGTTGCGGATCATCGAAGGCCATGGTCGCTTGACCACCAGAAAGCCGCCCTGCCCCTGCGCGACGGGGCCACCCGCCTCGTCCACGATGTCGGCCATGATGCCGGGCAGCGGCATGGCGCAGGAGCCCGGCTTGGTGGGCGTGGCGCCCGGCGAAGGCGTGAGCATGTGCCCGCCTGTCTCGGTCTGCCACCAGGTGTCCACCACCGGGCAGCGCTCGCCGCCGACTTCCTTGTAGTACCACATCCAGGCTTCGGGATTGATCGGCTCACCCACCGAGCCGATGATGCGCAGGCTGGAGAGGTCGAACTGATTCGGATGCACCTTGACATCGCTGCCGGCCGCCTTGATGAGGGAGCGGATGGCCGTGGGCGCCGTGTAGAAGATGCTGACCTTGTGCGCCTGGATCATGCGCCAGAAGCGCGCGCTGTCCGGGAAGGTGGGCACGCCTTCGAAGATGACCTGGGTCGCGCCTGCGGCGAGCGGCCCATAGGCAATGTAGGTGTGGCCGGTGATCCAGCCCACGTCGGCCGTGCACCAGTAGACGTCCTCCGGCTTGAGATCGAAGGTCCATTCCATCGTCAGCTGCGACCACAGCAGGAAGCCCGCGGCCGCATGCTGCACGCCCTTGGGCTTGCCGGTGGAGCCGGAGGTGTAGAGGATGAAGAGCGGATGCTCGGCGTTGACCGGCACCGGGGTGTGCGTCTCGGCCTGGCCCGCCTCGACCTCATGCAGCCAGGCGTCGCGGCCTTCGGTCCAGGCCACCTCGTCGCCCGTACGGCGATACACGATCACCTGGCGCACGGCCTCGCAGCCGCCCATGCCCAGGGCTTCGTCCAGGGCAGGCTTCAGGGGAATGGTGCGCCCGCCGCGGCGCTGCGCATCCGCCGTGATGGCAAGCACGGCGCCCGTGTCGACCAGGCGCTCGTGCAGGCTCTTGGCCGAGAAGCCGCCGAAGACGACGGAATGGGTGAGCCCCAAGCGCGCGCAGGCCTGCATGGCCACGACGGCCTCGATGGACATCGGCAGGTAGATGATGACGCGCTCGCCGGCCTGGTAGCCCGCTGCCTGCAGCGCGTTGGCGAGGCGGCAGACGCGCGCATGGAGCTCGCGGTAGGTGACGCGCGTGACGGTGCCGTCATCCGCCTCGAAGATGATTGCCGTCTTCTCGGCATTGCCGTTGGTGAGGTGCTTGTCCAGGCAATTGGCCGAGACGTTCAGCTCGCCGTCGGCAAACCAGCGATAGAAGGGCGCGTCCGACTCGTCGAGCACGGTTTTGAAAGGTGTGGTCCAATCCAGCTTCTCGTTGGCAAGCCGCCCCCAGAAACCCGTGAAATCGCGCTCGGCTTCTTCGCACAGCGCGCGGTAGGCCGCCATGCCCGCAATGTTTGCCTGCTGCGCCAGGGATTCGGGCGGCGGGAAGACGCGGTTCTCGACCAGTACGGATTCGATTGCATTCGCCATCGGGTGACCTTTCTCGTTGTGGATTCCGGGCCGTGCCGTCTCGGGGGCACGGTGTACAGCCTGCGGCTTTCCTCGATGATAGCGCCCTGCCCGTACAGGCGCAGTTGGACCAAAGTCGGGCCTGCCCCCACACGCCATCTCGCTGCCGTTACATTTGTGGATGAGCAGAATGTGACCAATGCGATTACATCTCGTCTCACGTAACGCTGTAAGGTGTGAAACCTAAGCCATTGATTCATTGACTTTTAAAACTGACAGCATGTATTGTCTAGCCTGCCTGTCGGTTGTATCCGCAGTTTTCCCCTTTTTTCATGACGTGCCGGGCGGTCCGCAAGCCGCGCCATTCCTCTCCTTTTGCCCTCGCCACCATGATGAACGCCACGTTTCCCGCACAATCGAACGCATCGTCTTCAAAGGGGAGCTGGCTCGTCGGACTAGGAATGGCACTGCTGCTGCTCACGGGCTGCGCCAGCACCACGCAGCCCACCGCCGAACTCACGCCCATCAAAGCCGCGCCCGAAGCGCGGCTTTTTGCGTATGGCGAAACCGACGAGATCGGTGTCCTGCTCACCCGCATTGACCGTCGCTCGCCGGCCGCCATCCTGGAAGGCACGCTGGACAAGCCCGGCGCCAAGGATGCGGATTTCGTGGGCCAGGCGCTGGCCTACCTTGGTACTCAATACAAGTACGGTGGCGCATCGCCTGACGCCGGCTTCGATTGCAGCGGTCTCGTCTGGTACATCGCCCGCAAGTCGCTGGGCCTGCACCTGCCGCGCAGCGCGGCCGACCAGGCCAAGCAAGGCCAGCAGATCGCCCGTGCCGAATTGAAGCGTGGCGACCTCGTCTTCTTCAACACGATGGGCCGCCGCTACTCGCACGTCGGCATCTACGTGGGCAATGATCGCTTCCTGCACGCCCCGAGCTCGGTGGCGAAGTGCGCGTGGACGACATGACCGGCCGGTACTGGAAGAGCCGCTACAACGGCGCCCGCCGCCTGCCCCAGGCGGCCACGCAGCTGGCGTCGGCTCAACGCTGATCCGGATCTTCTGCCACGGCACCCCAGCCGAGGCCCCATGAGAAAAGGCGAGCCGATGGCTCGCCTTTGTCATTTCGGGGGGGCGGCGATGCCGGCGCGGTGGTCCGTGGCCACCGCCGGTGGCCTTGCCCGCAACGCGACATCATGGCCACCGCAGCGGGCTGCCCTGCCCTCGCCGTTCACTGCCGACGCATCACCCGCACCACCTTCTCCTGCGCGGCGTCACGCCCGCAGGCCTCGCCGTTGCCATCGCACAGGCCACAGTTCTCCAGCGCCTGCTGCATGCTGCACACCGAGCGACGGCAGGCCACGACCCGGATGCCGGAGCGCTGCGCGGCTTGGCGGAAGGTCTTCATGACGTTGTGGCCGAGGAAATCCGTGAGCAGGATGACGAGCTCGGTGCCGCTGGGCAACTGCAGCGTCTTCTTCTGGTGGGATGGATCCCGGCCACTGATGTGGTGGGTGATCGCGATGTTCAGCCGCTTCAACAGATCGGGGATATTGCCGAGGCGGTCGGCGCCTACGATGACGGCACTGAGGGCTGCTGCGTGAGCCATGGGTCGCTCCCGGGTGGATGGAATGCTGAAGATGATAATTATTCTCATCGCAATAGGCAATCCAAATGAGAACGATTGTGATTTATTTAATTTATCGATCTCCAGGAAACGATTCAGGGCCGGCACGCAGCCGGCCCCGGTGTTCAATGCAGCATCGAGCAGACGGCGACGTCCTGCCACGCCCCGCGCCCGGTCGTCCCGCAGGCAGAAAGGCCGAGTGGCTCGGCCACCTGACCAAACTGGCCTGTGCCCGAGCCGGGACGACGGTCAGGCGGCCTGCTGGCCCGCCCCCCCCCTCGTCAGGGAGTGGCCTCGACCGCGATCGGCACCACGGGCCGCCCCGCGCTCTCGGCTGTCGGCGACATGACGTCAGGCCAGCCCTGCGCGACGCCATGGCACGCCACCTCGGCGTCACCCTTTGCCGGCAGGAACGCCGGGGCTTCCTGGCGGCACACGTCCCGCGCATGCGGGCAGCGCGGGTGGAAGGTGCAGCCAGGCGGCGGATTGAGCGGATTGGGTACCTCCCCTGCCACCGGCGTGCGGGCGTGTCCGCCGCCGCGGATATCCGGAATCGCCGACAACAGCATCCGCGTGTACGGATGCAGCGGCCGCGCAAAGAGGGAATCCCGCGGCGCCAACTCGACGATCCGGCCCAGGTACATCACGCCGACCCGGTCGGCCACGTGATGCACCACCGCCAGGTTGTGCGAGATGAAGAGGTAGGTGAGGCCCAGCTCGCGCTGCAAGTCCTTCATGAGGTTGAGCACCTGCGCCTGCACGGACACGTCCAGGGCCGAGGTGGGCTCGTCGCACACGAGGAATTCCGGCCGCGCCGCCAGTGCCCGCGCGATCGAGATGCGCTGGCGTTGGCCGCCCGAGAACTGGTGCGGGTAGCGTGTGCGGTCGGCCGGGTCCAACCCGACTTGGCGCAGCAAGGCGTCCACCCGCTCGCGTTTCTGTGCGGATGTCATGTCCGCCAGGGCGTTGAGGGGCTCGGCGATGATCCGCCCCACGCGCCAGCGCGGGTTCAGGCTCGCGTAGGGATCCTGGAAGATCATCTGCCGACGCCGCCGCAGCGCCTGCGCCTGCGCGCCATGCACCGACGTCAGCGAGCGCCCGTCGAAGCGGATGTCGCCCCGGGTGAGGCCATACAGCCCCACCAGCAGGCGAGCGAGCGTGGACTTGCCACAGCCGGATTCACCCACCAGGGCCAGCGTCTCGCCCTTGCGAATGGTGAAGGTGACGCCGTCGACCGCGCGCAGGTCCACGCGCGGCCGGCGCGAGATCATGCGTTCGAGCCAGGGCGGCGAGACGTCGAACCAGCGCGCGGCGTCGACGACTTCCACGAGCGGGGTAGCGGGCTTCGTCATGCGGCCTCCTGATGCATGTCATGCAGCCAACAGGCCGCCCGCGAGGCGCCCGCGGGCAGCAGCTCGGGACGCTCGCGCGTGCAGCGCTCCATGCGCTGCGGGCAGCGCGGATTGAAGGCGCAGCCGGGCGGGATGGCCGTGAGCCGCGGCATGCTGCCGTCGATCTGCACGAGCCGCTCGGCGTGGGCTTCGAGCGACGGAATCGAGCCCATCAGGCCGCGCGTGTACGGGTGCGCCGGACGATGGATGACGTCGGCCACCGGCCCGATCTCGGCCACACGGCCGGCGTACATCACGGCCACGCGATCCGCCGTCTCGGCGATCACGCCCATGTCGTGCGTGATCAGCATGACGGCGGTGCCCTGCTCGCGGCACAGACGCTTGAGCAACTCGATGATCTGCGCCTGGATGGACACGTCCAGCGCCGTGGTGGGCTCGTCGGCCACCACGAGCTTGGGTTCGGCAGCCAGCGCCAGGGCGATCACGACGCGCTGGCGCATGCCGCCCGAGAACTGGTGCGGATAGTGATCGATCCGCTCGCGCGCCGCCGGGATGCCGGTGGCGGCAAGCAATTCGACCGCGCGCTCGCGCGCCTGGGCCCAGGACAGGTCCAGGTGCGTGACGATGGTCTCGGCGATCTGCCGCCCCACGGTGTAGAGGGGGTTGAGCGAGGTGAGCGGATCCTGGAACACCGCGCCGATCTGCCGCCCGCGCACACGGCGCATGGCCTCGGGCGGCAGGTTGTCGATGCGCTTGCCATCGAGCAGGATCTCGCCCGAGGCGATGCGCCCCGGCGGCTCGAGCAGCCCGATGATCGACGCACCCGTGAGCGATTTGCCCGCACCGGACTCCCCGACGACGCCCAGCACCTCGCCTGCGGCGATGGTGAAGGACACGTCATCCAGCGCGCGCAGCGTGCCGCGGCGCGAGGGAAATTCCACCTGCAGGTGGCGAACCTCCAGCAATGGGGTCATGGAAGCTCTCCTTGTCTAGTTCAGCCGAGGGTTCAGGGCATCACGCAGCCAATCACCCAGCAGGTTCACGGACAGCACCAGCAACACCAGGGCCAGGCCCGGGAAGATCACGATCCACCACTCACCCGAGAAGAGGAAATCGTTGCCCACGCGGATCAGGGTGCCCAGCGACGGCGAGGTCGCCGGCACGCCCACGCCGAGGAAGGACAGCGTGGCTTCGGTGATGATGGCGGTGGCCAGGTGCACGGTGGCGAGCACCATGACCGGGCCCATGACGTTGGGCAGCACGTGGCGGAACATGATGACGCCCGCCGGCACGCCGATCACGCGGGCGGCCTGCACGTACTCGCGGTTCTTCTCGACGAGCGTCGAGCCGCGCACCGTGCGGGCGTACTGCGGCCAGCCGGCGAGCGCGATGGCCCCCACCAGCACCGGAAAGGCGATGGCATCGTGGTTGCCCGTGCCCACCACGGCGCGCACCACACCATCGATCAACAGCGCGATGAGAATGGCCGGGAACGAGAGCTGGACGTCGGCCACGCGCATGATGAAGGCGTCCGTGCGGCCTCCGGCGTAGCCGGAGAGCAGGCCCAGGGCAATGCCGATCACCATGGACAGCGCCACCGAGGCGATGCCGATGAGCAGCGACACCCGGGTGCCATAGAGCAGCGCCGAGAAGAGATCACGGCCCTGGCTGTCCGTGCCGAGCAGGTAGCTCACCTGCCCGCCATCGAGCCAGGCGGGTGGCAAGAGGGCATCCAGCAGGTTGAGCGTGGCCAGATCGAACGGGTTGTGCGGGGCGACCCAGCGCGCGCCGAAAGCGCCGACCATCAGGACGACGAAGAGCACCGTGGCGATCACCGCCACCGGGGTATGGCGCCAGGACCAGGCGAGATCGCTGTCCCAGGCGCGAGCGAGAAGACGTTTCATCAGTGGCCTCCCGCAGAGCGCGCCAGGCCCAGCCGGGGATCGACGACGGCGTAGAGCAGGTCCACGACGAGGTTGATCACCACGAAGACCAGCGCGATCAGACAGAGATAGGCCGCCATGACCGGCACGTCCGCGAACTGCACCGCCTGGATGAAGAGCAGGCCCATGCCCGGCCACTGGAACACCGTCTCGGTGACGATGGCAAAGGCGATGATGCCGCCCAGTTGCAGGCCGGTGATGGTGATGACGGGCACCAGGGTGTTCTTCAAGGCATGCCCGAAGTGGATGGTGCGCTGGCGCAGGCCGCGCGCCCGGGCGAACTTGATGTAATCCGCGCGCAACACCTCGAGCATCTCCGAGCGCACGAGACGCAGCACGAGCGTGAGCTGAAAGAGCGAGAGCGTGATGGCCGGCAGGATGAGGTGTTTCCAGCCCGAGGCCGTGAGCAGCCCCGTCGTCCAGAAGCCGAGATCGACGACCTCGCCCCGGCCATAGCTGGGCAGCCAGCCCAATTGCACGGAGAACACCAGGATCAGCAGGATGCCGATGAGAAACGTGGGGAGCGACACGCCCAGCAGGGAGAACGCGAGAATGCCCTGCGCGAGCCAGCTTTTTCGGCGCAGCGCGGTGTACACGCCCAGCGGTACGCCCACGACAAGGGCGAGCAACGCGGCAGCCACGGACAGCTCCACGGTGGCGGGCAGGCGATCGGCGAGCAGTTGCGAGACCGGCTGGCCCTGACGCAACGAAAGGCCGAAGTCGCCCTGCGCGGCATTGCCCACGAAGCGGGCGAACTGCACGGGTGCGGATTGATCCAGGCCCAGGGAGCTGCGCAGTTGGGCGCGGCTCTCTGGCGTGGCGTCCTGCCCCAGCATGATGGTGACCGGATCGCCGACATAGCGAAACAGCATGAACGCCAGCAGGGCCACGGTCAGCATGACGACCACGGCCTGGATGAGGCGTCGGAGAATGAAAGCAAGCATAGGCGTTACCGGGTCTGCCGCGCGGATACCGCGACAAACGGGAAAATGCCCCTCGGGGGGGCGTCTGACCGGAGAATGCCCGGCGGCGGCAGCGCTTATGGCCTGCGGCGCCAGCGGCCTCGGGACGTCGAATGCGCTCTTGTGACTTCAGAATGCAGCGCGGCGCGCGACGGCCGTGGGACCGTCGCGCGCCGTCAGGTCACGCCATCAGTTGACGACCACCCACTCCATGGTCAGCCGGTTGTCGGCACGGTGCACCACGTCGACGTTCTTCTTCATGGCCCAGGGGATGACCTGGTCATGCAGAGGAATGTGGCCGAACTCGCTCGCGTGGATCTTCAGCACTTCGTGGATCGCGGCGTTGCGCTTGGCCTCGTCGGTCTCGACCTTGATCTGGTCGATGAGCTTGTCCACCTGCTCGTTCTTGTAGTGGCCGTAGTTGAACGAGCCGTCGGCGCCCTGGCCCTTGCTGCGGATCAGGCTTTGCAGCGTGTAGAGGGCGTCGAACGTGGGCACGCCCCAGCCGAACATGTAGGCGCTGGTGTCGTAGGACTGCACCTTCGGGAAGTACGTGGCACGCGGCATGGCGTTCAGGCGCGCCGTCACGCCCACGCGCGCCCACATCGCGACGATGGCCTGGCAGATGGCTTCGTCGTTGATGTAGCGGTTGTTCGGGCAATCCAGCGTGAAGTTCAGGCCTTCGGCGTAGCCGGCTTCCTTGAGCAGCGTCTTGGCGCGTTCGGCGTCGTAGGGCACGCGCTGGGCGAGTTCCTTCGTCCAGCCCTGCACCTGCGGGGCGATCATGGTGCCGGTGGGGGCGGACAGCCCGCGCATCACCGCCTTCTTGATGGCTTCGACGTCGATGGCCACGTACAGGGCTTCACGCACGCGCGGATCGGCGAACGGGTTCTTGCCCTTGATGGTGGAGTACTTCAGTTCCGGGCTCTGCTGATCGAGGCCCAGGTAGATCGTGCGGTACTCGTTGCCCTCGACGACCTTGGCCTGCTGGCGCAGGCGGTCCAGATCCTGGGCGGGGGGATCGAGGATGAAATCGATCTCGCCCGAGAGCAGCGCGGCGGTGCGCGTGGCGTTCTGGCGGATGGGGGTGTACACCACTTCCGTGACGTTGCCCTTCTTCTCGCCCTTGCCCCACCAGTTCGGGTTCTCGGTGTAGACGGTGCGCACGTCCACTTCTCGGCTCTTCAGCTGATAGGGGCCGGTGCCATTGGTGTTGCGCGCGGCGAAGGTCTCTTCGTTCTTGGTGAAATCCTGCGGGACGCTGGCGTTGTTCTTCTCGGACCAGTTCTTGTCCATGATGAAGAGGTTGGTCAGCTGGCGCAGCAGGACGGGATTGGGCCCGTCGGTGATCACTTCCACGGTGTGATCGTCAACCGTCTTCACGTCCTTGATGCCGCCCACGTACAGTTTGAAGTGCGAGGTGGGCGCCATGGCGCGCTTCAACGAGAACACCACGTCTTCCGAGGTGAAATCATTGCCATCGTGGAACTTCACGCCCTGGCGCAGGGTGAAGCGCCAGGTGTCGGGGGACGTCTGTTCCCAGGCCGTGGCCAGCGCCGGCACCAGATTGAACTCGGCGTCGTACTGCAGCAGCGGCTCGTAGACGTAGCTCGAGGCCGCGATGGTCATGCCTTCGTTCTGGGCGTGAGGATCCAGGGTGAGGATATCGCCCTGGCTGGCCCAGCGCAGGGTTTTGGCCTGGCCGGCGAGGGGCAGGACCAGGGCAGCCGTGACGGCAACCGCAAGGAGAGAACGACGCATGAAGACTCCTGATCGATGACAGTCGGATGACGACTGTTTGCTGCGGGATGTTGCAGCAGGCAGAACAGGGCGTCAATGGTGTCGACCGAGTGCAGGAGGGCACTTGGTGATATTTGCTTAAGACGCAAATCCGTGCCGCGGAAAGATCGTCATCGCTGACAAAGTTTCCGAGACAACTTGCGCGGCTCGCAAAATCCGCGATCCGGGGATAGACCGGATCCTGTGGCGCTGGCAGGCCTGGCCCGCAGGGGGCCAGGCCACGCCGGTTACTTCGTGAGCGGCTTGTAGCGGATGCGCTTGGGCTTGGCGCCCTCTTCGCCCAGGCGGCGCTTCTTGTCCGCCTCGTATTCCTGATAATTGCCATCGAAGAAGACGACTTGCGAATCGCCTTCGAAGGCCAGGATGTGCGTGGCGATGCGGTCCAGGAACCAGCGATCGTGGCTGATCACCATGACGCTGCCGGCGAATTCCAGCAGGGCGTCTTCCAGGGCACGCAGGGTTTCCACGTCCAGATCGTTCGACGGTTCGTCCAGCAACAGGAAGTTGCCGCCAGCGGCCAGCGTCTTGGCCAGGTGCAGACGGCCACGTTCGCCGCCCGAGAGCTGGCCGGCGAGCTTGCCCTGGTCGGCGCCCTTGAAGTTGAAGCGGCCCAGGTAGGCGCGCGCCGGCATCTCGAAGCGGCCCACGGTGATGAGATCCGCGCCGTCGGAGACCACGTCGAACACCGACTTGTTGGATTCGAGGGCGTCGCGGTGCTGGTCCACGTAGGAAAGCTGCACCGTCTGGCCGATGGTGACGCTGCCCGTGTCCGGCTGCTCCTGGCCCGCGATCATGCGGAACAGCGTGGATTTACCCGCGCCGTTGGGGCCGATCACGCCGACGATGGCGCCCGGCGGCACCTTGAAGCTCAGGTTGTCGATCAGGAGGCGATCGCCGTAGGCCTTGCTCACATTGGTGAACTCGACCACCTCATTGCCCAGGCGCTCGGCCACGGGAATGAAGATTTCCTGGGTTTCGTTGCGCTTCTGGTACTCGTGCGAGCTCAGTTCCTCGAAGCGGGCGATACGTGCACGCGACTTGGCCTGGCGGCCCTTCGGGTTCTGGCGCACCCACTCCAGTTCCTTCTTGATCGTCTTCTGGCGGGCCGATTCGTTGGACTCTTCCTGCTTCAGGCGATCTTCCTTCTGCTCCAGCCACGAGCTGTAGTTGCCCTTCCACGGAATGCCGTGGCCGCGGTCCAGTTCCAGGATCCATTCGGCGGCGTTGTCGAGGAAGTAGCGATCGTGGGTGACGGCCACCACGGTGCCGGAGAACTTGGCGAGGAATTGCTCCAGCCAGTCGACGCTCTCGGCATCCAGGTGGTTGGTGGGCTCGTCCAACAACAGCATGTCGGGCTTGGACAGCAGCAGGCGGCACAGGGCCACGCGGCGCTTCTCACCGCCGGACAGATTGCCGACGACGGCATCCCAGGCCGGCAAGCGCAGGGCGTCTGCCGCGATCTCCAGGTGGTGATCAGCGTCGCCACCCGAGGCGCCCGCCGCGATGATGGCTTCAAGCTCTGCCTGTTCGTTGGCGAGCGCATCGAAGTCCGCATCCGGTTCGGCATAGGCGGCATAGACTTCGTCCAGACGCTTCTTGGCGGCGAAGACGTCGCCCATGCCCTCTTCCACCGCTTCACGCACCGTGTGCGCGGGGTTGAGCTCGGGCTCCTGCGGCAGATAGCCGATGCGCAGGTTGGGCATGGCCTGGGCCGTGCCTTCGATGTCGGTATCGACGCCGGCCATGATGCGCAGGACGGTGGATTTGCCAGAGCCGTTCAGGCCCAGCACGCCGATCTTGGCGCCAGGAAAGAACGACAGGGAGATGTCGCGCAGGATCTGCCGCTTGGGCGGCACGACCTTGCCGACGCGGTGCATGGTGTAGACGAATTGGGCCATGGCGGACTCGAAAGACGGGTTCGGGCAGGAAACCCTGGATTGTAGGCCACGGGCGTGACGCGCCCGAACGCGCTGCGTCGCGCGCCGCGCGGCCACCCGTCTGCCGGGCCGCGGGCGCGTGGACGCATCGCTGCCGCTGTCGTCCTCGCGGAGGACTGACAGGCCCACGGGCGCCGGGCGATGATGAAAGAAAAACAACCACCGAGGAGACACGATGCCCCCGCTTCCCTTTCGCCTGAGCGCCGTGTGCGCGCTGTTCCTCGCTGCCGGCTGCGGCGGCGATTCCGATGCCAGCCCCACGGGCTCGGCCGATGCCTGCGCCGCCTTTGCCAGGCATACGTTGGCCGATGCCACCCTGCGTACCGAAACCGTCACGACGGGCACGGCCCCCAGCGGTGCCGCGCTGGTGCCACACTGCCGCGTGACTGGCAGCATGCACCCGCGTACGGGCGTGGACGGCAAGCCCTACGCCATCGGCTTCGAGTTGCGTCTGCCCGATGACTGGAATGGGCGCTTCCTCTTCCAGGGGGGTGGCGGCAACGATGGCGTCGTGCGCCCCGCGCTGGGCACCCAGGCCACCACCTCGCCCGCCTTGAACCAGGGCTATGCCGTCGTTTCCACCGACGCGGGTCACGAGGGCACCGACGCGAGCTTCGGTCTGGATCCGCAGGCCCGGGTGGACCACGCCTACAACAGCTACGACAAGGTGGCTGTCGCGGCCAAGGACCTCATCCAGGCCTACTACGACAAGCCGACCGAATACTCGTACTTCATCGGCTGCTCGGGCGGCGGACGCCAGGGCATGATGTTCACGCAACGCTTTCCGGACTACTTCGACGGCGTGATCGCCATGGCCCCGGCCATGACCGTGGCGCGTGGCGCTGCCATCGCGTCGGCGCACAGCAGCATCGAGCTCACCGCCATCGCCCCGCGCAATGCGGAGGGCGCGCCGATCCTCGCCAAGGCGCTCACCAACGCCGACCTCGGCGTGCTGCGCGATGGCATCCTGGCGCAATGCGACGCCAAGGATGGCCTGGCCGACGGCCTCGTGAGCAACCCGGCGGCCTGCCAGTTCGACGTCAAGGCACTGCAATGCGCGCCCGGCCAAACCGACGCCTGCCTTACACCGCAGAAGGTGAACACGCTTGCGCGCATCTTCGCCGAGCCACGCAACAGCGCGGGCGAAGCGCTCTATGCGGCCTGGCCCTGGGACGCCGGCGTCGGCCACCCTGCCAACGACTGGCGTGGCTGGAAGCTCGGTACCGCCGAGGGCCCCGTGCCGAACGCCCGCAACGTGACGCTGATCGGCGACGCGATGGCGCACGAGTTCTTCACCCCGCCCCAGCCGGACTTCAACATCCTGGATTTCGACTTCGATCGCGACCCGCCCCGGATGGATGCCTACGCCGCCATCTACAACACCGCGGCCGACGCGCGCCTGGACGCCTTCAAGGCGGCTGGCGGCAAGCTCCTGATGGCCACGGGCATGGCCGATCCGATCTTCTCGCCGCTGGAGACGATCGATTACTTCGAACGCCTGCAGGCGTCACACCCGGCGGATGGCGCGGACTTCTCGCGTCTTTTCCTGATTCCGGGCATGGCGCATTGCCAGGGCGGTGCGGCCACCGATCGCTGGGATGGCCTGGGCGCGCTCTCGCGCTGGGTCGAGCAGAAGCAGGCGCCTGACGCCATCGTGGCATCGGGCACCACGGTGTATCCGGGACGCACCCGGCCACTGTGCGCCTACCCGGCCTACGCCCGCTACGACGGCAAGGGTGACCCGGAGAAGGCGGAGAGCTTTCAGTGTGTGACGCCGTGAGGGTCGTGGCGGGGGGCTGAGCCCCCTACTACCGGGTGCGGCGACGCGACGCCGCCGCGTCCGACCCGTGCGGCCAGCCTACGCCACAGGCACCGGCAGGCTGGACTTCTCAGCCCAGCGTGCGAAGCACGGCGTACCAGCCCGGGATCGGCCGAGTCTGGTCCTCACGGATCGGTGCTTCGGTCAACGACAGCACCTCGAAGCCGTGCGCGTCCGCCAAGGTGCGCAGATAGTCGTCGCCGTGGCGATACGTGAGGCTGGGCGCGAGCGCATACGTGCTGCCCGGCTCGCCCTTCTCCACCGTGAAGGCCAGCAGACCACCGCTTCGGAGCACGCGGCGCGCGCCGGCGAACACCGGGGCAAGATCCCCCAGGTAGATGAAGACGTCGGCGGCAGCCAGCACATCGTGACGCTCGTCCGTGCTCGCCAGATGCTCGGCAAGGTCGGCCTGGGTGACCGCGTCGTAGAGGCCGCGGGCGCGGGCGCTCTCCACCATCGCGGCCGAAACGTCCACGCCATGCAACGCGCGCGTCACCGGGCGCAGGAGCGAAGCGCACAGGCCGGTGCCGCATCCCAGATCCAGGATCGAGCCCACCGGCGCGGGGATCTGCGCGGCCAGCTGCTCGACCAGATGCGTGTGCCCTTGATAGCGCAGCACATCGACGAGGTGAGCATCGAAATCCGGCGCATAGTTGTCGAAGAGCGATTCCACGTAACCCCGCGGGGCCGCCGCCGGGGCCTTGCGGCCCGTCACGGAAGCGAGCAGGAAACCATTCAACTCGGCATCCGCCCCCAGCGTGATCGCACGCTCGAAGGCATCGGCAGCATCTTCGGCCTGACCCAGCTGCTTCAGGATGGCCCCGCGCCGGCTCCAGGCATGCGCCACGTCCGAATCGATCGCGAGGCAACGGTCGAAGGCCGCCAAGGCCTCGCCCTGGCGATCCTGTGCGAGCAACGCCTCGCCCTGGTGCAGCCAGGCCTGGGCATGGCCGGGTTGCTGCCGCGTCCAGTCCGTGAAGGCCGCGAGCGCATCGCCGTGGCGGCCCAACCGCTGCAACGCCAGGCCGCGATGTCGCAACGCCGGCACGCAGGCCGGGTCGAGCGCCAGGGCCTTGGCGTCGCTTGCCAGCGCCTCGTCGAGCCGACCGAGTTCGCCCAGCGCCACTGCCCGGTGGCACCACGCCTCGACATTGTCCGGCTCGGCGGCAGTGGCTTCCTCCAGCAGTGGCAGTGCCTCGGCAGGACGCGCGAGCCGCAGCCGTGTCGCGGCCAGATTCGTGAGCGTGGACGGCCGCCCCGGCAGCGCCGCGAGCGAGGCCGAGAACGCCGCCTCGGCCTCGGCCAGGCGATCCGCCTCGAAGTGTTGAATGCCTTCGAGGAAGCGGGTCTTGGCGAGTTCGAAATCAGCGGTCATGCGCGAGAAGCTCCAGGGCGGGCGGAAAGCCTTCGATCATAAGACCAAAGCGTTTGGCTTCATGCATCGACCTGTGGTCCAGCCCGCTGGCTGCTCAAGCCGTCGCAGGCCGCCGAAAGACACGAATCCTGGACGCGATCATGTCACGCGAGGTCCGCGCGGCGACACGCATGTCAAACTCCGTTTGCAGATTCATCCAGAACCGCGGCTCCATGTCGAAGAACAGCCCAAGGCGCAGCGCGGTATCTGCCGTGATAGGGCGTTTGCCATGGATCAGTTCGCTGATGCGGCTGGGCGACACGTCGATATCCGCTGCCAACTGCCGTGACGTGATCCCCATGGGCTTCATGAAATCTTCCAGCAGAATCTCGCCGGGGTGGATGTCTTCAAGGTATTCGGCCGTCATCTCTCGCTCCTAGTGATAATCCACGATCTCGACGCGATATGCGGCCTCGTCTTGCCAAACGAAGCAGATGCGCCATTGGTCATTGATGCGGATGCTGTGCTGTCCCTGCCGATTCCCTCGCAGCGACTCCAGTTGATTACCAGGAGGAATTCGCAAACTCGCCAACACTGACGCGGCATGCAATTGCAAGAGCTTGCGCCTTGCCACACGCTCGATGTTCTTGAATCGGGGGACAGGCCGACTGAGAAACAGCGCTTCCGTGTCAGCGCAAATGAACGAGCGAATCATGCTGCCATGATGTTCTGAATAACAGGATCTGTCAAACAGAATCTAGATTGACAGCCGCAGCGCCAGCGCCGCCAGCGTCACCGCCAGCACCGGGACGGTAGTGATGAGGCCGATGCGGCAATATGCCCCCCAGGTGATCGTGAAGCCCTTCTTGGCGAGCACGTGCAGCCACAGCAGCGTGGCGAGCGAGCCGATGGGGGTGATCTTGGGGCCCAGATCGCAACCGATCACGTTGGCGTAGATCATCGCCTCGCGCACGACGCCATTCACATCCGCGACATGGATGGACAACGCCCCCACCAGCGTGGCGGGCAGGTTGTTCATGATGGACGACAGGATGGCCGCGAGAAAACCCGTGCCCAGCGAGGCCGTCCATACCCCGCCCTCAGCGAAGCGCTCGAGCAAGCCCGCGATGGCGTCGGTGAGGCCGGCGTTGCGCAGGCCGTAGACGACCAGATACATGCCGAGCGAGAAGATCACGATCTGCCAGGGCGCCTCGCGCAGCACGCGGCGCGTGCTGATGACGTGGCCACGAGCCGCCACCGCGAGCAGGATCGCCGCACCGGCGGCCGCCACCGCGCTCACCGGCACGCCCAAAGGCTCCAGGCCGAAGAAGCCGGCGAGCAGCAGCACGAGCACCACCCAGCCGGCGCGGAAGGTGGCCGGATCGCGGATGGCCTCGGCCGGGTGGCGCACGTGTGTCGGGTCATAGCGCACGGGGATGTCGCGGCGAAACACCAGGAAGAGCACGACGAGCGAGGCGGCCACCGCCGCCAGGTTGACCGGCACCATGACGCTCGCATAGCGATCAAAGCCGATCCCGAAGAAATCCGCCGACACGATGTTCACGAGATTGGACACCGTGAGCGGCAGGCTGGCGGCATCCGCGATGAAGCCCGCCGCCATGACGAAGGCGAGCGTGGCTGCCGCGCCATAGCCCAGCGCCGCCAGCATCGCCATCACGATGGGCGTGAGGATGAGCGCGGCGCCGTCGTTGGCGAAGAAGGCGGAGACCAACGCCCCCAGCAGGATGACGAGCGCAAAGAGCAACCGCCCTCGCCCGCCTGCCAACCGCGCCACGTGCAGTGCGGCCCACTCGAAGAAGCCTGAGGCGTCCAGGACCAGGCTGATGACGATGATGGCGATGAAGGCCGCGGTGGCGTTCCAGACGACCTGCCAGACATCCGCGATGTCGTGCGGGTGGACCACGCCGGTGGCCAACGCAAGCCCCGCGCCGATCAAGGCGCTCCAGCCGATGCCCAGCCCGCGCGGCTGCCAGATGACGAGAACCAGGGTGAAGACGAAGATAGCGGCAGCGGCGAGCATGGCGGATGGCGCAGACGCCGGCAGCGGCACGGGGTGCTGCGCGGGCCCGGCCCAAGGCAGGGAGGATCGGGCGTGGGCCCGGGGCGGCCATTATGGTCGCTGCAGCGCAACACGTCCATTGCCAATTCGCTGCCTAGTCAGTTAATATGCGGCATGGCATCTTCCTCCGCACCCACCCGCACGCCCGGTCCCTATCGGGGCGACGCCCTCGTGGCCGAAGAAACGGTCGGCTATCTGGTCAAGCTCTTCTACATCTCCATGCAACGCGTGGTGGACCGGGAAATGGCACCACTGGATCTGACCGCCATGCAATGGCGGCCCATCCTGCTGCTGCACAGGGGGTTGGCGGATACGCCTGTCGAGCTTGCGCGCCTGCTGGACATCGACACGGGCGCGATGACGCGCTCGCTGGATCGGCTGGAAGGCAAAGGGTTGCTGCGACGCGTGCGCAACCATGAGGATCGCCGCATGATCCGCATCGAACTCACCGACGAAGGCCGGGCACGCGCGATGCAGGTGCCGGATGCGCTGGCCGAAGCCCAGAATATCCACGTCCGGGGGCTGTCGGCCGAGGAGCTCGCCACGTTCAAGCATCTGATCCGGCGCATGATCGCCAACGGCGCCCCACCCTGACGCCCGTCGTCCACCTCGCGCCATTGACTTATTTAGCTGCCTAGGCAGTAACAGACCCATCAGACAACACCATGAAAGCCCGTCTGCTCCTTGCACCCCTGTTTGCCGCCGTCCTGGCCGCATGCGCCCCGATGCATTCCGGGCCCGTGCCAACGTCCCGTCTGGACGCGGCCACGGTGGGCGCTGTCGAGACGCCCGTGCAATGGCCCACCCACGCTTGGTGGCAGCGCTACGGCGATCCGCAACTCAATCGCCTCATCGACGCCGCGCTGGCCGGCAGCCCTAGCCTCACCATGGCGCAGGCGCGCATTGCGCAGGCGAATGCCGCCGTGGGCGAGGCCGAAGCCGTGCGACTGCCGCAAGTGGCCGCCAATTACTCCCTCACGCGCCAGCGCTACTCCGAGAACTATATCTACCCCGAACCGCTGGCCGGCTCCGTAGGCTCGGACAATCGCCTGGCCCTGGACGTGAGCTTCCAGCTCGACTTCTGGGGCAAGAACCGCGCGCTCTTCGAAGGCGCCGTCTCGCAGGCCCGCTCGGCAGAGGCCGAGGCGCAGGCTGCGCGCAACGTGCTGGTGCAGTCCGTGGCCACGGCCTACTACAACCTGCAGGACGCCTTCGCGCAGCGCGAGGTGCTGCAGAACACCATTGCGCAGCGCGAAGCCGTCACCAGGATCACGCGGGACCGCGTCGCGGCGGGCCTGGATACGCAGGTGGAAGTGCGCCAGGCCGAATCCGCGCTGGCCACCGCCCGCGTGCAGCAAGAGCGCAACGAGGCGAATCTGGAACGCCTGCGTCACCAGGTAGCGGCGCTGGTAGGGCCGGCCCCCAGGCGGGCGACGCCCTGCAGCCGGTGGCATTGCGCACGCCGGGCGCCGAGGCGCCGGCGAATCTTCCGCTGGAATTGCTGGGCCATCGCCCGGATGTGGTCGCCGCGCGCTGGCGCGCCGAGGCGAGCGGCTCGGCCATCGATGCCGCCAAGGCGAGCTTCTATCCCAACGTCAATCTCACGGCCTTCGTCGGATTGCTCGCGCTGGGCACCAACCGCCTCTTCGACAGTGGCAGCCGCACGGCGGGTATCGGCCCGGCGATCTCGCTGCCCATCTTCGACGCGGGCCGGCTCAACGCCAATCTGAACGCCCGCCGCGCGGACGCCGAGCTGGCCGTGGCCGACTACAACCAGACGGTGCTGGACGCCGCCCGTCAGGTGGCCGACACCGTGGGCGACATCCGCTCGCTGAACCGCGAGGCGCAGCACCAGCGCGAAGCGCGCGAGGCGATCCAGGCCGCCTATGACCTCGCCGTGCGCCGCTATGAAGCGGGCCTGGGCAACTACCTGACGGTGCTTGCCGCGCAAGATGCCGTCCTGGCACAGACCCGCCTGGACACCGAAATCGCCGCCCGCCGCCAGGTGCTGGACGTGCAGCTCGCCACCGCGTTGGGCGGCGGCTACGACGACACCATCGCGCCCACGCGCTGAATCCTTCTCCTCGACATTCGCCAAAGGCCCACGCCATGTCCGACACCGACAACGCCACGCCCCGTTCCCCCCGCAAGCGCCTCCTGATCGGCGCTGCCGTCCTCTTCGTCGCCCTGGGCGCCGCCTATGGCGCCTACTGGGGATTGGTCGCACGTCACTTCGAATCCACCGACGACGCCTACGTGCAGGGCGACCTGGTGCAGATCACGCCGCAGATCGCCGGCACCGTGATTGGCCTGCACGCCGACGACACCGACTTCGTCAAAGCCGGCGAGCCCCTGGCCGAACTCGACCGCGCCGATGCCGACGTGGCCCTGGCACAAGCCGAGGCCTCGCTCGCACAGACCGTCCGGCAAGTGAGTACTTTGTACGTACAAAACACCGGCCTGGCCGCGGACATCTCCGCGCGTGAAGCCCAGGCTCGCAGCGCGCGCTCCGAACTTGCCCGCGCCCAGAACGACCTGCGTCGCCGCCAGGCGCTGGCCAAATCCGGCGGCGTGAGCGGCGAAGAGCTGCTGCACGCGCAGTCGGCCGTGCAGAATGCCCAGGCGGCCGTCTCTGCCGCCGACGCGGCCATCGCCGCAAGCCGTGCCACGCTGGCCGGCAATGAGGCGCTCACCAGCAACACCACCGTCGCCGAGCACCCCAACGTGAAGCTCGCCTCGGCCAAGGTGCGCGAGGCCTACCTGAATCTGGCCCGCACCCACGTGCTGGCGCCGGTCTCAGGCTACGTGGCCCGCCGCTCGGCCCAGCTGGGCCAACGCGTGGCCGCGGGCGCGCCGCTGATGGCGATCGTGCCGCTGGACGGGGTGTGGGTGGATGCCAACTTCAAGGAAGTGCAGATCGGTCGCATGCGCATCGGCCAGCCGGTCACGCTGACGGCAGACATGTATGGCAGCAAGGTGGTGTATCACGGCACCGTGGCCGGTCTGGGCGCGGGCACCGGGAGCGCCTTTGCGCTGCTGCCCGCCCAGAACGCCAGCGGCAACTGGATCAAGGTCGTGCAACGGGTGCCCGTGCGCATCGCCCTGGACAAGGCCGACCTCGACGCGCACCCCCTGCGCCTGGGCCTCTCGATGGACGTGAAGGTGGACATCTCCGATACCAGCGGCCAGGCGCTGGCCCAGGGTGCGCGCCGCGAGCCTGCCTATGCCAGCGAAGCCTTCACGCAGGCCGATGCCCAGGCCAGCGCCGCCGTGGCCCGCATCCTCGCGGACAACGGGGCTGGTGTGCCCCGCATGGCGGCTGCGCGCAGCGGAGAATAAGCCATGGCCGCCGCCACCGCGTCAATGACGCATCCACCGCTCGAAGGCTCACAGCGCACGCTGGGCACCATCGCGCTGTCGGCCGCGGTGTTCATGAACGTGCTGGACACCTCGATCGCCAACGTGTCGATCCCCGCCATCGCGGGCGATCTGGGCGTGAGCGCGAGCCAGGGCACATGGGTCATCACATCCTTCGCCGTCGCCAACGCGATCTCGCTGCCGCTGACGGGCTGGCTCACGCAACGCATCGGCCAGGTTCGGCTCTTCGTCTGGTCGGTGGTGCTCTTCGTCATCGCCTCATGGCTGTGCGGCTTCGCCCCCAGCATCGAAGCACTGATCTTCTTTCGCATCCTGCAGGGCGCCGTGGCCGGGCCGATGATCCCGCTGTCGCAGACGCTCATGCTGGCGAGCTACCCCAAGGCCAAGTCCGGCACCGCACTTGCCCTCTGGTCCATGACCACGCTGGTGGCGCCCGTGGCCGGCCCGCTGCTGGGTGGCTGGATCTCGGACAACTATTCCTGGCCGTGGATCTTCTACATCAACGTGCCGGTGGGCATGCTGGCCGCCTGGGCCAGCCTGCGCATCTACCGCAACCGCGAATCGCCCACGCGCAAGCTGCCGATCGACCGCATCGGCCTGGCCTTGCTGGTGCTGTGGGTGGCGGCGCTCCAGATCCTGCTCGACAAGGGCAAGGAGCTGGACTGGTTCGCGAGCGGCGAGATCCAGATCCTGGCCGTGATCACCGTCGTCGCCTTCGTCTTCTTCCTCATCTGGGAGCTCACGGAGAAGCACCCCATCGTGGACCTGCGGCTCTTCGCACAACGCAACTTCACCACCGGCGTGGTGACCTTGTCGGTGGCGTATGGGGTCTTCTTCGGCACAGTGGTGCTGCTGCCGCTGTGGCTGCAGACCACGATGGGCTACACGGCCACGTATGCCGGCCTGGTGACGGCGCCCGTGGGCATTCTCGCGATCATCCTCACGCCGATCGTGGGCAAGCTGCTCGCCAAGCATGATCCGCGGCTGCTCGTGACCGGCGCCTTCCTGATCTTCTCGGCCGTGAGCTACCTGCGCTCGAACTTCAACACGCAGGCCGACATCACGACCATCGTGATCCCCACGATCCTGCAGGGCGCGGCGATGGCGGCCTTCTTCGTGCCCCTGGTGTCGATCACGATGTCCGGGCTCGCGCCTGACAAGATCGCCAGCGCCGCGGGACTGTCCAACTTTGTGCGCATGACGGCGGGCGCCTTCGGTACCTCGCTGGTGACGACGCTCTGGGACAGCCGCACTACCCTGCATCACGCCCAACTCACGGAGCACATCCAGACCGGCACGCTCGCCACGGACCAGGCGCTGGCAGGCATGCGTGCTGCGGGCCTGTCGGAGACGCAATCGCTCGCCACGTTGAACAACATGATCAACCAGCAGGCGGCCACGATGTCGGCCACGGACATCTTCTACATCTCCTCCGGCATCTTCCTGCTGCTGGTGGCCATGGTGTGGTTCGCCAAGCGGGTGAAGGCGCCGGCAGGCGCGCAGGAAGCGGCAGGCGGCGCGCATTGAGTGGTCTGCGGTGCATGCCGGTGCCAACGCGTCTGGCCCGGCACCGCCTCAATCCACGGGCACGGCCCCGCCCGTTTTCACGCGGTCCATCGCCACCCGCGTGGAGAAGCGGCGCACGTTGTCGTTGGCAAAGAAGAGCGAACGCGTGAGCTCGGTGTATTGCGCCATGCTGCGCACGAGCAACACCAGGACGAAGTCGCAGCCGCCCGCCACGTAGTAGCACTGCTGCACTTGCGGGCAGGCCAGAAAGGCGCGGCGCAGGGTGTCGAGGCGGTCCGGCCGCTCGCTCTCCACGTGCACCTCGGTGATGATGGTGAGCCCATAGCCCAGGGCATCGGCATCCACCTCCACGCGCTGGCCGCGGATGACACCGTCGGCGGCCAGCCGCTTGAGACGCCGGTTCACCGCCGCCGGTGACAGGCTCACCCGCTCGCCAAGCTCGGCCTGCGACATGAGGGCATCTTGCTGCACGAGCGCCACGAGCTGGCGGTCGTACGTGTCCAGGACAACAGAAGTCATCAAACAGGCTCCACAACGCAATGGGATTGCGTCCAACGGGGCATTTTTGCATCGATGCAAGCCGTCGACAGCAATAGCATTACGCTCTGCCCTGTCTTTCGCGTTGTCCCGCCCTGTGTCTGTCGCTCCCGCCTCCAACAGCCCCGCCGGTATTGCCCTGTCCCTCACCGCGTCGGCGCTGTTCGCGACGATGTATTACTACGCCACGCTGCTCGAGCCGCTGGGCGGTGAGCGCATCTTCGGCTGGCGCATCCTGCTCACGGCGCCGTTGCTCACCCTGCTCATCGTCCTCACCCGACAGACCCATCAATGGGTGACGCTGTGGCAGCGCTTGCGGGCGCGACCGGCGCTGTGGCCGGTCATGCCCGTGTCGGCCGCGCTGCTCGGGGTGCAGCTGTGGCTGTTCCTCTGGGCACCCATCAATGGGTACGCGCTGGACGTCTCCCTGGGTTACTTCCTCCTGCCGCTCACGCTGGTGCTGACCGGGCGCTGGGTGTTCGGCGAGCGGCTCTCGCGCTGGCAGCAGGTGGCCTGCGTCCTGGCCGGCATCGGCGTCGTCAACGAGCTTCTGTTCGCGCCCAGCATTGCCTGGCCAGCCTTCGTCGTGTGCCTGGGCTACCCGCTCTACTTCGGCCTGCGCCGCCACCTGCGCACGCCGCCGCTCGCCGGCATGTGGCTGGACATGCTGCTGTGCGTGCCGCTGGGCATCGCCTTCCTGGTGTGGTCGCCCGCCACCGGGGCCCTGCCCGCATCGAGCGCCTGGCTGCTCATCCTGGGCCTCGGTGCGCTCAGTGCAACGTCGCTCGCGTGCATGATCGCCTCCACGGCGCGCTTGAGTCTGGGCCTCTTCGGCCTGCTGAGCTATGCCGAGCCCGTTCTGCTCGTCGTCGTCGCCCTCCTGCTGGGCGAGCGCATCGCCCCTGCGCAGTGGCCGACGTATCTGGCGATCTGGTCGGCCATCCTGGTGCTCGTGGCGGCAGGCCTGCGTGACATCCGTCGACGCTCGCGCAGCCGCGTGGCGGCCGCACGCGGCACAGAAGCGGTCGCCCCGTCAGCGGGCGTGTGAACACGGCCACCCGCGCGGTGTCCCTGCCGCTCGCAGGGACGTGCGATGGTCATCACGACCCCAGGTGTAATATCCGGGTTTACCCTAGGTAGCACCCCGCTGTCCGCCATGTCTTCTGCTCTGCCGCCGGTCTCCTCGGCACCGCCCCCCGCCTCGCGTCATCCCGTCGGCCTCGTGCTGCTCGCCCTGGCCGTGGGCGGCTTTGCCATCGGCGTGGCCGAGTTCGCCGCCATGAGCGTGCTGCCCCACTTCGCGCGCGGCTTCGACCTGGACCCCGCCCGGGCGGCCCACGCGATCAGTGCCTACGCGCTCGGGGTGGTGGTGGGCGCGCCGATCCTGGCGGTGATGGGCGCGCGCTCGCCGCGCTGGCTGCTCCTGATCGGCTTCATGCTGCTCTTCGGCCTGGGCAACGTGGCGACCGCCCTGTCCACGAACTTCCCGAGCATGCTGGTGTTCCGCTTCCTGAGCGGCCTGCCGCACGGCGCCTACTTCGGCATCGCAGCCCTGGTGGCAGCCTCGCTCGTGCCGCTGCATCTGCGCGCCCGCTCCGTCGCCGCCGTGATGTCCGGGCTGACGGTGGCCACGATCGTGGGCGTGCCCATCGCCACGGCCATCACCCAGGCGCTGGACTGGCGCTGGACGTTCGGCCTCGTGGGCGCGCTCGCCCTGCTCGCGGCCATCCTCGTCGCGCTCTTTGCCCCGCGTGACACCGCGCGGCGCAGTGCCAACCCCTGGCGTGAGCTGGACGCCCTGCGCAACCGCCAGGTGCTGCTCACGCTCGCCATCGGCTGCATCGGCTTTGGCGGCATGTTCGCGGTGTACGCGTATCTCGGCTCCACGCTCGAGAACGTGACCGACGTCGAACCGTCGGTCGTGCCGTGGGTATTCGGCGTCTTCGGCCTGGGCATCACGATCGGCAACCTCGTGGGCGCGTGGCTGGCCGATCGCTTCGGCATGCGCTCGGCGGCGTGGGTGCTGCTCTGGAGCGCCGCTGCGCTGGCCGTCTATCCCTTTGCCATCGGCCGGCTCGACACCATGATCGTCGCCGTGTTCCTGGTCGGCACGCTGGGCGCCCTGCCCACCATCCTGCAGACGCGGCTGATGGACGTGGCGGGGGACGCGCAGAACCTAGCCGCCGCGCTCAATCACTCGGCCTTCAACCTGGCCAACGCCATCGGCCCGTACCTCGGAGGGCTCGCCCTGCTGCAAGGCGGGGGCTTTGCCTCGATGGGCTGGGTGGGCGTGAGCCTCTCGCTTGGGGGCCTGGCGCTCTGGGCGATGGCGAAGATTGACGCGCGCGGCTCGGCACTGGCCTTCGGCCGAGGCGTGTGAGTCGGGCGTGCGGCCGACGTCCACAGGCTAGCGCGGGAGCGCGCCGGAACACGCGCCAGCGCGCTCGACTCCTCGGACGCGGCTGAGGTTTCGCAACACCGACAGGCCCGGCATGGCGTACCATCCTCTGGTCACGCCATGCCGCGCGTTCGGATACACGCCCTCCCGGAGCCTCCCATGACTGCAGCCACCGCCGATCTCATCGCCGCCTTCGCCCCCACCGGCACCCTGCACGCGGCTATCAACACCGGCAACCCGATCCTGGCCCACGCCGATCCTGGCACGGGCTCGGCAGGCGGCGTCTCGGTGGACATTGCCCGCGCGCTGGCCGCCCGGCTAGGCGTCCCCTTGGCGCTGGTCGTGGTGGACGCCGCAGGCAAGTCGGTGCAGGCTGTGGAGTCGGGCGAGGCGGACGTGGGCTTCTTCGCGATCGACCCGGTGCGGGGTGCGAACATCGCCTTCACCGCGCCCTATGTGCTGATCGAGGGCGCTTATCTCGTGAAGAACGATTCCGCGCTGCAATCCAACAACGAGGTGGACCGCCCCGGCACGCGCGTCACGGTCGGCAAGGCCAGCGCCTACGATCTTTTCCTGACCCGCCACCTGCAGCAGGCCGAGATCGTGCGCGCACCCACCTCGCCCGCGGTCGTCGATACCTTCATCGCCGAGCAGCTGGACGTGGCTGCGGGCGTGAAGCAGCAGCTCCAAGCGGATGCCGCCCGCCTGGGTGGCCTGCGTCTGCTGCCGGGCCGCTTCATGGTGATCGAGCAGGCCATGGGCGTACCCAAGTCGCGCGGCGAGGCCGCGGCCCAGTACCTGCGCGAATTCGTCGAATCCCTCAAGGCCAACGGTGCGGTGGCACAGGCGCTGGAACGCCACCAGATCCAGGGCGCGTCGGTCGCCCCTGCGGCCTGACGTCCGACGCTTACGTCCTTACGCCACCAGGGCGCGGCCCTCCTCGGCCAGGAGATCCTGGGTGTCGGGATGCTTGCGCATGAAGCCGGCGAACATCGCGCACTGGGGGATGACCTTCAGGTGATGCTCTCGCGCATAGCGCAACCCGGCTTTCACGAGCTTGATGCCCAAGCCCTGGCCCTGCATCGCCTTGGGGACGATCGTGTGGGTGAAGGTGATCACGTCGCCGGCCAGGGTGTACTCGGCGCGCGCGACGTGGGTGTCGATCAGGATGGCAAAGCGGCTTTGCTCGGGCTGGTGCTGGACGGTGTGTGAAGAAGCGGACATCAGGGGTTCATCCTGTGAAAGGGGTGCGCTATCGTCTGCACCTTACCACTGGGAGGATGAGGCACATGGCGGATCACGGCGAGCGTTGCCGGTGTCGTTGGGCGGGCAATACGCAGCTCATGCAGGATTACCACGACCATGAATGGGGCGTGCCCGAATACGATTCGCGTGCGCTGTGGGAAAAGCTCATGCTGGACGGCTTTCAGGCGGGGCTCGCCTGGGTGACGGTGCTGCGCAAGCGCGAAGCCCTGCGGGCTGCGTTCGCCGGGTTCGATCCGGTGAAGGTGGCCGCGTTCGGCGAGGAGGATGTCACGCGGCTGCTGGGCGATGCGGGCATCATCCGGTCGCGCGCGAAGATCGCGGCCACGATTCGCGGCGCCCAGGTCTATCTGGACATGCAGGCGCGCGGCGAGGATTTCTCGGCGTTCTGCTGGCAGTTCGTCGATGGCAAGCCGGTCATGGGCGACGGCGTGACGCTACCCGTGAGCACGCCCCTGTCCGAGCAGATGTCCAAGGAGCTGAAGCGTCGCGGATTCTCGTTCGTGGGGCCGGTGATCGTCTACGCGTGGATGCAGGCGGTCGGCCTGGTGAACGATCACGAGATCACGTGCTTTCGGCGCCCGGAAACGGCGGCGGGCTGACGCGCCCCGGCTCGCGCATGCCCGCCACCGCAGGCAGGGCCTCACGCATGGCTTCCAGAAACAGGCGCAGCCGTGCCGGATAGAACCGGGCGCGGGGATACATGAGATACACGGGCAGCGGCGCGGGTGCCCACCCCGGGGCCAGCGCCACCAGGCGGCCGGCTTCGATGTCGGGCGCGACCAGCCAGGATGACAGCGCGGCCGCCCCGAGCCCGCGCACTGCAGCGTTGCGCAAGGCATGCAGGCTGTCGGTCATGATGCGGGGCTGGATAGCGAAGGCCAGCCGTCTGCCCGTCGCGTCATAGAGCACTACTTCGTCCCGGTAGTACGTCTGCAGGGCGAGCCAGGGCAGCCCCGCCAGGCCGGCCTGTGGATCGTGCGCGAGCTGTTCTGCCAGCGCCGGTGCCGCCACGACGATGCGCGGCACGTCCGCCACATGCCGGGCGATCACGTTCGGGTCTTCAGCCGCCCCAACGTGCACCGCGCAATCCAGATTGCGCCCCGTGAAATCCGGCGTCTGATCGTACAGCAGCCACTCCACCGACACGTGGGCATGACGGGTGAGAAACGTGCTCAACGGGCCGACGAGCTGGTCCTGGCCGAACGCGTGCGGGACCACCACGCGCAGGGTGCCGCGCGGCTCGGCCTGTGCGCCGTGCATGTCGTCCGCCAGCTCGTCCCAGCCGCCCAGGAGCGCACGCGCATGCGCGAGGCATCGCTCGCCCTCGGTCGTGAGCCGCAGCCGGTGCGTGGAGCGCTGCAATAGCCGCTGGCCCAACGTGCGTTCCAGCATCTGCAGCCGTCGGCTGACGGTAGGCTGGGTGGTCTCGAGCTGCACGGCGGCAGCGGACAAACTGCCCGCTTCGACGATGCGCACGAAGGTCTGCAGGAGCAGCAGACGATCCAGGGGAACCAGCGTGTCTTCCATACGCCGAGCGTATAGCAACTCTTCCTGAACCGCCACTTCCCGACCCCACCATCGAGACGGACAATGCGAGCCATCCCCCCACCCGACTCAATCATGTCCTCCATCTCCTCCCCCCAGGCGCCCGCCACAGGCAGCGCGCTGCCGCGCTCGCTGGTGCTGCTGCTCGCGACCGGCGCCGGCCTCGGCGTGGCCTCGCTCTACTACAGTCAACCCATGCTCGCCCTCGTGGGCGACGATCTCCAGGCTGGCACCGGTGCGCTCGGACTGGTTCCGATGATGACGCAGCTGGGATACGCCCTGGGTATCCTGCTGCTCGCCCCGCTGGGGGATCGCTACGACCGTCGACAGATCATCCTCGTGAAGACGGCCGTGCTGGCCCTCGCGCTGCTCGCGAGCGGACTCTCGCCCAACCTGCCCGCCCTGCTCGTGGCCAGCCTCGTCATCGGGTTGGCTGCCACGCTCGCGCAGGACATCGTGCCGGCTGCGGCCACGCTCGCCCCTGCCGAACATCGCGGCCGCATCGTGGGCACGGTCATGACCGGGTTGCTGCTGGGTATCCTGCTCTCGCGCGTGGTGAGCGGGGCCCTGGCCGGACAGACGGGCTGGCGCGCGGTGTTCATGGCCGCGGCAGTGATGATCGCCCTGGCGGGCATGGCGTTCTGGCGCGGGCTGCCCCGATTCACGCCGACTACGCGGCTGGGCTACGGCGCCCTGCTCGCCTCCATGGTGGCCCTGTGGCGGCAGTACCCGGCGCTGCGGCGGGCCGCCCTGGCGCAAGGCCTTCTGGCCGTGGCGTTCAGTGCGTTCTGGTCCACGCTGGCGGTGATGCTGCACGACGACTTGCATCTGGGCAGCGCAGCGGCAGGCGCCTTCGGATTGGCAGGTGCGGCGGGCGCGCTGGCTGCGCCGCTGTCTGGCCGGCTGGCCGATCGGCGCGGCACCGAGATCGTGGTGCGCCTGGGCGCCGCCCTGACGGCAGCGTCGTTCGCGGTGCTCACGCTGGGCAGCGGTCTGTCAGCCCAGGGACAGATTCTCTTGATTGCCGGCGCCACCGTGGGCTTCGACCTCGGCATGCAGGCGGCGCTCATCGCCCATCAGACCGAGGTCTACAGCCTGGATCCGGCCGCGCGCAGCCGCCTGAATGCGGTGCTTTTCACCGGCATGTTCGTTGGCATGGCGAGCGGCGCGGCCCTGGGCAGCTGGGTCCTCGAACACGCCGGCTGGACGGGCGTGGCCGTGCTCTCCACGGGTAGCGCGCTCGCTGCCCTCCTCGTGCGGCTAGCGCGCCGTGCCTGAGGCCGGGGCGCGCCCGTCGTCGGCCTGCATGGCGGCGGCCACGCGCTCGGACATCACTTCGTAGCGATACAGCAACGCCTTGCCGTCCGCGTGCTGGAAGAAGAAGCGCTCGGTGGTCTCTTCTTCCGCAAAGCGGGTGTCCATGTCCACCTGCATCAGCGGGATGCCGTCGTCGGAGGCCACCGTGTTGCGACGTTCTGGCGTACTCGTGCCACGCGCCCCCAGCACCTCAGTCACCCGGCGCATGGCGCTCACGAACCGTTCCTTCGTCACGCTCTGCTTCATACCGGGTGCGCCCGCGTCATAGATAGCGGCGAACTCACCGACGCCCACCTGTTCATGGAATCGGGCGATCGCCACCAGCACGGCCTGGCCGAATGCATCGTCAAAGTTGGGTTGCGCACCCACCAGCTTGCGCAACGCTGGCGAATCGATCTCATAGTGGAAAAGCCGCGGCTTGTCGCCCACCCGGGTGAGGTGAAAGGACTCCTCGCCCTTGCCCTTCTCGAACTCCGTCGCGTAGACGAGGCGCGTGAGTGCGGCGCCATCCACGGACTGCGAACTCTCGCTGCGCACGAAGGTGGTCTTGCGGCGCTCACCCAAGGCGCCCTGGATGCGCGTGAGCAGGCTGATGAATTCATCTTCCTTGGCCACTGCCTTCATCATGGGCGCGCTCTCGGCATACAGCTCAGAGAACGCACCCTTGTCGGCCTGGGCCTGGAAATGTGCCACGTAATCCTTCGAGGCCTGCTCGAAATTCTCGTTCTTCTGCCCACACGCGGCCACCGTCACCGCGATCGCGAGCATCCACGACACCATCCACGACTTGCGCAACATCCACCCCTTTTTTCGATGCAAAGACAGGCTCAGAGATCTGAGGACTGGCGACAGGTAGCAGGCAGCATGCCGGCAACAATGGACACATGACGATACAAACCGCGGACACGCACCAGTATCCGACTGGCTATCATGCGGCGGCCTCACCCATTCTCAGGAATTCTCATGCCCCTGCTTGTCCGGTCCCCTTTGCTGCTCATGCTCGCTTGCGCTGCGATGCTCACAGCGTGTTCGGGCGGCAAGCCGGAATCGGCAGTGGAGACGTTCTACGAAGCCGTGGCCAAGGGCGACGTGGACAAGGCCACGGCCCAGATCTCGTTCGCCAACGTGCCCGCCGATCGTGTGGTGCAGGCGCGTGGCAAGGTGCAGATGATCGTGGGCGAGATGCAGAACCGTGTGGAGGCCAACGGCGGACTGGACCGCGTGGAGATCCTGGAGACCACGATGGATGACACCCGCGAGAGCGCGCAAGTGCGCGCCCGCGTCGTCTTTCACAATGGCCGCGACGACACACAGAACCATCGCCTGGTAAAGGACGATGGCGATTGGAAGATCCAGCTGCGGTGAAGGCGCCAGGCTCGCGCTGGCGCGCAGCGCTCACCGCCTTCTGGATGGTGACGGCCGCGCTGTCCGGGGCCCGGCCCTGGCGATCGACGTGCCGGCACAGGCACGCGCAGGCGATCTCGTGTTTCGCGAAGGCACTGCAGGCGTGAGCGTGGCAGTCCTGAGCGTGGACGGCGGGCCCTACAGCCATGTGGGCATGCTGCTGGGCGAACCGGGGCAGTGGCAGGTGATCCATGCCACACCCGCGGAACTCCCGGGCCGGGCCGATGGCGTCGTCATCGACACCCTGGATTTCTACCTTGCGCCGGAACGCGCCGTGCAACACGCCATCTATCACGTGCAAGCCGACGACACGGCGCGTGCCGCAGCCGTGCGCGCCGCACACGCCCGGCTCGGCGAGCCGTTTCGACTGGCCGAGCCTGGCGGCGCTTATTGCACCGAGCTCGTCTGGTCAGCCTGGCAGTCAGCCGGCGTCGATCTGGACGTGACGTTCACGCCCCTCGCCCTGCCCCTGATCCCGGGCCGCTATCTATTACCGCGTGACCTGGCTGCCTCCGCGCGGCTGCAGGTACTGCCCGCACCGCAGGCGCAGGCACACCTGGCCATGACGCCATGACCGCAGGCGTGACACGCCGCCTGACATGAGCCACCGATGCGCCGAAACCTCACGGCAGACGCCATCGCAGCGCTTCCCATATCAAAACGCGGCATTTGACGACGGAATGCAACAGCACGCGCCACCGCGTTAACCCTGCCGATTCCCGTCATTCCCGTTCAAACATTCCTGCCGTTTTTGGGGATTGTCGCGGCGGCAGGCCTCCGTATGATGAACGGCCGGACTTTGGCCGCCGTGACGCCCCCGTACAGCACCGCTGAGGGGTCGTCGTCACGCGCAGGACGCAGGACCGGACCACCACGCGGGCCGTGGCGACACGGCGATAAAGCGCCGGCTGCAGCAGTGCAGCCGGTCACACAAGCCCCTCAAGGGCAGATACCCGCGCGTTGCATTCATCGCAGGAGGACACCCATGTTGGGCTTCACCACACTCGGCCGGCTCACCGGCACTCTCGCGCTCGTCTCCGCTCTGTGCGGCATGGCGGGCACGGCCGCGGCGGAAACGCCGCTCACCCTCGTCGTGCCCTATGGCGCTGGCGGCACCACCGACAATTTCGCCCGCATGCTGGCCCAGGGCATGAGCAGCGAGCTCGGCCGCCCGGTCATCGTGGAGAACAAGCCCGGGGCCAACGGCATCATCGGCGCCACCTACGTCTCGCGTGCCAACCCGGACGGCAACACCGTCCTGCTGGGCGGCACCGGCCCCATCTCGCTCAACGTGATGCTGCGCCCGAAGCTGCCCTACAGCCTGGAGAGTTTCGAGTCGGTGGCCATGCTGTTCGAAGGCATGCTCACCATCACCGTGCCCACCAAGCTCGGCGTGAACAGCATCCCCGAGCTGGTGGCCTACGGCAAGAAGAGCAGCACGGGCCTGCGCATCGGCACGTTGGGCCCCGGCAGCGTGACGGACCTGTACAACCTGGTGCTTGCCAAGGCGCTGGACGTGGAAGTCATGTCCATCCCCTACAAGAACAACCCGTCGGCCCTGATCGATCTCATGGGCGGCTTGGGCGACGTGACCACGGCCACGCCGATCGCCGTCATCGAACACCAGAAAGCGGGCGATCTGAAGATCCTCGCCCTCACCACGGAAAAGCGCGACCCGGCCTTCCCGGACATCCCGTCGGTGACCGAACTCGGCTTTCCGCAGCTGAAGGCCACCTACTGGACCGCCCTGCACGCGCCCAAGGGCACGCCGCCCGCCGTGATCGAGAAGCTCTCGGCAGCCGCCGTGAAGACGGTGCAATCCGACAGCTTCCGCGCCTTGCTGGCCAACAACGGCCAGATGGAGAAGGCCGGCGGCCCGGCCGCACTCGATGCGCAACTGAAGCAGGATGCCGAGCACTGGGGTGCCGTCATCCGCGAGAACAATATCGTTCTCGAGTGAACCAGGCCGCAGCGCGGCCGGGGCACTGCCCGGGCCGTGCAACGCAAAAGGCCGGCGAAAGCCGGCCTTTTGCGTTGGCGCATGCTGGCGTCAGTACGTGCCTGGGTAGGCGCCACCGTCCAGCAGCACGTTCTGCCCCGTCATGTAGGCGGCCTGCACGCTGCACAGGAAGGCGCACGTCGCGCCGAACTCTTCAGCCGTGCCGAATCGGCCCGACGGGATCGTCTTGGCGCGAGACTGCGCCAGCGCATCGGCCGATTGTCCCGACTTTTCGGCGCCGATGGCAAAGTTCTTGCGCAGGCGATCCGTGTCGAATGCGCCGGGCAGCAGGTTGTTGATCGTGACGTTGCGCGCGGCCAGACGCTGCTGGCGCGCGAGCCCAGCCACGAAGCCCGTGAGACCGCTACGCGCGCCGTTGGACAGGCCCAGGATGTCGATCGGCGCCTTGACGGCGCCCGACGTGATGTTGACCACACGGCCAAAGCCGCGCTCGGCCATGCCATCCACCGTGCGGCGCATGAGTTCGATGGGCGTGAGCATGTTGGCGCGCACCGCGGCCAGCCAGGCGTCCTCCTCCCATTCCCGGAAATCGCCGGGCGGGGGGCCGCCCGCGTTGTTCACGAGGATATCGACCTGCGGACACGCGCCGAGCACCGCGTCACGCACGGCAGGATCGGTGATGTCGCCGGCCACGGCGTGCACGGTGATCCCGGGGTAGGCGGCACGCAGTTCCGCCGCCGTAGCCTCGAGCGCGGCTTCGCCGCGCGCGTTGATGACGAGGTTGACGCCTTCGGCGGCCAACGCCTGCGCGCAACCCTTGCCCAGGCCCTTGCTGGCGGCACAGACAATGGCCCAGCGGCCGGAGATTCCCAGATCCATGGTGTGATGACTCCTAGAGGATGACGACGGTGAGGCCGTCATTATCGCGGAGCGGGCAGTGTTCACGACTAACGCATGGCGCTGCCTGCTGAGGAGCGCCATGAATGGGGGCTCCCACTTCGGCCGCCCCGTCGCGGCGTCTTCCGATGTCGGTGGCTCGCATCACTTCCCGATGCAGAACCGCGAGAAGATCACCCCCAGCAGATCGTCGCTGCCGAACGCGCCGGTGATCTCGCCCAGTCGATCGTGCGCCAGGCGCAACTCTTCGGCGAACAAATCCAGCACGCGGTCGTCCTGCTCGGCGTGCAGGGCCGCCATCTCGAGGTGCGCATCCGCGGCGGCCAGCGCCGTGAGGTGCCGCTCGCGCGCCAGGTAGGGTGTCTCGGCGGCGGGCTGCCAGCCGGCGATGCGCAAGAGTTCGGCACGCAGCGTGTCCAGGCCTGCCCCGGTGCGCGCGGAGATGCGCAGAGCGTCGTCGGGCAGTGACGCATTCGCCTCTGCCAGATCGATCTTGTTGAAGACTTCCAGCACCGGCACGCCGCGCGGCAGGCGGCTCGCGAGCTCGCCACCCAACGACTGATCGTCTTGCGGCGCCCGCGCATCGCGCAGGTGGATCACCGCGTCGGCGCGACCGATCTCCTCCCACGTGCGTGCAATGCCGATGCGCTCGACCTCGTCGTCGGTCTCGCGCAGCCCGGCCGTGTCCACGACATGCAGCGGCACGCCTTCGATGGCGAGCTCCTGCACGACTTTGTCGCGCGTGGTGCCCGCCACCGGCGTGACGATCGCGGCGTCGAAGCCCGCGAGGGCATTCAGCAGGCTCGACTTGCCCACGTTGGGCACGCCGGCCAGCACGACATGCAGCCCCTCGCGCAGCAGCGCGCCCTGGCGGGCCTGGGACGTCAGTCGTGCGAGTTCCGCGCGGATGCCATCGAGCGTCGGCCGGGCCTGGTACTTCTCCAGAAAGTCGATTTCCTCTTCCGGAAAGTCGAGCGTGGCCTCGACCAGCATGCGCAGGTGCACGATGCGATCGGCCAAGCCACTGACGGCCTGCGAGAACGCGCCGCGCAGCGACGCGGCTGCACCGCGGGCCGCGGCTTCGCTCGCGGCGTCGATGAGGTCGGCCACAGCCTCGGCCTGGGCCAAGTCCAGGCGTTCGTTCAGGAAGGCGCGCTGCGTGAATTCGCCCGGCTCGGCCAGGCGCAGCCCCATGCCGGCACCTGCCTCCAGGCATCGCGACAGCAGTCGGCGCAACACCACCGGGCCACCGTGGCCTTGAAGCTCCAGCACCGTCTCGCCGGTGTAGGAATGCGGGGCCGGGAAGTACAGGGCGATGCCCTCGTCGATGGGCAGTCCATCGGCGTCCAGGAACGGGAGGAAGTGCGCGTGGCGCGGCGTCAACGCGTCCCGGCCCAGGATGGCCTGGACGAGCGGGGCGACGTCGCGCCCGGAGACGCGCACGACACCGATGCCGCCACGCCCGGGCGCGGTGGCGATGGCGGCGATGGGATCAAGGGCGGACAACATCGCGGGATAGTACATCGAGCCATCGCGATATCGAACCGCCAACAGCCGGGCGGTCTGCCACCACGCCTTGCGTCGAACCGATGGCCGTGGCCGCTGGCTGGGTTTGGCCGCTGAAACCGTTGCCCCTTCGGCATCGTTACGTTGCCGTTTCGACAGTGGTCATCACGCCAAAATCGACGTACAGTAGACCCGTTCAAATTGGATCCAATTATCCAATCCATGCCAGACACCTCGCTCACCCTCGTCACGCCCACCCGCTCGGCCAGCGCCGAACAGCAGGCCTACGACTACCTGCACCAGGCGATCTGCACGGGCGAACTCGCGCCCGGCGCGCGCATCGTCACGGAAGACATCGCGCAGTTGCTGGACATGAGCCGCATGCCGGTGCGCGAAGCCCTGCGCCGGCTGTCCGTGGCGGGACTCGTGGCCATCCGGCCGAATCGCGGCGCCGTCGTGACCCGACTGAACGTCGAGGACATGCGCGAGATCTTCGAGATGCGCAGCGCGCTCGAGGGCCTGGCGATCCGGCTCGCCGCGCCCCAGGTGACAGATCGCCAGATCGTGACGCTGGAGCGCCTGTTGGAGGACATGGAAGGCTGCGAGCAGAACTCCCAGGAGTGGCTGCAGCGACACCGACAGTTCCACGCCACCATCGTGACGGCAGCCGCACGTCCGCGGCTGGCCGCGCAGATCGATTCGCTCTATGCGCTGCTCGATCCCTACATGCGGATCTGGCTGCAGAACCCGGCCAAGCCACGCACGCCGCGCGCGGCGCACGAGCAGCTGATCTCCGTGCTCAAGGCACGGGACAGCCGGCTGGCCGAGCACACCCTGAACAGCCACATTGAGGGCACCGTTCCCTTGATCCTGAGCTTCGTGCAGCAACAGGAGCACGCCCAGGTGCGCCGCTAGTTCGGGCACCAACCACTCCCCCAAAGATTCCAGCCGCCGTAGCGCGGTCCCCTGTCCACCCTCCATCGCCAGACAACAAGGAACCTGCTCGTGACTCTCTCCCGCGTTTGCTCTGTCCTCTTCCTGACGGCCGGCCTCGGCGTCGCCGCTGCCGCGACGGCCGCGTCCACCGACTGGCCCCAGCGGCCCATCCAGATCATCGTGCCGTTCCAGGCCGGCTCGGCCACGGATCTCATCACCCGTCAGCTCGGCGTCGCGCTCGGCAAGGAACTCGGCCAGAGCGTCGTGGTGGAGAACCGCCCCGGCGCCGCAGCGGCCATCGGCAGCACGGCCGCCGCGCGCGCCAAGCCGGACGGCTATACGCTCCTGATGTCGGGCCCCGCATCGATGGTCACCAATGCCCTGATGATGCCCAACCTGAGCTACGACCCCGAATCCTTCGAGAAGATCGCGCTCGTCGCTCAGACCCCCAATGTGCTCCTGTCCAGCCCGGCCATGCCGTTCAAGACGCTGGAGGAGATGGTGGCCTACGCCAAGGCCAATCCGGGCAAGCTCAGCTATGCGTCCTTTGGCACGGGGACCACGTCGCACCTGGCCGGCGAACTGCTCAAGCAGCAGGCCGGCATCGATCTGCTGCACGTGCCCTACAAGGGCGCCGGTGAAGCGATTCCGGCGCTCCTCGGCGGGCAGGTCTCGATGTACTTCGATACCATCATGACCGCGCTGCCGCAGGTGAACACGGGCGCGCTGAATGCCCTGGCGATCTCCACCGGGGAGCGCTCGGACATGGCGCCGGACATCCCCACCGTGGCCGAGCAAGGCTATCCCGGATTCGACATCGCCCCCTGGTATGGTCTGGTGGCGCCCGGCGGCACCCCGCCCGAGGTGATCGAGAAGGTGTCGGCGGCGGTGCAGAAGATCGTGAAGGACGACGACTTCCAGGCGCAGCTTGCCAAGACCGGCGCCGAGATCCTGCCGGCCGACCGCGCCGCGTTCGATGCGCTCATCGCTGCCGAGCGCCCGCGCACCCAGGCGCTCATCGAACAGGCGGGCGTGAAGCCGAACTGATCCGCTGCCCCGGGGCCGGACAACGGTCCGGCCATGACGCCAGCACCCAAGGCCGCCCGGACCTTCGATCCGGGCAGGCGCCGTCCCGGATGGACGGACGCACGAATGACCGGGACAGCGGCTGCGAGGCCGCTGTCCCTTCTTGCCATTTCATGATGCACGGAGACCTCATGTCCTATCCCGATGACTTCTGGACGCTGCCCACTGAGACGCGGCGCCAACCCCTGGTGGCGCGCAACATCGTCAGCACCAGCCAGCCGCTGGCCGCCCAGGCCGGGCTGCGCATGCTGCTGGCCGGCGGCAACGCCGTCGATGCCGCCATCGCCAGCGCGATCACCCTGACGGTGGTCGAGCCCGTGATGAACGGCATCGGCGGCGACAATTTCGTGCTGGTCTGGCACGAGGGCAAGCTCTATGGCCTGAACGCCTCGGGCCGCGCGCCCGCGGCCTGGACCCCCGAGCGCTTCGCCGGGCTCTCCGCCATGCCGGGCCTGGGCTGGGAGACGGTCACGGTGCCCGGCCAGGTGTCCGGCTGGGCGGCCTTGTCCAAGCGCTTCGGCAAGCTGCCTTTCGCCCAACTCTTCGAGCCGGCGATCGCCTACGCGGAAGAAGGCTTTCCGGTGTCGCCCACCATCGCTCGCCAATGGGCCACGCAAGCCGTCAAGCTCAAGGATCAGCCCGGCTTTGCCGAGGCCTTCCTGGTGGACGGCAAGCCGCCCGCCGCGGGCGACATCTGGCGCTACCCCGCGCAGGCGCGCACGCTGCGCCGCATCGCCGAGAGCCATGGCGAGGATTTCTATCGTGGCGAGATCGCCGAGCGCCTGGCTGCCTACGCCCGCGAGACGGGCGGCGCCCTTACCCGTGAAGACCTGGCCGAACACACGACGGAATGGGTCGAACCGATCGGTATGCGCTATCGCGACGACTACGTGCTGCACGAGATCCCGCCCAACGGCCAGGGCATCGCGGCGCTGATGGCGCTGGGCATGTTGGACAACCTGGAGCCGCCGCGCGCGGACGACCCGGCAAGCCTCTTTCACGACCCCATCGAAGCCATGAAGCTGGCCTTCGCGGATCTGCACGCCCACGTGGCCGATGCCGATCACATGGGCGAACTCACGCAGCAGCTGCTCGATCCGGATTACCTGCGTCGGCGCGCCGCGCTGATCCGTCGTGGCACGAGCGCCAAACCGGGTGCGGGCACCCCTGGCCAGGGCGGTACGGTCTACCTCACCACCGCTGACGCGGGCGGCACGCAGGTGTCCTTCATCCAGTCGAATTACCACGGCTTCGGCTCGGGCGTCGTGGTGCCCGATCTCGGGATCTCGTTGCACAATCGCGGCTGCGGCTTCACGCTCGCTCAGGGTCACCGCAACCAGGTCGCGCCGCGCAAGCGCCCGTTGCACACCATCATCCCGGGTTTCATCACGCGCGGCGGCAAGCCGTGGTGCAGCTTCGGCGTGATGGGCGGCAACATGCAGGCGCAAGGCCACGTGCAGGTGATGCGCCAGTTGGTCGATCTGGGCCGCAATCCGCAGGCGGCCAGCGATGCCCCGCGCTTTCGCGTCGAGAAGGGTGACACCGTCATGCTGGAATCCCACGTGCCGCAAGCCACCGTGGAGGCCCTGCGCGGCTGGGGCCACCCGCTGGACCTGCAACCCGCCAGCAGCCTGGAGTTCGGTTCGGCCCAGCTGATCGTGCGCCAGGACAACGGCAGCTACATCGCCGGCTCCGATGGCCGGCGCGACGGTCAGGCCGTGGGCTCCTGAGCGGAAGAGGTCCGGCGTCCTGCCGGACCGCCATCGTCGCACTGGGTGTGGTGCAAAAACGAAGGGCCCTCTTGCGAAGGCCCTTCGTCATTCACACGGCAAGGCGGATCAGGCGGCCTTGGCCGGCGCGTTCGCGATCTTGCGCGTGATGTACCACTGCTGGCCGATCGACAGGATGTTGTTGACCACCCAGTACAGCACCAGGCCGGACGGGAAGAAGAACATCATCCCGCCGAAGATCAGCGGCATGGCCATCATTACCTTGGCCTGCAGGGGATCCGGCGGCGTCGGGTTCAGCTTGATCTGCAGGAACATGGTGGCCATCATGACCGCCGGCAGGATGAACCACGGGTCACGCACGGAGAGATCCTGGATCCAGAGGATCCACGGCGCACCGCGCATTTCCACGCTGGCCAGCAGCACCCAGTACAGCGAGATGAACACCGGGATCTGCACGAGGATCGGCAGGCAGCCGCCCAGCGGATTGATCTTCTCGGTGCGGTACATCTCCATCATGGCCGCGTTCAGCTTCTGCTTGTCGTCGCCGAAACGCTCCTTCAGCGCCTGAAGGCGAGGCGCAACCTGCTTCATCTTGGCCATCGAGCGATAGCTCGCGGCCGACAGCGGGAAGAACACCAGCTTGATCAGCACGGTCAATGCAACGATGGTCCAACCCCAGTTGCCGATCATGCTGAAGAGCCAGGTCATGATGGCGAACAACGGCTTGGCGATAACGGTGAGCCAGCCGTAGTCGACTACCAGGCCCAGGCCAGGCGCCACCTGCTCCAGTGCCTTCTGGTCCTGCGGACCGACCCACAGCTGCGCGTCGGAGGCACGGGACTCCTGCGGGGCGATGGTGCCCATCGACTCGATGGTGCGCACGGCATACAGGTTGTTGCCCAGCGACACGACACCGTTGGTGCGCTGCGTGCCTTCCTGCGGCACCCAGGCGCTCACGAAGTAGTGCTGCACCATCGCGATCCAGCCGTTGTTGGCACCGGTCGTGAAGGTGGCACGGTTGCGGTCGATGTCCGTGAAGGAGATCTTCTGGAACTTGTCGGCTTCGCTGTAGACCGCCGGACCCGTGAAGGTGCTGTAGAAGCTCGATTCGCCAGCCGGCTTGCTGCCGTCGCGGGTGAGCTGCAGGTACACCGACGGGGCCACCGGGGCGTCGCCCACGTTGGTCACGTCATGGCGCACGCCGATGTCGTAGCGGCCACGGTGCAGCGTGTAGGTCTTGACCACGCGCACGCCGCCGCTGGTGGCTTCGAAGGCCACTTCCAGGGTGTCGCCGGTAAGCTCGCGCTGGGTGCTGGTCACCTGGAACGGGGTGCGGTGCGTCGGGAATGCAGCACCTTGCTGGCCCACGGTGCCCGTCTCGGCCACGTAGGTCAGGCCGGGGCGGCTATCGAGCAGCACCACGGGCTGATTGGCATCGTCGACGGCGCCGTACTTGAGCAGCTCGGCCTTGACCACGCGCGCGCCCACCGGATCGAAGGTGAGGCGAACCACGTCGGTCGTGACCACGACAGGCTCGGCCTGCGTCTGCACCGGCGCGGCGGTCGTGCTCGGCACGGCGCTGGCGGGGGCGGTGACCTCTTGCGGGATCGGCACGCCATCGGCGCCCGGCTGCGGCTGGGGCGAGACGCCCTCGTTCGCGGCCTCGGCCTGCGTGGCCGGCGGCGTGCCGCCGAACAGCGACGGCTTGCCATTGTGAACCTGCCAGTTGTTCCAGAGGAACAGCAGCGAGAAGGAGAAGATCATCCAGAGGATGGTGCGTCGTGTATCCATGAACTGTGCAGGTAGCCGGATAAAGGATCGTGGAGGCGGTCGGCCGGGGGCGCCGCGGGCCCGCCAGAGTGTAGCCGCTATTGGCCGCCGGGCTGGTCGGCCGAGGCGGCGCGGCGTTCGGGCGGGACGGGATCGTGACCGGTGCCGCCCCACGGGTGGCACCGGCAGAGACGGCGCAACGCGAGATAGCTGCCGTATGCCGGACCATGCACCTGGATGGCTTCCTGGGCATAGCCGGAACAGGTCGGCTCGAAGCGACACGACGGCGCCAGCCAGGGGCTGACGACGATCTGGTAGAACCGGATGGGAAGCAACAGAGTCGCCTTGGCGACGCGGCGCATGGACATCAGGGCTGTCCTCCGGGATTGGGCCTGGGGCCTGCTTGACGTCGAGCCCGCGCGAAGTGGGCATCGGCTTCGGCACGCACCTGGCGCTTGAGCACGGTCAGACTCAGCTCGCCCACACGACGGTGCAGGCGCATGGCGTAGTCTGCCGGCGGCAGCGTGGCCGCCTGATGACGGAAGGCTTCACGCACGACGCGCTTGATGGCGTTGCGCGTGACCGCGAGCGGCGCGTGACGCTTGCCGACGACGAGGCCGAGTCGGGGAACCCCCGCCACGGCCGGCCCGGCGTGCAGCATGAGCAACGCACCCGTGGCGACACGGCGGCCCTTGAGCGGTCCGGCAAAGGCATCGGGCGTCAGAAGACGCGCCGACCGGGGGAACGACAAGGTCGACATCACGCGGCCAAGCCAATGCCGTCCGAGCCAAGGCAACGGACGACGAACAGGCAGGCTTTCGGTACTACACTACTGCGTGAGGCGTGACGCTCGACACGGCAAGCCGTGCAAGGCGCGCACGCCGCGGCGCGGCTGCCGAAACGGCAACGGCGCACGAGGCGCATGGCTTAGACGGCCAGACGCTTGCGGCCCTTGGCGCGACGCGCGTTGATGACGGCGCGGCCGCCACGGGTCTTCATGCGGACGCGAAAACCGTGGGTGCGCTTGCGACGGGCAACGGAAGGCTGATAGGTGCGTTTCATGGCGGGCTCGGCAATGAGGTTTTATTGCAATCGAGAGGCCAATTGCAATGGTGATATATGCGTAAAACTTCGCAAAGCCAATCATTTCATCAGGTTCCCTGCAAGGTGTCAATGGCAAACGCGAAGCGCGGCATCGGCACCACAACCACTGTATCAAAGATATACTCATTGATTCGAAAACGTAACTCGTATCTCACCATGTCTTCGCCGCTGCCTGTCGCGCGCCTGGGCGCGCTGTGTCTTGCCCTCACGGGAAGCGTGTCCGCGCACGCGGCCGCCCCTGCCGCCGGCGAAGTCGTGCTGGTCGCGGGCCCTGCCTTCGTCCAGACAGAGGCGGGCCGCACGCCGCTCGCACGCGGCGCCGCACTCAAGGCGGGACAGACCCTCTTCACCGGCGAAGGCGGCTTCGTGCACGTGCGCATGGCCGATGGCGGCATGGTCGCCGTGCGGCCCCTGTCCGAATTCCATATCGACGTCTTCGATTACCAGGGCGACGTGGCCACGGATCGCGTGCGCTATCAATTGCGCGAAGGCGTGGCGCGCTCGGTCACCGGTGGCGTGGGCGAGGTCAACAAGGACGCGTTCCGTCTCAATACGCCTGTCGCGGCCGTGGGCGTGCGCGGTACCGATTTCGTGGTCGCCACTGACAACGCGCGCTCACGCGTGGCCGTCAACAGCGGCGCTGTCGTCGTCGCCGCCCTGGGCTCGGGCTGCGCGGCCGATGCCTTCGGCGCCTGCACCAGCGGCGGGCTGCTGCTGGGTGCTGCGCCCAGCGCCGACGGCCGCTATGTGGAAGTCGCCGTGGGCAATCCGTCCCCCCGTCTCGTTCAGGATCCGGCGACGAGCCCGGACAGCACGGCCGTGCCGCATCCGCAGGAGCCGGTCGCGAGCGTGCGGGCAGGCACCTCGGAGTCGGTCAACCGCTCCAAGCCAGATACCGTGCTCGAACTGCCTGCCACGCCGGCCCCGGCACCTGCACCCGATCCCGCCGCACCCTCACCGGGCCAGCCCGGCGTGTCCTTGCCGCCCGTCCAGCCCGAGATTCCGCCCGTGGCCGTGACGATGCCCACGGACGCCTACTGGGGCCGTTGGGATGCGATCGGCAAGGCAGGCAACGATGAGGTGCTGCTGGCTTCGCAACTGCGCGCCGCCGGCAAGGCGGCTCAGCTCGCCAACACGGTGTATGTGGCCGGGCTAGAGTCCCGCGCGACGGATCTGCCGCGCACCGGTCGGGCCGACTTCCTCGCCGCTGGCGGTGAAGGCATGCTGATCTCGCCCACGGGCAACACGACGCTGGCCGTGGGTGCCGGCACCCTCAGCGTGGATTTCAACCAGCGCAGCTTCGACACCCGCAGCAGCTTCGAGGGCAACGGCGCCACCTATGCCACGAGCGCGAGCGGCGTCATCAACGAGCGCGGCTTCCTGCACTCTGACCCCGCCCGGTCGGACTCCCTGGTGACGGGGGCCATCGGCAAGAATCTGGACAGCGCGGTCACCACGGTGCAGCGCACGTTCGAAGACGGTCAACTGCATGGCGTGGTCATCTGGGGGCAGCGATAGCCCGCCCAGGCCCTGCCGGCTCGCCACCCTCGGTCTCTCGCCCACGCTTTCTGCGCACGGTCTTCGTCGCCCTGTCGCTTGCGCTGGCGGCACTGGTGTTTCTCGAGCCGACACGCGGCGCACTGGAGAATCGCCTGCGTGGGGCGCTGCTGACGCTCGACGCGCGGCTGAATCCCCCGACCCCTGGCCCCGTGACCATCCTCGCCATCGACGAGGAAGCGATCGACATGCTGGGCACCTGGCCCTGGCCACGGGCCGTCTGGGCCGAGCTCATCGCGCGCATCCGCCAGGCGCATGCGCCCAACCTGCTCGGCATCGACGCCGTGTTCCCGCCCGCGCCCGAACAAATGGCAGGCAATGCCGCCTTCGCCGCGGCACTCGCCCGCCAGCCTTCCGTTGTCGGTCAGCTCATGCTGCACGATCCTGGCACCCGTGGCGCGCGGCCCTGGCAGCCCATCGCGCCGCCGCGGCCGGCCAACTTTCCGCCGCCTGACACGCCTGTCTTCAAAGGCGCCCTGGGCAGCGAGGCCGTGCTCGCGCAAAGCGCGCGCGTCGGGCACATCAATGCGCTCATCGACACGGATGGCGTGATGCGCCGCGCGCCAACGCTGGTGTGTGACGGCCCGCCTCCCGCCGCGTGCGCCCCAAGCCTGCTGCAGTCGCTCGTGGCGCAGCTCACCGGTGTCGGTGAATGGTCCGTGCGCCGAGGCGGCTGGAACGAGGCGAGTTGGATGCTGGTGCCCGGCGATCTCGACAGCCTGGCCCTGCCGGTGGACGACAGCCTCGCGCTCACGATCCCCTGGCGCTCGTCGGCGGCGCTGCGCTACGCGTCGGTCGCCCGGGCCTGGGCGGGGGAGTTGCCCGCAGGCACCCTGGACCAGGGGATCGTGCTGATCGGCGGGGTGTCCCTGGGCTTGGGCGACTACGTCGTCTCTGCCTTCTATGACACCGTGCCTGGGATCGAGGTGCATGCCCACACGCTGCAGGCCTGGCTGGGTGGTCAGGTGCCCTACGAGCCACGCTACGCAGCGTATCTGATGAATGCCCTTGCGTTCGTCACGGCGGCGCTGCTGCTGGCCAATGCCCGGCGCTTTCGACGATTGGCTGCCATCACCGCCGCCGGCGTGATCCTGCCGGTGGCAGGCGCCCTGATCGCCTGGCGCGTGGACCATGTACTGTGGCCCGCCGCGGCACCGGCCACTTTTGCGGCCTTCGCAGGAGCCGTGCTTCTGCTCAGTCAGGTGTTGCACGAGCGTACCCGGCTGCGCGAGCGCTTCGAGGCCTATCTGCCGCCCCCGCTGCGCCGTCTGATCGATCGCCCCGACGCGGTGGTGCCCACCGAGACGGGCTGGGGCACGGTGATGGTGGCCGACATCCTTGGCTACACCGCGCAATCCCAGCGCCTGCCCCTGGGCGACCTGGCGCGCTGGTGCGACAGCGGAATCGCGCACGTGGTGGGGCATGCCAAGGCGCACGGCGCCATGCTGGACAACGTTGCGGGCGACGGTGCCCTGCTGCTCTGGCGCACCGGCACCGACGTCGAGCAGGCCCAGGCGGCGTGCGACGCCGCGCGGGCCATCCTGGAGGGCATGAGCGCGCTGAACGCCTCGCTCGCCGAGCAAGGGCTGCCGCCGCTATCGATCGGTATCGGCATGCATGCCGGCCCCTACCTGCTGGGCTCCTTCGGCACGGATCAGAAGCGCTACACGGTGGTGAGCGAAGTGGCCAACCTCGCGGCGCATATCGAACGCCAGACACGGCACCACCCCTGGCCGCTGCTGCTCAGCAAGACGGTGGCGCAGGCCCTGCCCGCGAACGCCACCCTCCCGGTGGGCGACATGCCAGGGGAAATCCAGCGTACCATGGCGCTGTTCACGCTGGCCGACGTGCCTGCCAATCGCTGGCAGGGCCGCCGAAGCGCTGATCCGACCTGATGTCTCGTGGCTAGAATCCGTTTGTCCTCCCCCTCGTTTTCGGCGCTGTCGCCACTTGCGCGACGGCTCTCGCGTCGTCTGCCGGCGCGCCCGTCTCGGGCATTGCGCACCGCTACGCAGCGCGCCGGCTGGCGCGTCTGGCTCTCGGCCGCGATGCTGACTGCCGGCCTGCAGATGCCGGCAGCGGCGGCGCCAGCCGATTCGGCCACGGCCGGCGCCAGCACGCCGGCCCTCGAAGCCTATGAGGCGGGACTGGACGCCCGCGCGCGTGGGGACATCCGCGCCGCCGCCCTGCACTTCGAGCAGGCGCTGATGTACGACCCGGATTTCGCGGGCGCGTGGTACGACTACGGGCTCGCCCTGTGCGATCTCGGCGATCCCGCCGGCTGCAACAATCTGCTGACGGCCGCGGTGTCGCGCTTCGGCCTGCCGCCCGCCTTGCAGGCGGGCCGCCAATCGCTCATCGCCCACGCCGGTGAACTGCGACTGGGCATTGGTGCCAGCAGCAACCTCTCGCGCTCGACGAGCGTCACGGACCTGACCCTGCTGCTGGACGGCCTGCCGGTCACTGCGACGCTGGATCCGCGCTTTCGCCAACGCGGTGGCGGCTTCACCGAGGCGGGCCTGCGCTGGGAATCGCGCTGGCCGTTGCACGACATCGAAACTCGCCTGGATCTCACGGCGCGCCGGCCCTTCTCCAGCGCGCCACCCGATTTCCTCGCAGGCTACGGCGAACTCGGCGTCGGCATCCGTCCGCGCACGCGTGTTGGCGTACTGGCGCTCGGCGTGGACGAGGACTACCTGGGCGCCATCACCGCCGTGGGCGGCTGGGCCGAGCATCGCTTCGCTCCGCAAGGCATGGCCGTGCGCGCCGCCTTCGAGCGCCGCCACCCCCGTGGCCAGGCCGGCTGGAACACCGCGCGCCTCATTGCGCGCATTCCCGTGGGCGGCGACACCGCCCTGCAGGCCGGCTACGAATACGATTTCGCCCAGCGCGAGCGCGCAGGACGCGCGCAGCAGCGGCTGCTGCTGGACCTGCGCAGCGGCTTCTCGCTACCCGAGATCGCCGGCCGCATCCCGCGCCTCACCCTCGGTGCGGGCGTGCTACACGCCCGCGACCGCGACGCCTACAGCCCGCTCTTTGGCGATGTGCGCAGCCGGCGCACGCGCTGGCAGGCCAGCGCCGATCTCAGTGTCAACATCAACCGAGACTGGCGCGTGAACCTCGGCGTCCTCGCAGCACGCCAGCGCGCCAACATCGGGCTCTTCGACTACAAGGAAGCCAGCGCCACGCTGTCGTTGATCTACCTGTTCCAATGAGTCAGGACGCGCCCGCCTCACGCCAGCCTCGCTCGCGCAACCGGCCCGGTCGCGAGCGCATCCTGCAGGCCATTCGCCAAGCGGCCATCGCCGAATTCAGTCTGCAAGGATTCAAGGGGGCGACGACGCAGGAGATCGCCCGGCGGGCGGGACTCACCAAACCCCAGCTGCACTACTACATCGCCGGCAAGGACGAGCTCTACCTGGAGCTCCTGCATGACGTCCTCGCGGGCTGGTCTGCGGGAGTCGTCTTCGAATCCGACGAGCACGATGCGCGCTTCGTGCTCACCCAATACGTGCGGCGCAAGTTCGAGTACGCCGTCGCCAATCCGGATCTGTCTCGCATTTTCACGCGCGAGATCATGGATGGCGGGCCCAACCTGGGCAGCTACTGGCCGGTGGCCGTGGCCTCCATCCGGCTGAAAGTCGAACGCATCGACCGCTGGATCGCGCAGGGTCAGATGCGTGCGCTCGATGCCCGCATGTTTCTCATGCACATCTGGGCCATGACCCAACATTATGCGGACTACGAAACGCAGGCTCGCGTTGTGCTCGAGTGCCCTCTACCGGCGCCGCTGCCGCGCGAACCGATAGTGCGCGAACTCACGGAATTGGTGCTGCGCGGCGCCGGCATCGCACCAGAATAAGGCATCGCTGCACACAGCAGAAGTGCCGCGACACTCTGGGATGCCCCGCGCGCGAAGTTGGCATGGCTTTCGCTTATTTTGACCAATCGATCAAATTGAGTGGTCAAACCTGTGAGTGCCGTGTCGTTCGCCCCCGCCTGGCCGCCAGACCTCGCCACCGCCCGAGCGGTACGCTTGCGCCGCGTGCGCCTGCCGCGCTGGCTGCTGGGCCCGGGTTGGCCATCTCGAAATGGCACGCCTGCGTTCGCGGATCTGGTCGTCGTGAACGGCCACGTCGCGAGCCTGCAGCCGTCTGACGGGCCGGGACGCCATGTCGTATGGACGACCGGCGATGACCACGACCTCGACGGCATGCTCGCCCTGCCCGGTCTGGTCGAGGCACATGCGCACCTGGACAAGACCTTGACGCTGGACCGCCTGGGCGAGACCGAGCCCGGGCTGCTGGGTGCCATTGCGGCCATGATGCATGACCGGGCAGGCTGGACACCCGAGGACGTGCGTGCTCGCGCCGGTACGGCACTGACGTGGGCATGGGAAGCCGGCGTGACACGGCTGCGCACGCACTGCGACTGGTGGGAGCCCGACACGGTGCCCCTCGCCTGGCACGTACTGGGCGAGCTCGCCGACGAATGGCGCCCCCGCCTGCGCATGGATCGCGCCGCGCTCATGCCGCTCACGTTCTTTGCCGAGCGCGGCGAAGCTCACCGGCTGGCACAGGGGCTCGCAAGGCTGGATCCGACCGCCAAGCTCGGCGCCTTCATCCACACGAGCCGGTGGGATCCGCTCGCCATGCGTCACCTCGTTCAAGCCGCTGCGGACGCGGGGCTTGGGCTGGACCTGCACATCGACGAAGAGCTGGATCCGGCGGCCGCCGGCCTCGCCACCCTCGCGGGGCTGCTGCGCGAGACTGCCTTTGCAGGGCCGGTGATGTGCGGTCACGCGTGCGCATTGTCAGCACAACATGCAGACGTCGCACTGGCCACGCTCGACGCGGTCGCCCGCACCGCCATCACGCTTGTCACACTGCCGGCGACAAACCTGCTGCTTCAGGACGCACGCACGGGCCATACCCCCCGCCAGCGCGGCCTCACGCTGGTGAAGGAAGCCCGTGAGCGCGGCATCCCGGTGCTGATCGGCTCGGACAACGTGCAGGATCCCTTCTGCGCGGTGGGCGACTACGACCCTCTGCAGGCGCTGGGCACCGGCGTGCTCGCCGCGCAGTTGCCCGCTGCCTTCGACGTCTGGTCCGAGGCCATCTGCCGTCACGACTGGCTCGACCCCGGCGCGCCCATGCCGCTCGCCGTTGGCGCGCCCGCCGATCTCGTTCTCTTTCCCCATGCCCGGCCGCACGGATTCCCTGCCCGCACCCACGGGCGCGTCGTGTTGCGCGGCGGGCGACTCGCCAGCCCCCACTCCTCCTGAGGATGCCATGAAGACGTCGTTGCCACACGCCCTTGCCCGCGCCGCCCGCTGGGCCGCCCTGCCTCTTGCCGCCGGTTTCATCGCCCCCATCGCCCAGGCGGCCGAGAAGTTCACCCTGCTCACCAACTGGTATGCCCAGGCCGAACACGGCGGCTTCTATCAGGCGCTGGCCCAGGGCCTGTACGAGAAGGCCGGCCTGGACGTGACCATCAAGATGGGCGGGCCGCAGGTCAACAGTGTGCAGATGATGGTGGGCAAGCAGGCCGACTGCGTACTGGGCTCCAGCGACCTGCAGATGCTGCAGGTGCGCGCGGGCGGCGTACCCGTGACCACCGTGGCGGCCTTCCTGCAGAAGGATCCCCAGGTGCTGATCGCGCACGAAGACGTGAAGTCCTTCGAGGATCTCAAGGGCAAGACCATCCTCATCGGGCAGACCGCGCACCGCGCCTACTGGCCGTGGCTCAAAGCCCGCTACGGCCTCACGGACAGCCAGACGCGCCCCTACACGTTCAACATCCAGCCTTTCATGGCCGACAAGAACACGGCGCAGCAAGGCTACCTGACGTCCGAGCCCTTTTCCATCCAACAGGCCGGCGGCAAACCGACCGTGCTGCTCTTCTCCGACCACGGCTACCCCGCCTATGCCGCCACCATCAGCTGCATGGACGACACCGTGAAGGCGCGACGCGATGTCGTCAAGGCCTTCGTAGCCGCCTCGGCCGAAGGCTGGAAGCAGTATCTGCAGGACCCGGCACCCGCCAACGCGCTCATCCGCAAGGACAACCCCAACATGACCGAGGCCCAGCTGGCCTATGGCGTGAAGAAGCTCAACGACGAGCAGATGATCAAGGGCGGGGACGCTGCCACGCTGGGCATCGGCATCATCACTGAAGCACGAGCGCGCCAGAGCCACGCGTTCCTGGTCGATGCCGGTTTGCTCGAGGCCAGCAAGGTCTCGGTGGACCAGGCCTACGACTTCTCGCTGGTTAAGGACATCAAGGTCCTGCCCTGACACGTTCGGGGGCGCATCGTCCCCGATCCGCCGCGGCCTGGCCGCGGCCCACCCTCACGCGGACGCTCTGCCATGCTGCCTGCCAAATCCTCGCTGTCGCTGGCCTACCCGCCTCCAGTGCCTGAGCCCGCCACCGCCGGCACGGCCGCGGCACCCGTGGTCGAGGTGCTCTCGGCTGAGAAAACCTATGACAAGGGCACGCGTGCATTGCTGCCCGTTGATCTGCGCATCCGCCAGGGTGAATTCGTCACGCTGCTCGGCCCCTCGGGCTGCGGCAAGAGCACGTTGCTCAAGATGGTCGCGGGTCTGCTCGAACCGACTGATGGCCGCATCCTGCTATGGCGCCAGCCCGTGCAGCAGGCCACGGCGACGGCAGGCAAGATGGCCTTCGTGTTCCAGTCCCCCACGCTCATGCCCTGGGCCAGCGTACAGACCAACGTCCGGCTGCCGCTGGACCTGGCCGGCGTGCCACGCGCCGAGGCCGACGCTCGCGTAGCCGATGCCCTGGCGCTGGTGGGCCTCACCCGATTCCACGAGGCCTTGCCCCGTGCGCTCTCGGGCGGCATGCAGATGCGCGTGTCCATCGCCCGTGCGCTCGCCACCGATCCGGATCTGCTGCTCATGGATGAGCCCTTCGGCGCCCTGGACGAGATCACGCGTCACAAGCTGGACGCGGACCTGCTGGAGCTGCAGCGGCGCAAGAACCTGACCGTGGTCTTCGTCACGCACTCGATCCACGAAGCCGTGTTCCTGTCGAATCGCGTGGTCGTGATGGCCGCCCGTCCGGGCCGCGTCGTGGAGACCGTGCCCATCGCCGAGCCGTATCCGCGCAGTCTGGACTTCACCACGTCCACCGAATTCGCCCAGTACGCCCGCCACCTGCAGCACAGCCTGCTGCGCGCAAGCGTCGACACCGAGGAGGCCTTGTCATGACCCCGCGCAAAGCCCCTCTGCCCCTCATGCGTCGGCCACACGTGCAGCGCATCGTCTATCCCGCCCTTGTCGGCCTCACGCTCATCCTCGCCTGGCAGCTGGCCGTGACGGCGCTGCAATTGCCGCCCTATCTCGTTCCCTCGCCCTGGCTCATGGGCGTGACCTTGGTGGAACATTGGCAGCCCCTGGGCATGGCACTCGCCACCACGGTGAAGATCACGGTCACGGCCTTCCTCGCGGCCATCGTGGCCGGCGTGCTGATCTCGTTTCTCTTCGTGCAGAGCAAACGGATCGAGACGGCGCTCTTTCCGTACGCGGTGCTGCTGCAGGTCACGCCCATCGTGGCCGTAGCCCCGCTCATCATCATCTGGGTGAAGGATCCGACGATCTCGATGGTGATCTGCGCGACGCTCGTGGCGCTCTTTCCGATCATCGCCAACACGACGCTCGGTCTGCGCAGCATCGACCCGGACCTGCAGGCCTACTTCCGCCTGAACCGCGCCACGCGCTGGCAATCCCTCGTGCGCCTGCGCATCCCGAGCGCGCTGCCGTACTTCTTCGGCGGGCTGCGCATCTCCAGCGGCCTGGCCCTGATCGGCGCGGTGGTCGCCGAATTCGTGGCTGGCACCGGCGGCACCGGTTCGGGACTCGCCTATCAGATCCTGCAGGCGGGTTTTCAACTCGACATCCCACGCATGTTCGCGGCCCTGCTCCTCATTTCCCTCACCGGCATCGCGCTCTTCGCCGCGATGTCCTGGCTGTCGAAGAAGGCGCTGGGCGCCTGGCACGCCAGCGAGACGTCCCACGACTGAATGCCCTGCCCTCGATACGACCTCGGCCGCCGCGGCGGCCGGCCTCCCGGAGTGAACTCATGACCCTGCAAGCCCAACGCGCCGCGAGCCTGCCCGAGCAACTGCCCGAACTCGACTGGATCGTCGACCCCATCAAGGTGGGGAGGCTCTCCGCCGACTTCGCCTGGTTCAGCCCGGTGCTCAAGGCGCAGCTCGCGGGCAAGCGCGGCGACATCGCCGTGCGCCCGCGCTCCGAAGACGAGATCCGTCAGGTCGTGGCCGCGTGCGCGCGCGCGCAGGTGCCGATCACCGTGCGCGGCAGCGGCACCGGCAACTACGGTCAGTCCACGCCGCTGCACGGCGGTCTGGTACTCGATCTGTCCGGCTACAACGCCTTCGGCTGGGCGCGCGGCGGCGTCGGCCGTGCCCAGGCCGGCATCCGTCTCGCGGACTTCGACAAGGCGGCGCGCCCGCTGGGCTACGAGCTGCGCTGGCTGCCTTCCACCTTCCGCTCCGCGAGCCTGGGCGGCCTCTTCGGCGGTGGCTTCGGCGGCGCCGGGTCCATCACCTATGGCCCCGTCGCCGCGCCTGGCAATGTCCTGGGTGCCCGCGTCATGACCGTCGAGCCCGAGCCGCGCGTCCTGGAACTGCGCGATGCCGAGGCCATGCTGCTGCACCACACCTATGGGACCACGGGCATCGTGCTGGAACTGGAAGTCGCGCTCGCGCCGGCGCAGGCCTGGATGGAGACGGTGGCCGTCTTCACCGAGTTCGATGTGGCCCTGCACTTTGCCAACGATGTCGCGGCCAACCCCGCCCTGATCAAGAAGGACGTGTGCTTCCTGGGCGCGCCATCCCGCAGTACCTCAAGCCCATTGCCGATGCCCTGCCGGAAGGCTGCCACGCCGTGCTTCTCGTCGTCACCGAGTGCAGCGAGTCCGGCGTGCGCCAGGCCCTGGCACACCATGGCGGCGAGATCACCTACCGCAAGAGCGCGGCAGAAGTCCAGGCAGGCGGACGCACCCTGATCGAGTTCACCTGGAACCACACCACGCTCAATGCGTTGAAGCACGACAAGTCGATCACCTACATCCAGAGCGCCTTCGATCCGTCGCCCAATGACTACCTGGCTCAGATCAAGACGCTGGAGAAGCAACTGGCCGGCGAGGTGCTCATGCACCTGGAGTTCCTGCGCACCAAGGAAGGCGGGCTCAACTGCAGCGGCATCCAGCTCGTGCGCTACACCACGGAAGCCCGCCTGAACGAGATCATGCAGATCCACCGCGACCTGGGCGTGCGCATCAACAACCCGCACGTCTATGTCGTGGAGGACGGCAAGCAGGGCAAGGTCAATCCCGAGATCGTCGCCCTGAAGGCCCGCTTCGACCCCCAGGGCCTGCTCAATCCCGGCAAGCTGCGTGGCTGGGACGAACGTGCGCAGCTGGAAGGAAAGGCAGCATGACGGCTCGCCCTCTCGATGCGCCCGACGCGCGCGGTGCTCGCGCGCAGCGCCTGGCCACGCTGCCCGCTGAGACCATGGCCATGACCACCCGCGACGGCGTGCGGCTGGACGCCGACATCTATCGCCCCGCGGGCGACGGCCCCTTCCCCGTGCTGCTCATGCGCCAGGCCTACGGCCGGCGCATCGCCTGCACGCTGTGCTACGCCCACCCACGCTGGTATGCGTCGCACGGCTACATCGTGGTGGTGCAGGACATCCGCGGGCGCGGCACGTCCGAGGGCGTCTTCACGCTGGGCCGGGATGATGCCGAGGACGGCGCGCAGAGCATCGCCTGGGCCGCCGCGTTGCCGGGCAGCAATGGCCGCGTGGGCATGTACGGTTTCTCGTACCAGGGCTACAACCAGTTCATGGCGGCCAGCCTGGCCGGGCCCGCGCTGCGCGCGCTCGCCCCGGCCATGGCCCCCTGGGACCCGCGCGAAGGCTGGTCGCACAGCCAAGGTGCCTTCCGGCTGCAATCCAGCCTGGGCTGGGCGTTGCAACTGGCGGCGGAAACCGCGCGTCATGATGGGGATGCCGAGGCATACACCGAGATTGCTCGTGCAGCCAAGGCCTTGCCCCTGAACGAGCAACGCCCCGCGCACCCCGGCGTGATGGACCGCTACCCCGAGCATTCGCACTACGCCACATGGCGCGACACGCCGCGCGACCATACCTATTGGCAGGACATTTCGCCAGCGGCCCGCGTGGCAGCGATGGCGGAACGCCGAGTGCCTACCCTGCTCGTGGCCGGCTGGTACGACAGCTTCCTGGAGGGCAGCCTCGCCAGCTGGCATGCCCTCCAGGCCACACGCGCGGCGCCCGTACACCTCGTGGTCGGGCCCTGGGGCCACTTCCCCTGGGTACGCCGTCAGGGCGCCCTGGATTTCGGCCCCGACGCGGACGGCGGCATGGATGCGCTGCACGTGCGCTGGTTCGACCGCTGGCTCAAGGACGAGGACAACGGTGTGGATCACGAAGCGCCCCTGCGCCTCTTCGATCTGGGACGCAAGGCCTGGCAGGACTTCGCGACCTGGCCTCACCGCACGCAGTCGCTGTATCTCTCAGGTACCGGACTCGCTTCCCTGGACACTGCCGATGGCAACCTGCGCGACCACCCTGACGACGCCCCCGGCGTCGACGCGGTGGTCACCGACCCCTGGCGCCCGGCGCCGTCGGTGGGCGGGGCCTTCGGCAGTCCGGCCGGCCGCCGTGGACCGCGCGGCCACGGACGCTCGCGGCGACGTCCTCACCTTCACCACGCCCCCGTTCGTCGCGCCGCTCGCGTTGGCCGGCGACGTCACCGCCGAACTCCACGTGGAAGGCGACCGGCCGAGCTTCGACATCGCCTGCACCCTCTCGCGCGTACAGCCCGACGGCAAGGTGATTCCCCTGGCCGAAGGCTATCGCCACCTGCCTGCGAACGAGGTACCGGCATCGCCCGACGCGCCCGTCACGGTTCGCCTGGCCGCCACCTGCGTCACACTGGCACCGGGGGAAGCCTTGCGCCTGTCGATCGCGGGCGCCGCCTTCCCGGCCTACGCGCTCAACCCCGGCACCGGTGAGGACCCCAAGACTGCCGCCACCGCGAACGCGCTGGTCACGACGCTGGGCGTGCATCACGGCGCCGCCCGACCTTCCCGCCTGATCCTGACCCTTGCCTGAGGACCCGCCCATGACGACCCGCCTGCCCCGCCGACTCTGGGTGGACATGACGACACGAGAATTCGCGCAACTGCCGGCCGACACTGTCGCGGTGCTGCCCGTGGCCTCGATCGAGCAACACGGCCCGCACCTTCCCGTGCTCGTCGATGCCTGCCTGAACCAAGGCATCGTTGAGCACGCGCAGGCGCTGCTGCCGGACGACCTGCCCATCACCTTCCTGCCCATGCAGGCGGTGGGCAAGGCCAACGAGCACCTCGCCTTTCCCGGCACGCTGAGCCTGTCGGCCGAGACGCTCACGCGCGTGTGGACGGAGATCGGTGAAGCCGTGCACCGCGCGGGCATCCGCAAGCTCGTGATCTTCAACTCGCACGGCGGCCAGCCGCAGATCATCGACATCGTCGCGCGCGACTTGCGGGTGCGTTTCGGCATGTTCGTGGTGGGCTGCGACGGCGGCAGCTTCGGCCCGGTGCCGGGCGATCCCTTCCCCGAACTGGAGCGCCGCCACGGTATTCACGGTGGCAGCAAGGAGACCTCGATGATGCTGGCGCTGCGCCCGGATCTCGTGCAGATGGAGCATGCCAGGGACTTCCGCCCTGCCAGCGTCGACATCGAATCGCAGTATCGCTTCCTGCGCAGCGAAGGCCGCATCGGCTTTGGCTGGCAGGCGCAGGATCTGCATCCCGCCGGCGCAGCAGGCAACGCCCTGGATGCCGACGCCGAGCGCGGCCAGCGCGTGATCGACCACGCGGCACAGGGCTTGGCCACGCTGCTTGCGGAAGTCCACCACTATCCCATCGATCACCTGAAGGTCGTGGACCTGACCACGCCCGGCACGAGGCGCCCATGACCGCTGCCCGCATTCCGCTTGGCGCCACCGGGCGCAACCAGTGGCGCGTAAGCGCCAAACACGCCGATCTCGTGCGCGATACGGTGCCACCGCGCCCCGTGCGCGTCGTGGCAGAGCCGCAGACGCTCACGCTCGACCTCGCGCGCACGGCGATCGTCGTCATCGACATGCAGAACGACTTCTGCCATCCGGATGGCTGGCTCGCGTCGATCGGGGTGGACGTCACGCCGGCCCGCGCGCCCATCGCGCCGCTCGCCCGTTTGCTGCCCACGCTGCGCCAACAATCGGTCCCTGTCGTGTGGCTCAATTGGGGCAACCGGCCGGATCGACTGAACCTGAGTCCGTCGCTGTTGCATGTCTACAAGCCCACCGGCGAAGGTGTCGGGCTAGGCGACGCCCTGCCCAGCGGTGCGCGCGTGCTGGAGGCAGGCTCCTGGTCCGCTGGCATCGTCGACGAACTCGTACCCGAGCCCGGCGACATCCACGTCGACAAATCGCGCATGAGCGGCTTCTGGGACACGCCACTGGACGCCATCCTGCGCAACCTGGGCGTGCACACGCTGCTCTTTGCGGGCGTGAATGCGGACCAGTGCGTACTCTGCACGCTGCAGGACGCGAACTTCCTGGGCTACGACTGCGTGCTGCTGGCCGATTGCAGCGCCACGACGTCACCCGCGTACTGCCTGGAGGCGACGCTCTACAACACGAAGCAATGCTTTGGCTTCGTCGCCACGTCCGACGCCCTCACCACCGGAGTCGCCGCATGCTGAAGCCCGCCCCCGCCATCCGCAAGGCGATGGCCGAATGTCCGGCCTGGCGCATCTCGCCCGAGGACACGAACTACTTCGCCATGGTCTTCGACGCCACCGGGGAGGGGTGTGACTTCGTGGCAGTGGTGGAGATCTTCGAGCCGGGCGGACGCACACCACCCAACGCCCACACCCGCGCGCACGAGATGTTCTTCATCCTGGAAGGCGAAGGTCGCGCCTGGGCCGATGGGGAGATGCTGGAACTGCGTCGCGGCGATGCCATGCTGGTGCGCCCGGGCAGCGCGCACGAGGTGGAGAACACCGGTGCAGGCAAGCTCTACTGTCTCACGGTGATGACGCCAGACGAGGACTTCGCGGCGCTCATCCGGCGCGGCGTGCCCGCCACGCTGAGTGCACAGGACAGGGCGGTGCTCGGGATGGCGTGAGGGGAGCGGCGTACTGGACCGCCCTCAGAACGGTACCGGCACGCCTGCCGGCAGGCTTGGCTGACGCAGGGTGAGCAGCAACGCAACCGACACCGCGAAGCCACAGAAGCTGGTGAGCTCGACCACGCCGCGTGTGCCCAGCACGGCTTGCACGGCGTCCACCTGGGCGTCCGTCACCACCGCGGTCTCCAGCAGTGCCGTCGTCAACGCCAGCGCGGGCGCCACGGCGGCCAGTGCCTGCCGCGTCTGGTCATCTGCCACCGTCGCGGCCACGGCGTGCGCGGGCGCGACCGGCGCACCGCTCGCCAACGCCGCGATCACGGTGTCCGGCAACCCCGCCGCGCGCGCCCTGCCGACATGGTTGGCCCACAGGTAGCGGCAGCGCTGGCGCCGGGCGACCCGCAGAAAGACGGCTTCGCGCACAGCATCGGGCAGCGCGCCAGCCTGAAGCGCCGCCGACCACTGTGCGATGGCCTCGCCCACGGGCGGCGTGGCCAGCAGGGGAACGAACGGCGCCGGCACGCGCCCGCGCTCGGCCAGCAGGCGCTCGTACAAAGCCCGCGATGCCGTGTCCAGGGCATCCGGAGCCACCGGCACGTATCGGTCACGGCCTGCATCAGGATCAGGCATCCGGCTTGATCCCGCCAACGCGGATCACCTCGCGCCACTTCGCGATCTCGGCCTGCAGGCGTTGCGCGAACTCGTCGTGGGTACTGCCCACGGGAACGAAGCCCATCTCGACCAGCCGCTCGCGCAACGGGCCACTGCGCACCGCCTCCGACGCAGCCTGACTCAGTTGCGACACGGTCTGCGGCGACAACCCGGCTGGGCCGATCAGCCCGAAGAACGGCGTGGCGTCCACCGCTGGCAGGCCAGCCTCGGCCATGGTCGGCACGTCGGGCAGCCGTGGGCTGCGCGCGTCGCCGGTCACGGCCAGCGCTCGCACGGAGCCGGCCCGGATATGGTCGTACATGGTGGGCACAGTGAAGAAGCCGAACTGGATCTGCCCGGCGAGCAGATCGGTGATCACGGTGGCGCCACCGCGATACGCGATGTGCATCACGTCGACGCCCGCCGCGCCGCGCAGTTGCTCGCCGGCCAGATGCGGCGCGCTGCCCACGCCGGCCGACCCATAATTCAGCGTGCCGGGCTTGGCCTTGCCAAGCGTCACGAACTCCGCCATCGAGTTGACCTTCACCGAGGGATGCACCACCAGCACGAGCTGCGCGCTCGCCATGAGCGACAGCGGCGTGAAGTCCTTGTCGGTGTCGTACGGCAGGGCCGTGCCGATCAGGCCAGGGTTGATCGCGAACGCCGTATCGATGAAGCCCAGCGTCTGCCCATCAGGAGCCGCGGTGGCGATCGCCTTGGTGCCGATCTGCGAGCCGGCCCCACTTTTGTTCTCAATGATGAAGTTGGTGCCTGCGGCCTTCTCGAGCGCCTGCGCCAGCAGCCGCGACAAGGCGTCGGTGGCCGCGCCGGGCGGATACGGCACGATGACGCGCACGGGCTGGGCCGTGTTGACCTGCGCGGTAGCGATGGCCGGCATGCCGATGACAGCGCCGAGCGCCAGTGCGCCGGAAGCCTGCAGCCAGTGACGGCGATTGACGGTGGACATGATGTCTCCAGGAGTTATTGTGAGAGGGCTGGTGTCAGCCAGCAAAGTGGGCAAGATCGGTCTCATCGGCCGGGTCAGCGCCAAGACCAGGCCTGCTCGGCACCGCGAAGGCGCCGTCCTGAAACGTCAGCGTGCGGGCGTAGGGTGTGAAGCCGAGATTGCAGAAGAGCCGCTCGATCACTGCAGGCGTGGCCTGCGCAGCGAGCACGTGCAAGGTGGCGAGAAAGCCGGGACCAAAAAAGGCCGATTGCGGCGAGAAGCGTACCGAGGTGCCTTCGCACGCCTGGGACAAGGCCCAGAGCACGCTCACGCCGCCGCCCTTGATGGCGCTCGGCTGCAGATAATCCGCCGCCCCGGTGGCGATGATCTGGCGCAATTCGTACAGGCTGCTGGCGTTCTCGCCGACTGCCGTGGGTATGCCCGTGGCCTCGCGCAAAGCCATCAGGGCGGACAAGTCCTCAGGCGGCCAGATCGGCTCCTCAATCCACAACGGATCATCGTCACGCATCGCGTTGACTTCCGCAGCGGCTTGAGACGCAGTCCAAGCGCAATTGACGTCCACCATCAGCGGCATGGCCGGCCCCATCGCGTGACGCGCGGCCCGCACGGCACCCGGCGTGCGCTCATGCAGCTTGATGTGGCGGTAGCCGGCTGCGCAAGCAGCCTGCACGTTGCGACTGACCAGTGCCTCATCGCCGTAGTACTGGAGCAACGAGGCATAGGCAGGCACCGTCAGACGCTTTGCGCCGCCCAACAACGCATGCAGGGGCTGCCCTGCCAGCTTGCCACGCAGATCCCAGAGCGCGATATCCAGGCCGCTCAAGGCATGGCTGACCAGCCCGGAGCGCCCCATGTTGTGCAGGATGCGGTCCAGTGCCGCCGTGAGGCCCGGATCCGTCGGATCCTGGCCGCAAGCCAGCGGCGCCACTCGGCCCGTGAAGATCGAGGCCATGGCGTTCAGCTCCGCGCCATAGGCCTCACCCCAACCCACCAGACCATTGTCCAGCGTCACTCGCACCAGGCAACTGTCGAGCGTAGTGCGCACCCGCCCGGCAAATTTCGGGGCGGGGCCACCATGATCGAACGGCAGGCGAAGCGGATGGCAGGTAACCGACTGAATGCGAGTTGACATGGCACGGAATACGTTGGAACCGGTGGCAAGGGAAACGACAACAGGATCATGCCGCAAATTGGTAGCGCTACCAAATCATATCCAGCGCTGGTGACCAGCGCTAGCCAGGGTTACCCCTAGGTGGCAGGAGACGGTGAACGCCAGGAACCTCGCGCGACGCCTCGACTCAAGCGCTGTCGCGCTCGATGATCGTGAAGCCAACGTCGACGAAGGTATCTGCAGGCCGCCTTCCCTCGGCACACGCCACGATGAAACGTGCCGCATGGCGGCCAATCGCCTGAGAATCGATGTGCACGGTGGTGAGCGAAGGCACGATGTCCGCCGCGAAATGCAGATCCCCAAAGCCGATGACGGCGAGTTCGCCGGGCACGGATCGCCCTTGTGCTTGAGCCTCGGTGAGCACACCCAGGGCAAGCACGTCGGAGCTGCAGAACACCGCCTGGGTGCCCGGCTGGCGCTGGAGAATCTGGCGCAGCGCCTCCCGGCCACTGCCGACCCCTGCGGGTGCACGCACCGCCTCGGTGATCGCGCTCACCGCCTTACCTTCGCCCGCCGCCTGCTGCGCAGCCTGCTGGAATGCGGCGGCGCGCCGCAGCGCACGTTCATGGTCGCCGCCGACGAAGGCCAGCTGACGGTGTCCACGCGCCACCAGGAAGTGCGCCACCGCCGTGGCGATCGCCTCGTGGGAAAAGCCCACGAGCATGTCGATCGGGTCATCCAGCCGATCCCAGGTCTGGACGACGGGAATGCCCGAGGCACGCAGGCGCAGCCGCCCCGCCGCAGAGGGAACGACCCCGCCCAGCACCACGCCGTCGGGACGCCGCCCGATGATGGCCTCGAGCAGGGCATCCTCTTCCTGGAGCCCGTAGCCACTCTGGCCGAGCATGAGCTGGTAGCCCGACGCGGCGAGCTCGGCGATCAGCGACTGCACCATGTCCTGGAACACGGGCCCGGCAATGGACGGCACCACCGCCGCCACCAGCCGGCTGCGCTGGGACGCAAGCGCCCCGGCGACGCGGTTGGCCACATACCCCGTGCGCTCCACCGCGGCCCGCACACGGGCGCGGATCTGCTCGGAGACCTGATCCGGCGAATTGAGGGCACGCGATGCGCTCATCGGCGAGACCCCGGCCAGGCGCGCCACGTCGGTCAGCGTGATGCCGCCATGGCCGCGCCCGCGACGGCGCGCACGCGCGTCGGACGACGGATCGGCAGGCGGCGGTGAGGAATTGGACATGAGCGCAACCGCAGAGGGCGAAGGCGCCAGGGTAGCCCAAAGCCGGCGAGACGGGGCACCGGGGCAGGTCGCCATGCCCGGCGCCCCACCCCTCAATCGTCGAATACCAGCGACCAGACGAGACGCAGGCCGTTGATCGTGCCGCCCTGCACGGCCGCCGTCAGCCGCTCGGAGATCTGGTAGCTCGCGCGCACCACGGTCTCGCTGCCGGACAAGGCCTGCTCGAAGGTCAGATACAACGCGTCGTTCAGCCGCTTGCCGATCACGAGGAACTGCGCATCGGCATTGTTATCGACGGATGAGGTCACGCTGCCCACCACCGTACGCTCAGGCAGCAGCCCGCCCAGCCCGCTGTTCAGACCGGAGCGCAGCCCGAGTTCATCCAGGCCGAGCTGTCGGTAGATCGGTTCGCTGTCCTCATCGCCCAGCAAGGATGCCGCCGCCGCGAGCAGCATGCCGGCGTCGGCGCCACTCGCATCGGGGCCCCGTCCCAGCAGCAGCCACGAGAGCTTCTCCACCTCGGGCACGTCCGGATATGACACGAGCGAGATGATCGGCTGGCGCACCGTGCCGCTCACTTGCACGCCGGCCTCGATGCGCACGCCTTCGCGCACGGCGATGATGTCGAGCAGCGGATCGTCCAGCAGGCCCTGGAACGTCACCGCGCCCTTGCGCACGACCAGCGTCTGGCCATAGATGCTGAAGCGGCCTTCGCGCGTGTTCACGACGCCGTTGGCGCGCAGGCCGGCGCGCGTGTTGCGGATGCGGATCGACCCTTCGAGCGCGGTGTCCAGGCCCATGCCGCGCAGGTAGAACTGCCGGCCGAGATCCACTTCCAGATCCAGCCGCATGGGCAAGGCGGTGGCGCGCTCGGCCTCGTCGCCTGCGCGCACGATGACGATGTCGCTCGCAAGCGAGGGCACGTCGGACGCGCCCTCCAGACTGATCCAGCCCACGTCGGCCACGGCCTTGCCCGTGATGTCCAGACGGTTGGGGCCCATCACGATGTCGACCTTGCCCGAGCCCGCGATGAAGCGGTCCGCACGCTGCACCAGCGGAAAGCGGGTGAGCGTGACGGTGGCCTGTCCGCTCGAGCTTTCGAGCGACCAGGCGCCGGTCGCCTCCACGGCCGAGCCCGCCGCGTTGTTCTTCAGCCACGCCTGGATGCGGCTGTCGCGCGGCGCGGCGCGCATCACGCCCGGAAAGCGCAGGCTGTCCACGACGAGTTGACCATTGGCCAGGCGGGCACTGAGCGTGCCGTCGAGCAGGCGGATGCCTTCGTCGATCAGCACCACGCGCAGCCCCGAGCCGGTGAGCGGTCCGCCCGCGGCCCACACACCACCCTGGCGCTGCACCCGCACGTCGCCCGCCAGGCGACCGCCGATGTCCATGGTGTCGCCCACCAGGCCGTTGAAGACCGCGATGTCCGCAATCGCGAGCTTGGCGTCGACCGTGACCGGCTGCGTCTCGGCCAGGGTGGGGACACCGTCCACCACGGTAAGCGTGGTGGTGCCAGTGGCGTCGATGGAACCCAGCATCTTGCCGGCGACGCGCGCGTCGAAGGCGAACGTGCTCGCGTTACCCGAGGTGGGCGTGGCGCGCGCGCGCAGCCGCAGTTCGGTGAGGCCGGCCTGCAGCGGTGGCGTGCCGGGAATGGCCAGATCGCCGCTGCGGCGTGTGAGATTAACGGTACCAGCCAGCGCCTGGCCCATCGTGAGATCCCAGTCCAGGTCTACGCGCAACGGATCCTTGAGCCGCGGCAGCTGCGCCACGAGCCAGGCCGGCGTGAGGCCATCGACAGCACCCGACGTGCGCCACTGCGTGCCGCTGCCGCTGGAGGCACGGTGCGCGATCACGATGGCGCGCTGGCCGGGCAGGCGCAACTGCACGTTGGTCTGGCCGACCGACCAGAGCAGCGGTTCGCCCGGCACCACCGCCACCTGGGCGGCCGAGCCCAGGGCGACGCCCGCCTGCCGATTGCGCACGTCCAGCGTGTCGATGGTGCCGCGCCAACCGTCGCGACCCGGTCCCAGTTGACCTTGGCGGCCAGCGTCCCACGCCCCGTTGACGGCGAGCCGCACGTCGAAAGCGCCCTGACGCAATACGCTCGGCAGATCCAGCGCGTCCTGACCGGTATCGACGACTTCGTTCTGCCCCGGTGCCACGGTCTCGATGCGCACCTTCGGCCCGAATTGGCAGGCCGCGGGGCCGCGGCGAGCAGCGGGTGATCCACCCGGCCCGCCACCGTGAGCTCATGCTTTTCGAGCATGCCGCGCAGCTGACCTTCCAGCCGGGCACTGCCCTCCAGCCCTGGCCAGAAGGCCGCCGGCCGCGGTGCGGCCAGGGCGAATGTGATCTGGTCGCCCGCGCCGCCGAAGGCGCCGCGCAGACGGACGGTGTTTTCCTTGGCCACGGACAGATCCAGGGCGAGCTCCGGCAGGCGCGCATCTTCCAGACGCGCGTCGAGCTTGCCGCGCAACGGCTGCTTCTGCCAGAGGCTGCCTTCGTCGATGGACAGCGAGATCCGCGCGGTGAGGCCACGAATCGTCTCGCGCCAATCGGTGGCCTCGGCCGGTGCTGGGGCGGGGGCCACGGGCGCTGGCGACGTACTGTCAGCGGGTTGAGGCCGCGCTGCACTGACCCCAGCCGGCGGCTTGGCGCCCGACGCCGGCGTGGCCGCAGCCTCGGCTTCCTGCGCCGCCTGCGCATCGGCCAGCAGCACGCCATCGAGCTGGGCATCGACGGTGAGGTTGAGCAGTGCCGAGGGCAAGCCATCCACCCACGCGCCCGGATCGATGCCGCGTACGGTGCCACGCAAGGCGCGCACGGGCAGCGTGGACGACAGCGGCGCCAACCGCGCGCTCGCGTCGATCGCCATTCCCTCGCCCGATCCCACCAGGATCACCGCAAGGTCTTCGAGCGTGCCTTGCGCGGTGAGGTCGAGTTCAGCCGCAAGATCGGCCTGCTGCACGTCACCCGCCACGCGCACGTCGAGCGTCAAGGGGCTTCGCCCGCCCACGCTGGCCGTGCCGCGCAGATCGGCGCCCGCCTCCGGTGTGCGCACGGACAGGCTTTCGAGCACCAGCAAGCCGCCTTCGCTGTCGGCCGACAGGCTGGCCACGACATCGCGCACGTCCACGTAGATCGGCTCGCCATCCTGCGTGACGCGCAGCTCGCCCAGCGCCACGCGCCGCAGCTCGACGCTGCCCGGCAGCGCCGGCCACTCCGGCATCGTGAACGGGGTCGACGGTTCGGCGGGTGCCGTGTCGTCGCTGCGCAGCGCCAGATCCAGCGACTGCACGCTCGCTTCGAGCACACGCAAGCGGCGCTGAGCGATGGCCGGCCAATCCACGGTGAGCACGACGTCGCGCGCATGCACGTCCAGGGTCTCGCTGGTGTAGTGCAGCTCGCCCACGCGCAGGCCGCGCCAGAGCGAGCCCTCCACGTTCGTCACGCTGCCCCCGGTGGCCGACAGGCCCAGCCGCAGCGCAAGATTCGCCCCGGCGTTGGTGGTGACGAGAAACACCACCGCCGAGACCAGCACGAGCACCAGGATCAGCAGCGCCGTGAGGAAACCGGACTGCGCGCGGCGCGAACGGGACCGCCGCAGCCGCGAGACAAGGGCGCGCCGGCCCTTCAAAACGCCAGACCCAGCGAGAAGCTCAGGCGCAACCGCTTGTCACGGTCGGCCCAGGCGAGGTCGACGAAGATCGGACCGGCCGGTGTGCGCACGCGCAGCCCGCTGCCCACGCTCCAGGCGATGTCCATGTCGCGGAACGAGGCCGCGGCATCCCCTGCATCGACGAACACGCCGACGCCCAGCATGTCGGTAAAGAAGTGCTGGTACTCCACACTCGCGACGGCCAACGCGGGGGCCGCCACGACGGCATTGCCGTCGTCGATCCCCAGCCCCAGATAGCGATAGCCCCGGATCGTGCGTGCGCCACCGGTGCGGAATCCGAAATCCGCCGGGATGCGCGTGTTGCCGCCCGACCAGACCTTGCCCACTTCGCCACGCACGGTGACGAGATCACGCGCGCCGATCGGCCACCAGTACTGGCCGCGGGCCTGCAGGCGGCTGTAGGGCTTGAAGTCGCGCACGGAGGAGCCCACGCCCACGCCGAGATCGATCAGATGGCCCTGGCGCGGGTTGTACTTGCTGTCCACGTCTCGCCGCAGCCACTGGTAGGTGGCCGTGAGTGAGGGCAGCGTATAGCTCTCGCCGCCGTCCACACGCACGTCATCATACGCAGCCACCAGGCCGGCGTTGGTTTCGTACTCGACACGGCTGCCGTCGCCTGCCGGACGGATGCGGTTGCGCACACCGCCCAGCGCCACGCGGCGCACATCCTGCCCCTGGATGTCGTTGTGCTCGGCCAGCACGCCCACGCGGTCGCGATAGCCCTTGGGGCTCGGCGGCAGGTAGAAATCCGCGAAGGCCGTCTGGCGGTCCGCGTCGATGCCGATGCCGGACTGGAGCTCGACGGGCAGACCTGCCACGATGTTCTGCCGGTAGGTGCCTTCCACGCGCAGGCCAACGTCCGTGTCGACGCCAATGGCCGCGCCCACGCGCCGGGCGGGTGCCTCCGTCACCGACACCCGCACCGGGACGACCAGGCGCTCGCGCTGCATGAGATTGCTGCGCGGCGCCGCCTGGCCGGCCGGCGCCTCGCTGGCCGTGTCGCGCGTCTGCGCGTCGTCGTCGTCCTCGTCGTCGTCAGGCACCTCGGCCGCTGCGGCCTGCGATGCCGGCGTGCGCCGGATGGCATCCAGATCGCCCGCTCCCTCGGCTTGCGCGGCGCTATCGGCCACCTGCTGGATGGTGCGCCGCCCCGTCGATCGTGTGAGCCCCACGTCGACCGACGAGAAGAATGGCGTGCTCTGCATGTCCTGCTGCCAGCGGATCAACTGGCGCCGGTCATAGCGTGTCTCGTTCGGCTGGTACGCCACGTACCGGCGGATGAGACTCTCAGGCACGCGCCGCAGCCCGATGATCTCGAGTTCGCCCAGGACGACTTGCGGGCCGCTCTCGACCTGGACGGTGAGATCGGCTTGCGCCGCATCGGCGTCGACCCGTGCTTGCGACTGCTGGATGCGGGCGAGCGCGAAATCCCGCTCGCTCACCGAGCCGATGAGCTCGCGCTTGGCGGTTTCCCACTGCTCGCTGCGCAGCGGCTGTCCCACCGGCAGGCGCCAATCGTTGCGCATGGCACTGACGCGCTCGGCGTAGGCCGGCAGCTCGATGGCCCCGGAAAAACCCAGATCCAGCGTCGACACCACGGTGCGCTCGCCCGGCTGAATCGCAATGTCCCACGTCTCCCCGCCAACATCCTCGCCCACGTCGAGCGTGACTTCCGGCGAAAAGTAGCCTTCGGTGGCGAGAGCCGTGATGGTGACGTCGCGCACCCGTCGGCGCAGGCGGTCGATTTCGCCGCCGTCCTGGTCCTGCGACAGCGACACGATGTGGTCCACGGACCGCGTCACGGCCTGCAGTACCGCGGCAGGTACGCCACCGGGGTCGATCGTGACCTCAGGGCGGGCCTGCTGCGCATGCGCGGCAGACAGCCCGAACGCCCAGGGTGCGAGAATCAGCCAGCGGCTGGCGACAGTGACGCGGGGCCGGAAGCGCTGCATGCGGGTTCAGGTGTTCTGCACGACGATGGAAGGAAATTTGCTCGACATGTCGCGCCCCTGCGCGGCAACCCGGCCCGCCACCCGGCGCGCGATCGCACGATAGGCAGCGGCGGCCTCGCCGTCGGGCTCCGCCACGACGGTGGGCTTGCCCGCATCCGTCTGCTCTCGGATCGCGAGCGACAAGGGCAACGCACCCAGCCAGTCCACACCCACGTCCTTGGCCATCCGCTCGCCGCCACCTTCACCGAAGATGTGCTCGGCATGACCACAGTTCGAGCAAATGTGCACGGCCATGTTCTCGACGATCCCGAAGATGGGCACACCCACCTTCTCGAACATGCGCAGTCCGCGGCGCGCATCGATGAGCGCGATGTCCTGCGGGGTGGTGACGATCACCGCGCCCGTGACCGGCACCTTCTGCGCCAGCGTGAGCTGGATGTCGCCCGTACCCGGGGGCATGTCGACGACGAGGTAATCCAGATCGGCCCAGCGCGTCTTGCGCAGCAACTGTTCCAGGGCCTGCGTGACCATCGGACCGCGCCAGACCATCGGCGCCTCCGGATCGACCAGGAAGCCGATGGAGCTTACCTGCAGCCCATGGCCCTGCATGGGCTCCATGTTCATGCCGTCTTCGGTGCGCGGCTGGCCGGAGATGCCCAGCATGGTGGGCTGGCTCGGTCCGTAGATGTCCGCGTCCAGCAGGCCCACGGTGGCGCCCTCGGCGGCCAGCGCCAGGGCCAGGTTCACGGCGGTGGTGCTCTTGCCCACGCCGCCCTTGCCGGAAGCGACCGCAATGATGTTGCGCACCTGGGGCAGCAGCTTGATCCCGGCTTGCACGGCGTGCGCCTGCACCTTCCAGGTGAGGTTGAGCGTGACGCGGCCAGCCCCCTCACCCATCAGCGCTTCGGTGATCAACGTCCGCAGGGCCGGCAGGCGCGATTGAACCGGATAGCCCAGTTCGAGGTCCAACGAGACATCGTTGCCATCGACCGACAGCTGCTTGACGGCCCCGGTCGACATCAGCGACAGGCCGGTGTCGGGATCGAGGGTGTTCTTCAAGGTGTCGCGCACCTGGTCTGTCGTCAACGACATGGTTTTCCTGGGGTCTAGCATTCATTCAACCCATGAAGCATAGCGGATAGCCGGGCCCTATCGCACCGATGCAATTTCCTGTAACGCCAGGGAGTTACGTAAAAGGTACACTTGACCTATGAATACCCTTTCTCGACTGCTTCGCAGTGTTGTCGTCCTGATGCTCGCACTCGCGGGGATCGCCATGGCCTTCGTGCTCATGGTGTCGACCGCCATCGCGCTGGGCGTCATGTACGTGGTCGCGCGCGTGCGCGGCAAGCCCTTCCCCGCTGCCGCCATGTGGCAGGCGCGCCGGGGCACGCAATGGCGTTTCGTGCGGCGCCCGGGTGCCGCACCGGCTGACGCCGCCGACGAGGTGAGCGAACCGGCTCGCCCTCGCGCTGCGATTCGCCGCAACCGCAACGTCACCGACGTCGAAGCACGCGACCTGCCCTGATGGATCGGCGCGCGCGGCGGTCTGCCCTGCCCGCGCGGCGCGTCCCCACCCTGCTGTCCCCCCTGCCGCCGCGGCCCTGAGGCCCGCGGCGTTCGCACGTCCCTGCGATCCGGGATGCGCGCACCCCCACGGTGCGCCTACAATCGCCTGTTGCCGTTTGCCGTGCCTTCCACAGAATCCGCCATGTCCCGCACCTTCTTCGTCACGACTGCCCTGCCCTACGCCAATGGCTCCTTCCACGTGGGCCACATCATGGAATACATCCAGGCCGACATCTGGGTGCGCTTCATGCGGTCGCAGGGCCACACGGTGCACTTCGTGGGGGCCGATGACGCGCACGGCGCGCCCATCATGCTCAAGGCCGAAAAGGAAGGCATTGCGCCGGAGCAGCTCGTGGCACGCTACGCCGCCGAGCGCCCGCAATACCTGAACGGCTTTCACGTGCAGTTCGACCATTGGCACAGCACGCACAGCCCGGAGAACGTCGCGCTCTCGCACGACATCTACCGCCGCCTGCGTGATGCCGGCCTGATCGATTCGCGCGTCATCGAGCAGTTCTACGATCCGGTCAAGGCAATGTTCCTGCCGGACCGCTACATCCAGGGCACCTGCCCGCGCTGCAAGTCGCCCGAGCAGAATGGCGATTCCTGCGAAGTCTGTGGCGCCGTCTATGCGCCCACGGATCTCATCGAGCCCAAGTCCACGCTCACGGGCGCCACGCCCGTGCTGCGCCAGTCCGAGCATCTCTTCTTCAAGCTCTCCGACCCGCGCTGCGTGGCCTTCCTGCAGGAATGGACGGCCGGGCGCAACGCGCAGGGCACACCGCACCTGCAGCCCGAGGTGTTCGCCAAGACGCGCGAATGGCTGGGCGAAGACGGCAAGCTCGCCGACTGGGACATCTCGCGGGACTCGCCCTACTTCGGCATCGAGATCCCGGATGCCCCCGGCAAGTACTTCTACGTCTGGCTGGATGCCCCCGTGGGCTACCTGGCGTCCCTGTCCGCCTACTGCGCCAAGCAGGGCCTGGACATGGACACCTTGCTGGATCCGGCCGGCGGCACTGAACAAGTGCACTTCATCGGTAAGGACATCGTCTACTTCCACGCCCTCTTCTGGCCCGCGATGCTGCACTTCTCGGGCCGCAAGACGCCGGACCAGATCAACGTGCACGGCTTCATCACCGTGAGCGGCGCCAAGATGTCCAAGAGCCGCGGCACGGGCATCTCTCCGCTGCGCTACCTGGACACCGGCATGAACCCGGAATGGCTGCGCTACTACATCGCCGCCAAGCTCAACGCGCGTGTCGAGGACGTGGACTTCAACCCGGAAGACTTCATGGCCCGGGTCAACAGCGACCTCGTCGGCAAGTATGTCAACATCGCCAGCCGCGCCGCCAAGTTCATCCACCAGCACTTCGAGGGTGAGCTCGCCGTGCCGGACGCGGACTTCCTCGCCGAAGTCCAGGCGGTGGCCGCCTCGGTGGCGACTGCCTACGAGACCCGCGAGTATGGCCGCGCCATCCGCGAGACCATGGCGCTGGCCGACCGCATCAACCAGGTGTTCGACACGGCCCAGCCGTGGGTGATGGCGCGCAGCGCGGCGGTGGACGCCGTCCAGCGCGAAGCGCTGCACCGCGTGTGCTCGCAGGCCATCGCCGGCTTCAAGGCCTTGTCCGTGTTGCTTGCCCCGGTGCTGCCGGCGCTGTCCGCCCGCGTGGCGCGTGAACTCTTCGGCCTGGATCGCGATTTCACCTGGGCCGACGCCACCGTAGCCTCCACGCGCATCGCCACGTACCAGCACCTGATGCAGCGCGTCGATGCCAAGCAGCTCGATGCGCTCTTCGACACGATTCCCGCTGCGGCTGACGCGCCGCCTGCCGCTGTGGCCGCCCCGGCGGCTGCGCCGGTGGCTGCCGCCGTACCCGCCGTAGAGACGGTCTCCGATGGTGCCCTGCCCGGCGGTGAGGCCATCGCTCCCACCATCACCATCGACGACTTCGCCAAGGTGGACCTGCGCATCGCGCGCATCGTCGCCTGCGACTACGTCGAAGGCGCGAAGAAGCTGCTGCGCCTCACGCTGGATGCGGGCGAAGGGCGTCACCGCAACGTGTTCTCCGGCATCCGTTCAGCCTACGAGCCCGCGCAGCTGGTGGGCAAGCTCACCGTGCTCGTGGCCAACCTCGCGCCGCGCACTATGAAGTTCGGCGTCTCCGAAGGCATGGTGCTCGCCGCCAGCCACGCAGACGAAAAGGCCAATCCGGGCATCTATGTGCTCGAACCCTTCCCGGGCGCCCAGCCCGGCATGCGAGTGCGCTGACATGGATGATTTTGCCCACGATCGTGAGACTGGCAACGGCACGCTGGATGCCACCCGCATCGATGACGTGCGGATTCGTGCCGTGCGCCCGTTGATCTCGCCGGCGTTGTTGCTGGACGAAGTGCCGGCGCCCGCGAGCGTGCAGACGTTGGTTGAGGCAAGCCGCGCGCAGATCGCCGACGTGCTGCATGGCCGCGATGACCGGCTCGTCGCGGTGATCGGCCCCTGCTCCATCCATGACCACGACCAGGCGCTGGATTACGCGCGCCGCCTGAAGGTCACGGCCGACGCCCTGCGTGGGGAGCTCCTCATCGTGATGCGCGTGTACTTCGAGAAGCCGCGCACCACGCTGGGCTGGAAGGGCTACATCAACGATCCGCGTCTGGACGGCAGCTTTCGCATCAACGAAGGCCTGCGCCGCGCACGCGAGCTGCTGCTCGAGATCAATGCCCTGGGCCTGCCCACGGGCACGGAGTTCCTGGATCTGCTGAGCCCGCAGTACATTGCGGATCTCGTCGCCTGGGGCGCCATCGGCGCACGCACCACGGAAAGTCCGAGCCACCGGCAGCTGTGCTCCGGCCTGAGCACGCCGCTGGGTTTCAAGAACGGCACGGACGGCGGCATCCAGGTGGCCGCCGACGCCATGGTGGCCGCGCGCGCGAGCCATGCCTTCATGGGCATGACCAAAATGGGCATGGCCGCCATCTTCGAGACGCGGGGCAACGAGGACGTGCACGTCATCCTGCGCGGTGGCAAATCCGGGCCGAACTACGACGCCGCGCACGTGGAGGAAGCCTGCGCCGCGCTGCGCGCCGCCGCCCTGCGCGAGCAGGTCATGGTGGACTGCTCGCACGCCAATTCGAACAAGTCGCATCTGCGCCAGGCCGACGTGGCCCAGGACGTGGCGCGCCAGATCGCGGGCGGCGAGCACCGCATCACCGGCCTCATGCTGGAGAGTCACCTGGAAGAAGGCCGCCAGGATCTCAAGCCCGGTGTTGCGCTGCGCCCCGGCGTGTCCATCACCGACGCCTGCCTGGGCTGGACACAGACCGAGCCCGTGCTGGCCGCGCTGGCCGACGCGGTGAAGGCCAGGCGCGCGCGGGGCTGACGCGTCAGGCCGGTGCGCGTGGGCGTGCGCCAACGGCGCAAGGCCTCGTGTGCTCCGGTACGTTACTCGTGCCGCCAGCCGCCGCGCACGCGTGCGGCGCGCGCGAGGAACGCTTCGAGCGCCTCGCCCTGATCCTCGCGGATGAAGCCGGCCACCGTATCCAGCGTGGCCTGCACGGCCTCAAACTCTGCCAGCAGCGCTTCCCGATTGGCGAGGAAGATGTCGCGCCACATCTCGGCGGATCCGGCGGCGATGCGCGAGAAGTCCCGAAAGCCGCTGCCGGCATAGCTCAGGCGGCGGGCGCCGTCTCCGCTGGCGTCGATCTGCGCCACGTAGGCGGCTGCCAGCAAGTGCGGCAGGTGGCTGACGCTGGCCAGGATCTGGTCGTGTTCATCGGCCGGCATCGTGCTCAACCGCGCGCCGCACGCCGCCCAGGCGGCCTCGACGAATGCGACCTGGGCCGGCGTGTTCTGCGCCAGCGGCGTCAGCACCACGTGCCGACCACGATACAGATCGGCATTGGCCGCCTCGGGCCCCGTGCGCTCACTGCCTGCGATGGGATGCCCAGGCACGAACTGGCCAATCCGCTCGCCCAGGCCTTCACGGGCGGCGGCAATCACGTCCTGTTTGGTGCTGCCGCCATCAGTGACGACGGCGTTGACGCACAGGTGCGACGCCATCGTGCGCAGCACAGCAGGCATCGCGCCCACGGGCGTCGAGAGAAAGATCAGATCAGCCTGCGCGGCGGCCGTGGCGGCATCCGCGACCTCGTCGATGAGGCCGAGCTGCTGCGCTTGCGCGAGCGAGGCGGGATTGCGGCCCACGCCGATGATGCGGCCAACCACGCCGGCAGCACGCAACGCCGCGGCGAACGAGCCGCCGATCAGGCCGACGCCGACGACGGCCAGGACTGGGATCTGCGGTGCCCGGGAAGGCTGTCCAGCATCTCGCAGCACGGCACCGTCAGCGCCGCCTGGCCCAAACGCCGCGATGTCGGCGCCCACGGGCGCGGCATCGCCCTGCGTGGACTGCTGGCCGCCGGACGGCTGCTGCGCCCCTGCAGCCGGATGCTTCGCGCGGCCCCGGGGCTGGCCTTCCCGACCGCTCACGGCTGCGCGGGGTAGGAGCCCAGCAGCTTGAAGAACGCCGTCTGCGCCTGCAGCGTGTCGAACGCCTTGGCGACGTTGGCATCGCTGCGGTGACCCTGCACGTCGACGTAGAAGTAATACTCCCACTGTCCGGTGCGGGCCGGCCGCGATTCGAAGCGCGTCATGGACACACCGTTCTGGGCGAGCGGCGTGAGCATCTGGTAGACGGCGCCGGCCGTATTGGGCACGGCGAGAATGATGCTCGTCTTGTCCCGGCCCGAAGGCAGCGTGTCCTGATGACCGATCGCGAGAAACCGCGTGCGGTTGTGCGGATCGTCCTGGATGCTCGCGGCCACCACCTGGATCTGCCACAGGCTCGCGGCCGATTCGCTCGCGATCGCAGCCACGGTGGGGTCTTCGGCGGCGATGCGCGCGGCTTCGGCATTGCTGCTCACAGCCTCGCGCGGAATGCCCGCGGCGTGCTGGGTCAGCCAGCCCTGGCACTGCGCCAGCGCCTGCGGATGCGCCATCACGCGCGTGACGCCCTCGAGCGTGCCGCTGCGCGTCATGAGGCAGTGCCGCACCACGAGCGAATTCTCGCCGAGGATGCGCACCGGCGAGGACAGCAGCAGATCGAGGGTACGGTTCACGGCGCCTTCGGTGGAGTTCTCCACCGGCACCATGCCCACGTCGGCGCGATTGGATTCCACCGCGCGAAAGACCTCATCGATGGTGACACAGGGCAGTGCCGTCACGGCGTGGCCGAAGTGCGCCAGGGCCACCTGTTCAGAATAGGTGCCCTGCGGTCCCAGGTACGCCACCGTCAGGCCACGCTCCAGGCCGCGGCAGGCAGACATGACTTCCGTCCACACGGCCCGCACGGCCTCGGCCGGGAACGGCCCCGTGTTGCGCGCCTGCAGGCTGCGGATGACCTGGGCTTCGCGTTCGGGCCGCAACACGGCCACGTCCGCGCCACCCAGCGCATGCTTGACCTCGCCCACCTGCTGCGCCACCTGGGCGCGCTGGTTCAGCAGATCGAGGATTTGCGCATCGATCGCATCGATGCGCTCGCGCAGCGGTCCGAGCTGCGCCTGCACGGGATCAGCCATGGCGGGTCTCGAAATCCTTCATGTAGGCGATGAGCGCCTGCACACCTTCGAGCGGCATGGCGTTGTAGATCGAGGCACGCATGCCGCCCACGCTCTTGTGCCCCTTGAGCGCCAGGAGACCGGCTGCCGCCGCGCCCTTCAGGAAGGCATCGTTGTGCGATTCGTCGTTCAGCACGAAGGGCACGTTCATGCGCGAGCGCACGGACGGATGGATGCGCGTGCGGTAGAAGCCGCTCGCCTCCAGGTAGCCGTAGAGCAGATCCGCCTTGGCACGGTTGGCGGCCTCCATGCCGGTAAGGCCGCCGTTGGCGATCACCCACTTGAACACCAGCCCGGCCATGTAGATGGCATACGTGGGCGGCGTGTTGAAGCGCGAGGATTCCTTGGCAACGTTGGCGTAGTCGAACGCCGTGGGGCACACCGGCAACGCATGGCCGATCAGGTCACGGCGCACGATGACGATGGTGACGCCTGCGGGGCCCGCGTTCTTCTGGGCGCCGGCGTACACGAGACCGGTGCGCGCGACGTTCATCGGACGCGACAGGAAGTGCGAGGACGCATCGACGACCAGCGGGACGTCCGCCTGCCCGAGCGCTGCCATGTCCGGCCAGTCGATGAACTCGATACCATCGATGGTCTCGTTGCTGCACAGATGCACGTAGCTCGCATCCGGGCGCACCTGCCACGTGGCGGGATCCGGCATGTACGTGAACGGGGCCTGCTCGCGGCCTTCGATCACGGCGGCCTCTGCCGCCGTCGCGATCACCTGCGCATCGCCGTAGCGCGCGGCTTCCTTTTGCGACTTGCGCGACCACGAGCCCGAGACCACGTAGTCGGCCTTGTGCTCGGGCCGACGCCCAATCAGGTTGAGCGGCACGATGGCGTTCTCGGCCGTGGCGCCACCCTGCATGAAGAGCACGGCATAGTCGTCGCTCACGCCCAGGAGCGTGCGCAGGTCGGCTTCGGCTTCGTCGCAGATCTGCACGAATTCCTTGCCGCGATGGCTCATCTCCATCACGGACATGCCGCTGCCGCGCCAATCCAGCATTTCTTCCGCGGCCTGACGCAGGACGCTTTCCGGCATCGCTGCCGGGCCCGCCGAAAAATTGTAGGGACGTTTAGTCATTGCCGCTCTCGCCGCTCGCTTCGCTGCCGGTGTCGCCCGTCGCCGGGCCTTCGTTGCCTTCGTTGCCTTCGTCGCCCTCGCCCTCGGCATCCAGCACGTCGCCTTCGGCGATACGCTGCACGCCGGACAGACGGCTGCCATCATCCACGCTGATCAAGGTCACGCCTTGCGTGGCGCGGCCCATTTCGCGAATCTCGGCCACGCGGGTGCGCACCAGCACGCCACCATTGGTGATCAGCATGATCTGGTCGGACGGCATGACGAGCACGGCGGCCACGACCTTGCCGTTGCGCTCGCTGGTCTGGATCGCGATCATGCCCTTGGTGCCGCGGCCGTGGCGCGTGTACTCGCTGATCGGGGTGCGCTTGCCAAAGCCGTTCTCGGTGGCCGTGAGCACGCCCTGCGTCTCGTCGCTGGCCACGAGCATGGCGATGACGCTCTGGCCTTCTTCCAGGGACATGCCGCGCACGCCACGCGAATTGCGGCCCATCGGGCGCACGTCGTTCTCATCGAAGCGCACGGCCTTGCCGGAATCCGAGAAGAGCATGACGTCATGCGAGCCATGCGTGAGCGCCACGCCCACCAGGAAGTCGCCCTCGTCCAGATCGACGGCGATGATGCCGGCCTTGCGCGGATTGGAGAACGCCGACAGCGGCGTCTTCTTGACCGTGCCGCGCGAGGTGGACATGAACACGTACTGGTCTTCGACGAAGCCCTTGACCGGCAGGACGGCGGTGACCTTCTCGCCATCGACCAGGGGGAACATGTTGACCATCGGGCGCCCGCGCGAATTGCGCGACCCCTGCGGCACTTCCCAGACCTTCAGCCAGTAGACACGGCCGCGGTTGGAGAAGCACAGGATGTGATCGTGCGTGTTCGCGATGAACAGCCGCTCGACCCAGTCGTCTTCCTTCGTGGCCGTGGCCTGTTTACCCCGCCCGCCACGACGCTGCGCGCGGTACTCGGACAGCGGCTGGCTCTTGATGTAGCCCGTGTGCGAGATCGTCACCACCATGTCGGTGGGGGTGATCAGGTCTTCAGTGTCGAGCTCGTAGGCGTTGTGCTCGATGGTCGAACGCCGCGTGTCCTTGGCGTTGACCGAGAACTCGTTCTTGATCGCGGTGAGTTCGTCGCCGATGATCGTCGTGATGCGCTCGGGCTTGGCGAGGATGTCCAGCAGGTCTGCGATGTTGGACATGACGTCGCGGTATTCGCCGACGATCTTGTCCTGCTCCAGGCCCGTCAGGCGCTGCAGCCGCATGTTCAGGATTTCCTGGGCCTGCACATCGCTCAGGCGGTACTGGCCATCGGCTTGCAGGCCGAAGGCTTCGCCCAGGCCATCCGGCCGGTAGGCCGCGCTGCCACCCGGAGTGTCGTCCTGCGCCCGCGCGAGCATCTCGCGCACGAGCGACGAATCCCAGCTGCGCGTCATCAACTCCTGACGCGCCACCGGGGGCGAGGGCGCCGCCTTGATGATCGCGATGAAGTCATCGATGTTGGCGAGCGCCACGGCCAGGCCTTCCAGCACGTGGCCGCGCTCGCGAGCGCGTCGCAGCTGATACACCGTGCGCCGCGTCACCACCTCGCGGCGGTGCGAGAGGAAGTACTCGACGAGCTGCTTCAGGTTCAACAAGCGCGGCTGGCCATCGACCAGGGCCACGAAGTTCATGCCGAACGTATCCTGCAACTGCGTGTGCTTGTACAGGTTGTTCAGCACCACTTCGGGCACTTCACCGCGCTTCAATTCGATCACCAGACGCATGCCGTCCTTGTCGGACTCGTCGCGAATGTCCGAGATGCCCTCGAGCTTCTTCTCGTTGACCAGCTCGGCCATCCGCTCCTGCAGCGTCTTCTTGTTGACCTGGTAGGGGATCTCGTCGACGACGATGGACTGGCGTCCGCCCTTGTCCATGTCCTCGAAGTGCGTCTTGGCGCGCATCACCACGCGGCCGCGGCCGGTGCGATAGCCTTCACGCACGCCGGACATGCCGTAGATCGTGGCACCCGTGGGGAAGTCCGGCGCCGGGATGCGCTCGATCACGTCATCAATCGAGCAATCCGGGTTGCGCAGCACGAAGAGGCAGCCCTCGACGACTTCGGCGAGGTTGTGCGGCGGAATGTTGGTGGCCATGCCCACGGCAATGCCCGAGCTGCCGTTCACGAGCAGGTTGGGCAGGCGCGCCGGCAGCAGGAGCGGCTCCTTCTCGGAGCCGTCATAGTTGGGGCCGAAATCCACCGTTTCCTGATCGATGTCCGCGAGCATCTCGTGGGCGATCTTGGCGAGGCGGATTTCCGTGTAACGCATGGCCGCCGGGCTGTCCCCGTCGACCGAACCGAAGTTGCCCTGGCCATCGACCAGCGTGTAGCGCAGGGAGAAATCCTGGGCCATCCGCACGATCGTGTCATAGACCGCCTGGTCGCCGTGCGGGTGATACTTACCGATCACGTCGCCGACGATACGCGCGGACTTCTTGTAGGCGCGGTTCCAGTCGTTGTTCAGTTCGTGCATCGCGTACAGCACCCGCCGGTGCACGGGCTTCAGGCCATCGCGCACGTCCGGCAGGGCGCGGCCCACGATCACGCTCATGGCGTAATCGAGGTAGCTGCGGCGCATTTCCTCTTCCAGCGAGACTGGAAGTGTTTCCTTGGCGAAGGAATCCATAGCGTGGGGCATGTAAAAGCGGGGTCAGGCCAAAAAGCGAAAAGGCGCGCCCGAGCGCGCCTAGGGCCAAGCCGTCGAGTTTATCACCCGCACAGCCTCGCACCGCCCCGCTGCTGCCCAGATGACACGCCTCGGGCACGCTCCCTGCGAATGGTCGGGCAACGCCAGCTCGGATAGCACCGGCCAAGTGACCAGCCATCCGCTGCCAGCCAGGCCCACGCCATCCGAGCCCATCGCCTTCTCTATATATAGATAGTCAGTCTGTCACATGCCCCAGCTACAAACCCCGGTGTTGCGAAACATTTCGTCGGATCGCGTTGCGAACGACGGCCATTTGCGGTCTCAGCGGCCGCATCGCGCTTCATCCGGGCTCGCAGCAACCGCGGGCAAACCCGGACACTCTGTGGGAAAAAACCAACACGAAGCGCGCGTCGGCCTGCCGTTTGCTTGCCCCGTCGCGTACGCACATTCCACAATGAAGACACGGGTTTAGCCCCTTGTCCCATTGCTCAGACGGACGTTGCGGAGACCCGCCGCACCACTCGGGAGGTTGTTGAAAATCCTTTGAAACACATATCCTGATTGATATACTGGCCTTCGATTGTCCTGTCCTAGACAGGGCGCCAGTACTTACCTTCTGCGGCGGGGGTTCGCTGCGAAACTCACAATTTCTGCTTCAAGCTCACGAGGAGAAACATGAACAAGCCCTCAAAAATCGCCCTGGCGCTCGCGTTCGCCGCTACGACGATCGGTGGCGTCGCTTCCGCGCAGCAAGTGCGTGCGGTGGCTGATCCGGCCGTGATCGCCCAGAACATCGGCAAAGGCCAAGACAACTGGGTCAACGTCGCCGGTCTGCCCTGGATGAACGGCACGAACGAACACTGCTGGCGCAATGCGTTCTGGACGCCCGCCACTGGCCTGCCCGGCTGCGACGGCACCATCATCGCCCAAGCGCCCGCGCCCGTCGCGCCGCCCCCGGTTGCCGCTCCCGTGAGCGAAAAGGTTGTCTACGACGCTGACACCTTCTTCGACTTCGACAAGACCGACATCAAGCCGGACGGCCGCCAGATGCTGGACGAACTGGTTCGCCAAGTTCAACAGCTCGAGCTGGAAGTCATCATCGCTGTGGGTCACACCGACTCGATCGGTTCCGACACGTACAACCAAGGCCTGTCCGAGCGTCGTGCCAACGCCGTGAAGACCTACCTGGTGAACCGTGGCATCGACCCGAACCGTATCTACACGGAAGGCAAGGGCGAGTCCCAGCCGGTGGCCAGCAACGCCACCCGCGAAGGCCGCGCTCAGAACCGCCGCGTGGAACTGGAAGTCGTCGGTACCCGCCGCTAATCTCGCGTAGGTCTGCCCGGGTCGTGCCTCTGGCACTTCCCGGGCGCCGTGTTTTCCGAGTGGGTAGAATGAACCTGGCAGATGTCTTGCCAGGTTTTTTTTTGCCGTTTTTTTGTCGAGCCCGCCATGACCGCCACGCCGTCCAACGTCAACGCCGCCGAACTCGCGAAGTTCAGCGCCCTCGCCTCGCGCTGGTGGGATCCGACCAGCGAATTCAAGCCGCTGCACGCGATCAATCCGCTGCGTTTGAACTGGATCGAGGAGATCGCAGGCCCGCTCGCCGGGCGGCGCATCCTGGATGTCGGTTGCGGCGGCGGGATTCTGAGCGAGAGCATGGCGGCCAAAGGCGCCAACGTCACGGGCATTGATCTGGCGGACAAGCCGCTGTCCGTGGCTCGACTGCACAGCCTGGAATCCGGCGTGAAGGTGGAGTATCGACGCATCGCTGTTGAAACGCTGGCCTCCGAGAAGCCTGGGCAGTTCGACGTGGTCACGTGCATGGAGATGCTCGAGCACGTGCCCGATCCGGCTTCGGTAGTGCGCGCCTGCTCCACGCTGGTCAAACCCGGCGGCCATGTGTTTCTCTCCACGCTGAACCGCAATCTCAAGTCGTTCCTGCAGGCCATCGTGGCCGCCGAGTTCGTGCTGCGGCTGCTGCCGCGTGGCACCCACGACTACGAGCAGTTCCTCAAGCCCAGTGAACTCGCGTCGGCTGCGCGCGGCGCCGGGCTCAATGTCACCCATCTCCAAGGCTTCACGTACAACCCGCTCACCGACGTGTATTCCCTCACGCCGAACACAGACGTGAACTACCTGATGGCCACCTACCGTCCCCTGGCGAACTGACGCATGCCCGATCTCATTCTTTTCGACTTCGACGGTACGCTGGCCGACACCGCACCGGATCTGGCCGCTGCCGCCAATCTGCAGCGCACGGCGCGCGGGCTGCCTCCGCTGCCCTATGAGCAGCTTCGCCCCGTGGCCTCGCAAGGCGCACGCGGCCTGCTGCGCGTGGCCCTGGATCTGCGTCCCGAGGACATGGAATACCCGGACGTTCGCGATCAGTTCCTGAAAGACTACGCCGCCGGCATGGACCAGCAGTCCGAGCTCTTTGCCGGGGTCGACGCGTTGCTGGGCCAGATCGAGGATGCGGGCATGCGCTGGGGCATCGTCACGAACAAAGTGGCCTGGCTGGCCGAGCCGCTGATTGCGAGCTTGGGCCTCAAAGCCGCGGTGGTCGTGTGCGGCGACACCACGCCGCATGCCAAGCCGCACCCGCTGCCCCTGCTGCATGCGGCGCGCGAACTGGGCACGGATCCCGCGCGCTGTGTGTATATCGGCGACGACCTGCGCGACATCCAGGCCGGCAAGGCTGCCGGCATGCCCACCGTGGCGGCTGCGTGGGGGTATTGCGGTGATGCCGAACCCGTGACGACCTGGCAGGCCGATGCGGTGGCGGACACGCCGCTGGCCGTCTGGCCCGCCCTCCAGCGCTTGGCCAGCGCCAGCTGATCCTTCGGCGTAGACGCACGTCCTGAAACGCCCCGCTCTGCGGGGCGTTTGTCATTCGGGCATCGACGTTTGTCGTCATCGCAAGGCTGTTGCCGACGATGTGCCCAGCGCGGGGCAGCGTCGATCTGCCACCGTCGCGATTCCGTCGAAACGGGGCCGATCCTCTGCAATCTGTCGGCAACGTGCGACAGATATTCAAAACAAAGATACAACTTGATGTCGATTTGTAGAATAATAACGACTCTCATTATTAAATTCGTCTCGACTATCAACCCCTGATCGCGGTCGGCGCTCGTCGGCCCCGTCAACTCGGATAAGCCCGCCGCATGCGTTCGTCTCTCCTGCCCCGCCCTGACTTCGCGCTCTCCCGCCTCACACTCTCCGTCCTGCTGGCTCTGCCCGTGGCAGCCCAGGCGCAGACCGCCGACAATCCCGTGCGCCTGTCCGATATCGTGGTCACAGCCAGCGGCTTCGAGCAGGAGATCGCGCAAGCGCCCGCCAGCATCAGTGTGATCACGCGCGAAGATCTGGAAGCCAAGCCGTTTCGCGATCTGGCAGAAGCCTTGAAGGACGTGCCCGGCATCGACGTGCAAGGCGGCACCGGCAAGACGGGCGGGCTGGACATCAGCATCCGCGGCATGCCGAGCGACTACACGCTCATCCTGATCGACGGGCGCCGGCAGAACGTGGCCGGCGACATCACGCCCAACGGCTTCGGCGCCGCGCTCACGAGCTTCATGCCGCCCGTCTCGGCCATCGAACGCATCGAAGTCATCCGCGGCCCCATGTCCACGCTGTACGGCTCGGACGCCATGGGTGGCGTGATCAACATCATCACGCGCAAGGTATCGCCCGAATGGGGCGGTAGCGCCTCGGCCCAGATCGGCATCCCGCAACACAGTGCCGAAGGCGGCCAGCGCCGCTTCAACGTGTACCTGGATGGCCCCATCGTGAAGGACCTGCTGGGTATCGCCATCCGCGGCGACGTCTACCGCCGCAGCGCTTCGGACCGCATCTGGAGCACCGGCAATGCACGCGATCCGCGCCCGGGCGAGAGCCGGCAGCACACGCTGGGCGCCAAGCTCAGCTTCACGCCCAATCGCAACCACGACGTCTGGCTTGACGTCGAGCAAGGCCGCACCTGGTACGACAACGACGACTGCCGCCTGGGCTCGGTCGATTACCGCAATTGCGCCACGGGCGTGACTGCCGTGGCCGTGAACGGCTATCGGGACTACCTGCGCTTCAATCGCGACCAGGTCGCCGTGGGCCACAGCAGCCGGCTCGGCATCGGCTTGCTCGAGTCCAGCCTGACGCGCTCCACCACGGAGACACTGGGCCGCACGATCCCGTCAGCCGCCCGTCCCGCGCGCGATCCGTCCATCGGCACGGACCGCAAGCTCGAGACGACCAACACCGTCTTCGACACCAAGCTCGTCACCCCGCTGGGCGAATCCCACATCCTCACCACCGGCGCGCAGTGGTGGGACGCCAAGTTCACGGACGGCTTGCTGCCCGAGAACCACAAGCAGACCATGTGGGCGCTCTTTGCCGAAGACGAGTGGCGTCTGACCGACAGCCTCACCGCGACGCTGGGCGGGCGCTACAACCACCATGATGCCTTCGGGGGCGAATTCAGCCCGCGTGGCTACCTGGTGTGGGAAGCCACGCCCAACTGGACGGCCAAGGGCGGGGTGAGCCGCGGCTTTCGCGCGCCGCGCCTGAACCAGCTCATCGACGGTGCAAGCGGCGTCTCTGGCCAAGGCTCCGTGATCAGCATCGGCAATCCGAACCTGAAGCCGGAGATCAGCACCAGCACTGAATTCGGCGTGCTCTTCGACAGCCTCAACGGCACGACCGGCTCGGCCACCCTCTTTCACAACCGCATCACCAACCGCATCACGGGCGGCGGTGACTGCACCGTCAACTACATCTCCAGCTGCTCGGCCAACCCGCAGGCCACCTATTCCATCAACCTGGACGAAGGCAAGACCTGGGGCCTGGAACTCGCGAGCCGCATCGCGCTGGCCGATCGCTGGTCGCTCAACCTGAACTACACCTGGACGGACAGCGAAGCCATCGAGAACGGCGTGAAGAACGGCAAGCTCAGCGACACCGCCAAGCACATCGCCAACGCGCAGCTGCGCTGGGACGCCACCGATCGCCTGAACCTGTGGGTGACGGCAGAGCATCGCGGCAAGAGCCGCCGATTCGACGGCAACCCCGACAACCTGACCGGCAACAACCGCTTGGAGTACAACGCCCTGGGCGATCTCAAGGCCTACACCCTGCTGCACCTGGGCGGCTCCTATCGCGTGTCCCGGAACGTGACGCTGGGCGCCAACGTCTACAACGTGCTCGACAAGAACTTCGACGAGTACCAGGCGTGGACCAACCAGGCGGGCGAGACGGTGCTGGGCAGCCGGTACTTCAAGACGACCTCGGCCACGAAGGGCACGGCCCCCGCAGGCCGCGCCTTCTGGCTCACGGCCAACGTCAACTTCTGATGTCGGCAGGGCGCGACGGGGCTTGAAACCCCGCCCCCCTGCCCCATCTGGAGTACACTAGCAGTCACTGGGGCCGATCCGGATTCGACGGGGGTCGCGAAACAGTGCAGGGCATGTCGAGCACCAGTTCGCTCGTTAAACCACTGGAACACCAATAAACGCCAACGATGAGCGTTTCGCTATCGCCGCTTAAAAACCGGTAAAGCGCGTTGCACTGGTTTGCCTTTGGGCCAGGTGGGGTAACCCACAGCAACGTCATTCACAAAGGATCGGGCGTCACCGGGGTCACACGGGGGCGTCTTAAATCACGTGAATCGCCGTGAGCCGGTCAGTCGGCTGGCCAATCTCACGGTTAAAACTTAACAAGCCGACTAAACATGTAGAACTGCCTGCGGAGGGCTCGCGGACGGGGGTTCAATTCCCCCCGGCTCCACCAGAATTCGCGAGATATCAGTAAAGCTGAAATGGCCAACCCGCAAAGGTTGGCCATTTTTTTATCCGCGTCTTCACGTTTGGCGTCAGCTCGACACAGCCGCTCGCGGTACATTCCCGGCACCCCCTTACGCGCAATTCGAGCATGGCCCTCCCACCGGATAGCGAGCCGCCCATCGACTCACCCCCACCCGCCTGGCACAGGGCACCGCAACCCGAGCACCCCGTGCGCGCGCGGTTCCTCGGCTGCCTCCTCGGCGGTGCCGTCGGCGATGCGCTCGGCGCCCCGGTTGAGTTCATGTCACGGGCGGAGATCCTGCGTCGCTTCGGCCCGGAAGGCATCACCCAGTATTCACCGGCGTATGGCGGTCCCGGGACGATCACCGACGACACGCAGATGACCTTGTTCACGGCCGAGGGCTTGCTCCGGGGCTGGGTGCGGGGCTGCTTCAAGGGCATCACAACGTATACCGGCGTGACGGCACACGCGTATTTGCGCTGGCTGTGCACGCAAGGGGAACGGCCCGCATGCGACGTGGAACTCAGCGCCGAGAAGTCGGGCTGGCTCTACCAGCAGCGTGCGCTGCACAGCCGCCGCGCACCGGGCAACACCTGCCTGTCGGCGCTGCGCGCCATGACATCATTTGGGAAAACGGCCAGCAACGACAGCAAGGGCTGCGGTGGCGTCATGCGGGTGGCGCCGGTGGGCCTCTTCGCCTGGCGCCTGCGTCAGTACGAATCGCCGCAGGATGTCTTTCGGCTAGGGAGCGAGCTGGCGGCGCTGACCCATGGCCACCCAACCGGCATGCTGACGGGCGGCGTGCTGGCGGTGCTGATCCTGGCGTTGACCGATGGCGCGTCGCTGACCGAGGCGCTGGCAGCGGCCAAGCACATCCTGCGCGGTGAGCCCCGCCATGAGGACACGCTGACGACAATCGAAATGGCGGAGGCACATGCTGAAGCCGGCCTGCGCCACGAGGACGCCATCGCTCGGCTAGGCGAAGGCTGGACCGCCGAGGAGGCGCTGGCGATCGCCATCTACTGCGCTCTGGTGGCCCGCGACTTCGAGCACGGCGTCACCCTCGCAGTGAACCACGGCGGCGATTCCGATTCGACCGGCGCCATCGCGGGCAACCTGCTGGGCGCCCTGCATGGCGCGACGGCGATTCCCGCTCGCTGGCTGGAGCCGTTGGAGCTACGGGACGTCATCACCGAGGTGGCGGAAGATCTCTACGCCTTCAAGGATTGGACCATCGGTGAATACAGCGAGAACCACGCGCTGAACGAGCAGATCTGGCGCAAGTACCCGGGATTCTGAACGGGCAGGCCATGACGCCGCGCTGCCGCTGCAGAGGCTGCGGCGCTACGTATGCCACCTGCGCGGCCCCCACGGGACGCCGCAGCGTGTTGCGTAGCACGCCTGAGCCATGGCAACCCATCGCGCGAGCCCCTACAGTGCGAATGCCAGCGCATGCCGGCCCTCACTCACTCTCTAGGTACGATGCGATGACTTCCGAACCGCACACCGTGCAGTCCTTGACTGAACGCCTCCTCGCCGACGCCGAGCTCCAGAGCAGACTCGCCCAGGCCCAGACACCCGATGCCTGTGCTTCGGCGCTCACGACGGCGCTGGCACGGCATGGTGTGACCGTGGATGCGCAGCAACTCGCGCAAGCGATTCGTGATCACGCGGTCGAACAAGGCCCGCTCAGTGATGATCAATTGGAGACCGTCTCAGGCGGCTTCGAGAATGTCATCGTGACGATCATGCCGATCCTGTCTCGACCGCAGCTCGTCGGCAGTTGGGTGACGGGACCCGGGCTGGGCCTTCGGGGCAGCTAGGGCGTCATCATCGCTGCGATGCCCCCGCCACCTTGGCATCGGACGGGGCGAGTAGCCCCTGCGCGAGGCTGCGCAGCGCGCACTCGGGCTTTGAGAGATCGCGAGCGCCGGAATCCGGGCTCAGGGCTTGGCGGCCACGCTCATCGCAGTCAGCGCCGCGCCGCCGGCGCCCAGGTACGCCGACGCGGTCGTGAACCATGCCGGAAGCACGTCCGCGCCGAGGAAACACGCCATGAACCCAGCGATGGCGCCAACCACACCGACGCTGGCGGCGCGACGCGTGAGTTGCAGGAATCGGTCACGCTCGACACTGGCCCGAAAGTCGAGGACATTCGTGCGGCAGTGGCGGCACACGGTGGACAAGGGCGAGATGGAGACGTGGCATGACGGACAATCGATCTCGGCGCTGTTGCTCCTGCGAGTGCCGCAGGACGCGCTACCTGCACCGATTGCGGCGATGTCGCCGGTCATCTGAAAACCACGGTTCCCTTGCATGTGCATCACCGATCTCCACTCGGATATTGCCGCGCCTGCCTCGTCGGCAAGTCGGCAAATTGCCGTCTATCCCAGGGCACCGCGACAGCGGCGCCACGCTCGGAGGCGGGTAAACTCAACCATTCAGCCCGTGCCCGCCTCAGATCGGCAACAATAAGCATCACAAAAAACGCATTGTCACATTTATGACAGCGTTTATGCATGCATTGTTACAAACCTACGGTTGAGCGTGGCGAGATGACAACGTGGGGCCGTCGGCATGATGATGCCGATCATCGTGCGGTTCACGACCGAGTCGGTGCTCAGGTACCGACTCGGGTGATCGGGATCGCCGTCGCGAGACGCCTTGACGCAGCGGTTATCATGGGGAGTCCTCATTCAAGGAGTTCCCATGTCCCAAGCTTCCGCCCGCCACATCCTCGTGTCCACCGAAGAGCAGTGCAACCAGCTCAAGGCCCAGATCGAAGGCGGCGCCGACTTCGCCCAGGTGGCTCGCGACAATTCGCGCTGCCCTTCCAGCCGCGACGGCGGCAATCTCGGCACCTTCGGCCGTGGTCAGATGGTGCCGGAATTCGACCAGGTGGTGTTCAGCGCCCCGGTCAACACCGTGCAAGGCCCGGTCAAGACGCAGTTCGGCTACCACCTGCTGGAAGTCACCAGCCGCAAGGACTGATGACGTCTGCCGTGGCGGCAGCCTATGCCGCCGCGGCCGACAGGTGCTCGTAGAGAATCACGCTGCCGATCCCGATGAGGATCACGCCGCCGACGATTTCGGCGCGCGAACCCACCAGCTTGCCGAGCACCCGGCCCAACATGATGCCCAGTGTCACCATGAGCAGCGTCGCCATGCCGATGGCCGCCGCCGTGGAGACGATGTTGGCGTCGATGAAGGCCAGCCCCACGCCCACCGCCATCGCGTCGATGCTGGTGGCAAAGCCCGTGATGGCCAAGGTCCAGAATGAATGGCGCGAGGTCTTGGGCGTCTCTGCATCCTCGTCGCCGGGCTGACAGCCGTTCCAGATCATGTGCGCGCCCAGCACACCCAGTAGCACGAACGCGATCCAGTGGTCCCAATCGGCCACGTAGTCGGCCGCCGCCAGTCCCAGCGCCCAGCCTGCCACGGGCGTCAAGGCCTCGATCACCCCGAAGATGATGCCGACCCGCAGGGCGTCGCCCCAGCGCGGCTTGTGCAATGCCGCCCCCTTGCCGACCGCGGCCGCAAAGGCATCGGTGGACATGGCAAACGCCAGCAGGGTGGTGGAGAGAATGTTCATGAAGCAACCTCGGCCGGCACGAGCCCACGACACGGCTGCGCACGCCGGACCTCGGGCGCAGGTGTCGATGGTCTCGCCAAACCTTGCGGTTGCGCGCGCCATGGCGTGAAGCCAAGTGTGTTGACGCGCACGCTTTCGTTGCGAAAGCAGGCTACTCCCCAAAGAGGGCCGTATCGTAGCACCGAACGCGACAGCTCGGGGAGCTGGCCCAGATGACGCCGCAGCCTTATTACCGATTTTGCTAACCTTATGCGCTTTGCGCGTCACGCAGAATACGGAGACAGAACATGACCGCCGGCGCCAGGTACTACTACGGCTGGAACATCGTGGCCGCGGCCACCTTCCTGACCTTGCTCACGGTGGGCATGCGCATGGGCATCGGGCCGTTCTTCCTGCCCATGACGGAAGACCTCGGCTTTTCGCGCAACCAGCTCTCCACCATCGTTGCCGTCGGCATGCTCTTCTACGGGCTGGCCATGCCCGTGGCGGGCTGGCTGGCTGGCGCGCGCGGCACACGCGTCACGCTCACGGTGGGCACGGCCATCGTCCTGCTCGCCACGGCCTGGACGCTCGTGGCCCGCGATCCGATCACATTCTTCCTCGCCTACGGTGTGCTGCTGTCGGTCGGGCTCGCCTTCACGAGTCCCGTCGCCCTCACCCCCGTGCTCAGCCGATGGTTCACCCGGCAGCGCGGCATGGCGATGTTCTTCCTGTCCACGGGCTCGATGGCTGGCATCGCCATCATGACGCCGGCGTTCGGCTTTGCCATCAAGGCCTGGGGCTGGCAATCGACGCTGCTGGGCTTTGCGGTGCTCTTCGCCCTCGTCACGCTGCCGCTCGCCTGGATGGTGATCCGGGACGAAGCGCCCGAGCACACCGATCTCTTGCCCAGCCAGATCCCGGCACCCGGGGCAGCGCCCGCAACGCCTGCGGCAGCCGCGGCCAAGCCCAGCATGACGGTGGCGCAGGCCCTGCGCACCGGCCCCTTCTGGATGATCGCGCTCGGGCTCTTTGCCTGCGGCTACAGCATGAACCTGCTCGGCACCCATGGGGTGCCGATGCTGATGGACCACGGATTCGACGCCACGACGAGCTCGCTCGGCATCGGTCTCATCGGGCTCGTGGCCATCTTCAGCACGCTGGTCCTGGGCCGCCTCTCAGATATCCTGCCGCGCCGCTACATCCTCGCCACGATCTACTTCGTGCGAGGCCTGGGCTTTCTGGCGCTGATGGTGGTGGGCACGCACTGGGAGCTCTATGGCGCAGCGGCGCTGGGCGGCATCGTGTGGGCGGGCAGCATCGCGCTGTCCTCGGCCATCCTCGCCGATGTCTACGGTGTTCGCCTGGTGGGGGTGCTCTACGGCTGGGCCTATCTGGGCCACCAGATCGGCGCCATGCTGAGCTCGTGGCTGGGTGGCTGGGGCTTCGATACGTACGCCACGCACTGGATCGCCTTCGGGGGATCGACGGCGCTGCTGTTCGGCGCGGCAGTCCTGTCGCTGCGCCTGCCGGGCCGCGCCCTGCCCCCCAGGGCCACTCCGCAACCCGCCTGAGGCCAGACTACGCCGCGGGTGCAATCTCCGGCAGGGCCTGTACATACCCCGTCAGGCCCACGTCCGTGCTCAGATGAAGCTTGCGGCGCACGCGCAAGCGATGGGTCTCCACCGTGCGCACCGACATGTCCAGGGCATCGGCAATATCCCGGCTGCTGAGTCCCTGGGCCACGAGCCGCAGCACGGCGGCTTCGCGCGGGGTGAGGTTCGACGGTGCTCGCACGCCCGGATCCGGTGCGCGCAGAAGGGCCGCCACCCCGGGGTCCACATGACGCCCGCCCTGGGCAACTGTGCGGATCGCTGCCAGCAACGTATCCGCGCCCGCGTCCTTGCGCACGTAGCCGGCAGCCCCTGCGGCCAGCGCCCGATCAATGAGACGCACATCGTCCAGCATGGACAACAGCAGCACGCGCATCGAGCAGGCGCGCTCGGCAATGGCACTCACCAGATCGAGACCGCTGCGCTCCGGCATGCGGATATCCGTCACGATGACGTCGGGCCGCACGGCATCGAGCGATGCCAACGCACTGTCCACACTGCCGGCTTCGCCCACCACCTGAATGCCGTCATCGCGCTGCAGCCCCAACCGGATGCCGTCGCGCAACAAGGGGTGATCGTCCACCAGCAATACTCGGATCGGCCTCATCATGCTTCCTCTTCTGGCGTGGATTCCCAGGGCAGGTGCAGATCCACGGTGGTCCCCAATGCGCTCGAACGCACCTGGAGGCGCCCGCCCAGCGCGGCCGCGCGCGCCTGCATGTTGCGCAGCCCGATTCCGCCCGCGGCGTCGGCCTGCGCCACATCGAAGCCAGCCCCGTCGTCCTGCAGGCGCAGATGAATGCCGTCGACGCTGCCCGCCAGCCGGATATCCAGCCTGCTCCCAAGCGAATGACGGCAGGCGTTGTTGATCCCTTCCTGCACGATTCGCAGCACGGCCAGCCGCTGGTCTGCGGGAACGTCGCGCGGCAGGGATCCAATCTGCAAGCTCAACATCATCGGACATCCCGCCTGGCACTCGGCCACGAGCACAGCCAGTGCACGCGTGAGATCTTCCTCCTCCAGCCGCGCACTCGCCATGCCGTGCGACAAGCGGCGAATCTCGCTCAACGCTTCGTCGAGCCTCGCAAGGCAGGTCTGCAACGTGGTGCCAAGTGAGCCGTCGGCGGCCGCTCCGCCCTTGCCCCGCGGCCCGGCGTGGCGTTGTGCAGATTCGATCAGATGCCGCGTCGACACCATGACCTGCCCGACGCCATCGTGCAGCTCACGGCCCAGGCGCTGACGCTCGCCCTGCCGCGCCTCGCCCAGACGCTCGACCATGCGAAAGAGCCGGTGCTGTGAGCGCCGCTGCTGCCAGAGCACCGTCGTGAGCCAGCCGAGCCCAGCCAGGCCGAGGGCCAGCCCCGCGATCGTGGCGATGCGCTGATGGATCTGGGCGATGCTGTCGCGGGCTCGCGCATCCAGCTCCTGCAGGCGCGCCTCGACCTCGTCCAGATACAGGCCCGCCCCCAGCGTCCAGCCCCAGGGCTCGACACGCGTGACATAGGACATCTTCGGCACCGGATGCGGCGAGGCTGGCTTGGCCCACGCGTAGCGCACCAGCCCGCCACCGCGCTCTGCGGTGGCGAGAATGAGCTTGGCTTGTTGCTGTCCGGCGGGCTCGTCAGGCTCGCAGAATTCGACGCCCGGCGTATCCATCTGCCCGGGATCGAGCAGGACGCGGCCATCGCGGTCATAAACGAAGAAGTAACCATCCTGTCCGAAGCGCATGCGCGCGAGCACCGCGAGCGCTTGGCGCTTGCGCGGTGCCATCTCGCCGCCCTCGGCGGCCAGCCGCTCGGTGGCGGCTCGCGCGAGCAGGACGTAATGCTGGAGTTCGCGCTCGCGCGCGTGCACGTACAGCGACTGCACGCGTTCGCGCTCCTCGGCCACCAGCCGCAATGTCTGGCGCTCCACCGTGGACATCACCCAGGCCAGGGCGCCGAGCAACAGCAGCAGCGACAGCCCGATCGGCCAGGCGTACCTCATGCCGCGAGCCGGCGCAACGAGGCCGGGCGGGAATAGCTACCAACACGCAAAGGGATTTCGTCTCGATCTTTCATGAATGACGACACGGCTTCCTGCAGAAGCTGTCGACTCGTGAACCCGATTCAGAAATGCAGAAAGCATGCCAACACGACAGCGGCCTTGCCCTCGCCCCGTGCACACGTGCCGATCCCCTGGCCGCTGGGCATGACGATGCACCAGCGCTGTGCGACTCGCCCGATTCTACCGACCGACAGGCACCATTAGCGCGCTTGAGACATGAGGAGATACCCGGATCTGCGTAACGCTACGTAAGGGAATAAAGTTGCCCGCGGATCGAATGTGCCTACCTATAATTTTTTACACACGCCGTCATGTCTCGTCATGTCGGGCCGGCACATCGCCAGATCCCTGGCCTCTTTGCGGAGTCACCATGCAAACCCCCGTCGAATCCCCGAGCGAACTCGCGCTACCGACGCGCGCCACCTCAGACATCTCCCTGGGCTGGACCACCAAGCGGCGCGACTTCCTGCGCATGCTGGGTTACGGCGCGGGCGCCGCTACCCTGGGCCCGCTGTTGGCCGCCTGCGGCGACGCGAGCGGGCAGACCGCAGCCGACGCCGCGCGCAACGAGCTGCTGCAGGACGAAGCTTTCTGGACGGACGTGCAGAACATGTTCGTGCTCAACCGCGACAAGGTCTACATGAACATCGGCACGGCGGGCTCCATGCCGCAAGTCGTGCTCGATACCTTCGCCACGGAGAACCGCCGCAAGGCCGAGGACTCTGGCAGCGGCTACACCAACCTCGCGGATCTGCGCGCCAAGGTGGCGCGCGGCTTCGGCGTCGACGGCGACGAACTGGCCTTCTCGGCCAACACCTCCTCGGGCATGTGCCACGCCATCCTGGGCATCCCCTGGCGCGAAGGCGACGTCGTGGTCACCACGAACCACGAACACGGCGGCGGCAACACGCCGCTTGCCATTGCACAGGATCGCTACGGCATCGAGATCTCGCGTATCGAGATGCCAGTCGGCAATAACCAGACGGCTGCCACCTACCAGAGTCTCTTCGATGAGCGCATTCGTCAGCTCAAGAGCCAGGGCAAGCGCGTGCGCGCCGTGATGTGGTCCTCGCCTACGTTTGTGACCGGCACCATGCTGCCGATCGCCGAGATCATGGAAGTGGTCAAGGCACACGAACTCATCAGCATCTGCGACGGCGCGCACCTGCCGGGCATGATGGCCTACGACTACGGCGCGCTTGGCGTGGACTTCATGTCTGGCGCTGGCCACAAGTGGCAATGCGGGCCAGGCTCGACGGGTATTCTCGTCATGCGCAACAAGATTCGCCCATCCAACCCGCTGCCCCTGCCCGAGTGGTATCCCATCCACACGAGCACCTATGTGTCCCGCCCGCGCAGCACCGGCAGCCAGGCCGCGTTCGACGTTGCGGCGAGCGTCACGGCGTGCGGCAGCATCCACACGCCGATGTTCGAGGCCCTGGGACGCGCGTGCGAGATGTGGGACACCATCGGTCGCAAGAAGATCGAGACCTATGACCTCGCGTTGAGCGCATATTTGAAGGAGCGCATCACCGAGCGGTGGGGCGTGAATTCGCTGTATTCGCCGAAGGACGACCCCAAGCTCGTGTCGGCCCTCACGTCGTTCAACCCGTTCCGCAACCCGGCGGACGTCATGAACAGCCAGAAGGCCACAACCTTCGTCAACCGCATGCTGAGCGACTTCTCGCCGGGCTTCTCGATTCGCAACGCCGGCTTCCCGGTGATCGGCTACCCGAACAACCACTACGGCATCCGCATCTCCACCCACGTCTGGCACGACCCGCACGACATCGACCGCCTGGTCGATGCCATGTGGAAGCTGTCGGCCGAGATGGCCTGATCCCTCTTTCTCCTACAAGGACACGTTCATGACGTTTCGCGCCCTCGCCCTGACCCTCGCCGTTGCCGCCGCCGGCACGGCTGCCGCTGCCGACGTGGCCGGCATCACCGTCGTCGCGTCCCCAGACGCGCCCAAGGCCATCGGCCCGTACTCCCAGGCCATTCGCGCCGGCAACGTGCTGTACCTGGCCGGTCAGATCCCCATCGATCCGAAGAGCGGTGAACTGAAGAAGGACGCGCCCATCGCCGAACAGACCAAGCTGGTGCTGGACAACCTGAAGGCGGTGCTGGCGGCCGATGGCATGACCATGGCCAACATCGTGTCGACCACGGTGTACATGAAGGACTTGAACGAGTTCGCCACGATGAACGAGGTGTACGCCACCTACTTCCCGAGCAACCCGCCAGCGCGTGCCACGGTGCAGGTGGCTCGCCTGCCGCGCGACGTGGGCGTGGAGATCGGCGCCATCGCCGTCAAGCCCTGAGCCCTCGCGCCGTCACGGCAGTCGAAGCCCCGTGGGTCAGCCAGCGCTGGCCCCCGGGGTTTTTCTTCATGCGGGCGCGGCGCTCACCAGCGGTGGCAGCGGGCAATCGAGTGCCAGTGCCACGGCACGCAGCAGCTCGGCCTGCATCGGGCTTGCCTCACCCGTGTGTGTCACCACCTGCGCCAGGGCCCGCAGCAGCGGCTTCTTGTGCGTGGTCTCCAGACCCGCGAGCCGGCTCACGGCCTCGTCCAGCAGATGCGGCGAACCCGCCCCGGTGATGGGCGGTTCAAGATCCGTCATCCCCAACGCCACGGCACCCGCGGCGAACGCAGCCTTCGAGTCGGTCCCATCGCCTTCGCCGGCGCGCGCCAAAGCGCCCATCAGAATCGCCACGTCACGGCGATTGGACGCGAGATCACCCGACGTCCGCGGCGATGCCCGCGACTCCAGCGTATGCACCACGATGCGATAGAAGGCCCACTCACGCAGACTGACCTGGCCATCGGCTTGAATGACCGAACGCAGGCAGCCCTTGAACGTGTCGTACTGCGCGGCAGACAACTGGCGCAGGGCCGGCAACGCGGACTCGAGCAGCGGCAGGCGCGCGGATTCGGGCAGCGCAAGGACTTGTTCGCGCAAGCGCGCCAATATCGCCTGCACGTCGGGATGCGCCTGCTGCGACAGCGCCTGCAACTGCCGCTCCTGCACCGTGCTCGAGTCACTGAGCAACAGGGCATAGATGACCGCACGCGCCACGTAGGTGTCGTGCGCGGCATCGCGCAAGGCCGGGTCCATGTCCTCCAGCGTGCGTTGCGCCTGCGCGAGATGGGCCGGGTCCGCCTGGCCGATGGCGTCGATGGCCGCCAGGGCGGCGGCCGGTGTCAGCACGGCAGCCGCGCGCTCCAGGCGGGCATCTGCGGCCGGCGTCTGTGCGGCGTCGCGCGGTGGCTCGGCTTGCCTCGCGCGGATTTCCTCCAGCGTGGGGAACCGCCCATCCCACCCCGGCTCGATCCGACGAATGCGCTCCACCAGCGGCGGGTGCGTCGACATCCAGGCCCCGCTCGCTCGCCCCACGGCCTTGCTGAAGAACATGTGGCTGAACTCGTGCGCATGCGCATCCTTCACACGCGAGCCTGCAGGCACGGCGCCGATCTTCTTCAAGGCGCCGGCAATGCCATCGGGGTTGCGCGTGAATTGCACCGCTGCTGCATCTGCCAGGAACTCGCGCTGGCGGCTGACGGCGGCCTTGATGATGCGGCCAAAGAGCGTGCCGATCGAGCCCAGGACGACGAGCACGAGGGCGATGACGAGCAACTGCGGGCCGGCGTTGTCGCGCGAGTTGTTGCCACGCCGCCAGGGCATCACTTCCAGGATGCCCCGGCCCACGAGTCCGATGACGAGGATGCCGTGCAACACCGACACGAGGCGGGTATTCAGCCGCATGTCGCCGTGGAAGATATGGCTGAACTCATGCGCGATCACGCCTTGCAGCTCATCGCGGGTGAGATGCTGCAGGCTGCCACGCGTGACGCCAATCACCGCGTCGCGCGGGGAATAGCCTGCGGCGAAGGCATTGATGGCTGGGTCTTCCAGCACATATACCGGTGGCACGGCGATGCCGGAGGCGAGCGCCATCTCCTCGACCACGTTGAGCACCTTGCGGGCTTCTGGCTCGGTACTACCGGGATCGAGACGACGCCCGCCGAGTGCCTCGGCCACGGCCACCCCGCCCCCTGCGAGCTGATAGTGCTTGAAGAGGCCGGCTACCACGATCACGGTGAGCACCGGGATCGCCACGCCGATCAGAAGGCCGGGTGTCACAACCGACAGCGTGCGCGTCATCCAGTCGAGCTCGGGGCGGTCCGGCCCTCCCCCGTCCATCCAACCGATGATGAGCGCGATGACAAAGGACGTGACCGACACGAGGCAGATCACCGCCACGGCCATCAGCCCCACGAGCAGCGCACTGCGGCGCCGAGCCAGTGCCTGCTGTTCGAAGAAATCCATGGCGCTCAGAAGCTGACCTTGGGCGCGGCCTGGATGGCCTGGCTATCCTCGAACTCGAGCAGCGCCGCATCCTTGCCGTGGCCGAACATGCCGGCGAAGATCACGGGCGGGAAGGTCTGCTTGTAGGTGTTGTAGGCCATCACCGAATCGTTGAACGACTGGCGCGCGAAGGCCACCTTGTTCTCAGTGCTGGTGAGCTCCTCGGAGAGCTGCTGCATGTTCTGCGTGGCCTTCAGATCCGGATAGGCTTCCATGACCACGTTGAGCCGGCCCAGCGCGCCGCCCAGGGCACGTTCGGCGCCGGCCAGCTGATTGAGCGCGGCCGGGTTGCCTGGATCCTTGGCCGCGGCCTGCAGCCCGGCAGACGCGGCATTGCGCGCGTTGATCACGGCCTCCAGCGTGCCGCGCTCGTGCGACAGATAGGCCTTGGCCGTTTCCACGAGATTGGGGATCAGGTCGTAGCGCCGCTTCAACTGCACCTCGATCTGCGCGAAGGCGTTCTGGAAGCGATTGCGCAAGGTGACCAGGCGGTTGTAGATGCTGATCACATAGATCACCAGCAAGGCGATGACGACAAGGACGACGATCGTCGTGATACCCATGGACAGGACTCCTAGCGAACGGGACAGGTATTGGCGAAGACGCAGCGCGTCGCACGCAGCGTACCGCGTCCTACAATACCGCGCAGGCTGCGCCATGCCGGCCGCAAGACGAGGAGACAGGGTTGGCCAGGGGTCTGGGTTGGGGTAAGGCAGTCGTCGTCGGCGTGCTCGGCATCGTCGTTGCCGCCGCGGTCTGGCAATCGCGGCGCGGGCCTGAAGTGCCGGCCTATGCGCTGGTGCAGGCCCCGCTCGTGCAGAGCGTCGTGGCGAGCGGGCGAGTGGTGGCCACAGTGCGCGCACGCATCGGCAGCGAAGTGGCAGGCACCGTGCGCCTTCGCCGCGTCGACGAAGGCGATCGCGTGGCCGCCGGGGACGTGCTTGCCGAGCTCGATGACGGCCCCGCGCAGGCCCGCGTGGCCGAAGCCCGCGCCGCGCTCGCCCAGTTGGCGCAAGGTCAGCGCCCGCAGGCCCAGTCCGCCCTGCGGCAAGCCGAGATCGAGGCCGCCCAGGCCGAGCGCGAAGCGCGCCGGCGTCAGGGGCTGCAGGCCTCGGGCGCGTTTTCCCGCGAAGAAGTCGAACTGGCCTCGCAGGCCCGCGATGCCGCGCGCGCCCGTCTGGCCCAGGCACGCACGCAGGCGGCCACGCTGGCGCCCGGCGAGGCCGACGAGCGCGTGCTGCTCGCGCGGCTGGCGCAAGCTGAATCCGATCTGGCCCGCACCACCTTGCGGGCGAGCTTCGCCGGCCTCGTCGTGTCGCAGGATGCGGAGCCCGGCGACGTCGTGCAGCCGGGTCAGGTCCTGTTCGATCTTGCCCGCGATGGCGACACCGAGATCCTGCTGCCCGTGGACGAGAAAAACCTCGCGCGTCTGGCGCTCGCCCAACGGGCCGTCGTGATCGCCGACGCCTATCCCGAGTCGCCGTTCCCCGCCCGCGTCACCCGTATCGCCCCCGGCGTGGATACGCAGCGCGGCACGGTGGAAGTCCGTCTCATGCCGGACGCCACGCCAGACTTCCTGCGCGAAGACATGACGGTGTCCGTCACCATCGAGACCGCGCGCCGCGACGAGGCGCTCGCCATCCCGAACGACACGCTGCGCGCCGCGCGACCGGGTGAGCCCGCCACCGTGCTGGTGGTGCGCGATGGCCGGGCGCAACGGGCGCCCGTGACGCTGGGCCTGCGTGGCCTCACGCTCACCGAAGTGCGCGAGGGGCTCACCGCGGGCGACGTCGTGCTCGCGCGGCCAGACTTCGCGCCCGACACACGGGTGCGCCCGGTGCTCGAGCCGCTGCCGGTGGCGGCGCGTGCGCGCAACGGCGGCTGAGATGTGGCTCGCCACCACACTCGCCCTGCGCTTTCTGCGGCAAAGCCGCTCACAGACGGCGCTGATCCTGGTCGGCATCGCCGTCGGGGTGTCCGTGATCGTCTTCATCAGCGCGCTCATCCAGGGCCTGCAGGCGAACATCATCCAGCGCACGCTCGGCTCGCAGGCGCACATCGTGATCGAGCCACCGCGCGAGGCCAACCAGATCGCGCCCGCGCCGGCAGGCACGCTGCAACTCGTACTGGAGGATGCGCGCGCCCAGCGCCTGCGCGCCATCAACGACTGGCAGCACGTGCAGGCCGTGCTGGACGACATGCCGAGCGTGCGGGCGGTGTCGCCGCTCGTCACCGGCCCGGCTATCGCCTTTCGCGGTGATGCCCGGGCGTCGGTCGCGCTCCTGGGGGTCGATCCGAACCGCTATGAGCGCATCATTCCCGTGCGCGAGAATCTCGTTGCCGGCAGCTTCAGCCCTGCCCCTGGCGACGTGGTGATCGGCAGCACGCTGGCACGCGACCTGGGTCTGGAACTCGGCAGCCGGTTGCGCGTCGAGGCGGCAGGCGGGCGGCAGGCGGTGCTCACCGTGCGCGGCGTCTTCACACTCGGCGTGCGTGAGCTCGACGCGCGCTACGTGTATCTCGACATGAAGGAAGCGCAGTTCCTGCTCGACGTGCCCGATGGCGCGACGCAGCTCGACGCCACCGTGGATGAGATCTTCTCGGCGCGCGAGATCGCCGCCCGCCTGGCCGCGCTCTTCGGCCTGAAGGCCGAGAGCTGGATGCAGAACAATGCCGAGCTCCTGAATGCGCTGCGCTCGCAAAGCCTTGCGAGCACCATGATCAGTGTCTTCGTCGCGCTGTCCGTGGCCATGGGCATCGCCAGCGTGCTGGCCGTGAGCGTCACGCAGCGCACGCGCGAGATCGGCATCTTGCGCGCCATGGGCACCACCCGCGGGCAGATGCTGAGCGTGTTCCTGCTGCAAGGCGCCGTGCTGGGCCTCGCCGGCTCGCTCATCGGCAGCCTGATCGGGCTGGCCCTCACCGGGGCATTCAACACCTTTGGCCCGCGACTCTTCATCATCCCGCTGCCGCCCGGCCTGATCCCGCTCGCGATGAGCGTGGCCACGGTGAGCGGCATGATCGCGGCCGCGTCGCCCGCCTGGCGCGCGTCGCGTCTGGACCCTGCCGAGGCGATCCGACATGCCTGAACGCGATCCGGTTCTGCGCCTGTCCGGCGTGCGCAAGTCCTTCAACGTGGGCCGTCCGAACGAGGCCGAAGTCCTGCACGGCATTGATCTCACGCTGCCACGCGGCGATTTCGCGGCCTTGATCGGGCCATCCGGTTCGGGCAAGAGCACCTTGCTCAACCTCATTGCCCAGCTCGATGCGCCCACGGCCGGCGAGATTCTGCTCGACGGTCATGCCACGCGCACGCTGGACGACACCGCACGCACAGCCTTGCGCCGGCGCACGCTGGGCTTCGTCTTCCAGTTCCACCACCTCATTCCCGCCTTCACCGCGCTGGAGAATGTGTTGATGCCGCTGATGATCGCCGGCGGCCGCCCTGATGCCGCGGCACGTGATCGGGCGCAGGCCTTGCTGCACGAAGTGGGTCTGGGCGAGCACGCCGGCAAGCGGCCCACGGAGCTGTCCGGTGGCCAGCAGCAGCGGGTTGCCGTGGCGCGTGCACTGGTGCACCGGCCTCTGTTGGTGGTGGCCGATGAGCCCACCGGCAATCTGGATACGCAGACGGCGGACACCGTGTTCGACTTGTTCCGCCGGGTGCATGACCGGGAGGGATGTGCCGTGCTCGTGGTCACCCACGACGCGCGACTTGCCGAGACCTGCGATCGACGCATCCGCCTCGTGGACGGCTTCATCGTCGAGGACACGGCCCTTCATCATACGCAAAACCAATCAAGTTAATAGCATCAATTGATTTGTACAATGGTGCATTAGCCGTCATCATGACGGCTTAGCGTGCACTGGCACGTTCAGGCAGCACCGTTCACCGCGCTGTCACGGCCATCCGGACCGGCGGCAGCACCTCAACCTCAAGGAGAGTTCATGTCTTTGGTCAATACCCAAGTCAAGCCGTTCAAGGCCACCGCGTACCACAACGGCAATTTCGTGGAAGTCACCGAAGCCAGCCTGAAGGGCAAGTGGTCGGTGTTCGTGTTCTACCCGGCTGACTTCACCTTCGTCTGCCCGACGGAGCTGGGCGATCTGGCCGACCGTTACGCCGACTTCCAGAAGCTCGGCGCTGAGATCTACGGCATCTCCACCGACACGCACTTCACCCACAAGGCCTGGCACGACACGTCGGACACGATCCGCAAGGTGCAGTACCCGCTCGTGGGCGACCCGACCGCCACGCTGGCCCGCAACTTCGAAGTGCTGATCGAAGAAGAAGGCCTGGCCCTGCGCGGCACCTTCGTGATCAACCCCGAAGGCCAGATCAAGCTGATCGAAGTCAACGACAACGGCATCGGCCGTAACGCCGAAGAGCTGCTGCGCAAGCTGCGCGCTGCCCAGTACATCGCCGCACACCCGAACGAAGTGTGCCCGGCCAAGTGGGAAGAAGGCGCCGAGACGCTCAAGCCCTCGCTGGACCTCGTCGGCAAGATCTAAGGTCTGCCGCGCCGGTGCCTCGCACCGGCCAAGGCCCGGCCCTGGCGGCCGGGCCTGCACTGCCCCGCAATACCCAGAATTCCAGAAAGGATTGCCATGCTCGACGCCAACATCAAGACCCAGCTCGCAGGCTACCTCGACAAGCTCGTCCACCCGATTGCGCTGATCGCCACGCTGGACGGCACCGCGAAGTCGAACGAACTGCGCGCGCTGCTGCACGACATCGCCAGCCTGTCCGAGCGCGTCACTGTGGCCGAGGATGGCGCCGATCCGCGCAAACCATCGTTTGCCATCACCCGCCCCGGGACGGACATCGCCGTCAGCTTTGCCGGCATCCCGATGGGCCATGAATTCACCTCGCTCATCCTGGCGCTGCTGCAGGTGGGCGGGCATCCGCCCAAGGTCGAGGCCGACGTGATCGAACAGATCCGCGCGCTCGAGGGCGATTACCAATTCGAGACCTTCTTTTCGCTGTCCTGCCAGAACTGCCCGGACGTGGTGCAGGCGCTGAATCTGATGGCCGTCATCAATCCGCGCATCCGTCACGTGGCGATCGATGGCGCCCTCTTCCAGGACGAAGTCGAATCGCGCCAGATCATGGCCGTGCCGACCGTGTTCCTGAACGGCGAGGTGTTCGACCAGGGCCGCATGACGATCGCGCAGATCCTGAAAAAGCTCGACACCGGTGCCGGTGCCAAGGCCACCGAGAAGATCAATGCGCGCGCCCCCTACGACCTGCTCGTCGTGGGCGGTGGGCCGGCGGGCGCTGCGGCAGCCATCTACGCCGCGCGCAAGGGCATCCGCACCGGCATCGTGGCCGAGCGCTTCGGCGGCCAGGTGCTCGATACGCTCGCCATCGAGAACTTCATCTCGGTCGAGCACACGGAAGGCCCGAAGCTCGCGGCCGATCTCGAACGCCACGTGCGCAGCTACGGCGTGGACATCATCGACCAGCAGCGTGCCGAGGCCCTGGTGCCCGGCGAGCTGGCCGAGGTGCGCCTGGCCGACGGCGGCGTGCTGCGCGGCAAGGCCATCGTACTGGCCACCGGCGCCCGCTGGCGCGAGATCAACGTGCCCGGCGAACAGCAGTACAAGAACCAGGGCGTGGCCTACTGCCCGCACTGCGATGGCCCCCTCTTCAAGGGCAAGCGCGTGGCGGTGATCGGCGGGGGCAACTCCGGCGTGGAGGCGGCCATCGATCTCGCGGGCATCGTCGAACACGTGACGCTGGTGGAATTCGCTGATGCGCTGCGTGCCGACGCCGTGCTGCAGAACAAGCTGAACAGCCTGCCCAACGTGAAGGTCATCCTGAACGCCAAGACGACCGAGATCACGGGCGACGGGCAGCGCGTGAATGGCCTCGTCTATGAGGACCGCACCACGGGCCAGAGCCATACCGTGGCGCTTGCCGGCGTCTTCGTGCAGATCGGCCTGGTGCCCAACACCCAGTGGTTGAAGGGCACCGTGGATCTCACGCCCTATGGTGAGATCGTCACCGATGCCCGCGGGCAGACCTCGGTGCCGGGCGTCTTTGCCGCAGGGGACGCGACGACCGTGCCCTACAAGCAGATCGTGGTCGCCATGGGTGAAGGCACGAAGTCCGCGCTGAGCGCCTTCGATCACCTCATCCGGACGTCCGCGCCCGTGACGGCGGAAGCCGAGGCGGAGACGGCCTGAACCACACCCGGAGGCGTCTGTCGTGGACCGCATCACCCCGCTTGAGACCATGCTCGCCGCGGGCAAGGACAACAGCCTGCTGCGCTATGGCCTGGGGCAGGCCTACCTGGACGACGGTCAGCCGACGCCCGCCATCACGCACCTGCGCGCCTGCGTCGCCCACGACGCCACCTATTCCGCTGCCTGGAAGCTGCTCGGCAAGGCCTACATGGCCGCCGGCGACACGGCGGCTGCGGCAGACGCCTGGCGCCACGGCATCGCCGCGGCCCAGGGGCGCGGCGACAAGCAGGCGGAAAAGGAAATGACGGTGTTCGTGCGCCGCGCAGAGCGCTCGCCTGGGCCGCACCCGGACTGAGCCGCCTGACCTGCGCTGGGCGCTGTCGGTCTCGGCCTGTCCTCGCGCTTCAGAAACCCGCGCCGGCAGCCTCGCGCCGCCTGCGTGCGCCGGACGTGTTACGGCCCCACGCGATATAACGGCCATTCCACCCGGTTTCTTCACGTTTGACCGGTGCGGGGGCTCACTACAATTCTGGCGGAACCCTTGTCCAGACCGCGCCCCTCGGGCTGCGGACCGCCATGACCAAAGCCCGTCTGAATCCCTCCACCGTCATCGGCATCGTCGCCAGCGTCGCGCTGCTGGCGGCCATCCTGGCCTTTGCCGCCAACGATCCCAGCCTGTATCTGAACTACCCCGGCCTGGCCATCGTCGTCGGCGGCACGCTCGCGGCCACGTTCATCAGCTACCCGCTGCGCGAGGTGCTGCGCATCTTCGCCCTGGTCAAGACGGTGTTCCGCCACGAGCAGGATTCCAGCGCGCATGACATCGAGGACCTCGTGCACATCGCCCAGCTCTGGTCGCGGCACGACGTGCGCAAGGTCGAGCAGGCCCTGGCCGACGTGCGCAACCCATTCCTGCGCACCGGCGTGCAGCTCGTCATCGACAACACCCCCGAGCACGAGATCGCCGAACTGCTCCAGTGGCGCATCGCGCGCCTGCGCGCCCGCGAACAGGCCGAAGCCGAGCTCTTTCGCGTGATGGCAGGCTTTGCCCCGGCTTTCGGCATGCTGGGTACCCTCGTCGGCCTCATCAACCTGCTCTACGTGCTGGGCGACGGCGACATCATCGTGATCGGCCAGCAGATGGCGATTGCGCTCATGACGACGTTCTACGGCATCCTGATCGCCAACCTCGTGTGCAAGCCCATCGCCGTGAAGCTCGAGCGCCGCACTGAGCAACGCGTGCACCTCATGGACATGCTGCTGCAAGGCGTGGGCATGATGGCCGAGAAGCGCAGCCCGGCCTTCATGCGCGAGGCCTTGAACGCGTTTGCGAACGAGGCCGACGACGACGCGCCGCCGACGGCCACGGCCAAGACCCCGCCTGCGGCCGCCCCGGCCCGCGCCACTCCCGCTGGCAGCGCGCCATCCACGCGATGAGCGCCACCCCCACGACCTCGGCGCTGAAGTCGCTGCACCCCGATCTGCGCCGACGCCTGCAGCGGCTCGACAGCCTCGAACGCCAGGCCCAGCAAACGCGCGCCAGCCGCTGGCGCGCGCCGCCGCCCGCCAACCGCGAGAACGACGGCTGGCTCATTTCGTATCTGGACATCGTTACGCTATTGCTGGTGATGCTGGTGGTGTTACTGGCGATCTCTCGCATGCATGGGACGCGCGCAGAGGCGAGCGCGACGCCCAGCCTCGCCGCGCCGCTGGCGGCGCTGACGGCAGATACCCCGTCTACTGAGCATCCCGCCACGACGGGTGCGGGTACGACGGCACTGCCTGCCGTCGCAGCACCGACCTCGAACGATGCGGCGCCCCCAGCCATCACGCCTGAGCCGTCGCAGGCAGCCGAGACGGTCGAGCCCGCCGTCGCGGGTATGACGACGCTCGCAAGTGCGCCTCAATCGACGTCGCCTGACGCCCCACTGATCGCGATGCCGGCCGCAACGACGCCGCACGACCCGACATCGCCTCGCCAGACCCCGTCAGCCGCCCGCACGCAGGCCAGCGACCCGGCTGGCGCTTCAGCGCCGTCCGCCGGCACGCCGGCACCTCCGGCCGCTGCCACCGCGGCGCCCCGCCCGGCGCCCTGCCTTCCCGGCGCTCGCGCTCGTCGAAGATGGCCCCTGGATCGGCACGCGTCTGCGCCTGCCAGACCCGGCACAGCCCAGCCGCTGGTCGCTGCCGGGCTTCGCGACGCTGGCCGAACAGACGCCGCCGCCCGCCGCCGTCGACACCGCGCCGCCAGAGCCCGCGCAGCCCGCACCGCCCTCGGTCGAAGGACTCGGCCTGGGCGAACTGGGCGACGGCATCGACGTCATCGTCAATGCGCAATCCGTGAGCTTTCGCATCAGCAACGAGATTCTCTTCCCGTCCGGACAGGCCGATCTCGCGCTGACTGGCTCCGACGTCCTGGACCGCCTGGCCAACGTGCTGGCGCGCAACCCGTACCCGCTGTCGATCGAAGGTCATACGGACATCATTCCCATCCAGAACGACCGCTTCGCCTCAAACTGGGAACTCGCCACGGCCCGCGCCACGAGCGTCGTGCGCTATCTGTCGCGCCATGGGATCGCGTCCGACCGCATGCGGGCTGTGGGCTATGCCCACACGCGCCCGCTGACGACGAACGACACCCCGCAGGGCCGCTCGACCAACCGCCGGGTGGAACTCATCATGGACATCCCGCCCGCACGCTAGGCCGGCCGTGGGCGCTTGCAAAGGCCGCCGCAGACGGCTCCTGACCCGTGTCGGGCGTGCCGGATGTCGACGTTCCTAGCGCAAGTGCAAGAGGTTGAGCTGCGCGCCGACGCCGCCGTCACCGACCGGATCCAGCGTGAGCAGCACGACGCCGCCGCCACGTGGAGCAAGGAAGGCCGCGTTGCGCCAGGCCGGCGATGCGGGTTCGGCCGCCGGCGTGCGCATCGGGACGAAGCCCAGGGCTCGCAGATAGTCCTGCTGCGCCTGCCACGCCGCCTCGCTCTGCCCGGGCGCCAGCAGCATCGTCAGTTCGGACTGCGCCGCCACCCGTGTCGTGCCCAGCGATCCCGCGTAGAGCGGCGGCGCCGCCGCACCCGCCACGGGGGCGTCGCGCACCAGCGCGGAGATCCCCAGGTAATACGTGGGCCAGCCTGGCCGGGTGACGTAGCGATCAGGCCACAGCAAGGCGAGCGCCGTGGCCAACGCCGTGCCGGCCAGGGCCGCCAGGACAATGACGACAATCGTGAGAACGGGCGTGACGCGCATGGGTGGGGGTATCCGCCGTCAGTCGTCATCCCGCCGCGCCGCACGGCGACGCAAGGCACGCCGGACGACGACACCCAACAGCACCAGCACCACGGCGGCGATGGCGAGCTTGCCCAGGGCGTCCATATCGGAGGTCTCGGCCGCCTGCGCGAGCTGATCGACGAAGACCACCTTGATCAGAATGCCCGGCAACATGCCCAGCATCGTCCCCAGCATGTAATCGCGCAGACGAATGGCCGAGGCGCCCGCCACCAGATTGACCACGACAAACGGCGCCACGGGCACCAGCCGCACAGCCAGCACGGCCCGCACGCCTTTGCTCGCCACCTTGCGACTGAGCGCATCCACGCGCGCGCCGGCAATCCGGCGCAGATTGCGGCCGCCCACGAGAGAGCCGACGAGAAATGAAAGATAGGCCGCCAGCATGGAGCCGACGAAGGCATAGGCCAGCCCCGGCCAGGCACCAAAGATGGCGCCAGTCGCCGCCACCGTGACAGTAAGGGGCACCAGGAGGAAGGGCCCGATCACATAGACCGCGATCACGATCAGGGGCGCGAACGGCATGTCTTCCAGGGCGTCCGCGGCCGCAACGAAGTCGTCCACCGTGAGATGGTCACGCAGGGGCGTCAACAGCCAGATACCCGCCACGACGGCAGCCAGCACCAGCGCCGCGACGAGCGGCAGCAGCCAGGGTCGAGCAGGGGAACGGCCAGGACTCAGATCAACGGCCATGCAGGGGAGACAACGAACGGGGGTGGACCAACGGCGTGCGAAGCACGCAATCAGCAGGCCCCGGGCAACTCAGCAATTGCCGGGCCAAGCCACCGGCCGCGAACGGGGGAGCCCCGACGCCCGGCGGCCGAGGCAGCGCCCGGCGTGCCCGTCCAATCGTCAATGCCGGGTGCGCGAGCCGCCCCGCACGGAGTGAGAGCCATTCCCCGGCGCGTCGTGCCCGTGGTCGTGGTCATGTCCGCCGCAGGTGCCGTGATCGTGCGAGTGGTCGTGATGGTGCGAATGGTCGTGCGGCGGGGTGGCGTCCTTGGCCTGCGCATCGCGCAGGAACGCCATGGCGGCGTCTTCGTCGTCCTCGTCGTCTTCCGGAAATCCGTCGACGCCCGCGGATTCGTCCGCATCGACCTGGAACGGCAACAGTTCGCCCAGATCATCCGACCAAGCCTCGACCTGGCCGGTGCCATCCAGGCGCACGTAGCGCTCACCGGGCTCGGTCCCGACCTGGATCGCCCAGAGCAGGCGGCAATCGTGCACGTCGTCCGGCGCGGGGGCGAGCCCGCCCGCATTGCCCAGGCGCTGCGCGCCGGCACCGCCCATCTGCCAGACGGCAAAGGATTCGGGATCCTCGTCGTCGTCGCCCTGGATCGCGAGCGGCAGGCCAAAGACGGCCCAGGGCACGCCCTCCGTCTGGCCATGTTCGGCCATGACGGGCTTGCCCCACCAGGCGCTCAGGGCGTCGGCGGTGCGTTCGAGAAGCAGGAGATCATCCGCGCTGAAGGCGGCAGTTTGCGGGGCAGTCATGCCCCGCACCTTACCACGCCGCCCCGCCGCGACAGGCCTGCGCGACAGTCAGTGCGGGCCCGCCAACGCCCGATCGGGCGGCTCAGGCCGCCTCGGCCAGGGCCTGCGTCTGAGCCTGCAAGTGCTCGGCAAGCTCGGCGATGGTGAGCGCCACCAGGCCATGGACGGCCGCATAGCGATCCAGCTGCTCACCGCGCATCATGGTGCCATCGGGATTCATCAGCTCGCACAGCACGCCGGCGGGGGAAAGGCCCGCCAGCCGGGCCAGGTCCACCGAGCCCTCGGTATGGCCGCGCCGCGTCAACACCCCACCTGCCTGGGCACGCAGCGGGAAGACATGACCCGGGCTCACGAGATCCGCCGGCTTCGCGCCAGCTGCGCAGGCGGCGCGGATGGTGGTGACGCGATCGGCGGCGGAGACCCCGGTGCTCACGCCCTCACGGGCTTCGATGGACACGGTGAAAGCCGTGCTGAAACGGCTGCCGTTGCGCTGCGCCATCTGGGGCAGCTCGAGCTGATCCAGCACGTCGCCGGGCAGGCACAGGCAGACGATGCCGCTGCCGTCGCGAATGAGCTGGGCCATGACGGGCACGGTGAGCTTGTCGGCAGCGACGATGAGATCGGCTTCGTTCTCGCGATCGGCATCGTCCAGGACGATCACCGGGCGGCCCAGACGCAGCTGATGCAGGGCACGCGACAGACGCTGCGCGAACGGCGCCGCCGTGAGGACGGGGAAACGGGAATGCGTGGCAGGAGTAAAGGACATGAAACGCTCTCGCAAAAAAATCGTGGCGAAAAACGTTTCAGGGCTAACAGATAGCCTGAGAACGGGCGTGCACGGCCGACGGCCGGGGCAACCCGAGAACTGGCGCATCTTCTCTCATCCGGACTATGACCGTCGGCTCTGGCTTGGCTACCAGATCTGCTGACCCCACACCCATAGGTGCGGGCGCTCGCGGGCTTGCCACCCAAGGTGGACTACCGCCGGTGGGGACTTTCACCCCGCCCTGAAGACGTACGACGGGTGTAGCACATGGCACACCGTCGGCGAGTGTAGCGCAGCCTCCGGCACTTGCCTACCGCCTGGCCGGCAGGCGCGGGGCATCCCGGATAGCCAGTCGAGCCGGAAAGCCCCTACCATGCAGAAGGCAGTGCAAACGTGTGCGCCAAGGCTCGGGAAGGAGGCAGGATGAAGGTGTGGTTCAGACGGGCCTTGTGGGCGCTGGCGTCGGCGCTGGTGGTGTTGGTCGGGATCTCAGGGCTGTATGCGTACAAGGCCCTGCCCACGCTGGATGGCACGGCCCAGGCCCCCGGGCTGCGGGCCGAGACCACGGTGGCGCGCGATGCCGCTGACATCACGCACATCTTCGCGCAGTCGCCGCGCGACGCCTGGTATGCCCTCGGCCGGGTGCACGCCCAGGAGCGCGGCTGGCAGCTCGAGCTGCAGCGACGCACCATGCACGGCGAGCTTTCCGCCGTCCTGGGCGATGCCACCGTGGGCACGGACCGTCTCATGCGCACGCTGGGCATCCTGCGCGCCGCCCGCCGCCAGCTCGAGGGCCTGCCTGCGGACACCCGCGAGGCGCTGCAGGCCTACGCCGACGGCATCAACGACTTCCACGCCCATGCCGGGCAGGCGCTCTCGCCGGAGTTCCTCGTGCTGCGGACCCGGCCCGGCGTCTGGCAGCCCGAGGACAGCGTGGGCTGGGCGCTGATGATGGCGCTGGATCTGGGCGGCAACTGGGGGACGGAATTCGCGCGCCTGGCCGCGGCCCAGGTGCTGGACAACGAACGCCTCTGGCAGCTCTTTCCGCCCTATCCCGGTGAGGCACCGGCCATCACCCTGGATCTGCCGGCGCTGTACCACCGGCTCGGCGTCTTTCGCCCGCTCGCCACCGCCCAGGCTGCGCCCGCTCCCGCCACGGACAGCCTGCGCGCCTGGTCCGACGCCGTCGTCGCACACGCGGGCAACGTCGATGGCCGCGGCAGCAACAACTGGGTGGTGGCCGGATCGCACACCACCACTGGCAAGCCCTTGCTCGCCAACGATCCCCACCTCGGCCTGAACGCGCCCGCCCTGTGGTACTTCGCGCGGCTGCATGCGCCCGGACTGGACGTGATCGGCGCCACCCTGCCCGGCATGCCTTTCGTCGTGCTGGGCCGCACCGCCGGCGCAGCCTGGGCCTTCACCAACACCGGGCCGGATGTGCAGGATCTGTATCTGGAGCAGATCGATCCGCAGGACGCCACCCGCTACCGCACGCCAGAAGGCTGGACCGCCTTCGAGACCCGTACCGAGACGATCGCCGTACGCGGCGGCCCTGACATCACGCACACCGTGCGCACCACGCGCAATGGCCCCGTGCTGAGCGATGCCCAGCCTCAGCATGGCCGTGTGATCGACACGAGCCGCTATGTGCTCGCCCTGCGCTGGAGCGCGCTCGACGACGACAACCAGACCGTGCTCGCGGGCTTTCGCATGAATGCCGCCCAGACCGTGCAGGAACTGATCGATGCCGGCGCCTACCACCACTCGCCCATGCAGAGCGTGCTGATGGCCGACACGGCGGGCGCCGTGGCGTTTCGCGCCTTCGGCAAGGTGCCGCTGCGGGGCCAGGACAACGACATCCGGGGCATCGCCCCTGCCCCCGGCTGGATGGACCGCTACGCCTGGACGGGCTGGCTTCCCTATGCCGACACGCCGCAGAGCACCGTGCCGGATGGCTGGTACGCCACCGCGAATCAGCGGGTGACGCCGCCCGACTATCCCTACTTCATCGGCCAGGACTGGGCGGTGCCGTACCGCCAGGAACGCATCGAATCCCTGCTGGGCGCCACCACGCGACACGACGTGGCGAGCATGCGCGCCATCCAGGCCGACATCGTCTCGCTCGCCACGCGCCGGCTCATGCCCCACCTGCACGAGGCCCGCTCGGATCACCCGCTGGCCGAAGCCGCCCACCAGGAGCTGGCCGGCTTTGACGGCACCATGGGCGCCGATGCCGCCGCGCCGTTGATCTTCGCGGCCTGGGCTGACGAGCTCGCCCGCGGCATGGTGGTGCCGCGGCTGGGCGAGGCGCGCTTCGCGCTCCTGTACGGCCGACGCAACTTTCGCCAGACCGTCGAGCACGCCCTGGAGACCAACGACGCCTGGTGGTGCGCGCCGGCCGGCTGCGCGGCCCACACCGGTGCCGCGCTCACGCGGGCCCTGGAGCGCCTGCAGGCGCGCTACGGCGACGACGTGCACGCCTGGCGCTGGGGCGAGGCGCACGCCGCGCTGAGCACGCATCGCCCCTTCGGCAACGTGGCAGCGCTCGCCCCGCTCTTCGATGTACGCGTGGATGCGGGCGGCGATGGCTACACCATCAACGTCGGCCAGTACAACCTCACGGGGGAGGAGCCCTTCGCCACCCGGCATGCGGCCTCGCTGCGCGCGATCTACGACTTGTCGGACGGCGGACAATCGCGCTTCATCTACCAGACGGGGCAAAGTGGCCTCGTCTTCTCGTCCCGCTACCGCGACATGCGCGAGCCGTGGGCGGCCGTGCAGTATCGCCCGCTGCGCATGCCGGCCGCCCCGGACGACCAGGCCACGGACTGGGCTCATGTGCAACGTCTGACACCCTGATCCCTGGAAGCCCCTCGAGACTGCGATGACGCGCCAACTCGCCTCCCGGATAGGCCTCGCGCTCTGCTTCACCGCGCCGGCGAGCGCCGCGTGGGCAGAGCCCCGTTGCGCCACGGTCCTGGAAGTCGGCGACATGCAGCACTTCGTACAGTCACAGATCCGGATTCCCGCCGATTGCCACGCCTTCTCGGTCACGCTGCGGCATACCGGGGACATGCCCGTGAACGCCATGGGGCACAACTGGGTGCTCACGCGCGAGTCGGACATGGCTGCCGTAACACGGGACGGGGTCGGCGCCGGGCTGGTCAACGGATTCCTGTCCCCGCACGATCCGCGCGTGATCGCCCACACCCGACTCGTGGGCGCACGCCAGGAGACGACCATCAGCTTCAGCACGCTCGAGCTCGCGATCGGCGAGACCTACGTCTTCTTCTGTTCGTTTCCCGGGCATGCACACTCCATGCATGGCCACCTCACGCGCGGGCCCTGACAACGGCCGCCGGGCTTGATGCAGGTCAAGGCGCAAGCCGCCCGCCCGGCCTATGCTCCGGGCCATGATCGCCGAATCTGCGCTGCCTCCCCCGGCCGCTCTTCCCGCCCCAGACGCCTATGCCGCCTTCGATGCCGATGCGCAAGCCAGCGGCCGGGTACGCCTGCTCGCTGAGGGCGAAGCCGAGACGTGGATCGCGGTGGAAGGCATGGTGTGCGCGGCGTGCGCCCAGACGCTGGAAGCCGCGCTCGGCGCCGTGCCGGGCGTGCGCAGCGCACGGGTCACCGTGATGACGCAGCGCGCGCGGGTACGCTGGCGGCTCGACGCGGCACCCCTGTCGGCCCTGTACCGGGCGATCGCGCAGGCCGGCTACGCGCCCTACCCGACCGATTCGGCCGCCTTCGAGGCCGCGCGCCGCAAGCGCCGCGCGGCTCGCGCTCTGGCGCCTGCTCGTGGCCGCCGCCGCGATGATGCAGGTGATGATGTATGCGGCGCCCGAGTACCTCGTGGCACCGGGCGACATCGCCCCGGACCTCCTGCGGCTGCTGCGGTGGGCGCAATGGATGGTCACCCTGCCCGTGATGCTCTTCTGCGCCTGGCCAATCCTGCGCAACGCCGTGCGCAGCCTGCGCGCCCGCCGCGTGGCCATGGACCTGCCGGCCGCGCTGGGCATCGTGCTCGCCTTCGTCGCGAGCAGCGAGGCGACGTTCTCCGGTCAAGGGCACGTGTGGTTCGACTCCGTGACGATGTTCGTGTTCTTCCTGCTGCTGGCCCGCTGGCTGGAAGGCAAGGCGCGCGCTCGCGCCACCGCGCGCCTGGAAACACTCGGGCGCGCGTTGCCCGCCACCGTGAGCCGGCGCACCGCGCGCGGCGACTTCGCCACCGTGCCGGTGGGGCAGCTCGCCGTGGGCGACGTGCTGCGCGTGCCTGCTGGCGAGGCTTTCGCCGCCGATGGCGTGGTGCTCGCCGGCGACACGCAGGCGAGCGAAGCCCTGCTCACCGGCGAGAGCCTGCCCGTGGCCAAGCCGTGCGGCGCGGCCGTGCGCGCCGGCAGCGTGAATCTGCAGAATCCCGTGCTGGTGCGGGTGGAGCGCGTGGGCGCGGATGCCACGCTGGGCCAGATCCGCCAACTCGTCGATCAGGCCGCCGCCGCCCGTCCGGGCTGGATGCGCGCCGCCGACCACTGGGCCACGGCCTTTCTCGTCGGCGTACTGGTGCTCGCCGGGGTGGCTTGGCTGGCTTGGCAGGTCGTGGACCCGACCCGCGCCCTGTCCGTCGCCATTGCTGTGCTCATCGTGACCTGCCCCTGCGCGTTGTCGCTCGCCACGCCCGCCGCCATGCTCTCGGCCACAGCCGCTCTCGCACGCCACGGCATCTGGCTGCGCAGCCCGGACGCGCTCGAACGCCTGGCGCGCGTCGACCACGTCGCCTTCGACAAGACAGGCACGCTCACACGGGGCGAGCCGACGCTCGTGCACGTGGACTGCCTGCGTGCGGGAATCAGCGCAGCCGAGGCGTGCCTGCTCGCGGCGGGATTGGCGCAGTGGTCATCGCACCCGGCCTCACGGGCCATCACCCGGGCAGCACCCAGCGCCGCCAGCGCCGACGACGTGCAGGAAATCGCAGGCTCCGGGCTTCTCGGCACCATCGCGGGGCGCACCTGCCGGCTCGGCAACGCCGCGTTCGCCGCGCCGCTCGGGCCGGATGCCACGCCGCGCGCCGGCACCTGGCTTGCCGATGAGGAAGGCCCCATCGCCCGCTTCGTCATCGACGACCCGCTGCGTGCCGATGCGCCCGGTGCGGTCCATGCCCTGCAGGCGGCCGGCATGACGGTGGCCTTGCTCTCGGGCGATGCCCCCGCCCGCGTGGCGCGCCTGGCGGCGCGCCTGCCCCTGGCCGAAGCCCGGGGCGGCATGACACCGCAAGCCAAGCTGGACCGGGTCAGAGACTGGCAGCGCGCGGGCAGCACGGTCGCCATGGTGGGCGACGGCATCAACGACGGCCCCGCCCTGGCCGGTGCCGACATTTCCGTGACGCTGGGCGAAGCTTCGCAGCTCGCCCAGGCGCAGGCGGCCGTCGTGCTCGCCTCAGGACGCCTGGACGACATCGGCCACGCCCGCGCCATGGCCATCCGTGCCGTTACCGTGATGCGGCAGAACCTCACCTGGGCCATGGGCTACAACGCGGCCTGCGTGCCGCTGGCTGCGCTTGGGTTCATGCCGCCCTGGGCGGCGGGGCTCGGCATGGCGCTGAGCTCGATGCTCGTGATCGGCAACGGCATGCGCCTCATGCGCGACCCCGACGGCGCCTGACACGATGGACATCCTCTATCTGCTCGTGCCGTTGTCGGTGGTGCTCGCGATGATCATCATTGGCATGCTGGCCTGGGCCATGCATCGCGGCCAATTCGATGATCTGGAGCATCAAGGCGAACTCATCTTCGATCCGGACGACGCGAAGACACGAGCCAACGCCCGACGCCAGCAGGCGCGGGCTGACGCCGCCACATCGACGCCGGATCACTTGCCAAGGGCGTGATCCCACCGGCAGCGTGCTCTCGCTGGCACATCTTGACATGGGTCAACACGGCCGGAAGCACATCCGCGCATAGTAGGGTCTCGCGCTCTGCGAACCATTCTACGAATGTACGGAGATTTACCCATGAGCACCCAGGCAGCCCTGCCCACCGACGCGGTCTACCATGACCGTGTGGTGCGGCAGTTCGCCATCACCGCCGTGTTGTGGGGCATCGTCGGCATGGCCGTCGGCGTCTTCATCGCGGCCCAGCTCGCCTGGCCCGAGCTCACCGACGGCATCGCGTGGCTGTCCTACGGCCGCCTGCGCCCGCTGCACACCAACGCCGTCATCTTCGCCTTTGGCGTGAGCGCCCTGATCGGCACGTCCTACTGGGTGGTGCAGCGCACGTCGCACGCACCGCTCTTCGCGCCCCGTCTTGCGGCCTTCACCTTCTGGGGCTGGCAGGCCGTGATCGTGGCCGCCCTCATCACGCTGCCCATGGGCTACACGCAGGGCAAGGAGTACGCCGAGCTCGAGTGGCCGATCGACATCCTGATCACCGTGGTGTGGGTGGCGTACGCCGTGGTGTTCTTCGGCACGATCGCCAAGCGCACGGTGCGCCACATCTACGTGGCCAACTGGTTCTATGGCGCCTTCATCATTGCGGTGGCCCTGCTGCACATCGTGAACAATCTTTCCGTGCCGGCTGGCTGGTTCAAGTCATACTCGGTGTTCTCGGGCGTGCAGGATGCCATGGTGCAGTGGTGGTATGGCCACAACGCCGTGGGCTTCATCCTCACCGCGGGCTTTCTCGGGATGATGTACTACTTCATCCCCAAGCAGGTCGAGCGGCCGATCTGGTCGTATCGCCTGTCCATCGTGCACTTCTGGGCGCTGATCTTCACGTACATGTGGGCGGGCCCGCACCACCTGCACTACACCGCGCTGCCGGACTGGACCCAGTCCATGGGCATGCTCTTCTCGCTCATCCTGCTCGCGCCCTCGTGGGGCGGCATGATCAACGGGGTCATGACGATGAGCGGCGAGTGGCACCGCCTGCGCACCGATCCCGTGCTGCGCTTCATGATCGTCGCGCTCTCGTTCTACGGCATGGCCACCTTCGAAGGCTCGATGATGGCCATCAAGACGGTCAACGCGCTCTCGCACTACACGGATTGGACCGTGGGCCACGTGCATTCGGGCGCCCTGGGCTGGGTGGGTCTCATCACCATGGGCTCGCTCTACTGGCTGATCCCGCGCCTGGTGGGTCGCACCGAAATGCACTCGCGCCCGGCGATCGAGCTGCATTTCTGGCTGTGCACCTTGGGCATCGTGCTCTACGTGGCCGCGATGTGGGTGGCCGGCGTCATGCAGGGCCTCATGTGGCGCGCCATCGAGCCGGACGGCACGCTCACCTACACCTTCGTGGAATCCGTGGCCGCCACGATGCCCTTCTACGTGATCCGACTCGCAGGGGGCGTGCTGTACCTGGCCGGCATGTGCGTGATGGGCTGGAACGTCTGGCGCACCGTGGCACAGGCCCGCGTCGAGCAACGCACCTTCGCCATCCCCGTGCTCGCCCCGTCCGCCCACACCTGACCGACCCGCGGCGGCCTGCGTGCCGCCGCCACTGAAGGAAGCCGCCATCATGGCCTTTTCCCATGAACACATCGAAACCCGCAACTGGCTCATGATCGTGCTGGTGCTGGTGGTCGTCTCCATCGGCGGCCTGATCGAGATCGTGCCGCTGTTCCATCAGCGCTCCACGACGGAACCCGCGCCCGGGGTCGAACCCTACGGCGTGCTGCAGCTCGCCGGGCGCGACGTCTACCTGCGCGAGGGTTGCTACAACTGCCACTCGCAGATGGTGCGCCCCCTGCGCGCCGAGACGCTGCGCTACGGCCCGTATTCCGTGGCGGGCGAATCCATCTACGACCACCCGCACCAGTGGGGCAGCAAGCGTACCGGCCCGGATCTCGCGCGCGTGGGCGGCCGCTACAGCGACGAATGGCATCGCCGTCACCTGATCGCCCCGCGCGACCTGGTGCCGCAATCGAACATGCCGGCCTACCCCTGGCTGGCGACGGCATCGCTCGACGGCGCTGCCACCGCCCAGCGCATGGCGGCCCTGAAGGCCATTGGCGTGCCCTACACCGAGGCGCAGATCGCCGCTGCGCCCGACGCCCTGACGGGCATGACCGAGCTCGACGCCCTCGTCGCCTACCTGCAGGTGCTGGGCATCCAGCGCCGCTGACCGCACCCCCACGAGGCTGCCACCATGTTTGACCTGACATTCCTGCGCGTGCTGTTCACCCTTCTCGCCTTCGCTGCCTTCACGGGCGTGGTGGTCTGGGCCTGGGCCGGCGGCCGCCACGACGGCTTCGCCGACGCCGCCGCGCTGCCGTTCTCGCCCGATGCGGGTGCCGATGCACCCGCACGCGGAGACGCATCATGAGCGACTTCACCCACTTCTTCTGGCCTGCTGTGATCACGGTGGTGAGCCTGGCGGGCATCGCAGCCTGCGCCTGGCTCGCCTGGCGTCACGGCCGCAACCCCGCCTATGCACAGCCCGCCGAAGCCAAGCCCGATACCGGCCACGTCTGGGACGGCGACCTCTACGAGCTGAACAACCCGCCGCCCCGCTGGTGGCTGTGGATGTTCTATCTCACCGTGGTGTTCTCGCTCGGCTACCTCATCTTCTATCCCGGTCTGGGCAACTTCGCCGGCGTGCTCGGATGGACGCAAAGCGGCCAGTACCAGGCCGAGCGCGAGGCGCTCGACGCCCGCGTGGCGCCCCTCTACGCCCGCTTCGACGGCAAGACGCCCGAGGCGCTGGCCCAGGACAGCGAAGCCCTGGCCATCGGCACCAGCCTCTTTCTGAACACGTGTGCGCAATGTCATGGTTCGGACGCCCGCGGTGCCCGCGGCTACCCCAACCTCACGGCAGGCGCCTGGCTGCATGGCGGCACGGCCGATGCCCTGCGCACCACCATCGCCGAGGGACGCCACGGCGTCATGCCGCCCATGGCGGCCGCCGTGGGCACGGCCAGCGACGTGCGCAACGTGGCCGCCTACGTGCAGTCGCTCTCGGGCATGCGCACCGATAGCGTGGCCGCTGCCCGCGGCAAGATCGGGTTCATGAACAACTGCGCGGGCTGCCATGGCGCCGAGGGCAAGGGCAACCCCTTGCTGGGCGCGCCCAACCTCACGGATAGCGTGTGGCTCTACGGCGGCTCGCAGGCCGACATCATCGAGACCATCACCCGCGGGCGCGAAGGCGTCATGCCGGCCCATGCCGGCCGGCTCACCCCCCAGCAAATCGATCTTCTCGTCGCCTACGTGCTCAAGGTGTCGGGCGGCCCGGGACGCTGATCATGGCCAGGACCATCCCCATCGTTCCCGCCAACGCTCAGGGCGACGCCCGGGTCTATGCCCGGTCGGTCAAGGGCTGGTTCGCCGGCTGGCGCTGGGCCCTCGTGGCGTTCACGCAGGCCTTGTTCTACGGCCTGCCCTGGCTGACGTGGAACGGCCGCCAGGCCGTGCTCTTCGATCTGGACGCCCGGCGCTTCCACATTCTGGGCTTCACGTTCACGCCCCAGGACTTCATCCTGCTCACGCTGCTGCTGGCCGTGTGCGCGCTCTCGTTGTTTCTCTTCACCGCCATCGCCGGCCGGCTATGGTGCGGCTATGCCTGTCCGCAGACGGTCTACAGCGAACTCTTCCAATGGATCGAACGGCGCACCGAAGGCGACCGTGCCGCACGCCTGCGCCGCGACCGCGGCCCCCGCAACGCCGACTGGTGGGCGCGCAAGCTCGCCAAGCACGGGCTGTGGCTGATGCTGGCAGCCTGGACAGGGTTCACGTTCGTCGGGTACTTCGTGCCCATCCGCACGCTGGGCGGCGAGCTAATCGCGGGCACGCTCGCCGCGGGCGCCACCTTCTGGATCGGCTTCTACGCGCTCGCCACCTACGGCAATGCGGGCTGGCTGCGCGAGAAGGTCTGCAAGTACATGTGCCCCTATGCGCGGTTCCAGGGCGTGATGTTCGATCGCGACACGCTCACGGTGACCTACGACGTGGCCCGGGGCGAGCCGCGCGGTGCACGCCGGCACAGTGTGAAGCCTGCGCTGGGCCAGGGCGCCTGCGTCGATTGCACGCTATGCGTGCAGGTGTGCCCTACGGGCATCGACATCCGCCAGGGGCTGCAGTACGCGTGCATCGGCTGTGCGGCCTGCATCGACGCCTGCAACGGCATGATGGACCGCGTAGGCCAGGCACGGGGCCTGATCCGCTATGGCACCGAGAGCGGGCTGTCGCTGCGCGATACGCCCCGGGCTTGGCTGGCGCGCCTGTGGCGCGTGCGTGTGCTGTGCTATGCGGCGGTGTTGGGTGTGCTCCTCGCGCTGCTGGCCACGGGGCTTTCCACCCGCACGCCGCTCAAGGCGGACGTGCTGCGCGACCGCGCCGTGCTGTCACGGGTGCTGGACGACGGCGGCATCGAGAACCTCTACCGGCTGCACCTCACGCATGCGGGGGAAGCGCCGCTGAACCTGCGCATCGCGGTGGACGGCCTGGCAGGGATCACGCTGCCTGCCGACGAGGGCCACGCGCGGATCGGCGCCCAGGCCAACGCCACGCTGATCCTGCATGCCCGCCTGCCCGCCGATGCCGACGTGCCCGCCGGCACGCATCCCATCACCTTTCGCATCACCGAGGAACGCCATGACGGCCTCGCCATCGACGCAGCCTCCTCCTTCGTCATCCGCTGAGCTACGCCACCCCTGGTGGCGTAGCGGCTGGATGTGGCTGGTAGTGAGCATCCCTGTCATCACGCTGGCAGCAGCCATCACCACGACTGTCGTGGCGGTGCGCTCGGCCGACCCGCCCGTGGCTGCCACGTCAGGAGAACGGCCGGTCCATATCCGACAGGCCAATGAATGATCAGCGCGCGCCTGCTTCCATCACGTGGCGCAGGCCGTCCGCATCGACGATGCGCACCAGCCGCTGCTGCACGTCGATGTAGCCTTCGTCGGCGAGCCGTGACAGGGTGCGGCTCACCGTCTCGAGCTTCAGGCCGAGATAGCTGCCGATCTCCTCGCGGGTCATGCGCAGCACCACTTCGCGACTGGAGAAGCCGCGCGCCTGCATGCGCTGCACGAGATTGAGCAGGAACGCCGCCAGGCGCTCCTCGGCGCGCATGCTGCCCAGCAAGAGCATCACGCCATGCTCGCGCACGATCTCACGGCTCATGAGCCGATGGAAATGCCGCTGCAGCACGGGCAGCTCCTGCGACACCTCGGCCAGGCGGGCGTAAGGAATCACGCAAACCTCGGCATCTTCGAGCGCCAGAGCATCGCAGGCATGCTGGCCCGTGCCGATGCCATCCAGGCCGACGAGCTCACCGGCGATCTGAAAGCCCGTGACCTGATCGCGTCCGTCCAGCGTATTCACGCGCGTCTTGAAGGTGCCCAGGCGAATCGCGTAGAGCGAGGTGAATTCGTCGCCATGACGGAACAATGCATCGCCCTTCTTCACGGCACGGCGGCTCGCCACGAGCGCGTCCAGGCGGGTCATGTCCTCGGGCGACAGACCCACCGGCAGGCAGAGTTCGCGCAGGTTGCACTGCGAGCACGCGACACGCGCCTGCGCGAGCAACGGCGCCACCGGCGCGTCGGAACACAGATTGGCAGCGCTGGTGCTAGAGGGGGACGACAAAGACGACATGCTGACTCCATGGGTGCCTCGGCCGGCGGCCGGGCTCGGGTGTGGTGCGCCGACCACCGACGCCACCCCGCAGGCAAGGACTGCCGGGCGCAGCACGCGCCGCTTGATCCTGGTCAAGGTGCCCTGCGGAGGCTTGGGGCACAGTGAACGCATGACCGCGCCCCTCTGCCCCCAAGCCCATCCGGCTGCCCCGTCCGTTCCCGCCGAAAGCCTGCTGGCACAATTCGACGGGCCCGGTCCTCGCTACACCTCGTATCCTACCGCAGACCAGTACACCGAGGCCTGGGATGCGCACGCCTATCGCCACGCGCTGGGCTCACGAGGGCTTGGCGGGCCGCTGCGGCCGCTGTCCTTGTACGTGCATATCCCGTTCTGCCGCTCGATCTGCTATTACTGCGCCTGCAACAAGGTCGTCACGCGCGACACCAGCCGCGCGGCGCGCTACCTCAGCGCGCTGCGCCGTGAGGCCGACATGGTGCACGATGCGCTTGCCGCGCCAACGCCGGTGCGCCAGTTGCACCTGGGCGGGGGCACACCCACCTTCCTCGATGACGCCGGGTTGCACACGCTGATCGACCTGCTCGAATCGCGCTTCGCGTTCGCCACGAATGCCGAACGCTCGATCGAAATCGACCCGCGCACCATCGATGCGAACCGTCTGTCTGCGCTGCGGGACATGGGCTTCAATCGCGTGAGCTTCGGCGTGCAGGACTTCGACCGTGCCGTCCAGCAGGCCGTGCATCGGGTGCAACCCGCAGAGCAAGTGTTCGCGCTGGTCGCCGCCGCACGCGAGCTGGGGTTTGCCTCGATCAACGTGGACCTGATCTACGGCCTGCCACGGCAAAGCCCCGCCTCATTCGCGCGCACGCTCGACACCCTGGTTGCGCTGGCGCCGGACCGCATCGCGCTGTATGGCTACGCGCACCTGCCCGAGCGCTTCAAGCCCCAGCGGCGCATCGATACGGCCGACCTGCCGGACGGCCCCGCGCGCGTGCGCATGCTGCACGATGCCATTGCGCGTCTCACCGCATCCGGCTGGGATTACATCGGCATGGATCACTTCGCCAGGCACACCGACAGCCTGGCCGCAGCCCGGCGCGAGGGCCGGCTGCACCGGAACTTCCAGGGCTACACCACCCATCCGGACTGCGATCTGGTGGCGCTGGGCGCCTCTGCGATCAGCCGGATCGGCTCGCACTATGCGCAGAACGTGCGCACGCTGGAGGAGTACTACGACTGCGTCGAGAACGACCGCCTGCCGGTCTTTCGTGGCCACGCGATGAATGCCGATGACCTGCTGCGCCACGCGGTCATCATGGCCATCATGTGCCAGGGCGAGGTGGATTTCGCGGCCATGAGCGAGGATTATCTCGTCGACTTCAGGCGCTACTTCCAGGCCGAACTGGCGCAACTCGCACCGATGGTCGATCAGAATCTGGTGCACCTGCACGAGGGCGGGCTCAGCGTGACGGCCACCGGCTGGTTCGTGGTGCGGGCCATCGCCCGCGTCTTCGACCGCTACGCGCAGCAATCCCACGCGCGCACGCGCTTCTCCCGCATCCTCTAAGCAGAGCGCACACCATGACCGTCGCCCTGGGTCTCATCGGCACGGCTGCCCTCATCGGCCTCACCGGCGGTGTGCATTGCGTGGCGATGTGTGCGTCGCCCTGTGCCCTGGCCGTCCCGCCGCAGGCCACGCTCGCCTTCCAGGCCGGTCGACTCCTTGGCTATGCAGGGCTGGGCGCTGCCGCCGCCCTTGGCGCCGCCGCCTTCAGCGAGATGGCCAGCCTGGCAGTGTGGGTGCGCCCTCTCTGGCTCATGACGCACGTGGGCATGCTGATGCTGGGCGCCTGGATGCTCTTCACGGGGCATCAGCCCCCCGTCTTGCAGGAGGGCCTGCTCTTGCTAGCACGCGGGCTCCCGGGCAGGCGGCCGGTCATGCTCGCGGCCGGCGCGGGCACCGCAACCCTGGAGGGGCCTCGACCTCCCGAGGCGCGGTCCCTGACGCCTGCCCGCCCCTATCGGCGAGCCTTCGTCACAGGCCTGGCGTGGTCCTTGCTGCCGTGTGGATTGCTGTACTCGGTCGTGATGCTGGCCTGGATGGGCGGCAGCGTCGTGAACGGCATGCTCGTCATGGCGGCCTTTGGCACTGTGTCTGGGGTGCAGTTGTGGCTCGGTCAACGCGGCTTCCTCGCGCTGATCTCTCGCCGCGCCGATCGAGCCGCCATGCGGCTTGCCGGGGTGGTGACGCTTTTGGGCGCGGGCTTGCTGCTCGGGTTCGCTGTCTCTGGTCATGCGCCCGATGGTTTCTGTCTGCCTCGATGAACATTTGTTTTTTTCATCCGAGTGGCATGAACATTTCTGATAACGGATGAGTAATCCGTATCGCTTCTTGTAGGGAAACATCGCACGTTTGGCACTTTCTCCCTAGGAGGGTGCCTTGGGCACAGGGGTTGCCTTGACAACCGTGCGTCTCTCGATCGAGAGGCATCGTTCCTTCACGTCATTACAGGAGTACGACATGGCCAATCCCAAGACCGGCTCAGGCCGGGGCTTTGCCTCGATGGATCCGCAACGACAGCGACAAATCGCCAGCCAGGGCGGCCGCGCTGCCCACGCCAGCGGCAACGCGCACCAGTTCACCTCGGCCGAGGCCCGGGCAGCAGGTGCACGCAGCCACGTCAACCGTCAACAAGCGCGCCGCAATGCCGAAGGTGGGCAGACCGGCGGGCAAACGAGCTAAGTGCCTTCGCGCCTCTCCCCGGCGGCGTACAGGCGACCCACGCAATGGCGTCCCCGGGGTTAACCTCTGATCCCTTCATTCGCGTTCACTCCCCCAGCTTTGGCATAATTCGCGGCAGCCCACGTTCCGGCGTGGTATCTCCCTCGCTGCGCGATCATGCCCGCCTTCCTCGAATATCTTGCCACCGCCTTGTTCGCCATTGCGGTGTTACACACGTTCTCTGTCCCGTTCTTCGCCCGCCTCGCCCACCGTGGCGGACCCCATGCCGGAATCTGGCATCTGCTCTCTGAAGTCGAAGTCGTCTTCGGTTTCTGGGCCTTCGTACTGATCGTAGCGATGACGGCCGTGGGAGGGGCCGGCGAGGCCGTGGCCTACATGGACGGCCGCCACTTCACCGAGCCTCTATTCGTGTTTGCCATCATGGTGATCGCCGCGAGTCGACCGATCCTCGAAGCAGTAGGCGGCGCCGTGCGCAGTCTGGCGCGCCTGCTGCCCGTCCAGCGCGAGCTCGCCACCTTCTTCCTCATCCTGTCGTTCGTGCCGCTCACGGGCTCGCTCATCACGGAGCCAGCTGCCATGACGCTTGCCGCGCTCCTGTTGCGAGATGCCTACTTCCAGCGGCAGGAACGGACCGGCTTCAAGTACCTCACGCTTGGCGTGCTGTTCGTGAACGTGTCGATCGGTGGCACGCTCACGGCGTACGCCGCGCCGCCCGTGCTGATGGTGGCCGGCACCTTCGGTTGGGACACGGCGCACCTGTTCATGACCATCGGCTGGCGCGCAGCCGTGGCGGTCGTGATCAACGCGGCCTTGCTCACCTTCGTCTGCCGCAGCGTGCTGCTCGGGGGTGACGTGTGCACGGGACACGGCGTGGATGGCGAAGCCAGCCGCACCAAGCGTCCGGGCGCGGCAATTGTCACCCTGGTGCATATGGGCTTTCTGGTGGCGGTAGTACTGAGTTCTCACCATCCTGCCATCTTCCTTGGCCTCTTGATGCTCTTCATTGGCTACACGCAAGCCTATGCCAAGCACCAGGACCGCCTCATGATCCGTGAAGGGTTGATGGTGGGCTTCTTCCTGGCCGGCCTGGTGGTGCTGGGCGGCATGCAGCAGTGGTGGCTGCAGGATGCGCTGGGCGGGCTGTCGCCCACGGTGCTGTTCTGGGGGGCGACCGCACTCACCGGAATCACGGACAACGCTGCCCTTACCTACCTCGGCTCTCTGGTAGAGGGCTCGAGCGAAGCCTGGCGCTACATGCTGGTGGCCGGTGCGGTGACGGGGGGCGGCCTCACGGTGATCGCCAACGCACCCAACCCGGCGGGCTTCGCCATTCTCAAGCACACCTTTCCGGACGGCACGATTTCGCCTGCGCGCCTGCTTGCAGCGGCCATTGTGCCGACGGCCATTGCGGCCGTCATGTTCCTCTTGCCCGTCTAGACAAGCACTAGCAGGCCCTGCGAGCCAGGGCCTGGGAGTCAGCGGGTGACCTCGGCATCCGCGGCCGCCAGCGCCGCAAGTTCCGCATCGTCGAAGCCGGCAGCCCGGCGGGCCAGCCAGTTGAACGGCCCGCGCAGGCGTGGGGCCAGGTACTGCGTCGAGAGGACAGGGTACGTGGCCACCGGGTCGAGCCCGCGCTGCTCGCACACCCAGCGATACCACCGATTGCCGATCGCCACGTGCCCGATCTCATCACGCAGGATGATCTCCAGGATCGCCGCGCCCGCGGCGTCTCCGGCGCCGGCCAGCTTGTCGCGGATCAGCGGCGAGGCATCGAGCCCCCGCGCTTCCAGCGTGCGCGGCACCAGCGCCAGGCGCGCCAGCAAGTCGTCACGGGTCTTCTCGGCCATGTCCCAGAGCCCGTTGTGGGCCGGGAAATCCCCGTAGGCATGGTCCAGCGTGGCCAGATGCTCGCGCAGCAGCGTGAAGTGATAGGCCTCCTCGCGCGCCACGCCGAGCCAGTCGCGGTAGAACGTCTCGGGCAGATTCGGAAAGCGCCAGATCGCATCGAGGGCGAGATTGATGGCATTGAACTCGATGTGCGCCAGCGCATGCAGCAAGGCGGCGCGCCCGGCTGGCGTGCCTACCGAGCGCTGCTTGACCTTGCCCGCCGGGACGAGCACCGGTGCCGACGGGCGCCCGGGCAACCCGCCGGGGTCGGCGAGCACCGCCTGCGCGTCCACGCTGGCTGCATCGTCGATACGCCCGACGGCAGCGACCTTGTCGTGCCAGTCCGCGCACTGCAGGGCCGCCAGGGCCTGCATACGCAGGCTCCGAGCTTGCGGCAGACAGGCGCCCTCGCCCTCGGGTGAACGAGGCAGGGCCGGTACACCGACGTCGGACCCCTGGCTCATGGCGCGAAGCTGCCGTCGACGTAATACCAGCGGCCGTCCTCGCGGACGAATCGGCTCGTCTCGTGCAGCCGGTTGGCCCTGCCCTGGAGCCGGCTGCGCGCCACGAATTCGACCGTGGCGTGCTCGGCATCCTGGTTGGCGTGCCCCCGCACCTGCAGGCCCAGCCACTTCAGGCCCGGCGGGTTGGGCTCGAGATCGGCCGGGCGCGTGCTGGGGTGCCAGGTCTGCAGCAGATACGGCTGCAGATCCATCACGAAGGCCACATAGCGCGAGCGCATGAGGGATGCGGCATCCGGCGCCTGCAGGTGCAGCGGGCCGGCGTGCCAGCGGCCGCAGCAGGCCGCATAGGCCTTGCCCGTGTCGCACGGGCAGGCAAGGGAAGCGGAAGAAGCCATGGGTCAGTCACCAACGACAAGGCCGGTATTGTCGCTGATCCTGGCTGCGCTACAGTGCAGGTCCGCCACAGGAGATCACGATGCCAGACACCATTCTCATCGCCGGCTGCGGCGATCTGGGCCAGCGCACCGCGGCCCGGCTTGCTGCCCAAGGGCACGCGGTGTGGGGCCTGCGGCGCCGGCCGCCGACCG
>NZ_JADCNH010000029.1 GCF_018904615.1 Verticiella alkaliphila | reverse complement strand
CCAGCCGGTTGGCTCGGGGGCGGTGCTCGACGCCACCGGCGCGGGCGGCACGGCCATCGGCGTGATGTCCGGCCGGCGCCGGGTGGCCGCATGGTGTCGCACGCGCTGCGTGAGCGCGGTCAGATCGAGGTCAGGATTGTTCGGATGGAACATGGCGGCGATGCAATAAGCCCTCGGCTCGGCCTGGAGGCCTGTGGTCCGCGATTTTACCCGCCCCCTGTCAGGGCACGGCGCACGATCACGGCCGCCGTCTCACGCCACGGTGTGACGCGATACCCGGCAACGATCTCGCGCTCGCGCGCTTCGCGCAGGGCCGTGTCGCGACTATAGGCGAGCATGCGCTGCGCCCACGCCTGCACATCGTGCGGCGCGATGAGGTCCGTCAACCCAGGCGCGATCTCTGGCACCGAGCCTGCGTTGGCGGCCAGACAGACACGGCCATACGCCAAGCTCTCGGCCACGGGCAGCCCCCACCCCTCGTATTGCGATGGAAAGGCCGTGAAGCGGCAATGCCGGTACAAGGCAGCGACATCGGCGTCCGAGGCATGCGAGATGAGGCGTATGCGCCCCTGCACGCGAGGGTCGAGCTCGATCGACGCCAGCAGATCGTCGATTCGCCAGCCGCGCATGCCAGTGAACACCAGGAGAGGCAGATCCTCCACGCCTTGGGCGAGCAGGTGGAGCAAGGCCCGGTACAAGACCTCGTGGTTCTTGCGGATCTCCAGCGTACCGACGACCAGGATGAAGGGTGTACCGGCATCCACCAGCGCCTGCACCTCAGGCGAGCACGGCCACTGGGCTGCCGGGGGCAGCTCATCGCCCAGCCGAACCAGGGACAGCGGCGGCGCGCTCACGCCGACCGTATCGTAGAAGCCCAGCAGGTCGTCACGCGTGCGGGCGGAGATGCACACGAGGTGCTCGGCCATCCACGCCATGTCGGTGAGATAGCGCGCGCAGCCCTGGTCCGCGTGCCGCCAGTAGAAGTGCGGGAACAGGATCTGAATGAGGTCGTAGACGATCCCGAAGACGCGCAGCCCCTGCTGGCGGTGGGCATCGAACAGCGCGGCGATGCGCTCGGGGGTCTGGTCCGCGCTCAGACACAGATACCGCTCACCCGGCGCGAACGTGATCGCGGGCTCGGCAGGCGCCCAATCCGACACGGTCTCGGCCACGGCACTACCGTCGGGCCCGTAGGCTCGCGCGAGGACGGCGCGGGCCTCGTCGTGCGGCATGGAAAACCACGCCTGGCGATCCAGATCGTACAGACAGAAACGCACCTGATCGGGCACCGCATCGAGCGCCCACCGAACGCATTCTTGCTCCACCCGGGTGATCCCCGACGGCGCGCGGCGCCAGTGAAACGACGCCGTGACGTCGATCCAGAGGCGGTCGTCCGCCCCGCGAGGGGCCGGACCGGTTTCGGTCACCACCGGATCTTCAGGGGCCGGCGGCACGTCGTGCGGCGGCGATTGGTCATCCCAGCTCATCGGCTCTCCGCGTTCGATAGCGTGCGCACGCCATGCACCAGCGCCGCCAGACGGCGCGGCGCCGGGTGCACCACGGCGTCCCACGGCACCGGCGGGGCCGGGACCACGGCGGGTGCGGGTGCGCGCAACGCCGCCACCAGCCGGGCGCGGAACCGGTCCATGTCAGGTTCGACGGTCAGCGCCGGCCACTCGCACGTGGGTGCGAGCCCGCGCAGTGCGGCCGGTCGTGCCAGCACCGGGCGGGCATCGCGCAAGGCCTCCGCTGCCTGCGCATCCGGTGCGCCGATGTCGCCCGGCACGGCCGCCCGGGCGAGCAGCACCACGTGCGCATGCCGCCGCGCGCCAGAGAGCATGAGTTCGTCGGCGTCGGCCAGCAGCCGCACGCGTGAGCGGTTGATGCCGCCCCAGGCATTGAAGTCCGGCGATTGCTCGATGAAATCGCACAGGCGGCCGATGACCACCAACATCGCGTCGGGTGGCAGAAAGGCGAACGAGCGCCCCATCAGATCCAGGAAACCCTGACGCGCACCTGCGTCGTCCTCGCTGACCCAGAGGGCGAAAGGCCGCTGCGGCAGATGGTCCACATACACGGCATGGCTGCGCGCGGGGTCCTCCTGCGGCGGCGCAGCGCCATCGGGCACGACGACGACACGCCAGGGCGCGGCGCCCTGGCGCACCAGCGCAGTCCGCAAGGCTTCGCTCGTCGCCAGGCACAGCCCGGCCTGCGCCAGCACGGCACGCTCGGTCTGTCTCACGGCATCGGCCTGCTCGACGGGCAGATGCCGCGCGGCTTCCCCCTGCTCGTCACGCTCGGCCTCGTAGATCAGCGCAGGCATCGGCCCGTCGCGCAGCGCCAACGGCCAGGCTGCCTGCAGCAGCGGCCAGGCAAATGGCGTCTCCAGATGGATGGCGTCGTACCCCGTGGCGCGCAAGCGTGCCACCAACGCGGCCAAGCCCGTGGCCTGCGACGCACCCAGAAGGGCCGCAAGACCCTGCGCCAGCCGGCGCGGCACGTCGCTGGCGCACGCCACGTCAGGCACGCGCAGCGTGTCCGCACGATCGCCGCCCTCGGGCATGGGCCCCACCGCCCATTCGACGACATCCCACGTGACCCCGGCATCGGCCATGGCACGGGCTGTCGCCTGCGCTCGCCAGATGCGCGGTGAGCGCGCGTCGATCGGCCTGGCGGGCCGCAACGACAGCACGCGCAGCCCTGCCGGCCCGACCGCCGTACGCGGACGGCGCAGCAGCGCGGCCGTGTCGGGCGGCACGCCGCGCGACTGGGGCTGCGGGTGATTGACGAGGAGATCGCGCGCCAATCGTTCGGTCTGCGCACGGTCGGGCAAGACCAGCGGCTCACGCCACCCCGCCAGGCTCTTGACCGCTCGCCGAGCCAGGCCCGCGGGCGTGCGTGGCCCGCTTTCGGCGGCGGACTCGATGGCGTCGCGGTAGGCGCGCGCCACTTCGGCAGGGTCATGCTGGGTGCGCACGTGACGTCCCGCCGCCTCTGCCATGGCCTGACGCCGCGCAGGCTCGGCAGCCAGGGTTCGAAGCGCGTGGGTGATCTCGGCCACGCTGGGCATGTCTGGCAGCAGCATGGCTGTCTCGGCCGGCAGCTCGGCGGCAGCGCCGTGCGCATTGGCCAGCACGGCCACGCCGTGCGCCATGGCATCCAGGATGGCGCGTGAGGTCTCGCCGCGGGATTGCGTACGCAGCTGGATCGCCACATCGGCTGCCGCCAGGTAGTCGCGGTATACCGACATGGGCGCATAGCCGGTCATGCGGATGTCGGTACCCGACGGCACCTCGCGAATCCGCGCCTCGAGCGCGCGGCTGTACTCGCCTTCGAACTGGTGGCCGCCGACCAGGGCCAGATGGGCACCCGTCAGGCCCGTGGCAATCCACGCCTCGACCAGTTCGCGCGACATCTTGGCTTGCCCGGCATACCCGAACGAACAGGCGACGAAGGCATCGGCATCCAGCCCCAGCCGCGCGCGCGCGGCCAGGCGATCCGCCTGCGCCTGCGGGCTCGCATGCGAGAGCGGCACCACGTGCACCGGACACGGCGGTGTCGGCCCCGCCCAGCGCCGCGCCAGCGACTCGGCGTGACGCGAATGCACGATGACGCCGTCGGCCTGGGCAAAGATCTCCAGGTTGCACGGATACGCAGCCAGTGCGGCCGCCTCGCCCTGCGCCCGATACAACTGCAGCGCGGCAGGCCCGTGCGAGCGCAGCAAGGCTCGCCACAAAGCCATCGGCAGGCGTCCGGTGTGCTGGGCATGGCCGAACACGTGCCCCAGGTAGAAGTCGTGCAACACGACCACGCCGGGGTGCTCGCGCAGCAGCCCGAGCATGTGACTGTGGAACGGCGAATTGCCCAGGTGATACAGGATGCGGTCGAATTCGCCCGCATGCTGATGGAACCATGCTGGCGTGCGCACCGGGTAGGCCTGGGCGATGGCCGCCGCGGGCGGCGGCGCTTCAGGGCACACCAGCTCGATGGCGTAGTGCTCGGCCAGCGCCGGGAGAAGCTCGGCACTGTAGTCGGCAATACCGCTGGCAGCGGGCGGCACCGGCGACACGTAGGCCAAGCGCGGCTTGGCGCTCGCGCCATCCAGCCTCGCGGGCGCCGCGTCGGCCGAGCCCGCACGGCAGGCAGCCGCCAGCGCCAGCGCGGCCAGCGTCTCGACATCGGCAGGGGCGGGCTGCACGAGCTGGCCCGAGGGCAGTTGCCAGCCCGCCGGCCCGATGACAGCCGCCGCGTCGGCCAGGGCCGCCTGGATCTCGCAGGCCCAGGCGACACGATCCCCACGCCCGGCCGGCACCAGCGACTCGCCCACCAGCGCCACCAGGGGTGGCGTGAGCGCGTCTGGCGCGCCGTAGATGGCGTCATCGGTGTAGCCCACGGCCGCATCGAGCACGATCACGGCATCCGCGTCCAGACCCGCCAGGAACATGGCCCACGCCGCGCGTGAAGCCGCACGTCGCCAGGCATTGGCCGGAGCGTGAGCCGCACTGGGCAGGGGGGCGCGAAAGGTGCGCCACGCGGCCTTGTCAGTGTCGTGCGCCAGCCAACGCGCCAGCAACGCGGCATCCACGTCCAGCCCGTCACGGGCGACCCAGATCAGCTCGTGTTCCGCAGCCGCCGCCTGCAGCGCGCGCGCCGTGGCCAGCGCGCGATGGCCGCGCTCACCGCCCAGCTGACACGCCTGCACATCGATCGCCAGACGCATGCCTCAGTCGTCCCGGCCAGCCACGGCAAGAAAGCGTCGCGGCCCGGCCAAGAGGCGGTTCACCGCCGCGACCGCCTCGCCTTCGCCCTCGAGGACGGGAGGGGCCGGATCCAGGCGCCAGAGTGCCACGGGCGACAGCCCGGCCTCGCGCAACGCCGAGGTCAGGGCATCGGGCGTCCAGGCGAAGACGCCCGGCCCGGCACTGCAGAGAGCCGCTGCGACCGCGGCGTTCTCGGGATTGTCCAGGCGAAGGGCCAATTGCCCGCCCGGTGCGAGGACCGCAGCGGCCGCGCGTGCGAGCGCACGCATGCCCGCCGCATCGAGCGCGCCCGCTCCAGCGGGCGCCAGAATCGCGTTGAGCGACCCGGTGGGCAAGGCTTGCAATCCCGCCGCCCACGCCGTGGGCGTCTCGGAGGGCAATACCAGCACCCGAGCATCGTCAGGCAACAGCGTCTGCCATTCGCGCCAACTCGCGGCGTCGACGTCCTCAGCCAGGGCGGCCAGGGCCACCGCGCCGGAGACTGCCGCCGGCCAATCCCCTCCACGGATGTCTGCCGGCTCGGACGCGCGCCGGCTGTCGCGGACAACGGCACGGACCTGATCGAGCGCGCTCTGCACCTGCGCGGCCTGCCATGTCCCTGCCGCCAGGCGCCGCTCGCCGCGCTCGGCCTGCTCGCCCAGCCAGGCCTCGATATCGCGCCGCCAGGCGTCGCGCTCCGCCTGCTCGGCGGCGCGTGCCTGGGACAATCGATCAGCCTGCGCCTCGAACGCGCGCTCCTGGCGCGCCTGCAGTTCTTCGCGCAGGCGATCCAGGTGATCCAGGCGCGCGGACGCCGTCTGGAGATCCCGGCGCAGATCCGCGATGTCCTGCCGCAGCGACGCTCGCCAGGCCCGCAGCGAGTACACGCCGCGCAGGCCTGCTGCCAGATTCCCGAGCACGGGCACGCGGCCCAGACGGTGTCGCCAGTTCGATTCACCCATGGATGGCACGTTGCGTAAAGATGACGGGGCCATTGTAGAGGAGCAAGCCCGGCCTGCCGGAAGCGAAAGGACACAGCCCACCCGGGGTGTTTCTCTTACAATTCCCGGCTTTGCCCGGCGTCGAGCCTGGGCGCCGATGGCCTCCTGGCCGCCCTCTTCGCGGGAATCATGGCTTCAGCACCTCGTCGCAACGTCCTCTTCGCCGGTTTCGAGTTCCAGCAGAAACTGCAGCGCGGCATCTACCTCTATACCAAGTCGCTCATCAGCGCGGTCAAGCGTCGCGGCCACCAGACCGGCATCCTGAGCGAAGCGCGCGCGTCGCAAGACACCGTTCCGCTGCTGAGCAACATCTATCACGCGTTGAACGATCCGACCCGCATCCGCGTCTCGCATCGGCGCATGCTGCTGAAGTACGGCACGCACCGCTGGCTCAATCGCGTCAAGCCCGTCGCCGTGGCCAACCAGCAGTCCATGGTCACCGAGGAGAACCTCTGGTTCCTTCGCGACGTGGACCGCTTCCTCAACGTGCCCTATGTGTACGACACGGCCTCCGTGGTGAACCGCCTTTCCTTCGAGAAGCCGCTGGATCTGGGCTTCGCGGGCAACGCGGGGTACGACACGATCTTCACGACCTCGCCGATGGCCGTGCGCTCGGCCCACCCGCGCGCCAAGCTCGTGCAGACGGTGCATGACCTGATCCCGCTGCAGGTGACCACCCACTGGGAACGCACGGACGTCTTCTACCGGCGCCTGAAGGCCTGCGCGGAGCACGCCGACCTGATGCTTGCCGTGTCCGACTACACGCGCAACCGCTTCCTGGAGGTGTTCCCGCATGCGGCCTCCCGGATCCATACCGTCTACCAGCCGCTGCCGGCCGATGCGCACGCGCTGCACCTGAGCGAGCAGCCGCTGGTGCAGGAGGCCGTGCTCGAGAAGTTCAATCTCACCAAGGGCAACTACTGCTTCTACGTGGGTGCCATCGAAGGGCGCAAGAACATCCACCGGCTGATTGCCGCGCACGGCATTGCCGCCCGCGGCGAGGATTTCCCGCTGGTGCTCGCAGGCTACGTGGACAAGGAGTACGCCGCCGAACAGAACCTGTCGGACGTGCTCACGCTGCCCAAGCCCGGCGCCCCGGCAGCCGACGCGAAGAGTGACACCGCCAAGCGGCGCAGGACCACACGCTACATCGGCTACATCACCGAGGTCGAAAAGCTCTGCCTGCTGCGCAACGCCCGCTACTTCGCCTTCCCGACGCTGTCCGAAGGCTTTGGCATCCCGGTGCTCGAAGCCCAGACACTCGGCTGCCCGGTGCTCACCACCAACGTGGCGTCGATCCCGGAAGTCGTCGGCCAGAGCGCGGCCCTGATCCAGGATCCGTTCAACGTCGAAGAGATCGCCGTGACCGCCAAGCGCCTCATGGAAGACGACGCCTATCGCGCGAGCTTGCGCGACGCGGGTCTGGTCAACGCACGTCGCTTCGACAACGAGACCTTCGCGAACAACGTCGACGCGCTACTCGCGCGGCTCTGATGTGAACGACCGCGTTCGGCCGCTTCGCGCTGGCCGAACGTGCGGCAGGCTCCGCGCGGCTCACTGATCCAGCGTCGCGCCACCATCCACGCGCAAGTCGTGCAGCGTGATGTGACTGGCGCGCTCTGACAACAGGAAGAGAATCGCCTGGACGACCTCGTCGGGCCGTGCGATCTTGCGCAGGGGGATGCCGAGCCGATACTGCGCCGGGTTGCCCTCGATGACGGCCTCGCGCGACGAGCCCTGGCGCCACATGGCACGCTGCATCTCGGTGTCGGTCGAGCCAGGCGACACCACGTTGCAACGGATGCCGTACTCGGCGAGCTCCAATGCCAGGCAGTTCGAGAGCGCGGTCACCGCGGCCTTCGAGGCCGCATACGCGCCCATGGCCAGACGCGGTGTAGTGGCGGCGTTGGAACTGACGTTGACGATGGCGCCATGCCGGCGCCCGATCATGCCCGCCGCCACTTCGCGACACGCGTGGAAGACCCCGTCGGTGTTGATCGCGAATGCCCGGGCCCACTGCGCATCCGTCAGATCGGCGATGCGCCCCATCTGCAGCACGCCAGCCACGCAGACCAGCCGATCGATGGGCCCGAACGCCACTTCGCTCGCAGCCACCGCCGCCTTGACGGCCTGCGACTGGCTCACGTCGACCGTCTCCGTACGCAAGGCCTCGCCGCCAGTCAATGCCGCCAAGCCCGCAGCATCCGCATCGATGGCCGTCACCCGCGCGCCTTCGGCCAGCAACGCCTGTACCAGCGCCGCGCCGATACCACCCGCGGCGCCGGTGACGAACACGTGCTCATCGGCGAACTCTCCCGGTCCGCCGGCTGCCTCTTTCATCCGGCCGTTCATCGCGTGCTCTCGCCGGCCAGCGCGGTCACGGCTTGCGCCACCGTCACGCTCATCCCGCAGCGACGCGCCACGTAGCGCACGGCCATGTGGTGCTCTTCCTCGGAGAAGTCCGCCACGCCATCGATGACGAAGAACGGCTGGACGTCCTGCATGAATGCTTCGAGCGCCGTCGCCATGCAGCCGATATGAGCGTAGATGCCGCAGATGATCAGCTGGTCGCGGCCTCGGGCGCGTAGCTGCTCGCGCAGGTCGGAACGCTGGAAAGCGCTGTACCGCCATTTGGTGAGCACCGTGTCCTGCGCCCGCGGGGCCAGCGGCTCAATGATGGGTTGCTGTGCGTGGAACTGCGCTTGCGTGAGCCCCGGCCCCCAGAAGTCGTTGAGCAGCGCCCTGTCACCCGCAGGCTGCGCCACCGGCTGCGCGGTGTAGAACACGGGCACACCCGCGTCGTCGCAGGCCTCGCGCAGCTGACGAATGTTCTGCACGAGTGCGGGCACGGGGGCCTGCGTCGTCTCGAACTTGTTGAGGAAGTAGGCCTGCATGTCGTGCACCAGCAGCGCGGCGCGCGACGGATCCAGTCGCCAGCCGACACGGTTCTCGACGGGATCGGCGGGCATGGGATAGGATGCAAGGGCGGGAATGGTCATGTCGAGGTCAAAGTCAGGTGCGCACAACGCTGCATGAGAATGATAATCAATATTCAGTCTGGATGGCGTTTGTGTTGCGCGCGGCGCAATGCCGACGGATCACGTCCGCGCCGATGACACAATCGAACGGTCACGCGCCGACACCGCGCGTCGTCGCCTCATTCTGACGAGAGATGTCCTGATGGTCCTGAAGCTTCTTCGCGCGCTATCGAGCCGCGCCGCCCCGGCACCCGACGCTGCCCTGACCTCGGTGGCACCGCCTGCCGGGCCTGAGCCAACATCGGACGGTGCGACCAAGCCGGCCGCCACGCGACGCGATCTACCCCAGACCGGTGAGGCAACCGAGGAGGACATCCTCTACTGCTTTCGGCTCATCCTTGGCCGCGCGCCCAGCCCCGAGGAGATCCCAGGCCACCTCAGCAAGGCAGGTACGGCGCTGCCCCAGGTAGTCTCCACCTATCTGAATTCCGCCGAATTCGCGCACCGCAAGCTCATCAACGCCACGCTCGATCCCAGCCTCGCCTGGTCCGATCAGCACGGCCTCAAATTCCTGGTGGACACGACCGACGAAGACGTCGGCAAGCACCTGCTGGTGAGCAGCTACGAGGACCACGTCACGAAGATCTTCCAGGAGCTGCTGCGGCCCGGCATGAACGTCATCGACGTCGGTGCCAACATCGGCTACTTCACGATGCTTGCCGCGCATCTCGTCGGCAAGGAGGGCCGCGTCTGCGCGTTCGAACCGAACGCGCGCAACGTGGCTCTGCTAGAGGCGAGCCGACGCGCCAACGACTTCGCACAGGTGACGGTGTACCCGATGGGGACGTCCGATCAGGATGGCCTCCTGGTGCTCAATTCCACCTACAGCAACGGGACGACGTCCACCGCGCCGGCCGAACTCGAGGCACTCACGTCCGCGCGCATCGTGCCCGCCGTGCAGCTCGACCACCTGGTCCTGCATCAGCAGCGCACGGATTTCATCAAGATCGACATCGAAGGCGCGGAGTATCGGGCCCTCAAGGGCGCCGAACAGATCCTGCGCCGCGACAAGCCCATCGTCGTGAGCGAGTTCTCGCCCAACGCCATGCCCGGCATGAGCGGTGTCTCAGGCCAACATTATCTCGAGTTCCTGGTAGGGCTTGGCTACACGCTGGGCGTGGTCCAACACGATGGCAGTATCGACGATTGCGGCACCGACACCGCGCGCGTGCTCGATGCCCACACGCAGTCCGGCGTGGACCACATCGACATCATCGCGCGCCCGGCTTCGGCCTGACAGCCCGAGGCCGTGCGCCGACGGCGACATGCGCCGTCAGGCGGGGGCCCGCACAGGCGTCACGTCCACGCTCACCGGCAACGCGGCCACGCCCGCGAACGGCACCATCGTGCCGTGCGTCACCTCGAACACCACGGCCTGATCCCAGCGGTCGTAATTGCCGGCGACGTGGTGATCGTCGTCGTGCAGGGCGACGCTGATGTGGTAGTGCCCAGTGCCGATGTTGAGCTCGGGCAGGTTGAATTCGATCCGCTGGCGCTCGCCCGGCGTCATGCCGATATCCTTGAAGCCCAGGCGGCGGGTGTTCATCCCGAAGACGTCGTAGCCCGTGCGATCGCGGATGGTCATGCCCAGCGTGAGGCCGGGCAAAGGCTCGTTGACATCCACCTCGATGCACAGGCGCGCGGCCTCGCCCACGCGGAACATGGGCTGCTCGACGGCATTGATGTCCTTGGCGCCCAGCAGCTTCACGGACACCATGCGGGCCTTGCCATTGCCCGAGCGCCGGCCGAGTTCGCCGAGATCGCCCTCTGGATCCTTGGCCGCATCCTCGCGCGCGGAGATCAGCGCGTAGTAGAAATCGAGCACGTCGGCAGGGTCGCCGTCGCGCAGCACCCCGCCCTCGCCCAGCAGCAGCGCGCGGTCACACAGGGTCTTGATCGCGCCCGGATCGTGCGACACGAAGAGCAGCGTCGCCCCGTCGTCGCGGAACTGCCGGATGCGCGCAAATGACTTGTGCTGGAAGTACGCATCGCCCACCGACAAGGCTTCGTCCACGATGAGCACGTCGGGCTTGAAGGCCGTGGCCACGGCAAACGCCACGCGCACCTGCATGCCGCTTGAATACGTGCGCACCGGCAGATCGAAGTAATCGCCCACTTCGGCGAAGGCCTCGATCTCGTGCATGACGGCATCCATCTCGGCGCGGCTGCGACCCGTCATCTGGCCCGACATATAGGCATTCTCACGCCCGGTGAAATCCGGGTGAAACCCCAGGCCGAGTTCGAGCAGCGCGGAGACCGTGCCGTTGATGACGATCTTGCCTTCGGTGGCACTGCTCGTGCCGGCGAGCATCTTGAGCAAGGTGCTCTTGCCCGCGCCGTTCACGCCGATCAGGCCCACGGCCTGGCCCGGCCGCACGTCGAAGGTGACGCCGCGCAGCACCCAGCGCAGGCGGTTCGGATCCGTACGGCCGCTGAAGACGCGCTTCAACAGCGCCTTCTTGCCATAGGCGCTCGCGTAGGCCTTGCCTACATTCTGGATCGAGATCACAGGAGAAGTCATGGAATGGGCCACCGTCTACAGGTAATCCAGCATCTCGGCATAGAGACGCTTGTAGGCGATGATCGCCAGCACGGCCAGCACCGATGCGATGCCCACCGTGTAGGCGAGCGATTCCAGCGTGGGGACGGTGCCGTTCAGGAAGAGTTGCTGCAAGTTGGTGATGGGCCGCACCACCGGGTTGAAATACACGATCTCGCGCATCCAATCGGACAGGATGGTGATCGGGTAGACGATCGGGGTGCCCCAGAAGAGCAGCTGCAGTGCGATGTCCACCGTCTGCCCCACGTCGCGCACGAACACATGCAGCACGCCCGCGAGCAGGCCGATGGCCAGGGCAAGGAACGTGAGCGCGGCGATGCTGGGCAGGGCCCACAGCACGATCCACCCCGGCCAGGCATCGACCAGCAGCAAGAAGATGAAGTAGAGCCCGGTCAGGATGAGGAAGTTGAAGAGCGCCACCACCACCACCGGCACGAGCAGCACCAGCTTGGGAAACTGCACCTTCTTGATGAGATTCGCGTGCTCCAGGAAGATGCCCTTGGTGCGCGTGGTGATCTCGACGAAGAAGCCCCAGGTGATGAGGCCCGCGCAGATGAAGACGCTGTAGGCGAAGGCCGAGGTGTGTTCACCCGGCAGACGCGCGTGCATGACCTGAGAGAACACCAGGGTGTAGATCAGGATCATGGACAGCGGCTGGAGGATCAGCCAGGCCGGGCCGAGGAGGGAGCCCGTGTAGCGCGCACGCAAGTCGCGCTCGGAGATCGCCCGGACGAGGCCACGAAAGCGCCAGGTCGCGAACAGCGTGTTCCGCATCAGATTCATGGTGGCAGGATTGTACGGGAGTCGGCGCGTACGCGGCACACGGAAACACGCGTATCAGGACGTGTCCTGCCCCCTGCGCAAGGCCCTATTGCACGCCCCTGCGGCGCGCGTTACAACGAATGCAGGCAGGACAAGAACGGTATCGATGCCATGGCTCGCGCGCTCACGAGGTGACGCAGGCCGGGAGCATCCCCCCAACACCCGCTTGGAGACATCATGAACGCCCCGCTTTCGGCCCAGCAGCAGGCCGCCTTGCAGCAGGTCACGCTCGACGATCGATACACCCTGGACCACGGACGCGCCTGGATGAGCGGGGTGCACGCCCTGGTCCGGCTGCCGATGCTGCAACGCCAGCGCGATCTGGTCGCCGGCCTGAACACCGGTGGTTTCGTGTCCGGCTACCGCGGCTCGCCGCTGGGTAGCGTCGATCAGAACCTCTGGAAGGCCAAGGAGCACCTCGCCCGCCACCATGTCACCTTCACGCCAGGGCTCAACGAGGAGCTCGCCGCCACGGCCGTGTGGGGCACGCAGCAAGTCAATCTGTATCCCAAAGCGCGATACGACGGCGTCTTTGGGATGTGGTACGGCAAGGGCCCGGGCGTGGATCGCTGCGGGGACGTCTTCAAGCATGCGAATGCCGCTGGCACCTCACCGCACGGCGGTGTGCTCGTGGTCGCGGGGGATGATCACCCGGCCAAGTCCTCCACCCTGCCCCACCAGAGTGAGCACATCCTGAAGGCAGCCATGCTGCCGGTGCTCTTCCCGGCGAGCGTGCAGGAGTATCTGGATTTCGGGCTGCATGGGTGGGCCATGAGCCGTTACGCGGGCGTGTGGGTGGGCATGAAGTGCCTCACCGACATCGTCGAGGCATCCGCTTCGGTGGAAGTCGATGTCGACCGGCTGACCATTCGTCTGCCGGAAGACTTCGCCATGCCCGAGGGCGGGCTCAACATCCGTTGGCCGGATACCCCGTTGCAGCAGGAAGCCCGGCTGCTGGATTACAAGCTCTACGCAGCCTTGGCCTATGCGCGGGCGAACCGTCTGAACCACACGGTGTGGGATTCTCCCAGCGCCCGCTTCGGCATCGTGGCCTCCGGCAAGGCGTACCTGGACACCCGGCAGGCGCTGGCCGACCTGGGCCTGACGGAATCCGTCTGTCGGAACATCGGCCTGCGGCTCTACAAGGTGGGCATGGTATGGCCGCTCGAGGCCCAGGGCATCCGCCAGTTCGCCGAGGGCCTGGACGAGATCCTCGTCGTCGAGGAAAAGCGTCAGGTCATCGAGTACCAGCTGAAGGAAGAGCTCTTCAGCTGGATCGGCTCGGGCAAGAAGATTCCGCGCGTGATCGGCAAGTTCGACGAGAAGGACGGCGGCGAATGGGCCGTGCCGCAAGGCAACTGGATCCTGCCGGCCCACTACGAACTCGACCCCGCCAAGGTGGCCAAGGCCATTGGCGCGCGGCTGATGCGCGACGCGCTGCCCGACGACGTGCGCGCCGGCATCCAGGCCCGGCTGGCGGTGATCGAGGCGAAGGAGCGCGAGCTGGCCCGTCCGCGCGTCACCACGGAACGCAAGCCGTGGTTCTGTTCGGGCTGTCCGCACAATACCTCCACCCGCGTGCCCGAAGGCTCGCGCGCGGTGGCGGGCATCGGCTGTCACTACATGGTGACGTGGATGGACCGCAGCACGTCCACCTTCACCCAGATGGGCGGCGAAGGCGCGCCCTGGATCGGCCAGGCGCCTTTCACCGACGAAGGCCACATCTTCGCCAACCTGGGCGACGGCACCTACCTCCACTCCGGTTCACTTGCCATTCGCGCCGCGCTGGCCGCGAACGTGAACATCACCTACAAGATCCTCTTCAACGATGCGGTAGCCATGACGGGCGGCCAGCCCTTCGACGGTGCGCTGTCCGTCGCGGCGATCACGCGCCAGATGGCGGCCGAGGGCGTGCAGCGGATTGCGCTCGTGAGCGACGATCCCGACAAGTACAAGGGCGTGCGCGACCTGGCGCCCGACGTCACCCTGCACCATCGCGACACACTGGACGACGTGCAGCGCGAGCTGCGTGCGTTCAAAGGCGTGTCGGTGCTGATCTACGAGCAGACCTGCGCCTCCGAGAAGCGGCGCCGCCGCAAACGCGGGGCCTATCCCGACCCGGCCAAGCGGGTCGTCATCAACGAGCGCGTGTGCGAAGGCTGCGGCGATTGCTCCGACAAGTCCAATTGCCTGTCCGTGGAGCCGCTGGAAACGGAGTTCGGCCGCAAGCGGGCGATCAACCAGTCCAGCTGCAACAAGGACTACAGCTGCCTGAACGGCTTCTGTCCGAGCTTTGTCACCGTGGAAGGCGGCAAACTGCGCAAGCCCGGCGTCACGGCCAGTGGCGAGACGGCTGCCGTCCCCGCCGCGGACCTGCCCGAGCCTGCGCTGGCGCGCCTCGACGTGCCTTACGGGGTGTTGGTGGCGGGCGTTGGCGGCACCGGGGTGGTCACGATCGGCCAGCTGATCGGCATGGCCGCGCATCTGGAGGGCAAGGGCTGCTCGGTGCTGGACATGGCAGGCCTCGCCCAGAAAGGCGGTGCCGTGCACTCCCACGTGGTGCTGGCGGCCACGCCGGCGAACATCCACAGCACGCGGGTGGCACTCGGCGAAGCCGACCTCATCCTCGCAGGGGATCTGGTGGTGGGGGCCGGCCAGGAAACGCTGGCCCGCGCCCAGGCGGGCCGCACGCACGCGCTGCTCAATGGCGACGTCACGCCGACCTCCGCCTTCATTCACAACCCGAACTGGACCCTGCCGGGCAGCGACCTCACGCGCGATTTGGCACAGGCCTGTGGCGGGCCGGAGCGCCTGGACGTGCTGGAAGCCGGTCGTCTCGCAGTGGCGCTCGTGGGCGATGCACTCTACGCCAATCCGATGATGCTGGGCTATGCCTGCCAGAAGGGCTGGCTGCCCTTGCGTCGCGAATCCTTGCGCCGCGCCATCGAGCTCAACGGCACGGCGATCCAGAACAACCTGCTCGCCTTCGAGTGGGGCCGACAGTTCGCCCAGACGCCGGAACTCGCGGCGCGCGTGCTCGCCCCCACTAACGTCGTCGAACTGCGCCGCCCGCGCGACGCGGCCGACGACGACCGTCGCATCGGCACCGCCGACGCCACGCCTGCCGACGACTTGGACACGCTGATCGCGCGTCGCGAGACTTTCCTCACCGCCTACCAGAGCCGCGCCTATGCCCGGCGCTATCGCGATCTCGTCGAGGACGTGCGCCGCGCCAGCGCGGCCACGCCCGGCAGCGAGCGGCTAGTGGCGGCGGTGGCCCGCAACGCCTTCAAGCTCATGGCCTACAAGGATGAGTACGAGGTGGCCCGGCTCTACACGGACGGCGTCTTCCTCGACAAGGTGGCCGCACAGTTCGAGGGCGACTACCGGCTGCGGTTCCACCTAGCGCCACCCACCCTCGCCAAGCAGGACACCCAGGGACGCGGCATCAAGAAGAGCTATGGCCCCTGGATGCTCAAGGCGTTCAAGGTGCTGGCCAGGCTGCGTTTTCTGCGGGGCACGGCCCTCGATCCCTTTGGCCGCACCGAGGAACGCAAGACCGAGCGGGCGCTCGCCACGGAGTATGCCGAGACCCTGCGCCACGTCGTGCAGCGGCTCACGCCGACCAATCTGGACACGGCCGTGGCCCTGGCCGAGCTTCCTGACGAGATCCGCGGCTATGGCCACGTGAAAGAGGCCAACCTCGCCCGGGTGCGGACGCAGCGCGAAGACCTGCTGCGCACGTTCGAGCTGCGGGTGATCCCCATCACCCGCGCAGCGTGATGCGGGGTGCCGGTCAGCGCGCGCGGGCGCTGGCCGGCAGGCGGCCCACCGAGGCGCTCGGAGAGCGGCTCGCGGCCTTCATGTCGATCTTCTCGGTCTCGTTGCTGCTGTAGGCCGAGTCGCGACCGTACGTTCCCGGGGGCGCGAAGTAGCGCGCCACGGTCTGCAAGTCGTCCACGGTCAGCACGCCGGCGTAGTAGCGCAGCTGCATGAAGGCGTTGAGATAGTCGTAGCGCGCCTGGGCGAGATCGCGCCGCGCCGTGAAAAGGCGCTCTTCGGCGTTGAGAACGTCCAGGTTCACGCGCATGCCGCCGGCCACGCTCTTCTGGGTGGCTTCGACGAGCAGCGTGGCCGACTCCACCGCGCTCTCAAGCGCCTGGATCTTGGCCGCGTTGCTCTGCACCAGGGCGTACTGACGGCGCAGTTCCACCTCGACGCCGGAACTGGTGGCGTCGAGCTCGGCCTGCGCCCGCTGGTAGTTGGCCACGGCCTGGGACGTCTGCGCACTCACGCCGCCGCCCGAGAAGATCGGCACGCTCAATTGCACGCCGATCATGCTGTTGCGATTGCGCTGGTTGATCGTGGACACTGAGTCCGCCTCGTCACGCTGGTGCGCGGCGACGAGGTTCAGTTGCGGATAATGGCCTGCACGGCTGCGGTCTACATTGGCGTCCGCGGCCTGCACGTTGAAGCGCCCCGCGGCCACCTGCGCATTGCTGGTGCGCCCAAGCTGCACCCATTGCTCCACGCTGTCGAGCTGCGCCGGCGACGGCGAGAACTTGGGCACGAGCTGATCGAGTTGCTCGACGCTGGTCAGCTGGCCGGGCCCGACGATCCCGATCAGCTCGCGCAGCGCCGCGCCCAGTTCGTCCTCGGCGGCGATCACCTGCGCGCGTGCGACGTCATAGCGCGAGCGGGTCTCGATCATGTCGGTACGCGTGCCCTCGCCTGCCTTGAACATCAGGTCGTTCGAGCGCATCTGCTCTTCGAGCGCCGTAGCCTGCGATTGCGCGATCGACAGCTGGTCGCGCGCGAGCAAGGTGTTGGCATAGGTCTCGTACAGGCGCAGCATCAGTTCCTGGTGCCGGCCGTCGAACTCGACCTCGGCCATGCGCGAGAGCGCCTGCCCCTGGCGCAGCCCCGCCCAGCCCTGGAAGTTCACCACCGGCTGGCGCACTTCGATGCGGCCCACGTAGCTCGGATAGTTGTCGTTCGAGTTGGTCTGGGTCTGGCCCGTCTGCGGATTCTCGACGTTCTGCGTGAGCCAGTTGCGGTTGTAGCCGTAGCTGAACGACGCCTGCGGCAGCAACTGCGCGCGCGCGATGCGCTCCTCTTGCAGGCCCGCCTCGCGGGTCTGCCAGGCGGCACGGTATTGCGGATCGAACTGCCGGGCCGCCATGAACGCGTCCATGAGGCCGAAGGCGTGGGCCGAGCCCACCGAGGCGGCGTAGGCGGCGATGACGGCAAGCAAGCCGGTGCGGATCTTCATATGGCTTCCTTACTCCTGCACCAGGGCCGTGTTGGCACGATCCAGGATGGGACGGAAGAGGTAGTTGAGCAGCGAGCGCTCACCCGTCTTCACCAGGACTTCCACGGGCATGCCTGGGCGCACGTCGTGCGTGGTGAGCATCTTCTCGCCCTCGGGCGTGACCTGCGCTTCGACGCGGTAGTAGGGCTCGCCGGTCTTTTCCTCGACCAGGCGGTCGGCCGACACGGTCACGACCTTGCCGGGAATATGCGGCGTGGAGCGCTGGTTGAAGGCGGTGAACATCATCTCCACCGGCAGCTCCGGATAGACCTTGTCGATCAGGTGCACGGGCACCTTGACCTCGACCATCAGGGGCTCGTCGGCCGGCACGATATCCATCATGTGCGTGCCTGCCTGGACCACACCGCCGTTGGTGAAGATCGACAGACCCACCACCACCCCGCTCGCAGGCGCACGCACGTCGGCGTGGCGCAGGGCGAAGTCAGCATAGGTGATGCGGCTGTGGAGCGTCTGCACTTCACGCTGGGTGTCGGTGAGCTGGGTGCGCACTTCACGCTGGTATTCCTGGCGGCGCAGCGTCATGCGCTGCTGCATCTCGCTGATCTGGCGCTGAGCCTGCACGATGCCGGCACTGGCTTCAGCCAGGTCGCCATTGAGCTGGCTCCAGGTGCGCTCGAGTTCGAGCAGGCGGTTGCGCGGCACATAGCCTTCACGCGACAGATCGCGCATGCCGGTGAGCTGCTCCTTCAGGAAGCCCGCCTGATCCTTGCGCGAGCTCACGATGGATTGCAGACCCGTGATCTGCGCACGCAGCGCGGCCACGCCCTCGGCGCCGGCATCGAGCTCGCTTTGCAGCGCAAGGCGACGCGATTCGAAAAGCTGGTTCTGCAGGCCGATCGACTGCGTCACGCGCGGATCGGACTGCGCATCGAGCAGGGCCTTCGGGTAGGTGATCTGGGTCTGGCCATCGCGCTCGGCCGCCAGGCGCGCCTCGACCGCCATGAGCGAGTAGTACTGGCCGCGCAGGCTCTCAGCCTCGGACTTGGACTGGGTCTCGTTCATGCGGATCAGCACGTCACCCGCCTTGACCCGGGCGCCGTCACGCACGAGGATCTCGTCGACGACGCCGCCCACCAAATTCTGCACGGCCTGGCGATTGCCCGAGACCATGACGGTGCCAGGGGCCGGCACGCCCTGGTCCAGGGGCGCGAAGGCGGCCCAGGCGAGAAAGCCGAAGACGCCGAACAGGACGATGAACCAGCCTGCACGGGTGTGGCGGCGATCGTCGATGTCGACGGCGCTGGCCGGTGCATCGAGCACGTCGGCGCCGAGGACTTCGACGTCCTCCTCAGACTTCTTGCGGCCAAAGAATTTTGCCATGGCGATGTACGTAGAAAGGCGTTGTGCAGCAGGGTTCGGAGGATGGCTCAGGCCGGGCGCGGCGCGGGGGCCGCAGGCGGTGCGCTACCCGGGCCCGCCACGGCGGGCGGCGCGGGCGGGGCATTGCCCGCCTTGCGCTGGTTGGCCTGGGCGATGGCAGCGAGCACCTGATTGGTGGGGCCGAACATGTTGACGGCACCATCGCGCAACAGCACGAGCTTGGTGGTGGCCGCGATGATGCTGGTGCGGTGGGTGATGAGAATCACCGTCCGCTTGGCTTCCTTCAGCTTGGCGATGGCCTGGCGCAGCGCTTCCTCGCCGGACTCGTCCAGGTTGGAATTGGGCTCGTCCAGTACGATCAGAGCGGGCAGACCGTAGAGTGCCCGGGCAAGCGCGATGCGCTGGCGCTGGCCGCCGGACAGCCCGGCACCGCCGTCACCGATCACCGTATCGTAGCCCTGCGGAAATTGCAGGATCATGTCGTGCACGCCGGCCATGCGCGAGGCGGCGATCACCTTCGCCGCATCGAGGCTGCCAAAGCGCGCGATGTTCTCGCTGATCGAACCCGCAAAGAGCTCGATGTCCTGCGGCAGGTAGCCCACGTGCGGGCCGAGCTCGTCCTTGTTCCACTGGTAGACGTCGGCGCCGTCCAGGCGCACCTTGCCGCCCATGGCCGGCCACACGCCCACCATGAGGCGCGCCAGCGTGGACTTGCCCGAGCCGCTCGGGCCGATCATGCCGAGGATGTCGCCCGGCTCCAGCGCGAACGTGGCGTTGCGCACCACGGGCAGGCGGGCTCCCGGGGGGGCTGCGGTCACGCCTTCGAACGAGAGCTTGCCGGTGGGTGCAGGCAATTCCATGCCGGACTTGCGGGCCGGATTCTGCTCCAGGAGCTTCACGAGACGGCCGTGGGCGCTCTTGACGCCCGCCCACTGCTTCCACACGTTGATGAGGCCTTCGACGGGCGCCAGCGCGCGGCCCAGGAGAATGGAGCCTGCGATCATCATGCCGGCCGTCATCTGGCCTTCGAGCACCAGCAGCGCGCCCAGGCCCAGCACCAGCGATTGCAGCGACAGGCGGAAGAAGCGGGTGAAGGCACTCACGCTCGAGGCCTTGTTGCTCGCCTCAGTCTGCTGGGCCAGGAACTTCTCGTGCAGGCGATACCAGCGGGCCTGCAGGTTGGGCAGCATGCCCATCGCCTCGATGACTTCGGCGTTGCGCAGCGTGTTGGTGGCGTGCTGGCCGGATACCACGGACATCTGGTTGGCCTCGGCCAGGGGCTTCTTGGTGACCGCCTGGTTGATGATCGCCATGGCCACGAGGATCAGCGTGCCAACCAGGGCGAAAACGCCGAGCCACACGTTGAAGAGGAAAATGACGGCGATGTAGATGGGGGCCCAGGGCGCATCGAAGAACGAGAAGAGCGCATTACCCGTGACGAACTGGCGGATCGTGGTGAGATCGCTCAGCGCCTGGCCGGCGTTACCGTTGCCGTTCTTCAGGTTCTGCTCGAACGCGGCGGTGTAGACCCGGCGATTCATGTGCAGATCGAGACGCGAACCCACGCGAATCACGACCTGGCTGCGGATGTACTCGAGCGCGGACAGGAAGATGTAGGCCCCGACGACGATGATCGTGATCATCAGAAGCGTGTAGGTATTACGGCTGCTCAGGACGCGGTCGTACACCTGGAGCATGTAGAGCGGACCGGTGAGCATCAGCAGATTGATGATCATGCTGAAGACGCCGACAGAGCGGAATGCCTTCTTGAAGCCCAGCAGGGCTTGTACGATCTCGTCTCGGGGCGCGCTCAGCTTGCCAGCCATGGAATCACCTTCAACCCACAGAAATTTACGTCCGGCCATCCGGAGCCGAGCGGATGTTATCACCAAATGTGTGACCCAGGTCACACAATACAATGAATTTACGTGACGGCCGTCACCAGCGATGACCGAATCCGCTAGAATTCGCCTTCCCTCGCTGCCCTGTTTACCGTGGACTTTTCGCCGCTTGAAGCCTTGCGCCAGCAGAAGCTGCTGGCCGGACTCGATACCGCCATCCTGCAGGAACTGGTGGGCTTGACGCATTTCGAGCAGTTCGACAAGCGTGCTTACGTGATCCACAAGGGCTCGCCCGGCGACAGCCTGGTCATGCTCATCTCCGGCCGCCTGCAGGTGATCGCCCCTGCCGAGGACGGCCGCGAAGTCGGCCTGCATTTCGTCGAATCCGGCGACTACCTGGGCGAGATCGCCGTCATCGACGGCGGCGTGCGTTCTGCTTCGGTGGTGGCCACCACGACCTCGCTCGTGGGCGAACTGCCCGGCCACGTGGCTCGACGCCTCTTCACCCGGCATCCCGTCGTGGCCGAACGCATCCTGTTGCGCTTGTGCCATACGATCCGGCAGTCCTCGCACATCCGCACGGTGCTTGGCATGGCGCGCGCGTTCTCGCGCATCTACGCCGTGCTCCACGGTGCGGCCCGCACCTGGAACGACGAAGGCCTCGTCACCATCGAGAACCTGCCCAGCCAGCAGGCGATCGCCATCACCGCCAACGTCAGCCGCGAGACCGTCTCGCGCGCCATGCAGGCCTTGTTCGCGAACAACATCGTCGAAAAGGACAACCGCCGGCTGATCGTGCGCAATCCGGTGGCCCTCGCCAAACTTGCCCGCGGCGAGATGGAGCTGCGCGTCTCGCGCGGAAAGGGCGAAGCGCGCGGCGCTGCCCAGGAATGACACGCGCGGCCCGGCGCCGCTAGTCGTAGTGCCTCAGCATCAGCAGAAGCTCGCCGCCAGGCTCACGCCAGGAACCGAGGATGGCCGCCTGCCCTTTCGGCCCAACGTAGGCGGTCTCGCCGGGCGCCAGGGCGTCCGGCTGCGGCACGGCCGGGGCAAACCCAGCATCATGAAGATGCGCCTGCCAGGCGAGTTGTGCCGCCTCCCGATCGGTGGGTGCCACCATCATCGACACTTCCGATTGCGGCAGCTTCGCCCCATCGCCTACCGAGCCGAAGTAATCCGGCGACCCCAACGCAAGCTCGACGGGCGCATTGCGCACGAGGGCGGACAGCCCGGTCCGAAAGAGCCAGGTACCCGGCCGAGGGTGGTAATCCTCAAGTGAAAGGCGGTACGTCGTCGCCCCCAGCCACATGAACGCCAGGGCGATGGACAAAGCCAGACCGACACGAAGCAGAACGACAGCACGCATGAGCTGCAGAGTCGATATCGAGCAGTCGGACGTTGGCGGCAGAGCAGGCCCTGTCGCCAACGCGGCATCAGAACTTCAGGTAATCGTCAGTGATGTACAGCGCCTGCGGCAGATCGGCCGTGGCCTGGGCGGCGGCCGGGGCAGCCTCGCGACGCTTGGCCAGCGTCTCGAGCTGACTCACGTTGCGCTGCGAGAACACGTGCGCATACACGAGCGGCAGCGCGCCTTCGCGGCGCAGCGTGAGGAAGGCGTCGTCGGGCAATGCCTCGAATGCGGCCCGATCCACCTGGAGCAGGCCGCTGATGTTCAGACCCGACCCATCACCGCGCTTGACCGCCAGATCCCACGGCACCAGCAGCCCGGCCTTGTCCAGGGCGGTGACGGCGCGCGTCATGACCTGTTCCTGGTCGCTGAAGGTCTGGAGGAACTTGACCGTCTTCTGCAGACGCTCGCTGGGCTCGCCGGCCTCGTCGAAGAGCGGGTCGCCCTCGGTGCGGCTGAAGGCATCGCTCTCGTCGTCCAGGCCGATCACGCGCTGCTCGCCCTGCTGCACGAGCGAGAACGGCCAGGCGCGCAGCACGGCAGGAATATAGGCGCCGATCCAGCGGCCCTGCTCGTCGATGAAGAGATTGCGATCGCCCAGGCCCAGCAGGCACAGGACATTGACGCGATCGCCATTGCGGCTGAAGGCGATCGGGAAGGATTTGCCGGCTTCTGCCAATTCGGGCGCCACCAGCCCGGCGATCATGCGCGTGCGCGCGAACGCCCAAGGCTGATCCGGACGGACGAGTCGCAAGTCCTTGTGGGTTTGGCGAGAAAGTACCTGGAGCGGCATGGAGCCTCGATGGTTGACTGTCAAACCCCTAGGATACTGCATGCGCTTGACGGCTTTGCGTCAGCCTGTGACGTGCGCCATCAGTCGGTGTGACCGGTGCGCATGTCGAAGAGGCGCCTGTGCTCCCGAATCGCGTAGCGGTCCGTCATCCCCGCGATGTAGTCGGCGATGGCCCGTGCCCGCGCGCCCGGGGCCGGCTGGGCCGCGCGCTGCTGGAACTGCGGCGGCAGCAGCCGCGGCTCGGCGAGAAACGCCGTGAAGAGCTCGCGCACGATGCGCCGCGCCTTGCTCGTCATGCGCATCACCTGATAGTGCCGGTACAGGTTGTCGCGCAGGAAGGCCTTGAGCTGATCGGCCTCGCGTCTGACCGCATCGCTGAAGCCCGCCAGACGCGGCGCCGCGCGAACGGCATCCACGGAGCCCGGCGCAAGCTCGGCGATGCGGGCGGCCGTGGTCGCGGTGAGGTCCACGATCAAGGTGTTGATCATGCGCCGCACGATCTCGGCCACGCGCCGGCGCTCTTCCAGGCCGGGGTATTCCGCATCCACGATGTCGCGGTGGCGCGCGAAGATTGCCACCTCGTCCAATTGGGCGAGCGTGATCAGGCCCGAGCGCAGGCCGTCGTCGATATCGTGGTTGTTGTAGGCGATGGCATCCGCGAGATTGGTGATCTGCGCCTCGAGCGAGGGCTGGGTGCCGTCCAGAAAGCGCTGGCCCACGTCGCCCAGGTGCTCGGCGCGCTCGCGCGAGCAGTGCTTCAAGATGCCCTCGCGCGTCTCGAAGCACAGGTTCAGCCCGTCGAAGGCCGCATAACGCTCTTCGAGCTCGTCCACCACCCGCAGGCTCTGCAGGTTGTGCTCGAAGCCGTAGGTCTCGGGCGCGAGCTCGCGCAGGCAGTCGTTGAGTTCGTCCTGCCCCGCATGCCCGAAGGGCGTGTGGCCGAGATCGTGCGCGAGCGAGATCGCCTCGATCAGGTCCTCGTTCAACCGCAGCGATCGCGCGATGGATCGCGAGATCTGCGCCACCTCCAGGCTGTGCGTGAGCCGCGTGCGAAAGAGGTCGCCCTCGTGGTTCACGAACACCTGGGTCTTGTATTCCAGGCGCCGAAGGCATTGGCGTGCACAATGCGGTCGCGGTCGCGCTGGAAGGCCGTGCGGCCCTCGGGCGGCGGCTCGGCATGACGCCGCCCCCGGGTGTGCGCCGGATCGCAGGCATACGGGGCGAGCGCGTCAGGCATGGGCAGGCGCAGCGGTGGTGACGGCCAGGGCTTCACGCACGGCGGCCTCGGCCGCCGGGGCCGTGTGGGAGGCCCCGATCGCCGACAGCAGGACGAAGCGCACCTTGCCGCCCTCGGCCTTCTTGTCGACCTGCATGAGATCGAGCCAGCGCTCGGCCCCAAGATCCGGCGCCTGGACCGGGCAGCCGATGGCCTCCACGAGCGCCCGGATGCGGGTGACGTCCTCGCGCGGCAGGCCGGCCACGCGGCTGGAGAGCTCCGCGGCCTGGATCATGCCGCAGCCCACGGCCTCGCCGTGCAGCCAGACGCCATAGCCCAGGCCGGATTCGATGGCGTGCCCGAAGGTATGACCGAAATTGAGCAGCGCACGCTCGCCGGATTCGCGTTCGTCGCGGCCCACGACCTGGGCCTTGAGCTCGCAGGAACGCGCGATGGCGTGCGTGATGGCAGCCGGTGCCAGGGCACGCAGATCCGCAGCCTGCGCTTCGCACCAGGCAAAGAATTCGGCATCGAGGATCATGCCGTACTTGATGACCTCCGCCAGGCCGGCCGAGACTTCGCGCGCCGGCAGCGTGGCCAGCACGTCCGTGTCGATCTCCACGGCCACGGGCTGGTGGAACGCCCCGATCATGTTCTTGCCCAGGGGATGGTTCACGGCCGTCTTGCCGCCCACCGACGAATCGACCTGGGCGAGCAACGTGGTGGGCACCTGCAGAAAGCGCACACCGCGCATGTAGACGGCCGCGGCAAAACCCACCATGTCGCCGATCACCCCGCCGCCTAGCGCCACCAACAGGCACTTGCGGTCGAACCGGTGCTCGAGCAGGGCATCGAAGAGCGTGTTCAAGGTCTGCCAATCCTTGTGGTGCTCGCCATCGGGCAACTCGATGCGCAGCACCTCACGCCCGCTCTCGCGCAGCGCGCGCTCGGCCGTGTCGCCATAGAGCGCTGCCACGGTGGGATTGGTGACGAGAGCGATGCGGGTGACATCCGCCGGCACGGCCTCGGCCAGCCGGGCGAGCCGACCCCGGCCGATACGGATGGGGTACTGGCCGCCAGGGGTGTCGACTGCTACTTCCTGCATAAGAGCTCCGGTTCTCGGGAATACGTGCGCAACATGGGGACGATGCGATTGACGAGGTGACGCACGGCGACCTTGCCGGTGTCCACGGTGAGGTGGGCGACTTCGCGGTACAACGGGTCGCGCACCGCCATCAGGGCTTCGAGCGTGGCGAGCGGGTCACCGGTGCGCAGCAAGGGGCGGTTGCGGTCGTGGCGGGTGCGGGCATAGAGATCGGCCGGGTTGGCGCGCAGGTAGACGACCAGACCACGCTCCCGGAGATAGGCGCGGTTCTCGGCGGCGAGCACGGCGCCCCCCCCCGTGGCGAGCACGATGCCCCGCCGCTGCGAGCATTCGTCCAGGGCGAAGGTTTCGCGCTTGCGGAACCCAACCTCACCCTCCAGGTCGAAGATGATGGGAATGCGCACCCCGCACCGCGCTTCGAGCTCGTGATCCAGATCCAGGAACGTGCGCGTGAGCGCACGGGCGATGCCGCGCCCGATCGTGGTCTTGCCCGCGCCGGGCATGCCCACCAGGAAGATCGGAAGCGGCGCGTCCGCCCCTGCCGTGTCAGGCGGGGGAACGGCAGGAGCGGGCTCGGCGAGCGTCAAGGCCATGGTCATCGTCGTGTCTCTTTGACGGCATTATCCCACCGCTGCACTGTTCCCAAAAAGCCACAACCGGCAGATTGGTTACAAAAACGGCCCGGGTGCTCAGACCCGTGTCAGACCCAAACCTTAAAATCCTCGCCATGGCGAAAGACACCCCCCCCCTCCAAGAAGCCCGCTCGCGAGGCGAAGGCCAAGCCTTCGCGCGGCCCGCTGCGCTGGATCGCCGCGGGCGCCAGCATCGCGGCCGGTCTTGCATTGTGCGGCGCCCTGCTGGTCGGCCTGGCGCTCGCGCTGGCGTGGCCCAATCTGCCCGAATTGCACGCCCTGATCGACTATCGGCCCAAGGTGCCGCTGCGCGTCTACACGGCCGACAACGTCCTCATCGGCGAATTCGGCGAAGAACGCCGCCGCGTGGTGCCGATCAATGAAGTGCCGGACGTCCTGAAGGCCGCGATCCTGTCGGCCGAAGACGACCGCTTCTATCAGCACGGCGGCATCGACTGGGCAGGCGTGGCGCGCGCGGCCTATACCAATGTCACGCAGATGACCAAGGCGCAGGGGGCGAGCACGATCACCATGCAGGTGGCGCGCAACTTCTACCTGTCGTCCGAGAAAACGTATTCGCGCAAGTTCTACGAGTTGCTGCTCACCTTCAAGATCGAAGCGAACCTCACCAAGGACCAGATCCTCGAGCTCTACATCAACCAGATCTATCTCGGCCAGCGCGCCTACGGCTTCGAAGCCGCCGCGCGCGCCTATCTGGGCAAGTCGCTCACCGAGATCAACGCTGCCGAAGCGGCGATGCTGGCCGGCATCCCGAAGGCCCCGTCGCGCTTCAACCCGGTGAGCAACCTGCCGCGCGCCACGCTGCGCCAGCACTACGTGCTGGGCCGCATGTTGGACCTGGGCTATCTCACGCGCCCCGAGTACGACGCGGCCATGGGCGAGAAGATCGTCGTGCGCCCGCAATCCCGCGATCAGGGTCCGAACCTGCGTGAACACGGCCAGTACGTGGCCGAGCTCGCGCGTCAGCTGGTCTATGACATCTACAAGGAAGACACCTACACGCGGGGTCTGAACGTCTACACCACCGTCACCTCTACCGATCAGGCCCTGGCGTCCAAGGCGTTGCGTGACGGCGTGCTCGATTACGACCGTCGCCGCGGCTATCGCGGACCGGAAGCCTTCATCGATCTGCCGGCAGGCATCGAGGGCGACGCCGAGCGCTTCGATGACGTCGTGGATGAAGCCCTCGCCGCTCACCCGGACAGCGACGGCCTGCTTGCCGCTGTGGTCCTGGAGGCCGGCAGCGACAAGGTGACCGTGGCCCGCAGCTCCAGCGAGCGTATCGAGATCAACGGCAAGCAGCTCGCCTTCGCCAAGCCGGCGCTGTCGTCCAAGGCCCAGCCCGCCCGCCAGATCCGGCGCGGCGCCGTCGTGCGCATCCGCCGCGCGGGCGACAACTGGGAGCTGGTGCAGATGCCGGAAGTCCAGGGCGCCTTCGTCGCGATCGCCCCGGAAGATGGCGCGATCAAGGCGATGGCAGGCGGCTTCGACTTCGGTCAGGGCAAGTTCAACCGCGTCACGCAGGCGTGGCGCCAGCCGGGTTCGAGCTTCAAGCCCTTCATCTACGCCGCCGCGCTCGAACGTGGCCTCACGCCAGGCACGCGGATCTCCGACCAGCCGTTCGTGCTGGAGGCCGCGCAGACGGGCGGCCAGCGCTGGGCGCCCAAGAACTACGGCAATTCGTACGAGTACGCGCTCTCCATGCGTGACGGGCTCGCCAAGTCCAAGAACATGGTGTCCATCCGTATCCTGCAGGCGATCGGCCCGCAGTATGCCCAGGATTACGTCACCCGCTTCGGCTTCGACGCGCAACGCCATCCGGCCTATCTCACGATGGCACTGGGTGCGGGCGCCGTGACGCCGCTGCAGCTGGGCGGGGCCTACGCCGTGTTCGCCAACGGCGGCTACCGCGTGGCACCCTACCTGATCTCGCGCGTCACGAACAACGACGGCCGCCTCCTGATGGAAGCCAAGCCCGTGCTCGCCGGCGACGAATCGGCGCGGGCCATCGACGCCCGCACGGCCTTCGTGATGGACACGATGCTGCGCAACAACGTGCGCGCCGGGACGGCTCGCCGTGCCACCGAGCTCAAGCGCAACGACGTGGGCGGCAAGACCGGCACCACCAACGATTCAGTCGATGCGTGGTTTGCCGGCTACACGCCCAATCTCGTCGGCGTGGCCTGGCTGGGCTACGATCAGCCGCGCTCGCTGGGCGATCGCGAGACGGGGGGCGGTGCCGCCCTGCCGATCTGGCTGAGCTACATGCGCACGGCGCTGAAGGACTTGCCGCAGAAGACGCTGCCGCAGCCGCCGGGGCTGGTGGCCGAGAACGGCAACTTCTACTTCTCGGAGTTCCCGCAAGGCCAGGCGGTGGCCAGCGTGGGCTTGAACGAGGACCCGATGCGTGACCTGATCGACAGCCTGGGCGGCAGCGCCAATACGGACGACCCGATCGCGCAGTTCGGCGGCCAGGCGCCGGGACAGTCGGGATTCTCGATCAATCAGCCAGGCGGCAGTACGTCAGGGCAGCGCGCCCAGCGCACCCAGACGAACAGCTCGAATGCCTGGCCCTGGGGCGAGCGCATCACACCGTAGACGACAAGGCCCGCTTTCGCGGGCCTTGTTGCTTTTTCGGGGGTGCCGACGAGGCGGTGCGTCAGAGCGTGACTGTCAGGGGCTGCCCGGCCGCCTTGGAACAGATGGCGCCCAGCGCCTCGGGCAAGTCCGGGCCGCCGCGCGTATCGCGCCACGCACCACCGTCGAGGCGATAGTGGAACGCCCCGCCAGGCGCGGCCAGCCACATCTCCTGCAGCGGCGCCTGACTATTGATCACCACCCGGGTGCCGTTGTCGAACACCAGCGTCACGACGTTGCCGCTGCGTTCCGGCTCCACGTCGATGTCGCGTTCGTCGTACCATTGGTCGGCTTGCTTTTCGATCGCAGACAGGATGCGATCGGCCAGAGCCAGGAATTCACTTTCGGTCATAATCCCGCCATGCGAAAATCGTTGATCAGCCGCCACGTCCGGCCTACCCGGATTGTAGCGGCGCTGTGCCTTTGCACCCTGCTTGCGGCCTGCGGCCAGAAAGGCCCGCTGTTTCTGCCCGAGCCACCCCCTCCCGCCCCCGAGACACCTGCATCATGACGTCTGTTGCTGTTCCCACGCCCGTCGGCGCGCCCTTTTTTGCCTATCGCGACGGGGTGCTGCATGTCGAGGACGTGGCCCTGCCCGAGCTGGCTGCGCGCCATGGCTCGCCGCTCTACGTGTATTCGCGCGCCGCGCTGCGGGCCGCCTGGCAACGTTACGCCGAAGCCATCGAGGGCCGCGACCTGCTGGTGTGCTATGGCATGAAGGCCAACAGCAACCTTGCCATTCTGCGCGAATTCGCCCGTCTGGGCGCGGGTTTCGACATCGTCTCGGGCGGTGAGCTCGCCCGCGTCATCGCCGCGGGCGGTGAGTCGGGCAAAGTCGTCTTCTCCGGCGTGGGCAAGCAGGCCTGGGAGATGCGTGCGGCCCTGGCGGCCGGCGTGCTCTGCTTCAACGTCGAATCCCAGGCCGAACTGCGCCGCCTGTCCGACGTCGCCACGGCCGAGGGCCGGGTCGCCCCGGTATCGCTGCGCGTGAATCCGGACGTCGATCCCAAGACGCACCCGTACATCTCCACGGGACTCAAGGAGAACAAGTTTGGCATCGCGATCGCCGATGCACCCGAGGCCTACCGTCTGGCGCGCGATCTGCCCGGCCTGCGCATCGTCGGGGTCGACTGCCACATCGGCTCGCAGATCACCGAGATGTCGCCCTATCTGGACGCGCTCGACAAGCTCATCGGGCTGCTCGATACGTTGCGCGCGGACGGCATTCGCATCCATCACCTGGACATCGGCGGCGGGCTGGGCATTCGCTACCAGGACGAGACCCCGCTTGCGCCCAAGGCGCTCGTGGACGCCGTCGCCGCTCGCCTGCAGGCTCGTGGCTATGCGGACATCGGTCTCGTGATGGAGCCGGGCCGCTCGCTGGTGGGCAACGCCGGGCTGCTGCTCACCCAGGTCGAGTATCTCAAGCCGAGCGACGCCAAGCACTTCGCCATCGTGGATGCCGCGATGAATGATCTGCTGCGCCCCACCCTGTACGACGCCTACCATGGGGTGTTGCCGGTGGTGCCACGCGCGGGTCAGACCCACCTCTACGACGTCGTCGGGCCCGTGTGCGAAAGCGGCGATTGGCTGGCGAAGGATCGCGAGCTGACCCTCGCGCAGGGCGATCTGCTCGCCATCGAGAGCGCCGGCGCCTATGGCATGGTGATGGCAAGCCAGTACAACACGCGTGCGCGCGCGGCCGAAGTCCTGGTGGATGGTCACCACGTCCACGTCGTGCGCGAGCGCGAGACGGTCGCGGCCCTGTTCGCTGGCGAAGCCATGCTGCCGGACTGATTCTCTGCCGTCGGCGTTCACAGGCGACGGTATTCCGTCGCCTTTTTCTTGTCGGAATCCTCCATGTGGCGTGCGCGCTCCTTCCTCTCCCGCCGGTGGCTCTGCCCACGCGCCTGGCTTCTTGTCGTGCTGGCAGGCCTCACCGCCTGCGGCGGTGGCGACGATCCGCGCGATTCGCCTGAACCCGCCAGGCCAATCGCCGCGGCATGGTTCTACCTGTCCGATACTCAGGATTACCAGACCATTCCCGAAGACTGGGCACGCGTGGATTTCCGCGCCGTGGACCGTCTCCATGTCGGGCCGGCCGGTATCCAGCCGGATGGCCGCTTCGGGCTCTTCCAGAGTGCGCAGACCGGTGATCTGCGCCACCGCTTCGAATGGGTCATCGACAAGGCGCGCCGCGAGAACCCGGCCATCGAAGTCGTGGTCTCGCAATGGTGGGGGCGTGGCGAGGGCGTCTGGGGGCGATCGCTGGACGTGCTCGACACCCCGGCGGCACGCGGGGCGTACGCGCAATCCATGGCGGATTTCCTGGCCTTCTATCGCCGCCATGCTGGCGGACGCTACGCCGTGGATGGCGTGGACATCGATTACGAAGGCGAGAACGTGGTGCCGGCCTTCCCCGAGATCGCCGGGCAGATCCGCACCGCCCTGCGCACGCTCTCGGATCAGCACGGGCGCCCCTATCTCTTCACCGTCACACCCGCTGACGACGAATACCTGACGCCCGCCTCCCTTGCACAAGCCGACTTCGTCAATCTGCAGTCCTACGCCGGGGGGCTCGAGTTCACGCTCGATCTGCTCTATGCGCTGGACGTTGCACCGAGCAAGATCCTGCTGGGCATCTGCCCCGAGACCGATTGCGACACGTTCAGTGAAACCGACGTGCTGGCCGGCTACCGCGAAGAAGGCTTGGCAGGCATCCACCTCTGGCGGTTGAACTCCGACAATCAGGACGTGGAAGGCGACGTGCAACGACGCATCCACGCCGCCCTGCACCCCTGAGCCGAACGGGGTGAACGGGGTACCGCCGCTCGGCAAGGCCGTCCTGGCCATGGGATCGCCCGAGGAGGTCGCTTCAGCCGCCCCAGCGCCCGGCACCTGGGCCGCCTTCCGCCTCCCGGGCCAGCAGCGCCCGCTTGCGCGCCACGCCCCACGCATAACCCGACAGGCTGCCGTCCGTGCGCACCACCCGATGGCATGGGACAGCCACTGCCAGCGGGTTGGCCGCGCACGCGCTTGCCACGGCGCGCACCGCCGCAGGCTGACCGATGCGCGCGGCGATCTGGGTGTACGTGGCTGTCTCGCCCGCCGGGATGGCCTGCAATGCCTGCCACACCCGCTGCTGGAACGCCGTGCCCCGGATGTCCAGTGGAAGATCCAGCCCCAGGCTCGGCGCCTCCACGAAGCCCACGACCTGGGCGATGAGCGCCTCGTACGTCGCATCCGCGCCGACGAGTTCCGCGCGCGCGAACCGATCCTGGAGCTCGCGCACCAGAGCGTCCGGCTCGTCGCCCATCAGAATGGCCACCACGCCCTTGTCGCTCGAGGCCACGAGCACAGCGCCCAGCGAGGTCTGCGCCACCGCGAAACGCAGCCGCTCGTCGCGCCCGCCTGCTCGGTAGCGCGACGGCGTCATGCCGAGCAACTGTGTTGCCGATTCGTAGAAGCGCCCGCTCGAACCGAAGCCGGCGGCGTAGATGGCATCCGTGACGCGCGGCGCCGTGGCCAGGCCTTCGCGCAGACGTTCGGCTCGCCGCGCCGCAGCGAACGCCTTGGGGGTGAGCCCTGTCGCGGCCTTGAAGCGACGATGCAGGTGGCCTGGACTGCAACCCATGGCAAGGGCCAGGGCATCCAGTGAAGGTACGTTCTCGCCATCACCGAGGAGATCGCACACCTTGGCGACCCAGTCGGCGGGCGCACGGGACACGAGGGGTTCGGAGGTGAGTGTCATGGCAGCAAGAAGCGTCGTGCTCGGCACGCTCAGAAGGCAGGAGAGCCGTCACGATACTGCCTCGAGCCGCCTCGGCACACTCCGGTTCTTGCCATGGCTCGCGAACGGGGTGCCCGACAACAAAAAAAAGAGCCATCCTGAAGGATGGCTCATCACACTGACGCGCGCTGTCGTCTGGCACGGCGTCCCGCCGCGCCGGACGACACTTGCTCAGTCGGCCTGGCGGCGCAGGAAGGCCGGGATGTCCAGATGGTCCATGCCCGAGCTTTCCATCGCCTGCACGCGGCGCGAGGCTTCGCGGCCACGGAACACGGCGGGCGTGTCGTAGTCGTGGTAGTTCGGGCCGCCGGCCGAGCCTGCCACGGGGGCATTGTCGGTGCCGGTGCGCAGGGCTTGCACGAGTTGCGGCTTGGCGCGCTGACGGCCCAGGCCGGTCGCGACCACCGTCACGCGCAGCTCTTCGCCCATGGCTTCGTCGTAGGCCTGGCCGAACACCACGGTGGCGTCCTCGGCGCGGTAGCTTTCGATGATCTGCATGATCTGGTTCACTTCGCGGCGCTTCAACGAGCGGCCGGCCGTGATGTTGACCAGCACGCCGCGCGCCCCGTTCAGGTCCACGCCTTCCAGCAGCGGGCACGCGATGGCCTGCTCGGCGGCGATGCGAGCGCGGTCTTCGCCGGAGGCGACGGCCGTGCCCATCATGGCCTGGCCGGGCTCGCTCATGATCGTGGTCAGATCCTGGAAGTCGACGTTGATGTTGCCCTTGACGTTGATGATCTCGGCAATGCCGGCGCAGGCATTGTGCAGCACGTCATCGGCCATCTTGAAGCAGTCCTCGAACGAGGCGTCTTCGTCCATCACGTCCTGCAGCTTCTCGTTGAGCACAACGATGAGCGAATGCACGTGCTGCGAGAGCTCACGGATGCCGTCTTCGGCCACCGTCATGCGCTTGCTGCCTTCGAAGGTGAAGGGCTTGGTGACCACGCCCACGGTCAGGATGCCAAGTTCCTTGGCCACTTCGGCGATGACCGGACCTGCGCCCGTGCCCGTGCCGCCGCCCATGCCGGCGGTCAGGAACACCATGTTGGCGCCCTGCAGGGCTTCGCGGATGTCGTCACGCGCGGTCTCGGCCGCGTTGCGACCCTGCTCCGGCTTGGCACCAGCACCCAGGCCGGTGCGGCCCAGACGGATCTGCACCGGCGCGCCCGTGTCGATCAGGGCCTGCGCATCGGTGTTCGCGCAGATGAAATCCACACCCTGCACGTTGCGACGAATCATGTGCGCCACGGCATTGCCGCCGGCACCGCCCACGCCTACGACCTTGATCACGGCGCCGCTCTGGTCACTGTCGAGCATTTTGATATCGATACTCATGGGGTTCTCCTGGAAGAGACATTCGGCGGTCGGAACCAAAAGCCCAATGCAAAACGCAATCCGACAAACCCGGCATCCAGCATGCCGCAGCCTGCGCTTCACACTTCGCTTTCGCCCCGACCACCGGGGTTTAGTTCAATCACTCAAATCGTTTTGCTGCAAGACACGCTAAAGAACACGTACAGCTTATTGGGTACACCACTGCCGCCGCCCCAAGGGGCGTCGTCAGAAATTGCCGTTGAACCATTCCTTCATGCGCTGCAGGATCTGGCGGAATCCGCCACCCTGCGCCACCTTCACGCGACCGCGACTGCCCTGGACCTGGGCTTCCTGCAAGAGGCCCATGACCGTCGAGAACCGCGGGTTGCAGACCACGTCGGCCAAGCTGCCGTGATACACCGGCACAGCCATGCGAACCGGCTTCAGGAACACGTCCTCGGCCAGCTCGACCATCCCGGGCATCTGCGAGGAGCCGCCCGTGAGCACGATGCCCGAGGACAGCAGATCGTCGTAACCGGAATCGCGGATCACCTGTTGCACGAGCGAAAAGAGCTCCTCCACGCGCGGCTCGATCACGGCGCCCAGCGCCTGACGTGAGAGCTGACGCGGGCCGCGATCGCCCAGGCCCGGCACTTCGATGCGTTCATCAGAATGTGCCAGCATTTGCTTGGCCACGCCATAGCGCAGCTTGATCTCTTCGGCATCCGGCGTGGGCGTACGCAGGGCAGCGGCCACGTCGCCGGTGATCTGGTCGCCCGCGATCGGGATCACGGCCGTATGGCGGATCGCCCCGCCGGTGTAGATGGCGATGTCGGTGGTGCCCCCGCCGATGTCGACCAGCACCACGCCCAGCTCCTTCTCGTCGGGCGTGAGGCATGCCATGGCCGAGGCGATGGGCTGCAGGATGAGATCCTGGACTTCCAGGCCGCAGCGGCGCACGCACTTGACGATGTTCTGCGCGGCGCTGACGGCGCCCGTCACGATGTGCACGCGCACTTCCAGGCGGATGCCGCTCATGCCGATGGGCTCGCGGATGTCTTCCTGGCCGTCGACGATGTACTCCTGTGTGAGCACGTGCAGCACTTGCTGGTCGGTCGGGATGTTGATGGCCTTGGCCGTCTCCAGCACGCGCGCCACGTCGGTCGCGGTGACTTCCTTGTCCTTGATGGCCACCATGCCGCTCGAATTGAAGCTGCGGATGTGGCTGCCCGCGATGCCGGTGAAGACGTCGCGGATCTTGCAATCGGCCATGAGCTCGGCCTCCTCCAGCGCGTGCTGGATGGAGTTGACCGTGCTCTCGATGTTCACGACCACACCCTTCCTCAGGCCGCGCGAATCGTGCTGGCCCAGGCCGAGCACCTCGACGCGGCCCTCGGGCAGGACTTCGGCGACCACAGCCACTACTTTGCTGGTGCCAATGTCCAGCGCAACGATGAGGTCTTTGGATTCTCGGGTCATGGTCTAGATTTCGATGAAGATGGCTTGGCAGGCGTCGGCGCCGGGCCCAGGCGCAACGCAAAACCGTTGGGGTAGCGCAGGTCGGCGTAGATCACGGGCCGCCCCACGTTCTGTTCGATGGCCGGCAAGGCCTCCACGAAGCGCTGCACGCGCGTTTGCACCGGCACCTGGCGCCGGCTGTCCGGCTGCGACTGGCCGACGATCGGATCCGTCGCCGGATCGCGTCCCATGTCCAGCACCATGCCGTTGTCCAGCTCGGCCACCCAGGCGTGACGCGGGCTCAGCGTGAGGCTCACCGGCACGCGCCCGATCGGCGCAAGCCAGTCGGTGAGTTCGGTCAGACGACGCCGAACCAGCTTGCCCGAGCCTTCCGGCCCGCCCAGCTGCGGCAGCGGCGCGCCCTCGGCATCCTCCGCTTCGGCCTGGTTCGCCGTGAAGGGCCGGCCCTCCACGTCGAGGATCTGATTGTCGTTCCAGAGCCCGAGCGGCTCGTACTCGCGCAGCGTCACTTCCAGGCCGTTGGGCCACACGCGCCGCACCATGGCCTGCTTCACCCACGGCGCACCCTCGAAGAGCCGGCGCAGGTTCTCCAGATCCGCCGTGAAGAAATTGCCCTGCACGCGCCCGGCCACCACGGCATCCAGGCTCGCCGGCGTCACGCGGCTCAGCACATCCCCTTCGGCCGGCTCGACCGTGATGTTCGCCAGCGTGAACACCGGCCGCTGGCCGAGCCAGGCCAGCCCGCCCAGCACCAGTGCCGTGAGGGCCAGGACGGTCAGCGCGTTGGCGACCAGGTTGATGAAGCGGGCGTTGTTCCACACAGTTCACAGGCATCCCGGGGGGTTCATTCGGCAGCCGCGCCGCGCAACTTGCAGCGTGCGGTGGCGAGGATGGCCACGCAGAGCTCGGCGTAGCTCATGCCGGCGGCTTGCGCCGCCATCGGCACCAGCGAATGGCTGGTCATGCCGGGCGAGGTGTTCACTTCCAGCAGGTACGGCGTGTATTCGTCATCGAGCATGATGTCCACGCGGCCCCAGCCCTCGCAGCCCACGGCGCGATACGCGGCCACGGACAAGGCCTGGATGCGTTCGGTGAGCGCGGCCGGCAGGTCCGCCGGGCATTCGTAGCGGGTGTCGTCGGTGTAGTACTTGTGCTCGAAATCGTAATTGCCGTCCGGCGCGGTGATCTCGATCACCGGCAGCGCGCGCGCCTGGCGGCCCTCGCCGAGCACGGCGATCGTGAGTTCCCGGCCGGCGATGTACGCCTCGGCGAGCACGTCGTCATCGAACCGCGCAGCAGCCTCGTAGGCACCGGTCACGCTGCAGGCTGAGAACACCTTGGTCAGGCCGAGCGTGGAGCCTTCGTGCGAGGGCTTGATGATGAGCGGCAGGCCTATCTCGGTGGCCGCGGCCGTCATGTCCACGCCCGGGCGCAGCACCGCAAAACGCGGCGTGGACAAGCCTTGCTCCAGCCACACGCGCTTGGTCATGACCTTGTCCATGGCAAGCGCGCAGGCGGCCACGCCACTGCCCGTGTACGGGATGCCCAGCAGTTCCAGGGCGCCCTGGATGCACCCATCCTCGCCCCAGCGGCCATGCAGGGCGATGAAGACACGGTCGAACCCGGCGGCGGCAAGCTCGGGCAGGCCGTGCGTACCGGTATCGAAGAGGTGGGCGTCCACGCCAGCCTCGCGCAGCGCGCGGTGCACGCCCTCGCCCGACATCAGCGAGACCTCGCGCTCGGCCGAACGTCCGCCGTACAGCACGCCCACGCGGCCAAAGCCTTCGGCCGGGATCTTGTCAGTGTTTGCCACGCTCACCATGTCCATCATTCCTTGTCGCCATCGGCCGGCACCGCTGCCTGAGCCGCCAGCCCGGCCACCACGGCCGGCACACTACCGATCGAGCCTGCGCCCATGGCGATCACCACGTCGCCGTCCCGCACGAAATCCACGATGCCTTGCGGCAGATCCGCGATGCGCTCCACGAAGACCGGCTCGATACGGCCGGCCACGCGGATCGCCCGCGTGAGCGCGCGTCCATCGGCCGCCACGATGGGCGACTCACCCGCGGCATACACCTCGGTCAGCAGGACGGCATCGGCCTGGCCGAGCACGCGTACGAAATCCTCGAAGCAATCCCGCGTGCGGGTGTAGCGATGCGGCTGGAATGCCAGCACCACACGCCGGCCAGGATAGGCACCGCGCGCAGCAGCCAGCGTCACCGCCATCTCGACGGGATGATGACCGTAGTCGTCGATGAGCGTGAAGTGTCCGCCGCCCTGCGCCTCCGGGACTCGAAGATCCTCGAGGCGGGCAAAGCGCCGGCCCACGCCCTTGAAGCTCGACAGTGCCTCGCACACGGCGTCGTCCGACACCCCGAGCTCGCCCGCCACCGCGATGGCGGCAAGCGCATTACGCACGTTGTGTTCGCCCGGCATGTTGAGCAGCACCTCGAGCGGTGCGCCGTCATGACCACGGCGCTCCACGCGAAAGCGCATGGCCGGGCCATCCGCACGCACGTCCACAGCCCGCACCTGGGCGTCCGGATGCAGGCCGTAGGTGACCACCGGGCGCGACACGAAAGGCATGATCTCGCGCACGCAGGCGTCGTCCAGGCACAGGATGGCGCTGCCGTAGAACGGCAGGCGCTGCGTGAACTCCACGAACGCGCTCTTCAGACGGGCGATGTCGTGGCCGTAGGTGTCCATGTGATCGGCATCGATGTTCGTCACGATGGCCATCACTGGCAGCAGATTCAGGAACGAAGCGTCGGATTCGTCGGCTTCGACCACGATGAATTCGCCCTGCCCCAGGCGCGCGTTGGCGCCAGCGGAATTGAGCCGACCGCCGATCACGAAGGTCGGATCCAGGTCGGCTGCCGCCAGCACGCTGGCCACCAGGCTGGTCGTGGTCGTCTTGCCGTGCGTACCGGCCACGGCGATGCCGCGCTTCAGGCGCATGAGCTCGGCGAGCATCAGGGCGCGCGGCACCACAGGAATGCCGGCCGCGCGCGCGGCCAGCACTTCCGGATTGCTCGGCGTGACGGCCGTGGAGGTGACGAGCGCCTGCGCGTTGGCGACGTGGGCGGCGTCGTGGCCCACGCTCACGCGCGCGCCCAGCTCGACCAGGCGCTGGGTCACGGGCGTCTCGGCCAGATCCGAGCCGCTCACGGCATAGCCCATGTTCAGCAGCACCTCGGCGATGCCGCTCATGCCGGCGCCGCCGATGCCGACGAAATGGATGTTCTGGATTCGGTGCTTCATGCCCGGGGACTCGCAATCAGATCGGCGCAGACATCGGCGATGCGCGCGGTGGCGTCGACGCGAGCACGGGCCCGGGCCCGCTCGGCGACGAGGGAAAGTTCGGTGCGATCACGCGCAGCCAGCCAATCGGCCAGCCAGTCGGGCGTGAGGGCGGTCTGCTGGCAGAGCCATCCGGCCTGCCCATCGACGAGATAGGACGCGTTGCGAGTCTGGTGATCGTCCACCGCATGGGGGAACGGCACGAAGAGCGCCGGCGCGCCCACCGCGGCGATCTCGGCCACGGTCATGGCGCCTGCGCGGCAGATCACGAGGTCGGCCTCGGCGTAGGCCGTGGCCATGTCGGCGATGAAGGCCCGGCAATCGGCCGCCACACCCGCGTCCGCGTAGGCCGCGCGCAAGGCGTCGATATGCTGCTCGCCGGCTTGGTGCACCACCTGCGGGGACGGTGCGGACGGCGCACGCTCGCGCCACTGCGCAAGCGCCTTGGGCACCACGGTGTTCAGGGCCTGGGCACCCAGACTGCCGCCCACGACGAGAATGCGCAGCGGGCCGCTGCGCCCGGCAAAGCGCTGCGCAGGCGGCGCCACACGGGCGAACTCAGCCCGTACCGGATTGCCTGTGGTCTCACCCGCGAGCGCGCCCGGGAAGCCCGTCAACACGCGGCGCGCCACCTTGGCGAGCACGCGGTTGGTCATCCCTGCCACGGCATTCTGCTCGTGCAGCACCAGCGGGATACCCTGCACCCGCGACATCAGGCCGCCCGGCAGCGCGACATAGCCGCCCATGCCGAGCACCACGTCAGGCTTCACACGGCGCAGATGCGCGCGGGCTTCGCGGCAGGCACGGCCCAGGGTGATCGGCAGGCGCGCCAGCGTGGACAGCCCTTTGCCGCGCACACCCGAGAAACGCACGGGATGCAGCGGGATGTCGTGCGTGGGGACAAGGCGGCCTTCCATGCCCTGCGGATTGCCCAGCCAGGCCACCTGCCAGCCGCGCTCACGCAGGGCCAGCGCCACGGCCAGGCCAGGCATGATGTGACCGCCGGTGCCGCCGGCCATCACGAGGAGCGTGGGAGACGTACTCACCGCCTCCCTCCCCGCATCAGGACCCGGTTCTCGTAATCCACCCGGAAGAGCAGCGCGAGCGCGCACATGTTGGCGATGAGGCCCGAGCCGCCGTAGCTGACCAGCGGCAGGGTCAGGCCCTTGGTGGGCAGCAGGCCCAGGCACACGCCCATGTTGATGAAGGTCTGCACGCCGATCCAGAGCACCACGCCCTGGGCAATGAGACCGCTGAACGTGCGGTCCATCGCAATCGCCTGACGCCCGATGTCGAAGCCGCGCCGGATGATGAAGACGAAGAGCAGCATCACGCACAACACGCCCACGAAACCGAGTTCCTCGCCGATTACAGCCATGATGAAATCGGTGTGCGCTTCGGGCAGATAGTGCAATTTTTCCACGCTCCCGCCCAAACCTACACCCGTCCACTCACCGCGACCGAGCGCAATGAGGGAGTGCGAAAGCTGGTAACCCTTGCCCAGTACGTTGTTCTCGTGCCAGGGATCCAGGTAGGCGAAAAGGCGCGCACGGCGCCAGGGCGACGTCCAGATGAGCAGGAGGAACAAGGTGCCCATGAGCGCCGTCAGGCCGCCGAAGAGCTTGCCGTTGACCCCGCCCAGGAACATGATGCCCATCATGATCGCGACGATCACGACGAAAGCGCCGAGGTCAGGCTCCAGGAGAAGGAGCAGACCAGCGGCGGCCATGGCGCAAGCGAGGGGCAGGAATCCTTTGAAGAATTCGTGCATGTGCAGCTGCTTGCGCACTGTGTAATCCGCGGCATAGACGACCGCGGCAAGCTTCATCACTTCGGAGGGCTGTAAGTTGAAACCAAACCCTAGCCGAAGCCAGCGCCAGGAACCGTTGACCTCCCGGCCGATGCCGGGAATGAGGACGATCACCAGCAAGAACAGTGCCAGCAGGAACAAGGGCATCGCCAGGCGCTGCCACGTCGCCATGCTGAGCGTGAAAACGAACCCAGCAAGGACCAGGCCTATCATCAGGAACAGGCCGTGGCGGATCAGGAAATAGTCCCGGCCCATGGTGGTGAAGCGCGGGCCGTCGCCCAGGGCCACCGAGGCCGAATACACCATGACGAGGCCGAACAGCAGCAATGCGAACACGGCCACGACGAGCGGCGGATCGTAGTTCAACATGCGCGTGCGACCCGGGCGGACCGCATTGATGCCACCGCCGCTGCGGGGTTGAGCCATCGAGCCCATGGTCAGGCCTCCCCGCGCGCGAGCGCCAGTTCCTGCACCGCGTCGACGAAGACGTCAGCCCGATGCACGTAATTGCGAAACATGTCGAAGCTCGCGCACGCCGGCGAGAGCAGCACCGCATCACCCGGCTGGGCGAGCGCCAGCGCGCGCTCGGTAGCGACGACGAGATCGTCGGCCCGCTCGCACGGCACCCCGGTCGTGGCCAGCGCCGACTGCAGCCGCTCGGCATCGCGCCCGATCAGCACCACGGCACGGGCATGCAGCGCGACGACCGGCGCGAGCGGCGAGAAGTCCTGTCCCTTGCCGTCGCCACCAGCGATCAGCACGACCTTGGTCCCGAGCCCCTGCAGCGCGGCGACGGTGGCACCGACGTTCGTGCCCTTGCTGTCGTCGATGAAGTCCACCCCGCCCACGTTGCGGACCCAGGCGACGCGATGCGGCTCGCCCCGATAGGTACGCAGTGCGCGCAGCAGCGGGGCCCACGCCAGGCCGATGCTGCGGGCGAGGAGCAGCGCCGCCTGCGCGTTCAGGGCATTGTGCCGGCCACGGATCTGCAGTGCATCGGCGGGCATCAGACGGTTCAGGCGCCCTTCCGCGCGCGCAGGCGGCGGGTCGCCCTTGCGCCGGCGCGGCGCGGGTTCGCTGCCGAACTCGTCGATCGCCGATTCGGCCAGCCAGGCCATGCTGAAGTCATTCTCGATGCCCAGATCGCCGGCCAGCGCGGGCGCATCAGCGCCGAAACTGCGCACCTGCGGCAGATCCAGTCGTTCGACCATGGCGCGCACGCGGGGGTCGTCACGATTGACGATCGCGATGCCGGCATGGGCGTAGATGCGCGCCTTGGCGGCCGCATAGGCCTCCAGGCCGCCGTGCCAGTCGAGGTGGTCCTCAGTGATGTTGAGGACGGCGGACGCGTGGGGCTCGAGCGAAGCAAGCGTCTCGAGCTGAAAGCTCGAAAGCTCCAGCACCCACACCTCGGGCAGCTCGCCCGCATCGAGCGCCGCCAGGAGCGCGTCGAGCGCGGCCGGGCCGATGTTGCCGGCAGCCTGCGCGCGCAGGCCTGCAGCCTGGATCAGCAAGGCCGTGAGCGCGGTCACCGTCGTCTTGCCGTTCGTGCCCGTCACCGCCAGCACCACGGGCGAATAGGCCGTGCTTTCGCGCAGGGCGGCAAGCGCCTGGGCAAAGAGCTCGACCTCGCCGATCACGGGGATGCCCGCGCTGCGAGCCGCCTGCATGAGCGGCGCCACAGCGTCGCTGTCGAGCGCGAGACCGGGGCTGACCACGACCCGGTCCACGCCATCGAGCAGGGAGGCTTCGAACCGGGACTGGCCCAAGACCAGTTCGGCCTGGGTGAGCTGCGCCTGCGCATCGGCCAGGGCCGGCGTCTGGGCGCGCGTATCGGCCACGCGCACGGGAACGCCCTGGCGCTCGCACCAGCGGGCGGCGGCCAGGCCGGTCACGCCCAGGCCCAGCACCAGGGTGCGGGCGGAGGTGACGGGGCTCGGGATGGCGTCGGTCATGGGGTCAACGCAGCTTGAGGGTGGACAGGCCGATCAGCACCAGCATCATGGTGATGATCCAGAAGCGCACGACGACCTGGGTCTCCTTCCAGCCGCCGACTTCGAAATGGTGATGCAAGGGTGCCATGCGCAGGATGCGCCTGCCTGTCCCGTAACGTTTCTTCGTGTATTTGAACCAGGTCACCTGCAACATCACGGACAAGGTCTCCACCACGAAGACACCGCCCATGATGAAGAGCACGATCTCCTGGCGCACGATGACGGCCATCGTGCCCAGCGCGCCGCCTAGGGCGAGCGCGCCGACGTCGCCCATGAAAACCTGGGCCGGATACGCGTTGAACCAAAGGAAGGCGAGCCCTGCGCCAGCCAGTGCCGCGCAGATCACCATGAGTTCAGCAGCGCCGGGGATGTGCGGGAAGAGCAGGTACTTGGCGTAGTCCGGTCGGCCGACGACGTAGGCGAAGACGCCTAGCGCGCTACCGACCATCACGGTCGGCATGATCGCGAGCCCGTCCAGCCCGTCCGTCAAGTTGACCGCGTTGCTGGTGCCCACGATCACGAGCCAGGTCAGCACGGCGAAGCCGAGCACGCCCAGCGGATAGCTCACGCTCTTGAAAAACGGCACGATGAGATCGGCGCGTTCGGGCAGCGGCATGGTGAAGCCGCTTGCCACCCAGGACTTGAAGAGCGGCCAGAGATCCGCATTGGCCGGTGCGGCCACGGCGAAGGTCAGGTAGCCAGCGGCGATGACGCCGATGATGGCCTGCCACATGAACTTCTCGCGCGACGGCATGCCTTCCGGGTTGCGGTGCACCACCTTGCGGTAGTCATCCGCCCAGCCGATCCAGCCAAACCCGAAGGTCACGAGCAGCACCACCCACACGAAGCGGTTGGACCAGTCGGCCCAGAGCAGCGTGGTGATGCCGATGGCGATGAGGATGAGGGCGCCACCCATGGTGGGCGTGCCGCTCTTGACGAGGTGTGTCTGCGGACCATACGTGCGCACGGCCTGGGCGATCTTCATCGCGGTCAGGCGGCGGATCACCCACGGGCCTGCGGCCAGGCCGATGATGAGCGCCGTGGCGCACGCCATGAGCGCACGCATCGTGATGTAGCTGAAGACGGAGAAGAAACTCCACTCGTTGGCCAGCCATTGCGTGAGTTCAAGCAGCATGATTCTGCCCTCCGCCTGTGCTGTCCTGGGCTTGCTGCAATGCCACCACCACCTTCTCCATCCGCATGAAGCGGGAACCTTTGACCAGAATCGCCCCTGCGGGCATCGTGCGCAGCAACGTTGCCGCTGCAGCGGCATCGGCCACGTGCGTGGCACCGTCGCCGAATGCGGTGATGCAGGCGCGGCTCGCCTCGCCCATGGCCACCAGGCGCTCGATGCCGCGTTCGCGTGCATAGGCCCCCACCTCGCGATGCATGGCGGGGCCCTCGTTGCCGACCTCGCCCATGTCGCCCAGCACGAGCACGCGGGGGCCGGGCAGGCCTGCGAGCACGTCGATGGCCGCGCGCACGGAATCGGGATTGGCGTTGTAGGTATCGTCGATCAGCCAGGTGCCGTCGGCGAGTCGCTGGGATTGCAGTCGCCCTTGCACAGCCGAGAAGCCGGCGAGGCCCTCGGCGACGGCCGACAGCGGGCAGCCCGCCGCCAGCGTGCAGGCGGCAGCCGCCAGCGCGTTGTGCAGGTTGTGCCGGCCGGCGACGCGCAGGCGTACTGACGCCTCGCCCTGCGGCGCGACGAGCGTGAACGCGGTGCCGTCGTCCTGGGCGATGACGTCACGCGCTACGACCTCGGCCGGGGCTGACACGGCAAAACGCTGACGCGCACGCGTGTCGGCAAGCTCTTCCCAGACGGCCGCGTGCGCGTCGTCGGCGGGGAAGACCGCGACACCGTCGGTGGCCAGCGCGGCCAGCACCGCACCGTTCTCCACCGCCACCGCGTGCACGGACTGCATGAATTCCTGGTGCTCGCGCTGCGCGTTGTTCACGAGCGCGATCGTGGGACGAGTCGCCGCAGCCAGCACGGCGATCTCACCCGGGTGATTCATGCCCAGCTCCACCACGGCCGCGCGATGACCGGGACGCAGGCGCAGCAGCGTGAGCGGCACGCCGATCTCGTTGTTCAGGTTGCCCTGCGTGGCGAGCACGGCGTCGCGGCCATGCCAGGCAGCCAGGATCGCCGCGACCATTTCCTTGGTCGTCGTCTTGCCATTGCTGCCCGTCACGGCGATCAGCGGCAGCGTGAAGCGTTCACGCCATGCCTGGCCGATGCGCAGCAGGGCCTGGCGCGTGTCGCCCACTACCAGTTGCGGCACATCGCCCGTCACCGGGTGCTCGACGATGGCGGCCAGCGCCCCGGCATCTGCGGCAGCCGCAACGAAATCATGACCGTCGAAGCGTTCACCCGTGAGCGCGACGAAGACTTCGTCCGTATTCACGCGACGCGTGTCGGTGGTGACGGCCGAGGCTCGAGCGAGCGCCAAGGCCACGCGTGCCCATTCGGCATCGTCGAACGGGAGCAAGGTGGCGCCGATCTGCTGCGTCGTCTCATGGCCTTTTCCCGCGAGCAGCACCACATCCGCCGGCTGAGCACGCCAGACGGCGCCGAGGATGGCCAACGCGCGATCGGGCTCGACGCGGACCGTGTCGGCCTGCGGCGTCAGCATGCCGGCGAGAATGGCAGCGATGATGGCATCCGGTGATTCGCTGCGCGGGTTGTCGCTCGTCACAACGACGGTGTCGGCGTGGGCCTGGACGATGGCGCCCATCGGGCCACGCTTGCCGGGATCGCGCTCGCCACCACAGCCGAAGAGACACACCAGCCGGCCACGGCGGGCGTCGGCCAACGGACGCAGGGCCGCGAGCACGTTCGCCAACGCATCCGGCGTGTGCGCGTAATCGACGACGACGAGCGGGCCGGTGCTGCCGGGAAAGCCGACGCTCTGCAGGCGGCCGCGAACTGGCGTCAGCGCGCCGAGCGCACCTGCGACGCGCTGCAGCGGCCAACCCAGCGCCCGCAGCACGCCGGCGACGGCCAGGAGATTCTCGACGTTGTGGCGCCCGAGCAGCGGCGTACGGATGAGGGCCGCGCCCTCCTCGCGCATGCGCAGCGTGAACAAGGTGCCATCCGTCGTCGCCTGCACCGATTCGGCGACGAGCGCGGTGTCCTGCGGCACGCCCTCTGCCGTGACGATGCGGTATCCCAGCACCGGCGCCGTGGCGACGTCGGCCATGCGGGCGCCTGCAGCGTCATCGCGGTTGATGACGGCAGCCTGCAGGCCGGGCCAGGCGAAGAGCCGCGCTTTGGCCCGCTCGTAGCTCACCATGTCGCCATGGGCGTCGAGGTGGTCGCGTGTGAGGTTGGTAAAGGCGGCCACGGCGATCTGCACGCCATCCATGCGCCCTTGTTCGAGTCCGATCGAGGAGGCCTCGATGGCCACGGCCTGGGCCCCGGCGGCGCGCAAGCGCGCCAGCAGCCGATGCGTACCGATGACGTCCGGTGTCGTGAGACCCGTCGATTCGCTCGTGCCGTCCGGAAAGGACACACCGAGCGTGCCTATCACGCCGCACGGACGGCCGGAGGCGGACAGGGCTTGTGCGAGCCACTGCGTGCACGACGTCTTGCCGTTGGTGCCCGTGACGGCGAGCACGGCCAGCGTGGCCGACGGCTCGCCGTACCAGGCGTGGGCGACGGCGCCCAGCGCCGAGCGCAAGGCGGGGACGGCCAACGCCGGCACGCCTTGGCCTGCGAGTGTCGCGGCCAGGGCATCTGCCGCACCGTCGGCTTCGAAGACCACGGCCATCGCGCCCGCCTCGACGGCAGCCAGGATGTGGTCGCGGCCGTCCGCAAGGGTGCCCGGGCAGGCCACGAAGACGTCACCCTGACGGATCCGGCGCGAGTCCAGATGCAGATCGGCGCCGTCGGCCACGTGGGTACGCAGCCAGTCGAGGATGTCACGCGCGCTCATCGGGTCGCCGCCTGCGATTCGGCCGCGGCGTGCAGCGCCTGGAACGGCGCATCGGGCTCGACGCCCAGCACCCGCAGCGCGCCGCCCATGATGGCGGAGAACGCCGGCGCGGCGACGCGACCACCGTAATAGAACTCGCCGCCCGGCTCATCGATGCGCACCGCGACGATGATGCGAGGATTCGACACGGGCGCGAAACCGACGAAGGATGCGGTGTAGCGACTGCGGCTGTACTGACCATCGATGATCTTGCGCGCCGTGCCGCTCTTGCCCGCCACACGGTAGCCAGGCACCTGGGCGCGTGCGAAGCCCGCCGCCACTTCCAGCATGCCACGCACGGTGCGCGAGACTTCCGGCGTGTACACCGGCACGGTCGTGGGCGCGCTGTCGCGCTTGATGAGCGAGATCGAGGTCACGTCGCCGTCGCGGGCGAACGCGGTGTAGGCGCGGGCCAGCTGCACCAGTGAGACCGACAGCCCGTAGCCATAGGACATGGTGGCCTTCTCGATGGGGCGCCAGCGCTCCCAGGGCCGCAGACGGCCGGCGGCCACGCCGGGAAAGCCCAGCGCCGGCGCCTGTCCCAGGCCCAGCGCCGTGAACGTGTTCCACATGTCGCGCGAGGCCAGACGCTCGGAGATCTGCGTCATCCCAATGTTGCTCGACTTTTGCAAGATTCCCGTCACGTCGAGCTCGGTGGAACGGCTGACGTCAGAGATGGTGTGGCCGGCGAAGGTGAAGCGCCCGCCATAGGTCTTGAAGACGGAATTCGGCGCGATGCGGCGCTGATCCAGCGCGAGCGCCACCGAGAAGGGCTTCATCGTCGAGCCCGGCTCGAAGGAGTCCGTGAAGGCGCGGTTGCGCAGCGACGCCCCCGTCAGGCCGACGCGGCGGTTCGGGTCATAGGTCGGCAGATTGGCGAGCGCGAGCACTTCGCCAGTGCGCGCATCCAGCACCACGGCCGAGCCGCCCTGTGCCTTGTAGGTATCGATGGTCTCGCGCAAGTGATTGAACGCGAGGTACTGCAGACGCGAATCGAGCGACAGACGCAGATCCGCGCCGTCCACGGGCGCGCTGATCATCTGCACGTCCTCGACGACGCGGCCCAGGCGATCCTTGATGACGCGGCGGCTGCCCGCCGTGCCCGACAGCGCATCGTTGAAGGCGAGCTCGACGCCCTCCTGACCGTTGCCGTCGATGTTCGTGAAGCCCAGCACGTGGGCCATCACCTCGCCCTGCGGATACAGGCGCAGCGACTCGCGCTCCTGATGAATGCCGCCGATGCCCAGCGCGCGGATCTCGTCGGCCAGTTGCAGCGGCACCTGGCGCTTCAGATAGACGAAGGTGCGCTCCGGATCGAGCCGCGTCTGCAGATCCCGCTCCGGGATCTCGAGCAGGCGCGAGAGCTCGCGCATCTGCTCGCGCGTGGCGTTCACATCCTCCGGAATGGCCCAGATCGCGCGTGCAGGCACGCTGGATGCGAGAACGACCCCGTTGCGGTCAAGAATCTTGCCGCGGGATGCCGGTAGCGTGAGGGTGCGCTCGTAGCGCGCCTCGCCCTGACGCTGGAGAAAGTCGTTGGTCAGACCCTGGAGATACAGCGCCCGTGCAGCGAGCACGGCAAAGCCTGCGAGCAGCATGAACTGCACGAAGCGCGCGCGGCGCACGGGCAGGTTGAACGACAGCGCCGTGCGCGGCGTGTTGCGCCCGCCCATCTTGTCGAACTTGTCCTTGCGGTTGCCGCGGCTGGGAAGGCGGATCACGGCGTGGCTCCCGAGATGGGCGTGGCAACCTGGCCGCCCGGCCGAATGTAAAGACGCCGGTCATGCTCGACCGGCTTGAGTTCCAGCGCCTGGCGTGCCGCCGCATCGATGCGGGCGTGCTGCGCGTAATCCGTCAGATCCAGCTGGAGCTGGCGCCACTCGACGTCCAGATCGCGCTCGTCCTGCCGTGCGCGCTCAAGCTGCACGACAGTGGTGCGCAGCTCATACCGGCTCGTCACCAGCGACAGTGCGCAGCCCACCATGGCCACGCTCAGCACAAAGGCGGTGCGGATCATCAGGCATCCACCCCCTGCGCAAAGACTGCCGTGTCACCCTGGGCATACACGGCAGCGCCGCCAGGCGGCAGAGCAATGTCGGTACGTTCGGCGATGCGCAGTACGGCAGAGCGCGCGCGCGGATTGCCCTCGACCTCAGTGGCGTCGGGCAGGACCTTGCCGCGCAACCGCAGGACGGGCTGCGGCCGTTCATCCTCGCGCAATGGCAGTCGGGCGGTGTCGGCGCCGGGATTGGCTGCCGCCGCCATGAAGCGCTTGACCAGCCGATCCTCCAGGGAGTGAAAGCTGATCACGGCGAGGCGCGCACCCGGCTTCAGGACATTCAGAGCGGACGCGAGCGCACCCGCGAGCTGCGCAAGCTCACGATTGACGTGAATCCGTATAGCCTGAAAGGTGCGGGTGGCCGGATGTTGCCCCTTCTCCCGCGTACGGACGACGCCCGCCACGAGCTCGGCAAGCTCACGGGTAGTTGAGAGGCTCCCGTTCTCGCGGCGAGCTGCAATCGCCTTTGCAATCTGAAAAGCAAACCGTTCTTCCCCATGGCGTCTGATGACCTCCCGCATGTCGTCCACGCTGGCATTCGCCAGCCATTGCGCGGCGGTGTCGCCGCGCGTCGTATCCATCCGCATGTCCAGCGGGCCGTCGCGCATGAATGAAAATCCGCGCTCGGCATCGTCGATCTGCGGGGAGGACACCCCGACGTCCAGAAGGACGCCATCGACTTCCGCAATACCCCGTGACGACAGTTCGCGCTGCATGGCGGCGAACGGTGCGTGCACGACCGTGACCCGCGCATCCTCGGCCGCCAGGCGCTCGGCCTCGGCGATCGCCTGAGGATCCCGGTCGAATACGACCAGGCGCGCCTGCGACGACAGTTGTGCCAACAATGCCCGGCTGTGACCGCCACGCCCGAATGTGCCGTCGACCCAGATGCCGTCGCGCAAGGGGCCGGCCGCAGAGGCCGGCGCCCGGCGGGCGTCGAACTCGGGTGCGGTCAATGCCGCCACGGCCGGCCCCAGCAAGACAGGCCGATGTTCGAAAGCGTTCGTCACGTCGATCAGAATGAAAAATTGTTGAGTACATCGCCCACGCCATCGGCCATGGCCTGCGCCTCGCTCTTGGCGAGCTTGTCCGCATCCCACAGCTCGAAGTGCGAGCCCATTCCCATCAGCATGACGTCGCGGTCCATCCCGGCCGCCGCGCGCAGCTCGGGCGCCACCAGCACCCGACCTGCCGAATCCATGTCGACGTCCTGCGCATGACCGAGCAGCAGACGCTGCAGACCACGAGCAGACATCGGAAACCGCACGATCTCTTCGCGCCGCGCTTCCCAGACGGAGCGCGGATACACCAAAAGGCACCCGTCCGGGTGCCTGGTGAGCGTGAGACTGCCGTTGGCCTGCTGCAACAGCGCGTCGCGATGCCGGGTCGGAATCGAGATCCGCCCCTTCGCATCCAGCGTCAGTGCATTGCTGCCTTGGAACACGGCGTTAGCCCCACTTTTTTTCACGAAATCCTACTTTTTTCCACTCTAAAAGAACGACCTACCCAGGTCAATACGCGTTGAGCTACTTTTTCCAGCAGTAACAAAGACTTAGCGGCGCCCGAAGCGCCGCTAGTACATAAATGCGATAGGAATCAAGGCCCTGCACACGAGACTGGATGTTTTCAGCGAGGAAAGTCGTCACGAAAGCGCGGTTACAAGACACGCCCCACTCTTTCTGTTACTATGCGCCCCCTGACCCGAAACGCGGTTCGGGCTTTTCGGAGCCCACCTGCGCCAGGAATTCAGAAACGATTCAAAACCCAGTGGGAATTGACAAGCCGGAAAAACACCTTCATAATCGCTAGTTCTTCTTCGGACGGGTGCCCGAGTGGTTAAAGGGGGCAGACTGTAAATCTGTTGGCCTTGCGCCTACGTTGGTTCGAATCCAACCTCGTCCACCAAAGAATAGAACTAACTGCTTGTGCCTAACCAACACGAGCAGGGCGGTAAAAGAATTGACTGATAGCAGGATTGGGTAGAACGACCTCGCGGGTGTAGCTCAATGGTAGAGCAGAAGCCTTCCAAGCTTACGACGAGGGTTCGATTCCCTTCACCCGCTCCAGCTTTCAGTAGTGTCAGATTTGCCCATGTGGCTCAGTGGTAGAGCACTCCCTTGGTAAGGGAGAGGTCACGCGTTCGATCCGCGTCATGGGCACCACGCTTCGTTTCAGTGTTCCTCTTTCAGCAGGCACCCAGGTCAGGAGTCAGCCATGGCAAAAGGCAAGTTTGAGCGTACCAAGCCGCACGTGAACGTCGGCACCATCGGTCACGTCGACCACGGCAAGACCACGCTCACCGCAGCGATCACCACCGTGCTGTCGAAGGCATTCGGCGGCGAAGCCAAGGGCTACGACCAGATCGACGCAGCGCCGGAAGAAAAGGCGCGCGGCATCACGATCAACAC
>NZ_JADCNH010000028.1 GCF_018904615.1 Verticiella alkaliphila | reverse complement strand
TTGAACTGCTCGTCATACTTCGCCATGAAAAACACCCCAAAGGTTGGATCGGTGTCCAACTTTTGGGGTGCAGTTCACGATGCGGGGCCTTTCTCGTCGGGAAACCCGAGCGGGGGAGCGATCCCCGGCTGCCGTCGGCAAATGCCGCGGTGCCCAACCTCGGCGACCACTGCCCCACGCGGGCCGGAGGCGCTCACGCCCCGCCGGGCCCGTTCAGTTCAAGCCTTGCGCCCGAATCAGGCCCACTGCCACGCCCTCCAGCGCAAAGCCGTCTGCGTCCTCGACCACGATGGGGTGGAAATCCGGATTCTCGGGCAAGAGTTCTATCCGAGAGCCTTGGCGGTTGAGCCGCTTGACGGTGACCTCGTCGCCCAGGCGGGCGACGACGATCTGGCCATTGCGCGCCTCTTGCACCTTGCGCACCGCCAGCAGATCGCCTTCGAGAATGCCGGCGTCCCGCATGCTCAGGCCGCGCACCGTGAGCAGGTAATCGGGCCGCTCGGCGAAGAGCGATGGATCGACACCGACCTGGCGAGTGACGTGCTCTGCTGCGAGAATGGGGTGGCCTGCCGCTACGCGACCGACGAGCGGCAGTACGAGGCCCGCTGCTGCACCGGGGTGGCTGGCGTCGTTGGCGGCGGGCTGCGTCATGCGGATGCCGCGCGAGGTGCCTGCCGACAGCTCGATCGCGCCCTTGCGCGCCAGTGCCTTCAGATGATCTTCTGCCGCGTTGGGCGATTTGAATCCCAAGGCGCGTGCGATTTCCACGCGCGTGGGTGGGATTCCCGTCCGCTCGATGGTGTCGCGAATCAGATCGAGGATTTGCTGCTGCCTAGCGGTGAGCCGGATCATGACGAGAAGATGAAGTAAGACACCTGTATTTTCATACAGTCTGGCGCGCGATGCAAGCGGCGCTCTGCGCTCGCCTCAATCCGGTGTCGTCGACGGGGCTTGAAAACCACTGGTGCAGTGCCACATAGGGCCTACAGGGCTTACGGTTTTTTGCGGGGCGCCTTCGCAAATGTGGATAGAATAGGTGCATGGGTACAGGGCTCGAAACGACACCGGAACTGGCGCAGGAAAGCAAGACTGCCGCCAAGCAACCACCAATGTGGCAGGTGGTGCTGCTCAACGACGATTTCACCCCCATGGAGTTCGTCGTGCTGGTGCTGCAACGCTTCTTTGCCCTGGGGCATGAACAGGCCGTCCAGGTCATGCTCAAGGTGCATCATGAGGGAAAGGGGGTTTGCGGGGTGTACACGTACGACGTCGCCAACACCAAAGTGGTGCAAGTCAGCCGCTTCGCGCGGGAACAACAGCATCCGCTTCAATGCGTCATGGAGGAAGCGTGATTTCCCAGGAATTGGAAGTTAGCCTGCATATGGCTTTCGTCGAGGCCCGCCAGGCCCGACACGAATTCATCACGGTCGAGCACCTGCTGCTCGCCTTGCTCGACAACGCGTCCGCGCTGGAAGTGCTGCGCGCCTGCGTCGTCAACGTCGACGAGCTTCGCCGCAATCTGCGGCAGTTCGTGCACGACAACACGCCGGTGATCCCGGGTGGTGCAGAGGCCGATACCCAGCCCACGCTGGGGTTTCAGCGGGTGATCCAGCGCGCCATCATGCACGTGCAGTCCACGGGCGGTGGCAAGAAGGAAGTGTCCGGGGCGAACGTGCTCGTCGCGATCTTCGGCGAGAAGGATTCGCACGCGGTGTACTACCTGCACCAGCAGGGCGTGAGCCGGCTGGATGTCGTCAACTACATGTCGCATGGCATCACCAAGCAGCCACAGATGACAGCCGCCACCCCCCCGAAGGAGACCGCCGCGCCGGCAGACGCCGAAGCGCGTCCGTCTCCGCTCGAGCAGTTCACGCACAATCTCAACGCCGCGGCCCGTGCCGGGCGCATCGATCCGCTGATCGGTCGCGAGCATGAAGTCGAGCGCGTCATCCAGGTATTGTGCCGCCGCCGCAAGAACAACCCGCTGCTCGTGGGTGAGGCCGGCGTGGGCAAGACGGCGATCGCCGAAGGCCTGGCCTGGCGCATCACCGAGGGCGACGTGCCCGACGTGCTGCAGGACACCAGCGTCTACTCGCTCGACATGGGCGCGCTGCTCGCCGGCACGAAGTACCGTGGCGACTTCGAGCAACGTCTGAAGGGCGTGCTCAAGCAGCTCAAGGAAAATCCGAAGGCCGTGCTCTTCATCGATGAGATCCATACGCTCATCGGCGCGGGCGCAGCTTCGGGCGGGACGCTGGATGCATCCAATTTGCTCAAGCCGGCCTTGTCGTCCGGGCAGCTGAAGTGCATCGGTGCCACCACCTATGCCGAGTATCGTGGGGTCTTCGAGAAGGACCACGCGTTGGCGCGGCGCTTCCAGAAGATCGAGGTCAACGAGCCGTCGGTGGAGCAGACCGTGCAGATCCTGCGCGGGCTGAAGGCGCGCTTTGAGGATCACCACGGCATCAAGTATTCGGCCGCGGCCCTCACCGCCGCAGCCGAGCTCTCGGCCCGCTACATCAATGATCGTCATCTGCCGGACAAGGCGATCGACGTGATCGACGAAGCGGGGGCCGCGCAGCGCATCCTGCCCAAGTCGCGCCAGAAGAAGCTCATCGGCAAGTCCGAGATCGAAGACATCGTCTCGAAGATCGCGCGCATCCCGCCGCAGTCCGTGTCCATGGACGACCGCAACAAGCTCGCGACGCTCGAGCGCGATCTGAAGGCCGTGGTCTTCGGGCAGAGCGCGGCCATCGATGCCTTGTCGGCGGCGATCAAGATGTCGCGGTCCGGCCTGGGCAAGCCCGAAAAGCCGATTGGTGCCTTTCTCTTCTCGGGCCCGACGGGCGTGGGCAAGACGGAAGTCGCGCGTCAGCTGGCCTTCACGCTCGGCATCGAGCTGCTGCGCTTCGACATGTCCGAGTACATGGAGCGTCACGCGGTGTCGCGCCTCATCGGCGCGCCGCCGGGGTATGTCGGGTTCGACCAGGGCGGTCTGCTAACCGAGGCGATCGCCAAGAAGCCGCACTGCGTGCTGCTGCTCGACGAGATCGAGAAGGCGCACCCGGATGTGTTCAACATCCTGCTGCAGGTCATGGACCACGGCACGCTGACGGACAACAACGGGCGCAAGGCCGACTTCCGCAACGTCATCCTGATCATGACGACCAATGCGGGGGCAGAGAACCTGAACCGTCGGTCCATCGGGTTCTCGAATAGCCGCGCCGCGGGCGATGAGATGGGCGACATCCGCCGCATGTTCACGCCGGAGTTCCGCAACCGTCTCGATGCGATCATCCCGTTCGCCTCGCTGGACGAGCAGATCATTCTGCGGGTGGTGGACAAGTTCCTCATGCAGCTCGAGGAGCAGCTCCACGAGAAGCGGGTGGAAGCCATCTTCACGGATGCGCTGCGCCAGCATCTCGCGAAGAAGGGTTTCGATCCGCTCATGGGCGCACGCCCCATGCATCGGCTGATCCAGGACACCATTCGTCGTGCGCTGGCCGACGAGCTTCTGTTCGGCAAGCTGGTGGATGGTGGCCGGGTCACGGTGGACGTGGACGACGCGGGCGAGATTCAGCTGGCGTTCGAAGCCTCCAGCGGTGGAGGCGGGGGTGGTTCGCCGGGCAGTGGTCCCGTCGCACCCAAGCCGCCCAAGGGGCGAGCCAAGTCCGTGAAGTCGGGCAAGGCCACCCGTCAGGAAGGTGACGTTCCGTCGGAGCCTGAACTGGCCGTGTGAGTCGCTGCCCAGGCGTGAAAATGCCCACCGAGAGGTGGGCATTTTTTGGTGATCCCGGCGTCGGCGTGAGGTGGGTCAGGCAGCTGCGCGCCGGCGGCCTCTGCGCATCGGTCTAGCGCACGTCCGTCATGAACGCATCCCATTGCGCCAACGGGATCACGACGGACTCGTCCAGGATGCGCGACAAGAGCAGCCGCAGTTCGGGCTCGCCGCCACGAAGACCTGGCCAGTTGCGCGGCACGATGACGTGCCATTGGCCATCACGGCGTTCGGCCATGGCAAAGCGGAAGAAGTGGTGGCCGGCCATGCCCATGCGCAGGTCGGTGACGACGAGCGTGTCGCCCGCGACGTCGTAGCGCAGCCAGTTGTCCGTGAACCACTGCAGCCGGGCGTGCTCGGGGGCGTCGCCCAGCAGCGCGGCGAGCGGCTGCTGCAGCGGTAGCCGCGTCAAGTCAGGCGCCTGACGATCGAAGAGGCTGACGAAGCTCTCGTGGTAATCGCCGCTGCCGTCCTTGGCGATGACGCGCCAGAGGAGGGTGTTCAACGGCGCGGGGGTGGAGAACACTTGCGTGGCCTCGATGCCATCCTGGCGCAGCGCCTGGGTCACGCGCTGCTCGACGATCGTCTTGCCCACGAGCGAGAACGCGATGTAGAGCGCGCAGAAGACGAGGGCGCCGCGCAGCCAGCGCGTCATGCGAGCGCCGATGCCCAGGATAAGCGCTGCCACGGTCGTGAGCACCAGCGGGATCGTGAACACCGGATCCACGATGAAGAGGCTCGACCAGGCCGTGGGCGTGGGCGTGAGCGGCCACCAGAGTTGCGTGCCGTAGGCAGTGAGGGCATCCAGCAGGGGATGGGTGACGAGAACCAGCCAGAGCGTGAGCCATAATCGCCTCGCGCTGTAGTCCGCCTTGGGGAAGAGTCGTCGGATGACCAGCGTCATCGCGATCGAAAGCGCGGTCAGGATGAAGAGCGAATGGCTGAAGCCGCGGTGAAACGTCATGGAGGAGACCGGGTCCGCATAGCGCACGAACACGTCCAGATCCGGCAGGGTGGCCAGGGCCGCGCCATACAGAATGGCGCGCCGGCCTTGGGAACGGCCGAGAATGGCGCCTTGCAGACCTGCGCCCAGTACCGCCTGTGTGATCGAATCCATGGGGCGCATTGTACGGTCCAGCCCGTGGGCACGCTTTTCGCTGAAAGGCTTGCTCCCAACCGGTTACAGACGTGGTCGCCGAACCCGTTATGATCGGGCATCTCGACAGTGCAAGAGGATTGCATCATGGCAGCTCACCCCCGTTCGTCCCCGCGTCGTGCCCCTGGCCTGCGTGCCATGGCCGCCGTCGGTGCCCTGGTCGCCGCCGCCACGCTGGCCGGCTGCGCCACCCCGAGCGCTTCGGGCAACGTCTACAGTTACGGCCAAGCCCAGCGCGAGCAAATCTCGCGCAATGGTACGGTGCTGAACGTGCGCAACATCACCATCCAACCCGAGCAGACGACGGGTGCCGGCACGATCGCCGGCGCGGCCATCGGCGGGCTGGCGGGTAACCAGATCGGTGGCGGCACCGGCCGCACGATCGCCACGGTGCTGGGTGGCCTCGGCGGCGCGCTGGCAGGCACGAGTGTCGAGCGTGGCGTGCAGCGTCAGGCAGGCTACGAGATCACCGTGCGCCTGGACAACGGTGAGACGCGTGTCGTCGCGCAAGAGGCCGACATCCCGATCCAGGTCGGCCAGCGCGTGCAGATCGTGAGTGGCTCTGGCCCCACGCGGGTGATCCCGGCCCGCTGACCCCGCACGGGGCGGCAGGCGTGCTGAGCGATCTCGCCTGGCACACGATTCTGGGTGTCGGCTGGGCCATGTACCTGGCTGGGCTGGCACTATGGATCATTCTTCAGCGACGCTCCCCCGCCACCACGGTGGCGTGGTTGCTGTCGCTCGCGTTGTTGCCCGTTCTGGGCTATCTCATCTATTACTTCTTCGGACCGCAGCGCTTGAAGCGCGTGCGGCTTCGCCGGCTACGCAGCCGGGCAGCGATCGCGGCACAGGCTGAGGCCGCCCAGGCCCGAGAGCATGTGGCTGATGCGCCTTGGCGCACGCAGCAGATGGCGCGCCTCGCCTACATGACCTGCGACAATCCCTTGTCTACCGCCCACGACGTGCGGTTGCTGGTGGACGGTGCGCAGACGTTCGATGCGATCTTCGCGGCCATTCAGGCGGCCCGGCATCACGTCCATCTGGAGTACTACATCTTCGCGACGGACCGCATCGGCACGGCGTTGCGCGACTTGCTCGTGACCAAGGCGAAGGCGGGCGTGAAGGTGCGCCTTCTGATCGACGCACTGGGCTCGGTCACCGCGGGCCGGCGGTTCTTTCGTCCCCTCACCGATGCCGGTGGCGAGCTCGCTTTCTTCCATGACACGCGCATTGGTCGGCGGTTTCGTCCGGTGATCAATTTCCGCACGCATCGCAAGATCGTGGTGTGTGACGGCAACGTGGGCTTCGTGGGTGGGCTGAACGTCACGGATGACCAGGACGAACGGGTGAACCCGGCGGCCTACCATGACGTGCACCTTCGCATCGAAGGTGGGGCGGTGCGCTGGCTGCAGATGGTGTTCCTGGAAGACTGGTTCTATACGGCGGACGAGAGCCGCGGCAAGACCCCGGTGGACGTCACCGCACAGCTGCTGCCAGAGATGTCGCCAGGCGAGCATTACGTCCAGATCCTGCATTCGGGGCCCAACGACGAGCGCGAGTCCATCCATCGCGCGCAGGTGGCTGCGATCAACATGGCGCGCCGACGTGCGTGGCTCACCACGCCGTATTTCGTGCCCACCCAGCCTGCCGTCATGGCGCTGACATCGGCCGCGCTGCGCGGCGTGGACGTGCGCGTGCTGGTGCCCGAGCGTGCGGATTCGCGCATCGTGAGCGCGGCGGCGCGTTCGTACTACGACGAGATGATCGCGGCGGGCGTGAAGGTGTGGGAATTCCGCGGGCGCATGCTTCACTCGAAGACGCTGCTGGTGGACGACGACTGCAGCTTCGTCGGCACGGCCAACTTCGACAATCGCAGCTTCCGGCTCAATTACGAAGTCTGCGCGCTGGCCTATGGCCCCAAGCTCGCGCAAGACCTGGCGGACGCGTTTCTCGCGGACCTGCGTCATGCGCAGCGGGTGCCGGAAAAACGCAAGGCCCCGCTGTGGCGGCGCTTCGGTGACGCATTCGCGCGCTTGTTCTCGCCGGTGCTCTAGCGGCCGCGGCGTCTTGCCGGCTGGCGTGTTGCGGCTTGCGTCAGTTCGACGCGTCCTGGCCTGGCCCCACGCCGTTGTTCTCGTCGGCCATCGGATCTTTGCCGGACCGCTGACGCTCGTTGGCCGCGGCCCGCTCGCGTTCCGCGCGTTCGACGTCGGGCTCCAGCTCGCGGCTGAAGCGTTTGAGCACGCTCAGGATGAAGAGGGCGAAGAGGGTGGTGATCACCGCCGTGCTTTCGCGCCCCATGCCGGCGGCGATGCCGACCGACGCCGTGAGCCAGATGCTGGCCGCGGTGGTGAGTCCATGGATGCGGCCATCGCCCCGCGACTTCATGATGGCACCGGCCCCCAGGAAACCGATCCCGGCAATGATGCCCTGGAGCACACGGCTGGAATCATTGATCGACATGCCCGCCTGCAACGGCACCAGCACGAACATTGCGGCACCCAGGGCGACGAGCATGTGGGTCCGCAATCCGGCCGACTTGCCGTGGGATTCGCGTTCATAGCCCAGCAGGCCGCCCAGCAGCACCGCCATGCTCAGGCGGATGACGATGCGGGTGTATTCGCTGACGTTCTGCAAGTCCTGAAATTCGGCCCGGATCGTGGTGCCGATCTGTAGCAAGATATCGTTCATGATGCAGCTCAGGACAGGAGCCCGTGCCGCGCCGGGGTGGTGCGATCGGGTGGGGCAGCGCGAGCAAGCGACGTACCTGCATCGGGGCCGGCCGCGTGCTCGTCCGTGTCGCGCCGCCGCCAGGACTGAGGCGACACGTCACAAAGAACGCGCCGCCAGGCAGGAAGCCGGGCGGCGCGAAGACTACAGAAACGCAGAGATCAAAGCGGCGTGATGTTGGTCGCCTGGGGGCCCTTCGCACCCTGGGCAGGCTCGTAGCTCACTTTCTGGTTTTCGGCGAGGGTCTTGTAGCCCTGCACGTTACGGATTTCGGAGAAATGGGCAAACAAATCCTTGCCGCCGTCATCCGGGGTAATGAAACCGTATCCCTTTTCTGCGTTGAACCACTTGACCACGCCGGTTGCCATCTGGATTTCCTTGAAGTGGGGGAATGCTCTCTAACTATCGCGCCGCACCCCGGCGGTGTCAAGCGGCTTCTGGGGGAATCCTCTCAGTGATGTTCCCGGCGTACCACGCCTCTCGCCGCGGTCGAGCCGGCGACGTCAGGCGCTCGCGGGGTTCGACTCGAAACCGAGTTCCGAAGCGACGTGCGAGCGTGCGGCTTCGAAAAGACGGGCTTCGCCCAGCCCCGGCCAGCTGAGCGCGGCAGGCAAGGGTTCGGTGCGAGCGTCACCTGCCGACAGCCACTCGGCGAGCGACATGCCGTCCGGCGTGCGCAGCGTGTCGAGCACTGCGGCAAGATCGCGATCCTCGATGATCCCAGGGCCCACATCAGTGTCGGCGAAGAGGGCCTCGCCGTCCGCCAGGCACCAGCTGCGCACCGCACCCACTGTCAGGCCGGTATGCGTGACGAGACCATCCCCCGTCTCGGCAAGGCGCAATACGTAAGGCGCGGCATCCAGTCGCACGTAGACCCGCTGCGGCCGTTCTGGAAGAACCAGCGCCCGGCATCGTCGTGTTCGTAGTTGCGGTGGATGAAGGCAATGATCTGGGGACTGGTGATCGGCGCGCCGACGCCACCGCTCGCGGCCGCGCCGTCTTCATGCAGATGCCACTGGCCGCGCGCATCGAGCGAGAGCCAGCCAAAGGCCGCCGGCACATCGGGCCAGCGCACGAGCGCCGCTTTGACGGAGCTGTCCATGGCGTTGTCCTAGCCGCGGCCGCGGTACGAGGCGACGCCGGTGTCCGGCAGCCAGATGCCTGCCGGGGGTTCGGCCGTCTGCCAGAACACGTCGATCGGGATGCCGCCGCGTGGATACCAGTAGCCCGCGATGCGCAGCCAGCGCGGCTCGAGCAGGTCGGCCAGGCGACGACCGATGCCGACGGTGCAATCCTCATGGAATGCGCCGTGGTTGCGAAAGGCGGTCAGGAAGAGCTTGAGGGACTTGGATTCGACGAGCCAGTCCTGCGGCACGTAGTCGATGACGAGATGGGCGAAATCGGGCTGGCCGGTGACCGGGCACAGCGAGGTGAATTCCGGTGCGGTGAACCGGGCCACGTAGGCGGTGTCGGGGTGCGGGTTCGGCACGCGTTCCAGCACGGCAGCCTCGGGGGAGGTGGCGGCGGCGATCTGCGTGCCCAGTTGCGTGAGATGCGAAGTCTGGGTCATGGCGTGAGGCGCGCGAAGCACGCCCGGCGGCGAAGAGACAAAATCCGATTCTACCTCCGGGCGTGCCTCGGGTTCCGTGCGACGGCGGCGGGTGCGCACGACACCGCCTTGCGATCAGCGCATGACGAGCCCGCCGTCCACGACAACGATCTGACCCGTCACGAAACGCGCCCAGTCCGAGGCGAGAAAGAGCACGGGCCCGGCGACATCCTGCGGGTTGGCAATGCGCCGCAACGGCGTCTGGGACGCGATGGCTTCGCGCACGCTGGCGCGCGTGGCGCGGCTCGCGTCGGTTGGCCACACGAGACCGGGGGCCACCCCATTGACGCGGATGCCATGCGGGCCGAGGTCGGCGGCGAGCTGACGCGTGAAGCCCGCGAGCGCCGCCTTGGCCGTGGCGTACTCCGCATAGGGAACGACCGGCTGTTCGACGAGGTCCGTGAGCAGATTCACGATGCTGCCGCTCGCGCGCTCGCGCAGGTGCGGCAACGCGGCGTGGCAGACGTGGTGGCAGCTGCGCACCGCACCGTCGAACTGCGCCTGGTAGGCCGACCACGGCAAGTCGCCGACACGTGCGCGGGTGTCGGGATCGAAGCGGTAGGGCGCGAACGCGTTGTTGACGATGACGTCGAGCCGGCCGGTTTCGGCCAGCACGCCGGCGATCATGGCATCGACGGCGGCCTTGTCGGTGACATCGGCCTGCACGGCCCAGGCGCTGCCGCCTGCGGCATGGCAGCGCGCCACGGTGGCCTCGGCAGCGGCGCTGTCCTGGCGATAGTTCGCGGCCACCGTGCCGCCCTCGCGGGCAAACGCTTCTGCCAGTGCCGCGCCGATCCCGCGGCTCGCGCCTGTCACGAGAATCACCTTGTCGCGAAAGTCCATGGCGAGTCTCCGGTCAGTCCTGGATCAGTTCGGGCGCAATGACGTCTGTGATCGTGATCGGTCGCGTGATCAGGCCGAGTCGATGATAGGCGTCAGCGGCGGTCTGAAGGGATGCGGCGTCCAGGGTACCCAGCCCTTCGCGCGCTGTGAGCGGCGACTGGCTGGCGCGCACGCGCAGGTCGATGATCTCGCGGTTGAGCGCCACGTCCTGGCCATCGATGGCCAGGCGCACGGCGCGCTGGGCGGCGTCCTGCGGATCTCGCACCATCCACTCCACGCTCTCGCGGAAGGCGGACACCACCTTGCGCAGCACGTCGGGCGATTCGCGGTAGAACGCCTCGCGCACGACGAGGATGTCGCTCGAGTAGTTCAGGTGATCTGCGACCTGGATGATGCGTGGGTCCTTCAGACCGCGGCGGCGCGCGACCGCCAGACCCGTGTCGGTGGCCGCCGTGGCGTCCACACGGCCCTGCATCAGCGGCACGAAGTTGAGCACGCCCGTCACGATGATCTCGACGTCCGACTCCGAAAGCCCAGCCTCCTGCAGCAGCAACTGCAGGTTCAGGCGCGTGCCGCTTGCGAGGCTGTAGACGCCGATGCGCTTGCCTTTGAGATCGGCGGGTGTGGTGATGCCGCTGCCCGGCAGGCTCACCACGTTGAAGACGTTCTGCGGGTAGACGTCGTAGATGGCGCGCAGGCGCTCGCCTTTGTCGAGGGCGGAGAAGAACGAGCCCGGGTCGGTGAAGGCCACGTCTGCCTGGCCCGAGAGCAGGTTGCGGATCGCATCCCCGCCCCCGGCGCCAGGCAGGTAGGTCAGCGCGAGGCCGTTGACGTGGAAAAAACCGAGATCGTCTTCGGCGAGGAGATTGATGATCTCCGTGATGGGCTTGCTCCAGCCCGCCAGGCGCAGGGGGCGTGGCGTCGTGCCCGCCCGCGCGAGGTGGGGCAGGGCAAGGCTGGCGAGCGTGGCGCCGGCGGCGCGGCGCAGGAAGTCGCGTCTCATGGCGCGGGGTCTCCAGGGAGGGAACGGGTGTAGGAGCGCAGCAACCAGCGCTGCAGCGCGGTGGTGGCGCCATAGAGCACGAGGCCGAGCACGGTGATGAGCACGAGCACGGCGAACATGAGGGGGGTGTCCATAGAGCCCTGGGCCGCGATGATGAGCGCGCCAAGCCCGCGGCTCGCGCCGATGAATTCCCCCACCACCGCGCCCACCAGGGCGAGGACGACGGCCATGCGCAGGCCCGCCAGGATGGCCGGCAGGCCGCTGCGCACCTTCAGGCGCCAGAGCGTCTGCCAGCGCGTGGCGCCCAGCATGCGAAAGAGTTCGCGGCGATCGGGATCTGTCTGACCGATGCCCGTGAGCGTGTTCTCCAGCAGCGGAAAGAAGCAGACGAGCGCGGTGATGGCCACCATGGGCGCCGTGCCAAAGCCCAGCCACACCGTCATCAGCGGGGCGAGCGCCAGCTTGGGCACGACTTGGCTGGCCACGACGTAAGGCATGGCGAGCCGGTGCAGGAAGGCCGACTCGGCCAGCAGCAGGCCCAGGGCGAAGCCCAGCGTGCCGCCCACCGCCAGGCCGAGGAGCACCTCCAGGGTGGTTTGCCACAGGTGAGGCCAGAAGTAGCCGGAGGCGAGGCCGCGCCACAGGGCGCCACCCACCACCGACGGCGCGGGCAGGACGAGGGCTGACCAATCCTGCCAGCGCGCCGCGGCTTCCCACGCGAGCAGAACGATGACGAGCAACACGAGCGCCCAGGCCCGCGCCGGGGCTTCGTGCGCTGTCGTGGACAAGGGGGCGCGGGAAGACGGGCGGGACGTCATCGCCGGGCCTCCTGCAGCCGATCACGTTGGCGTGCGATGCCCGTCGTGACGCCGCGCGGCTCCCGGCACGGTCGCGTCTCGATGGCGTTGGGTGTGGGCGCCGGATTCATGTCGCCGCCTGCATCGCCTGGCGCAGTTGTGCGCACGCGGCCTGGAAGATCGGGTGTTCGCGCAGGGCGGGCGTGCGCGGGCGGGGCAGGGCGATGTCCTGTGCCTGGGCAAGTCGGCCCGCTCGCATCACGGCCACGCGATCGCCCAGATACACGGCTTCGGCAAGATCGTGCGTGACGAAGAGGACGGCCGTGCCCTCGGCCCGGCAGGCGGCCAGCAGCACGTCGTGCAAGGACTCGCGGGTGAGCGTGTCGACGGCGGCGAAAGGCTCGTCCATGAGCAGCAGGGCCGGGCGTGGCAGCAGGGCGCGCGCGATGGCGACGCGACTTTGCTGGCCGCCCGACAACTGATGCGGATAGCGTTCTGCCAGGCCATCGAGGCCGAGCGCATGGATGAGTTCGCCTGCGCGCGCCTGATCCGCGGGGCTGGCGCGGCCCCGCAGGGTCACGGGCAGCAGCACGTTGTCCCGCACGGTGTGCCAATCGAGCAGGGTGGGGCGCTGGAACACGAAGGCCGCCTCGCGGTCAGGGCCTTGCACGGCGTGGCCCGCCAAGGTGATGGTGCCGTCGTGCGGGCGCAACAGCCCGGCGGCCAGGCGCAGCAGCGTCGACTTGCCGCAGCCGCTGCGTCCAACGAAGCAGTGAAAAGCCCCGGAGGGCACGTCCCAGTCGATGCCGTCCACCACGGGCGGTGCGCCGGGGTAGCCAAAGCGCACGCCCGCCAGGCGCAGCAAGGGTGCGTCGGCCATGGCTAGTCCCGATGCACGGTGTAGGCGTCGGCCGCCTGTTCCGCACCGGCTTCGAGGTCCACCATGCGAACCAGATCGAGCAGGCTGAAGCGGCCATCGGGATGCCAGCCCACCTCGGGCAACGCGGCGTGGCCCAGCGCGCAGATCCGGGTGACGCCGGCAGCACCGAGCGCGCCCGACAGGGCGAACAACCGGGCGGGCGGCGCGGCCAGCGCCGCCGTCTGGAGCACGGCGCCCAGCGGTGCGAGTGCCGACACCGCGGCGTCCAGCGCAGGGACGGCGATCACGCAGATCGACCGGTTCAGCGCACACTGCGGAGCCAGGGTGGCATCGGCCAGGTAGGCCACGCCCCACGGCGCATCGGCAGTGCCCAAGAGGTGCACCGCGTCGTTGGCGAGGACGTGTCGGGCCAGCGTCTGGCGCCAGCGTGCAAAGGCCTGCGACTGCGCCAGCGTGAGCGTGCGGCGCGCGAAGCGGTGTGCCACGGCCGCCAGTTCGCCGGCCAGCAAGGCCGCGAAATCTCTCGGCGTGACCTGTCCGCCGTCCTCCACGTAGATCATCTGGGGCGAGTAGCACCCCTGCTGATCCCAGCGGGCCACGTCCAGCGCGGCCTGGCGCGCGGCGGCCTGGGCCTGGCGGGTGTCGAGCACCTCGCGGGCGACGAGAGCGGCGCTCACGCGATGGCCATGCGCCACCAGGCGGGTCGACGCGGGGGCGTGCGCATGCCAGGCCTGCAAGGCCGGGTCGCCGCCATAGACCACCAACACCTCGCTCGCCTGGGCCAGGGCGCGGCTGGGGGCGGTGTCTTCGCCCGGCCACCACAGGATGGCGATCGCCCCGGCCAGGCGCGGCTCGACCTCGGCCAGCGTGCGGGCGAACCAACCTGCGAGCCAGGGCTCGTCGCTCGCCACCTTGCCCACGCTGCCGGCCTTGGTGAGCAGCCCGCTGATGAGGCTCCACAGCGGAATGCCGGGTACGTTGCCGGCCCAGACATGGCCGAGCAGATGAGCGCCGTAGGCGCGCGACCAGCCACCTCGGGGCCGGGGGCGAAAGTCGTCGAGCACTCCCGCATCGCCGAATTCCTCGGCGAGCCAGCGCAGCAGCTGTGGGCGGCGAAAGCCCGCGAGGGCGGCCGTCAGGCCCTGTTGGACCATAGCCGGATCGAAACCGGTGATGACGGGCAGGATGCGCTCGGCCTGCTGGCGTGCCGGATCCGCGGGGTCGAGCATGCGGGCCACGGTGCGATCAACGGCATCCACCACGGCCAGCACCGGCAGATCGGCAAAGACACGACGCGCGGCTGACCTCACGGCCTGCGTGACGGCCTCGACGTGCGCGGCATCGGCGAGCGGCAGCGCCAGCGTCACGGTCTGCGCATGCGCGGTGAAGGTGCGCGTGATGGGGGGCACCGGCTCGATGCCCGGCGGGAGATAGCCGACGAGCGGGCTGGCTGCCGGTGCCGTCGCTGCGGCGGGCGGCTCGCGCTCGCTCATGCGTTGACTGCGCGCAGGAAGGCGTCGACCACGAGCGAGCAGCCTTTGGCGTCAGCACCCTGCGCGCGGCCGTGCAGCAGAAAGCCGCCGGGCACGCGCTCGCCGACGTCCTCGGTCAGGATGGTGACCACCGAGTTGATGTTGCACAGGTCCGTGTGCGCCAGCACGCCGCGTTCGCCATCGGGCACGTCGGCCCCGGTCAAGGGATCGATCACGCGAGTGCGGATCCAGGCGGGGCCGGATTTGACGGCGGGCAGCGTGGCGTTGCCCTCGTCGTAGAACTGGGTGCTGAGCTCGGTCATGCCATACATGTTGATGCAGTCCGCCGGCGCGACGCCGAAGGCCGTGCCCAGCGCGGCATAGAAGTCGGGCGCAGACAACTCGCGCGACTGACCCTTGAAGCCGCCCGTATCGAGAATGCGGCTGCCAGCGGGCAGGGCAAAGCGGCGTTCGCCCAGCGCGTCGAGCGCATGCACGAGGCTGTAGCTCGCCCCCAGCAGGGCAAGCGGCTCACCGCTGCGTTCGGCGTGCGCCAGCATGTCGATGAGGGCGGGCACGTCCAGGCCGTTGGCGTCCATGACGTACGCGCTGTCGGCCGTCCCGAACGTGGCGTGCGCCAGCGCAAGATAGTGCGCGAGCGACGAGTTCGGCAGCAGGGTCTCGTCCGGAAAGAGCACTGCCATGCGAATGCTGGGCGCCCCGCGCATGAAGCGCTGCGCGAAATTCGCCGTCATCGACGCGTCGTACAGGCGCAGGTCTGGGTGGTAGTGCCGACCGCGCACCTCGGCGCGCGTGGTGCCGCTGGTCATGAAGGTGCGCGCGCAGGTGTCCGCCGGCAAGCAGGAGAGCGTGCTGTCCTTGAAGGCGTCGATGGGGACGGCGGGAATGTCCTGCCATTGGCGTACGGTACGAGGCGTGCGGCCCTGCTGCACGCAGTAGCGATTGAACGCGGTGTTGAAGCGGAACTGATGCGCGAAGAGGCGCAGCGCCAGCGCGTCGAAGGCGGCATCGTCCGCCGGCGAGCGACGCAGAAAGTCGAACAGGTCCTCGCGCAGGGCTTCTGCCTGGACGTACACGTCGTCGGTGGTCACGCTAGCCGCATCCTCGGTGGCGCCGGCGGCCGCCGGCAGGCTCGGGATGCCGCAAGGAACGCCGCCCGTCGTGGGCGGATGCCATGCCGGGGCTGGGCCCCGGGGCACGGCAGCGAGCTCTCCTTACGTCGGCATGATCCGAGTCAAGTTCACGGGTTCGAGTGCATCATCTCAGCGTCCGCCGGCCGGCTGGACACACCCCGGAGCAAGCCCGGATTATAAGCGAGGGCACGAGGGGGACACGACGCCGCCCGGCGGCGGCGGGCATGCCTGCGTTGGAGGCTTCCCTCTGCTCGCTACTCGCACGCGGGTTGATCGCGGCTTGCTCGACTCACGTGGCGCGAAGCCAGCGCGCATGCGCAGCGCATGGGTCTGACGCTCTATGGGCGATGGGCAGACGCGCAGTTGGCGGCGACGGCCGAGCATTGACAGATGGATGCATTGTTGTGATCATGAGTAATAATCTCAACAATAATCATTCTCAATATGTCCATACGTGTTCGAACGGGTCTCCCGTCAGCCCTGACGGGGGCCTTGCTCGCGGCAGGCCCAGCCCATGCACAGCCCGCCCCACCCGCCGCGGTGCCACAGTTGGGCGAAGTCCGCATCTACGGTGACCGCAGCACCACGAGCCTGCAGGACAGCAACAGCAGCGTGGCTGTCGTGGGCCCCGATGCGCTGGATGCGCCTACGGTGCATGCCTGGCGCGACGCCTTTCGGCAGACGGTCAACGTCGAGACGGGCGACTTCGTCGAGAGCGGATTCGTCATCCGTGGCATCAACGCCGAAGGCCTGACCCCCGGGGGTATCGGCGCGCCGCTGGCCTCGTTCTACGTGGATGGGGTGCAGCAGACGGTGGAAGGCACGCGTCGCGGCGCGCGCGGCACGTTCGACGCCGAGCAGATCGAGATCTATCGTGGCCCACAATCCACGCTGGCCGGGCGCAACGCCCTGGCTGGTGCCATCTACCTGCGCACGGCCGACCCCACGTTCTCGCGCTCGGGACGGGCCCAGGTCACGCTGGGCCAGGACCAGCGCCGGCAGATGGGGCTGGCCTACGGCGATGCCATCAGCGAGACGCTCGCGTTCCGGGTGAGCGGGGAGTGGTCGCAGAAGGAATCGGACCTGGCCTATCCCTCCTACCGCCGCTTCGACCGATATGGGGACTTCACCAAGGACGAATACCATACGCTGCGCGGCAAGCTGCTGTGGCTGCCCACGGGTGCCCAGGACACCCGTGTCCTGCTGAGCTATGCCAGATCTTTTGACCGGCCAGGCCAGCACAGCATCGTGGGCTCGGGCTGGTCGTCCAACGCGCCCGGCTATGACGCGCGCCGAGGCGATGCCTGGGGCGACATCCTGCCGGACATGTACCGCTTCGGTCTGGGCCTGAACGAATTGCCCGCCTTCCAGGAAGTGCGCAGCACCACGGTCGATAACGTCGGTCTGGAGCTCACCCATGTCGTGTCCAATGCGCTCACCCTCACGTCCCAGACAGGCTGGACGCGGTCGCTGACCGAACGTCATTCGATCAACGAAGGCATGCCCGGCGAATTCCTTGCGGTGGCAGGCGAGTTCGACCAGAAACTGTTCACGCAGGAATTGCGGGCCAACTACGAGGCCGGCCGCTGGCGCGCCGTGGCGGGCCTCTACGGCGCACAGGAGCGCCAGGGTGCGTTCCGCAATCAGCAGTTGCTGTCCGTCGATCGCAGCCGCAATCAGGCACGCGTCACCAATCTGGCGGCATTCGGCGAAGCCTCTTATGCATTCGCACCGGCTTGGCGCGTGCTGGCTGGCGGTCGCGTCGATCACGTCCGGCAACGGCAGAGCGCCTTCTACTCCGTCAACGGTGCGGTCACCTCCGACAACCAGTCCTCGGTGAACGCCACGGTGTTCCTGCCCAAGCTCGGCCTGGAGCGCAGCTTTGCCGGCGGCACGCAGCGCGCGGCCCTGGTCTATCAGGAAGGCTACCGGCCCGGCGGCGCGGGCATCCAGGCTTCCACCGGCCGGCAGTTCGAGTACGACGACGAACGCGCGAAGAATCTCGAACTGTCGTGGCGCGGGCAGTTCCTCGACGAACGCCTGAATCTGGCCGCCAGCGTGTTCTATCAGCGCTGGAATCGCCAGCAGGTGGAGCTGCGCGCCGAGCGGCTGGACGCGGCCAGCAGCTACGTGACCAACGCCGGACGATCCGTGTCGCGGGGAGCGGAATTCGAGGCGAGCTACGCGGCGACGCGCCGGCTCGATGTCTACGCAGGCCTGGGCCTGCTGCACACACGCTTCAAGGATTTCCGCACGGGACAGGACGACTTCTCTGGCCTGGCCTTCGCGGGCGCACCGCAGACCACGCTCGCACTGGGCTTTCGCTGGGGTCATGCCGTGGGCTGGTATGCGAGCGGCAACGCACGCTACACGAGTTCGCGTCTCTCGCGTCTGGAAACCGGGGTGCCGCGTCCCGTCAAGCTCGACGACTACACCATCGTGGACGCGACGTTGGGTTATGGCTGGCGCCAGGGCGTGCGGGTGACCGCGTATGTGAACAACCTGTTCGACAAGAACTACTTCCGCTACGAGAGCGGCCCGGGCGCGAACGCCACACTTGGCGAGCGTCGCGAAGTGGGGCTGCGACTGGACTACGAATTCTGAAGGACGACATGATGCAACGATGCAGCACGACAGCGGCGCTGGCCGCCATTCTCCTGACGGCCGCCACGGCCGCCGGCGCGGCCGCGCCCGGCCCAGTGTTCGACGCGCCGGATACCGATTACAACGCTCAGATCTGGGCCAACGCGGTGGGCGGTGGTGCACGCGTTCCGGGCGCCACCCTCGAGATCGGCGGCGAGGGCTTCAAGCCCGGGCAGCGCATCCAGTTCTCGCGTGGCCTGACCCCTTTGCTGCCCTCGCCGATCACGGCCGATGCGCAAGGGCGCATCTCAGGCACCTGGACCATCCCCGCCGATGCCGTGCCAGGCGTGCATCCCATCGTGCTGACGACCGAATCGCCGTACTACGCCGAAGTCCTGCCGCTCAAGCTGTCGCAGGTAGTGCCGCTCCTGGACAATCCGCGGCTGCGGCGCACGGATGCCGCCGTGGCGCCCGGCCTGTACCAGTTGGCCTACAGTACCCAGCAGAACGCGCTCTACGCGACGTCGGCCACGGGTTATCCGCCCAATGAACGCTCCCGTTTGCTGGAGATCGATCCGCAGACGCTCAAGATCCGCCGCGAGGTTACGGTGGCCACGATGCCGGGAGACGCGGGTGCGGCGGGTGCGTACGGCATCGGGCTGGACGAGACCCGCGGCAATCTCTGGGTCACGAACACACGCCAGGATGCCTTGGCCGTCTACGATCTGAAGACGCTGTCGCTCAAGAAGCAGTTCGAGAAGGGCTCTGCCAGACATTCCCGCGATGTCGTCATCGACGCGCAGCGCGGCCGCGCCTACGTCTCGCTCGTTCGCGATGCTGCGGTGGCAGTCTTCGATGCGCGCACGCTGGAGCCGCTGCCGTCGATCGCCCTCCCGCCTGCCGGCAAGGAGGTCTTCTCGCCCGCCAGCCTGAGTCTGGATGCCGACAGCGGCACGCTGTACGTGTCCAGCCTGACGGGCGCCGAGATCGCCGTGATCGACGGGCCGGCCGGCAAGGTTGTGCGACGCATACCGGTGCCCGGGGCGGATTCCACGATCGGGCTGGACGTCGACGCCAAGGGTGGCAAGGCCTACGTGGCTGCGCAGGGCTCCGACAACCTCGTCGTGCTCGATCTGAAGAGCGGCAACGTGCTGCACGACGTGACCGTCGGTTCCGGCGCGCTCAACGTGGTCTACGAACCCAGCCAGAAGCTGGCATACGTGGTGAGCCGCGCCGCCGGCACTATCACGGTGGTGGACGGCGACGGCAAGATCGTTGCCAACCTCGGCGACGCGCTGAAGGCGAATCACCTGATCGCCGATGGCAAGGGTCACGTGTTCGTGGTGGACAAGTCGGGGCAGGGCAAGGATACCGACGACATCACTCGTCTGGAGTGGGCCGCGGCGCGCTGAGGCGTGCTGTTCGGGGGATCGCCACACGCGATCCCCCTGGATGAGAATTTTCCCGGATCAGGTTGTGTGCGAGAAATGTAATGTTATATCATCGCGCTCTTTCGCAGCCGGTGACACGTTCGGATACGTGTCACCACCACTATCGGGAATTTGTCCATGACTGCGCGCCGCGCCCTCGCCACCCCCTGCCTCGTCCTTTTCGCAGCGTGGTCTCCCGGCACGCATGCCGCCACCCCGTTGTCGCCCGTCGATCGCACCGCCGTGGCATCCTCGCCGCAGATGCTCGCACCCGTGGTCGTCACCGCGACTACCCGTGAACGCGAGGTGGCCGACGCCCCCGCCAGCGTCAGCGTGGTCGATGGCGAGACGCTGCGCCAGCGTCCGGTCCTGGATCTCGCCGATGCGGTGGGTGACACGGTCGGGGTCGATCTGGACGGCAGCGTGGGCCTCGGGCGCCGCGGCATCTCCATCCGCGGCATGGATCCGGAACACACGCTGGTGTTGGTCGATGGCCAACGCGTGAGCGCTTCGGCATCGGCCATCGCGCACTCGGATTTCGAACTGGGCTGGGTGCCCACCGAGGCGATCGAGCGCGTCGAGGTGGTGCGTGGCCCGATGTCCTCGCTGTATGGATCCGAGGCCCTGGGCGGCGTGGTCAATGTGATCACCCGGGCGGCCACGGATACCTGGCAGGGCTCGGCCAGCACCTATCTCCTGCGCAACGACCACGGCCTGGACGGCGATCAGGCCAAGACGAGCTTCTATGTGGGCGGACCGCTCGTGCCGGGCACCCTGGGCATCAACGCGTGGGGCGAGTACCGTCGCCGCGATGCCCTGCGCGACGCGGGCAATGCGACGCTCACCGCGCTCGATGCGCAACGCGCACGCACCGGCCACGTCGGCCTGACCTGGACGCCAGACACCCGCCAGCGCATCGACGTGTCGGCCGACGCGGGCAGCGAAGACCAGGCGGGGGTGCGCGGGGGCGCGCGCAATACGGACTACGAGGCCGGTGCCGACGTGCAGCGTCGGCGCTATGCGGTGTCGCACCGGGGCGAGTGGGATTGGGGCGACACGCAGGTCCGGGCGTATCGCAGCACCCTGTCGCGTGACAGCTGGCGCAGCGACGGCGGCGATGCCAACGGGCCCAACCGTTTCGTCGACACCGTGCTCGATGCCCGCGCGGCTTTGCCGCCGGGCGCCACCAGCGCATCACGTTGGGTGCCGAAACGCGGCGCGAAAGTCTGGAAGACCCGACGGTCAACCGCGTTGGCAAGAAGGCGCAGACCCACTACGCCATGTTCCTGCAGGACGAGATCCAACTGAGCCACGCCTGGGAGCTCGTGCTGGGCGGGCGGATGGATCATCATGCGGACTTCGGCTGGGAGGCCAGCCCGCGCGCCTACCTGCTGTACCGGCCCACCGAGGCACTCACCCTGCGCGCGGGCGCAGGCCGCGGCTTCAAGGCACCCACGCTCAAGCAGCTCTCCCCGGAGTACGAATCCTGGGCAGCCATGGGCGGGCGCGGGGTGATCCGGGGCAATCCCGAACTTCAGCCAGAGACCAACCAATCGTTCGAGCTGGGCGCCGCGTACGCCAACGAGCGATGGTCGCTGGGCGCCACCGCCTTTCACAACGATGTACGCAACCTCATCGAGACGGTGCGCCAGCCGACCTGCTTTGCGCCGGGCCGCACCTGCCTCGCTTACGACAACGTGGCGCGGGCGCGTTTGCAGGGGCTGGAGCTGACGGGCGGGCTGACACTCTCGCCGCAGTGGTCCGTGCAGGCCAACTACACCTGGCTCGACGCGCGCAACCGGGCCACCGATACGCGTCTGCCGGATCGCTCGCGTCATCGTGCCAATGCGACGCTCGCCTGGAAGCCGACCGCGCCCCTCACCACCCGTCTACGCGTGGAATACATCGGCAGTCAGTATCGCTCGGCCACCGAATCCGATCGTCCTGGCTACACGCTGCTGCATGCCTACGTGGACTATGCCGTGACGCGGCACCTCAGCCTGCACGCGGGCGTCGAGAACCTGACCGACAGGCGACTGGCCAACGACGACGCGGGCGTCTACGCGCGCGCCGACGAAGGCCGGCGCTACTTCGCTGGCCTGACGGCGCGCTTCTGATGGGCACCGGATGGCAGGCCATGGGGTATCGGTGGGTGCTGGGGCTCGCGTGGGCGCTGGCCGTGTGGGGGCTGGCACTGCGGCCCGCCGTCGCGCTGGCCGAGGTCGACCTCCTGGTCGTGCACAACCGGTTCGTTTCCGCTGAAAAGTTCCAACAATGGCAGGCGTTGGCGCAGCGAGAGGGTGTACGTCTGACGCACCTCGATGTGGAGCGGGCCACGCCGGACGCGCTCGCCGATGCCGCCATCGCCGCAGACCTGATCCTGCTGGACGTGCCACGGCCGAACGACCGCGCCGCCGTGCAGGGCAGGCTGGCGGCACTGCCGGCTGGCGCAGCGGACGTGCCGCGTGTCACCGTGGGCGGCGGCCCGCCTGATGCTGCCGGCATCGATGCCGTGATCGCACGGCCGCTGGCGGCGCACTATGCCGCGGGCGGCGAGGCCGGCTTTCGCCGCGTCTTCCAGCTCGCGCGGGCCTGGCACGCGCAGGTGGCTCCGCCCGCGGACGCCCTGGCACCGGCCGAGCGCCTGCCGGCGACCGGGTTCTACCACCCCGAGGCGCCCCGCGTCTTCGGCCGCCTGACGGAGTACCTTGCGTGGTCGGACGCCCGCGCACGAGGCCATCGCGGCCGGGTGGCGCTGCTCGTGCATGCCGGCGTCGTGTCGGACGGGCTCACGCGGCCGGTGGATACGCTGGTGCGTCGGCTGGAGGCCGCCGATCTGCAACCCATCGTGTTCTGGTTCGATGCCAGTGAGGCGGGCGGCATCGCCGGCACGCTCGCCGATGCTGAGTTCGATGCGCTCGTCAACATGACCCACCTGCAGAACGGCGCGGCGCGCGCGACGGATTTCCGGGCGCTCGACGTTCCGGTGATCCAGACGTTGGGGTTCCGCGAAGGCGACGCCGTGGATTGGCCAGCAGCCGTCAGCGGCATCGGTGCGCGTACGACGGCGGTGTTCCTCGCCGGCCCCGAGGCCTGGGGCGTGACCGACCCCATCGTGCTGAGCGCTGCGACCGCCGGTATCGACGACCTGCTGCCCGCGCAGACGGATGCTCTGGTGGCCAAGCTGACGCGGCTGGTGGCGCTGCGCCACACGCCGCCGGCGGGAAAGCGAATTGCCCTGATGTTCTGGAATTACCCGGCAGGCGAGAAGAACCTGGGCGCGTCACACCTGAACATCCCGCGCAGCGTCGTGTCCCTTCAGGTCGCGCTGGCCGGCGCGGGCTACGACGTCGGGCAAGGCGTCCTGGAGGCCGACGTGATCGCCGCGGGCCAGCGCATGCTGGGCGGGGTCTATGGCACCGTCCCGCTGGAGGAGCTCCTGGCAGAAGGCCTCGCGGGTACCTACCCCGTGGCCGCGTACGAACGCTGGTTGGCCAGCCTGCCGCCCGCACGACAGGCGCAGTTGCGCCACGGCGGCCGCCCGGATGCGCATCCCTTCGTGCGCGAGGTGGCTGGCGAACGTGTGTTCGTCATTCCGCGCTGGCAGCTCGGTCACTGGGTGGTGATGCCGCAGATGCCCCGCGAGGCCCATGGCCACGGTCACTACCACGACACCGAGGCGGCTCCGGATCACGCTTACTTTGCGGCCTACCTGTACCTGCGCGAGGCGCACGCGGCGGATGCGCTCATCCATCTGGGCACGCACGGGACGCAGGAGTGGCTGCCCGGCAAGGACCGCGGGCTGGCCGCGAGCGACTATCCCTGGCTTGCCGTGGGTGATCTCCCGGTGTTCTACCCCTACATCCAGGACAACGTGGGCGAAGCCTTGCAGGCACGCCGGCGAGGTCGCGCCGTGACCGTGAGCCACCAGACGCCGCCCTTCGCACCTGCCGGACTCTATGACGCACTGCGCGACGTCCATCACGCCATCCACGAGTATCAAATGACAGATGAGGGGGGCGTGCGCGAGCAGGCCGCAACCCGGCTTTTCGCGCTGGCCGATGACGCCGGCATGTGGGCCGACCTGGGCTGGCACGTCGAGGAGGCACGGGCACGCCCCGCCGAAGCCGTGCAGATCCTGCACGACCACCTGCACGAGCTGGCGCGCACGGCCATGCCGCTCGGTCTGCACACGCTGGGTCAGCCGGCCGAGCCCGCGCATCGTGCCGCCACCGTGATGCAGCAGCTGGGCGACGACTTCATCCAGGCTCTGGGGGTGGACGAAGAATCCCTGGTGGTGGATGGCCTGGATGCCCTCGCGCGCCACCCTGGCATCGTGGCCGTGCAGCGATTGCTGGCGCACCAGCCCGCTCAAGGCGATCGCGCGCGGGATGCCAACCTGCCCGTTGCCGCGACGGTCGCACCCGACGCCGCGGGGCTGGCAGGAATCGACGGCGCGCCCGATGGGGCGCCCTTGCCGCCCGAGATATTGGCCTTCGCCGATCGCGCCCGTATGCTCGCGCAGCGGCGCATCGACACCCAGGAGATGGAGAGCCTGCTCGCGGGGCTCGCCGGGCGGCTCGTGCCCCCGGGCGCGGGCGGTGATCCCATCCGCAATCCGGACGTGGCGAGCGGACGCAATCTCTACGCGTTCGAGCCGGACAAGATCCCGGCACGGGCCGCTTACGACGCCGGCGCCATCGCCTACGATCAGCTTGTGCAGGCCTTCCGTGCCGAGCATGACGGCGACTGGCCGGACAAGCTCGCGTTCAGTCTGTGGTCGTCCGAAACCATCCGGCACCTGGGCGTCACGGAAGCGCAGATCCTGCACGCGCTCGGACTGCGTCCGGTGTGGGACGCGGGCGGGCGCGTCACCGAACTCGCCATCATCCCGCGAGCGGAGCTCGGCCGTCCCCGCACGGACGTCGTCGTGCAGGTGACGGGTGTCTACCGCGATCAGTTCGACGGGTTCCTGCGCCTGCTCGACACCGCCATGGCCGAGCTGGCGGCGCTGGACGAGCCTGACAATCCGATCGCCGCCAACACGGCGCGCCTGACCGACGCCTTCATCGCCAAGGGCCTGACGGCCGGTGCGGCGCGTGCCGCCGCGGGCTACCGGATCTTCGGTCAGGCGCCGGGGGCCTATGGCACGGGCGTGCCCGACCTTGCCCTGCGATCCACCGAGTGGGATGACAACGCGGTCCTGGGCGAGCAGTTCCTGCAGAGCAGTCGCCACGCCTATGGGCGTGAGGCGTGGGGTGTGGCCGATGCCCGCGTGAACGTCTTCGCCGAGCAATTGCGCGGCACCCAGGCAGCCGTGCTGGCGCGCTCGTCCAATCTGCATGGCGTGCTGTCCACGGATCATCCCTTCGAGTTCCTGGGCGGGCTGTCCGCCGCGGTGCAGGTGGTGGACGGCAAGGCGCCGCAGCTGCTGGTGTCGGATCTGCGACGGCCGGACGTGCGCACGACGGGGCTGTCGCGCTTTCTGGCCGATGAGATGCGCACGCGCTATCTCAATCCGCAGTGGATCGCCGGCATGCAGGCCGAAGGCTACGCCGGCACGCTGGAGGTGCTGTCCGCCACGAACAATCTCTTCGGCTGGCAGGCGATGGATGCCACCACCGTGCGCGACGATCAGTGGCAAGCCCTCTTCGACACCTACGTCGCCGACACTCGGGGTCTGGGCACTGCGGCCTGGTTCGAGGCGCACAACCCGACGGCCCAGGCGCAGGTGCTGGAGCGGATGGCCGAAGCCATGCGCAAGGGGTATTGGGATGCCGCCGATGAGACCCGCCAAGCACTGGCGCAACGCTGGCAGGCGCTCGAACGCGAGCATGGCGTGGACACGGGCGCGGCACTGACCCGGCAGTTCATCGCGGACATGGCGCAGGGCTACGGCTTGAACGCCACGCCGGCGCCTGCCACGCCAGCCGCGCCCGAAGCCACGACGTCCGACACGTCGTCCGATTCGTCATCGACTGCGCCGTCTGAGACAGCCCCGGCACCCGCCGCTGCCCGCGAGACTGTGCAGGGTCAGGTGCTCGAAGCCGTTGCCGCCGAACCCGTCGCCGAGGACACCTCCACGGCACTTCTGCTCGCCGTCATGGCCATGCTGATGCTCGCAGGCGGCCTGCATCAGGCGCACGCGGCACGCCGCCGCCATCCCTTTTCTGTCCTTCCGAGTTGAACTGTGTTCGCTGATCTCGAAATCCTGCTGTACGACGTCTCCCGCGTCTTCCTGGCGCCCGTGCTCCTGGCGATTGCCGCCGCACTGGCCTATGCCCTCGTCATGCTGGGCGGCTTCGGCGTGGAGGCGTGGCAGCGGCATCGCGGCACGCATCCGCGCACCTTGCTGGCGGTGGCCCGTCAGCGGGCCGTGGCGACGGATCCCAACGGCATCGCACCCAGCGACGATCTGGAACTGTGGATCCTGCGCCGACTGGAAGGCTTGCGCGTGGTCTCGCGCACCGCGCCGATGCTGGGCCTCATCGCCACCATGATTCCCATGGGGCCGGCGCTGCTGGCGCTGGGCAATGCGGATGGGGCGGCGGTGGGCCGCAACATGGTGGCCGCCTTCTCGGCGGTCATCCTGTCGCTCTTGGCGGCCAGCATCAGCTTCGTCATCCTGACGGTGCGCCGCCGCTGGCTGCTGCAGGATCTGCGCGAATGCGAACGCGCGCGCGCTTTGGGAGTCACGCCGTGAGCCGCTTCCTCGATGAGGAGGACACCGATCCGATGCTGTCCGTGGTGAACCTGGTGGATCTGTTTCTCGTGATCATTGGCATCCTCATGGTGGTCATCGCGCAGAACCCGCTCAACCCGTTCTCGGCCGACCGCGTGGTCGTGGTGGAGAACCCGGGCGAGGCGGACATGCGGATCACGGTCAAGGACGGCGAGACGCTCACGCAGTACGAATCGAGCGGCGAGATGGGCGAGGGGCAGGGCGCCCGCGCCGGTGTCACGTACCGGTTGGATGATGGGCGCATGATCTACGTGCCCGAGCGCTGAGCCAGAGCCCGTCGGACGGGCGACGGCAAGCCCGTGGGTCTCGGCACCTGTTCGATGCTGGCTTACTCGAACGCTGGCATGGCGGGCGCCTTGGCGCCCTGCAGCGTGCGGCGCACCGCGTCGGGCGTGAACGGTGCTTCGTGAAAGCGCACCCCCGTGGCATCGAACAAGGCGTTCGCGATGGCTGCAGGCCCGGGCACGGAGGCGGATTCGCCAGCGCCCATCGGCGGCTCGTCCTGGCGAGGCATCAGGAGCACCTCGATGGGGGGCACCGCTTTGAAGCCCAGGATCGGATAGGTGCCCCATTCGCGGCTGGTGACGCCGCCAGCATCGAAACCGACGCGCTCGAGCAGCGCGCGGCTCAACGTCTGTACGACGTTGCCGTGGATCTGGTGGCGCACGCCATCCGGGTTGACCATCATGCCCGTGTCCTGGCCGACGACGATGCGCTCGACCACGATCTGCCCGCTCACCGGATCCACCGTGAGATCGATCACCCAGGCGGCCCAGGCTGCGCCGAAGCCCGGAAAGCGGCTGTGCACGTAGCGCGCATAGGCCACCCCGCGCCCGCGCAGCAGCCCGTCGGGTCCGGATTCGCCGCGGCTGCCGGGCTGCCCGGCGCGCCAGCCCGCGTGGGCGGCGGTGGCCTCCAGCAGGGCGATGGCGCGCGCATCGCGCAGGTGGCGCAGACGAAACGCCACCGGATCGGCGCTTGCGGCGTGCGCGAGCTCGTCGATCATGCTGTCGTGCGCGAAGGAGTTCGGCAGCGCCGAGACGCCACGCAGCCAGGATGCCCGCACCAGCGGCGCCATGTCGTGACAGACGATGCGCTGGCTGGCATAGCCGTAGGGCGGCACGGCGGTGCGGTCACCCATCTCCAGCGTGCGCGGCTCGCCCGAGACCTGGCCGGTGAGCAGCAGGGCCAGCAGGGGAGCGTCGTTGGAGGGATAGCGCACGGCGAAATCGTAAGAGAGCAGGGCGCCGGCGGCGTCGGCCGTGGCGGTCACGTCCATGACCTGGCCGGTGCCCTTAGGCTCCCACTGGTGCTCCTGTTCGCGGGTGAGCTGCACGCGCACGGGGGCGCCCACCGCCTGGGCGAGGAGCGCCGCGTCGGCACAGACATCGTCGGCACAGTTGCGACCATAGCAGCCGGCCGCTTCCAGCCGGACGATGTCGATGTTGCCCTCGCCCAGGTGCAGCAGGCGATCGAGGTCCGTGCGCAGCATGTGCGGATTCTGCGTGCCCGTCCAGACGGTCAAGCGCCCGTCGTCGTATTGCGCGACGGCGCACGAGGGGCCGATGGAGGCATGCATCTGGTAGGGCCACACGTAGCGACGCTGCAGCCGGATGGCCGCAGGCTGTTCGGCAGCGTCGTCGTCGCGTTCGTCCACCAACACGCGTTCGCGCGCGGGCTGCGCCACGATGGCGGCGGCCACGTCGTCCAACACCGGCGCAGGCGGCACAGGGTGCCAGCGCACGCGCAGGGCGCGCATCGCCGCGATGGCCTGCTCCTCGCGATCGGCGACCACGCCGACGAAGTCTCCCTGCACGACCACATCGACGCGGCCGGGCAGGTGGGCGACGGCGCTGCGGTCCACGTCGATCAGACAGCGGCCGATGAAGGTGCCGCCGTCGCGCCCGGGGTGGGGCGGGCGCACGACTCGGCCGTGTCGCATGCCGGGCACGCGGACGTCGTGCACGAAGCTCAGCTCGCCGGTGGCCTTGGCGGGGATGTCCACGCGGGGCGCGCCGCGACCGACGAGGCGGTAGTCCGCCACGGGTTTGAGGGGTACGGTGACGTCAGGCGCGGCAAGCGCAAGCCGCGTGTGGGCGATGCCGATCAGGGTCCCGTAGTCCTGCGTGCGGCCATCGTCAGCCTGCACGATGCCGTCGCGCACCTGCAACGCGTCGCGCGGCACGCCCCAGGCCTGGACGGCCAGCCCCAGCAGATGCTCACGCGCCTGGGCCGCAGCGCGGCGCAGGGGCACGGCAGAGATCTGGATACTGGCGCTGGCGATGGTCGGGCCCTGATTCGGCGCGGCACCCGTATGGCCCAACACCATGTCGAGCCGCGCGAGCGGCACGTCCAGCTCCTCGGCCACGATCTGCGCGAGCGCCGTACGAATGCCCGTGCCGAGATCGACGTGGCCATTGAACGCCATCACCCGCCAGGCGTCGGCCGGTTCGCCCGGCGCGGGTGCGAGCAGCGCCACGAAGACCTCGGGCGTGGCCTGCACGTAATCCGTGCCGGAGCCCGGCTGACCCGGCGCGGGCCGGGGCGGGGCCACCGGCTCGCGGATCACCAGCACCGTGCCGGCGCGGTGCAGCAGTCTGTCGTGCAGGGTGCCGGGCTGGGGTAATGTCATGACAATGGCCGGGTCGATCCGCTCAGGGCGTGAGCGCGCGGGTCTGCGCGATGGCGTCTGCCATCGGCATGACGGCAGCATACTTCTGGGCCATGTCGAAGAGATTGGCCTGGTGCGGTCCCAGCGCGCGATCGCCGCAGCAGTCTTCCACCACCAGCGGCCGAAAGCCCGATTGCATGGCATCGACCACGCTCGCCCGCACGCAGCCGCTGGTGACGCAACCGGCCACGAGCAGCGTCTGCACGCCGCGCTGCGCGAGCCAGGGCGCGAGCATGGTGCCGAAGAACGCCGAGGGCGTGCTCTTGCGCACCACGTACTCGCCGGCGGCGGGGGCCAGTTCCGGCACGATGGCGCTGGCCGGGCTGTCTTCCTTCAGCGTGAGCATGCCTGGCACCTTCAGGCAGAAGACGTTGCTGTCGGCATCGTCGTCAGAGAAGACGATGCGGCTGTGGGCCACCGGCCAGCCCTGGGCGCGGGCGTGGGCCAGCAGTTCGCGTGTCTGCGCAATGGCTTCGGGAATGTTGCCACCACCGAACACGGCCGGATCGGCAAAGCCGTTCACGAAATCGATGATGAGCAGGCCAAAGGGCGGCTTCAAGGGCAGCGGCGTGCCGAAGCCCTGACGGGCATAAGCCGAGATGTCGCCTTGCGCACCCTCAGTGGGGATGTGCTGGGTAGTGTCGTTCATAGTCCCTCCGGGCGACGCTGGGCGCGGGCCAGGCCCGATGCATCCTGCACCACGCCGTCGATGACGGTGGCCTCGCCATCGAGCGTGACGGTGCAATGGCGCATCGGAATGTCGATGTGGCAGGCCGTGGTGCGGCTGCCACCGGCTTCGTTGTTCGGCCCCATGGACCACAGGAAATTGCCCTCGAAGGCGCGCGCATCCATGCCGATGTGCGTCTCCTTGTTGTAGTGGGCGAGCATGGACCAGTGCGCCCGCGGCTGCAAGCCCCAGCCAATGTGCGACACGGCGTAGGCCTCTGGATCCTCATAGGCGGCCATGTACTCCTTCAGGATGTCCGCCTGCAGGCCGCCCTGGATGCGGCGCACGTAGCCGTTCTCGATGGTGAGCGTGATGGGGTCCGTCACGTAGTCCTTCAGTGGCAGCAGGATGTCGCCGCGGTCCAGCACCACCTGGCCCTGGCTGTGGCCTTCGTCGGGCCAGGTGAGCACGAAGCCGCTGGGCCAGTGGTCCCACCGGCCCGGCTGGTCGACGAAGCCATACTCCGAGATCGCGGGGAATTCGCCAATGCGGCAGCGCAGGTCCGTGCCCGCCTTGGACGTGACGCGGAACTCGTGCGCGGCCTCGATGCGTTGAGCCGCCGCGAGCACCCGGGCGCGATCGGCCTCGGTGGGCACGAGACGGCACAGGACCTCGGGCGGCTCGACCGCCAGCAGGATCTTCGTGCCGCTCGACAGAATGTCGTGCTGCTCCGGCGAGAAGAGCAGGGTCATGAGGTCGAGCACCAGGTCGCTCGCCTTCAAGGCAGCAATGGCGGCCGGGTTGCCGGTGAGGGGCGTCGTGCCGAGATACGCGAGCGAGTCGCGGCTCAGCGACTTCTCCGCGTTCACCGGGGGCAGGTCCAGGCGGTTCACGCGCGCCCCCATGTCGCTGGCTGCGGCGATGGCGCAGCGCAGCGTCTGGGGGTGGGTATCCGCGCCGGTGAGCACGGTGACGATCTGGCCGCGCTCCAGCATCGAGAGCGTGAGCACCTGCTTCCACGCCTGAATGAGATCGATGTCGCTGACGGACATGGTGGCTCCTGAGTTGGATGAAGACGCTCAGCGCACGGGGGCGCCCAGAAAATCGCCGAACGCTTCGTAGAAGCCGGCTTCGTTGTCCCACGGAATCATGTGACCCGCGTTCGGCACGCGCACGTGCGTGGTCTGCGGGGCGAGGCCCTGCCACTCGGCCACGTCCTCATCGCGCACCACGTCGCCGCGCTCGGCGGTCATCAGCAGCAGCGGTTGCGTGATCTTGGGCAGATCGGCATGGATGTCGTCGCGCGCGAAGTCCTCGAAGCTCTGCACGATGGCAGGTTCGAAGCAGGTGTGCAGCCACTGGGCGCGTAGCTGCCGCTGTTCCTCGGTCCAGGTGGGGCAGAACTGGCGCATGTCCTCGGCCGTCATGCCGATCGTGGCCTGCCGGATCGAGTCCACGTACCAGGGCAGGGCGGCCGGATAGGCGCGGCGCCCAGGGCCGGATACCGGCGGATCCACGATGACCAGCCGCGTGAGGCCGGCGGGCGCGCTGCGTGCCGCGCGCACGGCAATGCGTCCGCCCATCGAATGCCCGACGAGGGCATAGCGGGCAAGGCCCAGTGCCTGGGCAAACGCCGTGACGTCTGCAGCCTGCGCATCCAGGCCGTAATCCAGTCCGGGGCCGCTCGCGGACAGCCCGCGGCCGCGCACGTCGAGGACGTAGGTGTCGAATGCCTGGCCCAAGTGCTCGGCCACGAAGCCCCAGGTCACGGCCGGGCTCGTGATGCCCGGAATGAGGATGACCGCGTCACGCTGCGCGCGCTCGCCCTCGGCGCCGCCATAGCGCAGATAGTGCTGGCGGATGCCGTTGGCGTGGACCTGGCCGCCGTAGCGAAAGGTGCTGGAAGACGTCATGCAGAACTCCTCGTGCCGACGCGAGAGGCGGCGGCTCAGTCGAGGCGGCCCGTGGCCCCGTGAGGCCGCCCGGTGCCGCGCGGTGGGGATCAGGCCTTGGCGTAGGGGTAGGCGCCAGAGAGCAGCGCGCCTGCGCCTGGCACGACCGGGTCCAGGTTCAGCGACTTCAGGATGGCATACACCGTGGCGACCGATGCCGTGAGCACGGGCTTGCCTGTCTGGGCCTCGACCTGCGAGATGGCAGCGAGCGAGGGCATCTGCACGCAGGCCGAGAGCACGATGACATCGGCGTCGGCCACGTTCATGTCGGCCACGATGCCGGGCAGCTTGGCGGGGTCGTGACGGCCGACCTCCAGATTGTCCGGGATTTCGAGCGCGCGCCAGTCCACGATCTCGAAGCCTTCGGCGGCGATGTAGTCCATGACGAGCTGGGTGAGCGGGATCATGTAGGGCGCAACCAGCGCGATCTTCTTCGCGCCCATCACCTTCAAGGCCTCGACGAGCGCGCCCGCGCTGGTGATGACGGGGGCGCTGGCGCCATTGCCGGCGGTGCGCTCGGTCAGGCGCGCCTGCGAGACGCGGTGATAGCCGTTGCCCATGGCCATGATCGCGACCAGGCAAGCGTAGCCCAGCACGTCCACGCGCGCATCGGAGAGCTCCAGCGCGCAGCGATCGGATTCCGCATCCATGGCGGCCAGCTCGTCCTTCTGCACCGTCTTCATGCGCATGCGGGCCGAGTGAAACGTGAAGCGGTCTTCCGGGCGCAGCACCGAGTGGGCCTGCAGCATGGCGGGCACTTCGGTCTCCATCGTGGTGTTCGAGCTCGGCACGATCTGGCCGATGCGATAGGTGCGGGTCATGGCCCTTCCTCCGGGTCTGTGATTAGGGTTTTCGCTACATGAATTAAAAGCGTGTACGTTCTATTCTTGCAAAGAGTTGGCCAATTGGCAAACTCGGATTTACGCCCAAAAACGTGCGGTAAATGCACTGAAATCGTGATTCTCGTGCGGCACTGCACCATGATGGTGTGCTCTAGTCAAATGGAAAATAGAGCGTATACACTGTAAATAGCTGCCGCCAAAGTTGGCGCGATTCCTGCTTTTGCAACGTCAAGAGAGGTGCGTGGCGCGACAGCGATCCATTGGTCTCTCAACCATCCTGCAAGGAGAATCTCGTGTCCAAATCCCCGCGTATCGCCGTCGTCGGTGCCGGCCTGGGTGGCGCAGCCACCGCCAAGCTGCTGCTCCAGGAGGGCTACGACGTGCGCGTCTACGAGCAGTCGCCCGGCTTTTCGCGGCTGGGCGCCGGCATTCACGTCGGCCCCAACGTGATGAAGATCCTGCGCCGCATCGGCATCGAAGAGGCGCTCGACGCCCAGGGCTCGCGGCCCGATTTCTGGCACAGCCGCCACGGCGAGACGGGCGACATCCTGGCGCAGATCCCGCTGGGCGACTATGCGGTGAAGACCTATGGTGCCTCCTACCTGACCGTGCACCGGGGCGACTTCCATGCCCTGCTGATCGAGGCGCTGCCGAGCGGCGTCGTGGCCTACGACAAGCATCTCACCCGGGTCGAGGACCGCGGCGACGTGGTGGTGATGCACTTCGCCGACGGCACGTCCGAGGAAGCTGACATCGTGATCGGTGCCGACGGCGTGAATTCGCGCATCCGCGATGAGCTGCTTGGGCCGGAGCCCCCCAAGTACGCAGGCTACCTCGCGCACCGCGCGGTGTTCCCCACGCCCGAGGTCAAGGCGGGGATGCTGCCTTTCGAGCCCTGCGTGAAGTGGTGGACGGACGATCGCCACCTCATGACCTATTTCGTCACGAGCAAGGCCGACGAGCTCTACTATGTCACCGGCGTGCCCGTGGAGGAGTGGGACTTGAACGATCGCTGGCTGCCCTCGAGCCAGGAAGAGATGCGCGAGGCCTTCCGGGGCTGGCACCCCACGGTGCAGGCGCTGATCGACGCCACGGTGGAGGTGACGAAGTGGTCGCTGCTCGAGCGTGACCCGCTGCCGCTGTGGAGCCGCGGCCGTCTGGTGCTGCTGGGCGACGCCTGCCACCCGATGAAGCCGCACATGGCGCAGGGCGCGGCGATGGCCATCGAGGACGGCGCCATGCTCGCCCGTTGCTTCAAGGAAGTGGGCGTGCACAATCACGAGCTGGCCTTCGCCTTGTATGAAGCCAACCGTGCCGAGCGCGCGAGCAAGGTGCAGCGCATCTCGCACGACAACACCTGGCTGCGCACGAACGAAGATCCGGCCTGGTGCTTTGGGTACGACGTGTTCAATGTGCCGCTCGTGGATCCGAAGATCAAGGCCGCCGTCTGACCCCGCGCGGGCGACTGCCGAGCCTCTCGCCCGCGAGCTGCCACTCCCGCCATTTGCCGAGCCTGCCATGCAAACCCATCCCGATTCACACGCTACCGACGCGCCGCTGCGCCTGCGGGTGAACGGTGATGAGCATGTCGTGGCCGTGCCGCCGCAGACGGCGTTGCTGCACGTGCTGCGCAACGATCTCATGCTCAACGGCCCGAAGTACGGTTGCGGGCTGGGTGAGTGCGGCGCCTGCACGGTGCTGATCGATGGCGTCGCGGCGCGTTCGTGCGTGATTCCGGTGCGGGCCGTGCAGCAGCGCGAGGTGACCACGCTGGAAGGGCTGGGGACGCGGACCTGCCCGGGCCCCACGCAACAGGCCTTCATCGAGTGCCAGGCGGCTCAGTGTGGCTACTGCCTCAACGGCATGATCATGACCGTCGAAGCCCTGTTGCGGCGCAATCCGCAGCCCACGGACGCGGCGCTGCGCAGCGAGCTGCATCACAATCTCTGCCGGTGTGGCACGCACGTCGAGATCCTGCAGGCCGCGCATCGCGCGGTCACGCTACACGCCAAGACGCACGCCGACGAGAGGGCGCCATGAGCGACGGCGTACACCCGCTCTCCCGCACGGCTGGACAGGCGCTCGAGCAGCCGTCCCATGCGCTGCACGGTGCCGTGCTGGTGCCGCCCGTCCTGGCCTGGGATGGTCAACGCTATGCAGGCAGCACGCTGGTGAGCGTGACACTCGACGCCGCGCGGGCCATGCCGGGCGTGGCTGCGGTGGTGCGCGAGCAGCATTTCGCTGGCGTGGTCGCTGTGAGCGCGTTGCATGCGCGCCAGGCGCTGGATGCGCTGGCACCCGTCTGGCAGTCGTCGGGCCGTGCGTCGCGTGCGATCGCACCCGCCGTGACCGATGCGGACTACACCTGGCAGGTGATGCCCACGACGGGTGAGGGCGCGGTCACCGCCTGGTGCGTGCCGGGCCGCGTGGCAGTGTGGCTGCCAGCAGGCCATCCGGACGCGCCAGCCCTGATCCGACAGGAACTGTCGGCGTTGCTGGCCCTGCCGGAGGGCAGGGTCGAGCTCCATGAGAGGGATGGTGGCGAGGGCCATGCGCCTGCCGCCATGCGCCTGGTGGATGCGGCGGCGAGTGCCGCGCTGCTCTCGCGTGCCGCGGGACGGCCCGTGCAGGTGGCCCTGCGTGCGGTGGCCAGCACGCGCGTCCGGCTGCACGCGGTGTCCGATGCGCCCGCCAGCGCGGGTGCAGCCCAACCCGGCCCTGAGGGCATGGATGGCACGCGTGTCGGTGTTCCGCTGGCATCGTCGGCGCCGCGCGCAACGCCAGGTGCCGGGGGCGGCGCACCTGCCGCTTCAAGCACGCACACGCCGGCAAGCGCACTCGCACGCCAGTGGCAGACGGACGGTGTCTGGGCAGTCCGGCCGAGCCTGGCAAGACTCCTCACCCTCCCCCACGCAGCCGGGCCCGTCGCCGGCGCTCGGGTGCTGCCTGCGGATGCGGTCAGCGGGACGTCCGGAGTGCACCTGTTGTCCGATGCCGGCCCACAGGATCTGGACGCGGCGCAGGTCTTCGCGCAGGAGAGCCAGTGGTGCGATGCCGCCGTCGCCGCGGGCAACGACCCCATCGCCGCGCGCTTGGCGGCCTTGCAGGGCAAAGCGCGTGCACTGGCCACGCAGGTTGTGCAACAGGCGCCTTGGGCGTCTGCAGGTGCCGAGGATCGCCGTCTGCCGGATGGCCGACTGCGCGGTGTCGGGCTGGCCACGGCCCATCTCGCCCATCACGATGACGACGGTCAGCCCGGCACCGTGTGGAGCGCGTGGGTGGCCGAAGTGGCGGTGCATCCGCAGACGGGGCACATCGACGTGACGCGCGTGGTGGCCGGCCACGACAGCGAGCGTCTGCAGCCGGCGCAGGCTGCCCCGGTGCATGGGCAGATCGTGCATGACGAGCCCTGGTTGATGCAGGGCGCCCAGCGGCTGCTGGGCACGGACACAGCGTTCGATGACTGGCGCGCGGCCCGACCGACGCCGCTGCACGACGCGGCGCGGTCTGTGGCGCCTCATGCGCCGGATCACGCCGTGGTCAATCAGGGCCGGCTCGCGCTCGATGGCGTGCTGACCTTGCCCGCGGCCGCGGCCATCGCCAACGCCATCCACGATGCCACCGGCGTGCGTTTGCGCGAGGCGCCGTTCGATGTGGCGCAGTTGCGTCGGGCCCTGGGGCAGGGCGACAGCGAGGCCGTGCCGCCGGGCCTGCGCCGTGCCTGGCGCTGGGCCACGGCCGGGGCCGCCGGTCTGGCCGGTCTGGCCGTGATGGCCTGGCCGGCCAAGCCCGCCATCCCGCTCACCGCCGGTCCGGACGTCTCGCTCTATTCGGATCAGGCCATCGAACGGGGCCGGCTGGTGGCCGCGGCGGGCGATTGCGTCGCCTGCCACACCGCGCCGGGCGGCAAGCCCAATGCGGGCGGTTTCGCCCTGGAAACCCCATTCGGCACGATCTACTCCACGAACATCACACCGGATGCGGAGACGGGCATCGGGCGCTGGTCGTATGCCGCGTTCGAACGCGCCATGCGCCAGGGCATCCACCAGGACGGCCGCCAGCTCTATCCGGCATTCCCGTACACAGCCTTCGCCAAGCTGAGCGACGCGGACATCCAGTCGCTCTATGCCTACCTGATGACGCAGCCGGCCGTGTCGGCCAAGGCGCCGGAAACGCGGCTCGCGTTTCCGTACAGTCTGCGTCCGGCCATTGCCGGCTGGAATCTTCTCTTTCATGACGCCACGCCGTTCTCGCCGGACCCGGGCCGCAGCATCGCGTGGAATCGCGGCGCCTATCTGGTGGAAGGGGCGGGGCATTGCGCCGCGTGCCACTCGCCACGCAACAGTCTGGGTGCGGAGAAGAAGGGCCTGCATTACCTGGCCGGTGGCGAAGCCGAAGGCTGGCAGGCGCCCGCGCTCAATGTGCTGGGCACCGGCGCGCTCCCCTGGACCCGCGACGAGCTCTTCCAGTACCTGCGTACCGGCCATGCATCTCGTCACGGCGTGGCGGCGGGCCCCATGGCACCTGTCATCCAGGGCTTGGCCGAGCTGCCCGACAGCGATATCCACGCCATGGTGACGTATCTCACGGCGTTGCCCGGGCAGGCGCCGCAGGTGCTGCCTGGCGATGCGGAATCGCCGGCGTCGCGCACGGGCCCGGTCACGTCGGCGCCGCCGGCCGCTCACGTCGTCCCCCAGCCCGTCGCGCCGACCTCAGCGTCTCGCATGTCGTCCGAGTCTTCCTCACTGGCCAACCCGCAGCCGCGTGAGGCTCGCGTCTTCGCCACGCACGCCAATGGCGAGCGCATCTATCAGAACGCCTGCGCCGTGTGCCACGAGGCCGGCAGCGGCCCGACGCTCTTCGGCGTGAAACCCATGCTGGGGTTCAACACCAACCTGCATGCCGACACGCCAGACAATCTGCTGCAGGTGATCCTGCATGGCATCCAGAACCCGGCTGACGACGCGCTGGGCTACATGCCGGGCTTTGCCGACAGCTTGGACGACACGCAACTCACCGATCTCGCGGGCTACCTGAGGGCGCGTTTCGCGCCCGGCTCGCCGGCGTGGTCCGATCTGCCCACCGCGGTGCGCGCTGCGCGCCCGGTCCTGCACGACCCCGTTCCCTAGCCGTACCGTCACGCCTCTCGGTTTTGCCACAGATCGTTCCGCCCCGCGGCGGGTGCGAGGGGCGTTGTTGTGTCATCGTTCGGCATGCGCGGGTCAGGCCGGACAGAAGAAACCTTTCTCAGGTTGCCCTCAGGGGCGCCCCAACCAACCCCGTTGCGATGTCTTCATCAAGGAGTTCTCAGGTGGCATCTACATTCATCTCGGTGGAACAAGGCCTGCAGACCGCAGGCGTCGGCAAGTTCCAATACCGGCTGTTCGTGATCTTCGGCCTGGTGTGGCTGGCCGATGCCATGCAGGTGCTGTCGATCGGCTTCAGCGCACCTTCCATCGCCAAGACGTTCGGCATCACGGTGCCCGAAGCCTTGCAGACGGGCACGCTGTTCTTCGTCGGCATGCTGATCGGCGCGTTCTTCTTCGGCCGCCTGGCCGACCGCATCGGGCGCCGGCCCGTGCTGATGATCGCGGTCATCATCGACGCCTGCGCTGGTGTGGCCTCGGCGTTCGCGCCGGATTTCGCGTGGCTGCTCTTCCTGCGCTTTCTGACCGGCGTCGGGGTGGGCGGCACGCTGCCCGTGGATTACACGATGATGGCCGAGTTCCTGCCGGCTCAGCGTCGCGGCCGCTGGCTCGTGCTGCTCGAGTCCTTCTGGGCCATCGGCACGATCTTCCTCGCGCTGCTTGCGTTGTACGCCGTGTCCTGGGGCGATGATGCCTGGCGCCTCATCTTCTTCGTGACCGGCCTGCCGGCCCTCGTCGGCGTGGTGCTGCGCTTCTATATCCCGGAGTCGCCGCTCTACCTGAATCGCAACGGCAAGTCCGATCAGGCGCACCAGGTCTTGCAGCGGGTGGCCAAGGTCAACGGAAACAACATCACGATCCCGCAGCTGCAGGCCGAGCCGCAGGAGCGCAAGTCGATCTTCGCCTTGTTCTCACCCGAGATGCGACGACGCAGCATCTCGCTCTTCCTGGCATGGGCGCTGATCTCGATCGCCTACTACGGCGTGTTCGTGTATCTGCCGGTGCGTCTGTCCACCGAAGGCTTTGCCTTCATGCGCGGCCAGGAATTCCTCGTGATCCTCGCGTTGGTGCAGTTGCCGGGCTTTGCGCTGTCGGCCTACGGGGTGGAGAAGTGGGGCCGCAAGCCCACGCTGATCGGCTTCCTGCTCCTGAGCGCCGTGGGCTGCATGCTGTACAGCCTCGGCACGGATCCGGTGATCGTCGTAGGCTCCACCCTGCTCATGAGCTTCTCGCTGCTGGGTACGTGGGGTGCGCTGTACGCCTTCACGCCGGAGGTGTATCCGACAGCGCTGCGCGCAAGCGGCATGGGCACGGCAGGCGCCATGGCCCGCTTCGGTGGTCTCTTTGCGCCGGCCATCATCGCACCCATCATGACCACGCACTTCACGCTGGCGCTGGGCGTGCTCTCGGCCATGCTCGTGGCCGGTGCCGTCGCCATCTGGGCGGTGGACGTCGAATCGCGCAATCGCGCGCTGGATTGATGCGGCGTCGCTGACGTCGGGCAGCGCGCGCCATGTGCGCTGCCACCGACGAGACCTCACTCGGTCTCGTCGGTCTCCAGCATCTTGCGCAAGAGAAAATCGAGCGCCAGGCGCTCGGCGGGATTCAGCCGGCCAAGCGTGCTTTCCGTGATCTGGCGGGCATGGGGCTCCATGCGCTCGACCAGATCGCGGCCCAATGCCGTCAGGCTCACCACCACCTTGCGCCGGTCCGTCGGATCGTGCCCGATGTGCACGAGCTCACGCTGCTTGAGCCGATCGACCACGCCGCGGATGGTGGCCTGGTCGATCACGGTGGCCTTGACGATGTCCACGAGCGAACTGCCGTCGTGATCGCGCAGCGTACAGAGCACGACGAACTGTGCCGCCGTGAGTTGCGAATCCGGGATGTATTGCTGAAAGAGCGACGTGTGACGTTGATAGACGCGTCGCAGCAGGTGGCCGACCTGGTCGGAGAAGGAATAGCCGTTCTGACCGGGGGTGTCAGTGTCCGTCATGGATGCAAGGCGTGAGGCAGGCGGGGATGTCGCATGATAACCGCCAGCCGTGCCCCGCCTGGGCTGTGGCTTGCGCATCAGTCAGGCGCGTCGCCCTGCGTTTGCAGCTGCGCGAACGCGGCCTGGACTTCGTCGGTGTCCGTGTCGCGCACGATGAGGATGATGGCGCCCGCCTGGCCGGCCGCCGCAGCCGGCAACGGCTCGGGCATCGCGAACACGTGATGGATGCCGTGGATGGCCCGCACGGTGCCATCCTGCCAGTGCAGGATGCCTTTGGCGCGCAGCAGCCGGTCGCCCAGGTGCCGCTGCACGTGCTTCACCCAGGCGGCATACGTGCCCCAGTCCATGGGCGTGTCGGGCTGGCGCCAGGCGTGCGAGACGATGCCGTAACGCAGCACATGGCCGATGGCCGAGAGGCCCGTCCTGGTGTCGGCAGGCACGGCATCCAGGTGACGTGCCTGCAAGTCCTCGAAAAGCCGCGGCGCTTCGTCTGCGCGGTTGGCCGGCGTGATCTGCTGGATCGGGGCCGTGGGGTTGCGCTCGGCGAGCACGGCCATCACGGCCGACGTCACCTCCGGCCCCACCATGTCCGTCTTTGTCAGTGCAATCCGGTCGGCGATCGCCACCTGCGTCGATGCCTCGCGGTACTCGGCCAAGGTGGCCAGGCCGTGCATCGCGTCGAGCGTCGTGATCGCACCCGCGAAGCGGTAGTGCCTGGCGATCAAGGGATCGGCAGCAAGCGTGTTGATGACCGGGCCCGGATCGGCGAGGCCCGAGGTCTCGACGACCACGCGCGAGAATGCAGGAATCTCGCCGCGCTGGCGTCGATACCAGAGGGATTCGAGCGTGTCCTGCAGCGAACTGCTCGAGGCGCAGCACAGGCACCCCGAATCGAGCAGGACCACATCGGCGTCGTCGGATTGCCCCACGAGGGCGTGGTCCAGTCCGATCTCGCCGAATTCATTGATGATGACGGCGGTGTCGGCGAAGGCCGCGCTGCGCACCAGGGTGGAGAGCAGGGTGGTCTTGCCGCTGCCGAGAAACCCCGTCAGCAGCACCACGGGCAACGCACCGACAGCCGCCGTCATGTTCAGGCTTCCTTCGCGGGCAGTTCGCGCAGGTAGTCCTGCACCTCGGCCGACGGGATGACGTCGGCGTACTTGCAGTTCAGGTCGAAGAGACTCATGGCGTGGCTGGCCTGGAAGCGATCGAACGCGGCTTCTTCAGGAATGATCACCTTGAAGTTGTACGAGTACGCATCCACGGTGGTGGCGCGCAGGCAACCCGAGGACGTGCAGCCCACGAGGATCAGCGTGTCCACGTCCAGGAAGTTCAGGTGGCTCATGAAGATCGTGCCGAAGAAGCACGAGGGCTTCTGCTTCGTGATCCGGATGTCCTGCGGGCGCGGCGCCAGGGGCTCGACGGTCTGCGTGGCGTGGGTGTTGGCCACCACGGTCTTCTCACCGCCGCGATGGTTCTTGCCCACCTGCACGCCGCTGTCGAGCAGATCCGCGCGGCGGCCGCTCTCGGTGTAGAACACGGGGATGTTCTTGTCGCGGGCGAGTTCGAGCAGCGGCACGATGTGCTCGACCGCTTCCCAGGCCTCGCGGCCGCAGTGCGTGCGGTACTGCTTCAGGCCTTCGAGGATGTCCTCGGGCTTGTCGCCGCAGAAGTTGTACTGCACGTCGATGATGAAGAGGGCCGGGCGCTTGCCGAAGCCGCCGCGTTTGCCGTAGCCGGCCTGGGCCAGCACCTGCTTGTCGCGCTCGGTCAGAAAGTCGTCCCAGATGCGCTTGCGGTTATCGCTCATGTCGTGTCCTGTGTGTCTTAGATGCGGTGCAGGTAGCGTCCGCCCGGGGTGGCGGTCGCCTCGTCAGTGATGCGGCCATCGAGAGCCACGGTGCGGCCACGCACGAAGGTGCGAACCGGCCAGCCCTTGAGGGTCATGCCCTCGTAGGGCGAGTAATCCGAATGGGATTCGAGCGTGGCCGGATCCACCGTACGTTCGAGATCCGGGTCCACGATCACCAGGTCGGCATCCTTGCCCACCGTGATGCTGCCCTTGGACGGCATGCGATAGATGTCGGCCGAATTGCCCGCCGCCACGTTGATGAGGGTTTCGAGCGGCACGCCACGGCGGTGATAGCCTTCATGCAGCAGGATGGGCAGCATGAGCCCGGTGCCGGGAAAGCCATTGCTGGCCGTCCAGATGTCCTTGTCCTTGGTGACGCGCTTGCGCGGCACGTGATCCGTGCCGATGGTGGTGATCGAGCCATCGAGCACGCCTTCCCACATGGCTTCGACATCGTCCTGGCCGCGCACGGGCGGGTTGACCTTGGCGTAGGTGCCGGCCGGGGACTGGTCGTTCAGGAAGAGGTAGTGCGGGCAGGTCTCGACGTAGATGGGCGGCGCGCCCTTGGTGCGACGATGGCGGCGGGCTTCGGCCAGCGCCTCGCGGCTGCTCAGGTGCACGATGTTCACGGCAGCGCCCACCTTGTTCGCGAAGTAGCACACACGGTGCACATTCTCCGCTTCCAGGAAATCGGGGCTTTGCTCGTTCCAGGCTGCCAGGTCATCACGGCCGGCGGCGCGCAGGGGCTCGCGCAGCACCGGGATCACCTCGACGTTCTCGCAATGCACGCCCATGATGGCGCCCGGAATCGCGGCAGTGGCCTTCAGCGCGCTGTAGAGCAGCCCGTCGTCGATGTCGGTGAAGCCCTTGGACAGGCCCGCTGCGCCCTTGTACATCATGTAGAGCTTGTACGAGCTGACGCCAAAGCGCTCGGAAATCTCGGCGAGCGTGTCCACGTGCAGCTGGCTCGTGATGCCGAAGTGAAAGCCGAAATCCACGCAGCTCTGCGCGAGCGCCCGGTCGCGGGCGGCGTCGGCGGAATCGCGGATGTCGGCCGAGCGGTGGAACGACAGCACGGAGGTCGTGCCGCCCAGCGCCGCGAAGCGCGACTCGGTGAGGAAGTCCGTCTCGGGCGAGCCGAAGCCGAAGTGCACGTGCGGGTCAATGAGGCCGGGCAGCACCCAGCGGCCTTCGCAATCCACGGTCTCGCGCGCGGCGAGCGTCTCGCCGTGGGCGGCGATGACGGCGATGCGGCCGTCGCGCACGCCGAGCACGCCGTCCGTCAGGCCGTGGCCGGGCAGCATCAATCGGGCGTTGGTCAGTACGAGATCCAGCATGAGGATATCCAGGTTAGTGCGCGGCCGCGGCCGGCGCTTTCAGAAAGTGGTGCAGCACGGCAGCCGGAATGCCGCCTTCGCTCATGAGCTGGCGCTCGGCCTGCGTGAGCACCTGCGCCGTGACGGAGAAGCGGATGGTGCGCTCGCCGTCGGTGGCTGTCACGTGGATGGGCTCGCCGGCCGTGATCCCTGCCTCGACGTTGGCGAAGGAGAACCGCTCGCTGCCCGTGAGGCCGAGCGAGCGCCAGCCTTGGCCCGGCGCGAAGGCCAGCGGCAGCACGCCCATGCCGATCAGGTTGGCGCGATGGATGCGTTCGTACGATTCGGCGATCACGGCGCGCACGCCGAGCAGCGCGGAGCCCTTGGCAGCCCAGTCGCGGCTGCTGCCCATGCCGTAGTCCTTGCCGGCCAGGATGAGGCTCGCGATGCCGTCCTTGGCATAGGCGCTGGCCGTGTCGAACACTGTGTGGGTGGCGCCATCCGGGAAATGGCGCGTGTAGCCGCCTTCGGTATCCGGCACCAAGGCGTTCTTGATGCGGATGTTGGCGAAGGTGGCGCGCGTCATCACATGGTAGTTGCAGCGGCGTCCCACATAGGTGTTGAAGTCACGCGGGGCAATGCCGGCTTCGGCCAGGTATTGGCCGGCAGGGGTATCGAGCGGAATCTCGCCGCTGGGCGAGATGTGGTCCGTCGTAAGGGAGTCGTCGAAGGCTGCAAGCACGTGGGCGTGCTTCAGACGCCGGGCGAGTTCGCCGAGGGCGTCCTCCGGCAGGTTCTGGAAGAACGGCGGTTGCACGAGGTAGTGGGATTGCGGATCCCATGGGAAGTGCAGCCCACGCGGGGCTTCCAGACTGCGCCAGATTTCGCTGTCGAGCGCGGCCGGTGCGTAGATCTCGCGATAGAGCTCCGGCTGCATCGCGTGCGGCAGCAAGGCGTCGATGTCTGCCGGCGTGGGCCAGAGATCGCGCAGGTAAACGGGCGCGCCGTCCGTGTCGTGGCCCAGCGGATCCGTATCGAAGTCGATGTCGATGCGGCCGGCCAGGGCATAGGCCACGACCATCGCGGGTGAGCCGATGTAGTTGGCCCGCACGAGCTTGTGGATGCGGCCTTCGAAATTGCGGTTGCCCGACAGCACGGCAGCCGCCACCAGCTTGCCGTCCGTGATGGCTTCAGCGGCCTCGCGTGTGAGCGGGCCGGACTTGCCGCCGCAGGTGGTACAGCCGTAGCCGATCACATAGAAGCCCTGGGCCTCGAGCGCATCGAGCAGCCCCGCGCGGCTCAGGTATTGCGTGACGGCGCGCGAGCCAGGCGCGAGCGAGCGCTTGGTCCAGTCGGCTGGGGTGATGCCGCGGGCCAGTGCGTTGCGGGCGAGCAGGCCCGCGGCCAGCATCACGCTCGGATTGGAGGTGTTGGTGCAGGACGTGATCGCGGCCAGCACCACGGCGCCGTGGCCGATCTCGCCCGCAGGGGCGGGGGCGGCGGCAAAACCGCCCTCGGCGATGGGTTGCGCCAGGCGCTGGCGAAAGTCAGGCCCGATCTCGGGCAGGGCCAGACGATCCTGCGGACGTCGCGGGCCCGCCATGCTGGGCCCGGCCTCGGAAAGGTCGATCTCCAGCACGCGCGAGTAGACCGGCTCGCTGTCGTCGCGCCACAGATGGTGCGCGCGCGCATAGGCCTCGACGAAGGCCGCTTCGTCGGCGTCTCCGCGGGTCAGGCGCAGGTAGGTGATGCTCTGCGCATCGAGCGGGAAGTAGCCGCAGGTAGCGCCGTACTCGGGCGCCATGTTGGCGATGGTGGCGCGCTCCGGAATGCCCAGGCTTGCCACGGCCGGGCCGAAGAACTCGACCATGGTGCCGGTGACGCCGGCCGCGCGCAGCCGCTGCGTGATGTAGAGCGCGGCATCGGTGGACAGGGCAGGTGCCTTGACCGCGCCCGTGAGCCGCACGCCGACGACTTCGGGGATGGGGAAGGTATAGGCCTGACCGAGCAGCGCCGATTCGGCATCGATGCCACCCACGCCCCAGCCCAAAACGCCCAGCGCGTTGACCATGGGGGTGTGCGAATCGCCGCCGATCACGAAGTCCGGGTAGGCCCAGACCCCATCGGCCTGCGGGTGGCGCGTGACCACGCTCGCGAGGTACTCGAGATTGATCTGGTGGATGATGCCCGTGCCCGGCGGAATGACGCGCAGGCCGCGATAGGCTTGCTGCGCCCACTTGAGAAAGCGGTAGCGCTCGTCGTTGCGCTGGAATTCGCGGCCCAGGTTGAGCTGCACGGCCTGGCCGTCGCCCCAGTGATCCACCTGCAGCGAGTGATCCACGATCAGGTCGACCGGCACACGGGTGTCGACACGCGCCGGGTCACCGCCCGCGGCCGCCACGGCATCGCGCAGCGCGGCCAGGTCCTGCAGCACCGGCAGACCGCTGGAGTCGGGAAGGATCACGCGAGCAACATGCAAGGGAAGGTCTGCACCGACGTGCTCACGCCAGCGCCAGAGCCGTCCGATCTCCGTATCGGAGACGGCTGCACCCCAGGCCTGATGGCGCAAGAGATTCTCGATCAGGATGCGGATGACGAACGGCAGGCTGGACACCCCGTCGAATCCGGTCTGGGGGGCGGCAGCGGCCAGGTCGATGGTGCGCAGCGACTGGTCGCCATGGACGAAATCACGGGTCATGGCGTAAGGGGCAGAATCTCAACTGCCAATCATCTTACGGGTCATTGTCCGATAGTGTCAACACTATGGTGGGATTGGTGCATTGCGTATGACGCGGTCAACACTTGAAATTCGATGGAGAATGGCGTGCCGCGCAAGCGAATGGGTCTCGTGCATCGAGAGCGATGTGGTATGAACCTGGTATTGCCAGGGTGAGGGCAGGAGAGATTCCGGCCAGCCCTGGGCGTTCCCTGACTTGTGTCGAATCGTTGAAGAGTTGACACTTTTTCCAATTCTTTGATAGGCTGTCAACACTATGAGCATTTCCGCCACCACCGAACTGATCAAGGACGAGCCCACAGGGCCTCTGTCGGATGCCGTCTTCGAGCGCATGCTGGACGCCATCTATCAGGGGCGGCTGGCACCTGGCAGCGTCATCAATGAAGTGGCGCTCGCGCAGGAGTTCGACGTGAGTCGCGGGCCCGTGCGCGAGGCGGTGCGTCGGCTGCAAGGCATTCAACTGGTCACCCGCGAGCCCTACATGAAGGCGCGCGTGGTGCTCCTGTCCGCCGAGTCGGCACTGGAACTCTTCCAGATGCGCATGGCTCTCGAGGGCGTCGCGTGCAATCTCGCCACGCGCCGCATGAGCGACGAGGACATCGCACGCCTGCTGGAAGATCTCGAACGCGATCGCAAGCACCGCGTGGCCGTGGCGCAGGGCGAGGCCGTCGGCGCGCGCGTCTTCGACTTTCATGAGCGCATCGTGCGGGCCTGCGGCAATCAACGCATCATCAACAGCCTGTGCGGCGATCTCTATCACCTCCTGCGCATTTACCGCCGGCACTCCGGCAGTGTCCTCGAGCGCAAGGAGGACGCCTACGCCGAGCACTGGCAGATCGTGCGCGCCATCCGTGCCCGCGATGCCGAGCTCGCCGAATCGCTCATGCGCTCGCACATCGAGCGCGCGACGCAACATCTTTTCGAACACCTGGCCTACGGCGCGCCGGCCATCGCGCGGCAGCACGTGCCGATCGCCTGACGCCTTCCTTGGAGCACAGCAAGTCATGAGCAATCCCCGTCATCAGTTCCGGCAACTCCTGAAGAACGAGCCCTTCATCGTCTCGCCGGGTGTCTACGACGGCTACAGCATCCGTCTGGTCGAAGCCGCGGGCTTCAAGACGGCGTGCACGAGCGGTGCGGCTGTCTCCAACGCCTTGCTGGGCATTGCGGACATCGGTGTTCTCGGCCTCTCCGAGAATGTCGCCCACTGCCGCAACCTCGCGCGTTCGGTGTCCATCCCCATGACGGCCGATGCCGACACGGGTTACGGCAATCCGGTGAACGTGTTCCACACGGTGCGCATGTTCGAAGAAGCCGGCGTGGCCGGCATCAACATCGAAGATCAGGTGAGCCCCAAGCGTTGCGGCCACATGCCCGGCAAGGACGTCATCCCCGAAGCCGAGATGGTCAAGAAGATCGAGGCGGCCTGCGAAGCGCGCCGCGACGATGATTTCGTGATCATCGCGCGCACCGACGCCATCGCCATCGAAGGCATCGAAGGCGCCGTCAAGCGGGCGCGCGCCTATGGCCGTGCCGGCGCCGACATGATCTTCCCGGATGCCGTGCGCACCGAGGACGACATCAAGCGCCTGGTCGACGCTGCTGGCGTGCCGCTCAGCATCAACATGGGCTTCGGCATCCGTGCCCGTCCGACGACGCCGCTGATTCCGCTGCCGCGTCTGAAGGAAATCGGTGTCAAGCGCATCAGCCTGCCGCGCATGCTGCCGGCTGCGGCCATCTTCGGCATGCGCCAGGCGCTCCAGGTCATGCAGGGCGTGATCGCCAGCGGCGAGCCGGTCGATCGCCCGGATCTGCTGGTGGGCATCGAAGACATCATGGCCCTCATGGGTTATGAAGAGATGCGTGCGCTCGAAAAGCGCCTCACCACGCTGGAAGCCTGAGCAGGAGCCGCGTCATGATCTGCACGCCGCCTCGCTGCATCCTGACCGGCGCGTCCTCCGGCATCGGCCTTGCGCTCGCGCGGCTGCTGCTAGACGAAGGCTGGACCGTGATCGGCGTGGATCGCCAGCCCGTGCCGGTCGATCTGGGGCCGGCGTACACGCATCATCTGTGCGATCTGTCAGATCCCAACGCCGTGCGCCGGCTGGCGCTCTCGCTCGACGGTGGGCCCATCACTGGATTCGTGCATGCCGCGGGCGTCATGCGCACGGGCGGCATCATCGATACCCGTGACCAAGACGCCGCGCTCATGTGGCAGTTGCACGTGGGCGCGCCCATGGCGCTGTTGCGCGCGATCGTGCCGTCGTTGCTCGAGCGGCGCGCGCGCATCGTCCTCGTCTCCAGCCGTGCCGTCCTCGGCCGTGCCCACCGGGCGGCCTACGCCTCCAGCAAGGCCGCTCAGATCGGGCTGGCCCGCAGCCTGGCGGCTGAGCTCATCGGCCGCGGTATCACGGTCAACGTGGTGGCGCCCGGCGCGGTCGACACGCCCATGCTGAGCGACCCCTCGCGCGGCGCGCCGGCGCAGATTTCGCTGCCCATCGGCAGGCTCATCCAGCCGGATGAGGTAGCGGGTGCGGTGGCCTATTTCCTGTCGGTCTCGGCCGGTGCCGTCACCGGACAGACCTTGTATGTGTGCGGTGGCGCTTCGCTCGGGAGTGGGCCGCTATGAGCACGGCCATCGCGCATCCCGCATTGGCCGGGCAGGTCGTCGTCATCACCGGGGCAGGGGGCGATCTCGGCTGGGCGATCGCACAAGCCTGCCGCGCCGCCGGCGCGCGCGTGGCGTGTTGTGACCATGACGCCCGCGCGCTGGCCGAGCGTGGCGGCGAGGATCCCGACGCGCTTCGGCATGTCGTCTTCGACGTGGCCGATCCGGATGCCACGGCGCAGGCGGTCGAGCAGGTGCTCGCCGCCTGGGGTCGCGTGGATGTGCTCGTCAACAACGCCGCCATCGTGACACCGGGCGAGAAGGTCGGCGACCTGTCGCTCGCGCACTGGCGTGCCGCGCTCGATGTCAACCTGACCGGCGCCTGGCTCATGAGCCGCGCCGTGCTGCCTGCCATGCAGCGGGCGCGTCGCGGGCTCGTGCTGAACGTGGCCTCGCAGCTGGGCAGTGTGGCCGCACCCGGACGCGGGGCCTACGGCGCCAGCAAGGCCGGCCTCATCGCCTTGGCCCGTGCCATCGCCGTCGATTATGCCGACGAGGGCATTCGCGCCGTCAGCCTGTCGCCCGGGGCTGTCCTCACGGGACGCGTCATGCGCCGCTACGGCAGTGCCGATGCGGCGACTGCCGCGCTGGCGGGCAAGTATCCGGTGGGCCGTCTGGGCACCATCGACGAGGTGGCGCAGTCCGCCCTGTTCCTCATGACGGAAGGGGCGGGTTTCATCACTGGTACAGATTTACGTGTGGACGGTGGCTATTCCACCGTCTAGGTTTGGTAGTGCTCCGTGGGTCGTTCTCTAACTAAGGAAGCCGTTATGAAGCAGGGAAATCGCAGCAGTCTCAATATGAAGCGCCGTCATGGCATGCGCGGTGCTGCCGCCGTGTTGGCGCTCGCGGCCGTGGCGCCGTTTGGCGTCGCCCAGGCCCAGGACGCTGCCGGGAATTTCCCGAGCCGTCCGGTGACCATCATCGTCCCGTTCCCGGCCGTGGCGCCACCGACATCACCGCTCGCCTGGTGGCTGATGGCTTGTCCAAGCAGTGGGGCCAGTCCGTCGTCGTCGAGAACCGTCCCGGTGCGGGCGGCAACATCGGCTCTGAGTACGTGGCGCGCGCCAATCCGGACGGCTACACCCTGGTGCTGGGCGTGACGGGTTCGCACGGCATCAACACCTCGCTCTACAAGAACATGCGCTATGACCCGCGCACGGATTTCGAGCCGCTCACGCAAGCCACGCTCTACCCGAACGCGATCGTCGTCAATGCCGACGTGCCCGTCAACAACCTGCAGGAGCTGGTCGAGCTCCTGAAGAAGGACAGCTCGAAGTACGCCTACGGTTCGGACGGCAACGGCACCGCCTCGCATCTGGGCATGGAACTGATCAAGAGCGAGGGCAAGTTCGACCTGCCGCACGTGCCGTATCGTGGCAGCGCGCCGATGGTCACCGATCTCCTGGGCGGCCAGATCCAGGTCGGCATCACCGGTCTGCCCGCCGTGCAGGCCTATGCCAAGAGCGGCAAGCTCAAGATCATCGCCGTCACGACCGCCGAGCGCTTCTCCAGCGCCCCGGATTACCTGACCGTGGCCGAGCAGGGCTTTCCCGGTTACGCCGCGCCGCCCTGGTCGGGCTTCTTCGCCCCCAAGGGCACGCCCGCGCCGATCGTCGAGAAGATCTCGGCCGACATGCGCACGGCGATGGCCGATCCGGTCCTGAAGGAAAAGATCGTGGCCGCCGGCAGCGTCTTCACGCCGTCCACGCCTGACGAATTCCGCGCCTTCGTGGATGCGGAAATCACGAAGTGGGCCGAAGCCGTCAAGATCTCGGGCGCGAGCGTCGACTAAGTGTGAATGACCCCACGGAACGCGCATGCGCGTTCCTGATCGAGCCCGGCTTGCGTTGTAGCCGGGCTTGATCGTTTCCGGGGTGGGGCGGGGAAGATCGCGAGAATGTAGGGCCAAATGCCACACATCCAGACGCTGATGATGCCGTGCGTGTATCCGTAGCGTCGACGCAAAGAAAAAGGCCGAAACCTGAGTTTCGGCCTTTTTCTGGAATTTGGAGCGGGAGACGAGTCATGCACTAGAGCGCTAAGTCTCTGTTTCCCAATCACTTTCTCCACTGTGGTGATCAGCGAAGAACTCAATTATAGCCTTGTTTTTCGCCCTCGGCAACAAAGTTCATCCAACCACTTCCACCAGCGTCCAAGGATGATCCATCCACCCGTCGTTACGCCTGATGCGTCCAGCTGCTGAGCGGGTTCGCTATCGAACTCCAACTTGCGACGATCATGACTTGCGCTCGCTCCGCAGGCAGCGCGGGGTGGTGTCGCGTGGACTACCTGGCACCTGGACGGCTGTAGGACACAACCGCCGGCATCGGAACACCGCAAGTACTCATCTTTACATCGCTGCGGTTAACTTCGCCGGAGCGCAACGCGGCGCCAGTGTAGTGGCAGCCAGCCTCAACGAAGGCGTGCAGCAATCCGGTTCATCTGCTCGATCTCCGCGCGCTGGCCATCGGAAATCGCTTGGCATAGGTTGACGAGTTCCGGATCTGAGAGCTGCGCCTCGCGGCACATGAGGATCGCTCCCGAATGGTGCGGGACCATAGACGCGATGAACTGTCGATCGCCGATTCCGGTTTGAGCACGGGTAGCGGCAAAAGAACCGAGTGTGAGAACGGCAAACAAGCCGTACAGCACGAGATTGAGCCGCCGGTTTGGAAACATGCCGGGCATTGTCGCTAGCATGAAGATGCCCATTGGCGCCCACATAGTGACCGCCATGTAGAGCATGTTGAGATTGTTTCTGAAGTCCCTGGCGCCGTCGATCATGCTGAACATTACGAAGTACATGACGACGAGGCCCAACACCATGTTCACCCAGAACTTGGCGTATGGTCGGCCGTGCTTACCCATCTGACCGGATGTGTGATGTTGATGTTCATGGGAATGTTCAGCCATCTCCGTCTCCTATGTGCTGGGGCAACCTGGCAGGGTCACTGGTACTGCGGCAGATACTTTGTCGATATATCAGCATGTGGAGCGATGCATCACTAACCGCTGATTTCCAGTCCCCAACTGGACGTAGGGGCGTCGAACGCTTCAACTCGCTGGTCTTGAACCGTCTGGATATCAGACCATACCAAATCGGTCTTGATGGGCTTTGCGCCACCTATGACGCTGGTACCGTGAGCGCCAATATCGAGCTTGCGTCCTCATCGCTCGATGGGCCGGCAACTGATCGATTCTTGCATATCAAGCAAGACAAGGCCACCTGCGGCGGACGCCAATGGCCTCCTCCGCCTTCGCTTAGGGCATCGCCTCAAGCGTCCGTCGCAGGCCATAACGACACAACAGCCCTTGGGCAAGAAAGGAGCCGGTGATGTAGCGCACCCGAAAGGAGACGAAGACATGCACAAGGACATTTCAACATCAAAGGTGTTCTATCGTCCCATCGAGGCGGCCATCCGATGGGCTGGGTTGCTGCGGTATCTCCCGATGATCCTGGCCACGATCGCGTCACCGCGTGTCCTGCCTCGGTCGCTGAACTGCCCTCGATGGAATGAGTGCCGGCTGCACTCGGAACGTATCTATGACGGCATCCTCAACGGAGAGCTGCCCTACGGCAAGAACGGGATCACGCTCAATGATCCGAACCTGCTCAATTCTCTGGATCTGACTGTTCGCCATGTCGATCTAAAACGCTGGATGCGCACCCACTATCCCGAGCACCGGCCAGGATTTCTGTTCAGCCGTGGCGAACGCATGGCGCATCCTTTCATCACCATGGAAACAGGACAGGCGATCCTCGTGGAGCGGCTGGCCCTTCAGGCCGCGCTTGAACAAGCCCGACGTGAGATGCGAGAACTGCAGGAGCAGCACGACACGCTACTCAAGCAATCCTCGGTGCTGTTGGCATCCAAGCAATGCGAGATCAGCGAACGGGCGGAAACGACCTATCTCAACATCATTGGAGGGATGTTGACGCTGATGCTGAGCCAGTCGCCTTCAGGCGTGCCCTATTCCAGCTTCAAAACGCAGGAGGCCCTTGTCTCTGCATTGGTCGCCCACTACGGCGGCACCATGGGCATCACTGAGCGCACCTTAAACGGAAAGTTCGCCAACGCTAAGAGGTACGTTCGTAGCGCAAGCGCATGAGGTTATCCAGCTTGTATGTGCAATCGCGGAGATTGCATTTGCAATGTCTTTCCGCAGCCAGGTCTATTGAATAGAGGTCACGCCAACAAACGCCACCGAGCGTTCAGGAGTGACCGCCATGTCGCAGACCCCTGTACTCCCGCCGAACGAGCGCCGCATCCTGCGGCTCGATGAAGTCGAAGCGAAGTCCGGCTTCAAACGCGCCCACATCTACAACCTGATGAAGAAGCGCCAGTTCCCTCAGGCGCTGCGCCTGGGCGTGCGCGCTGTCGGCTGGGATTCGATCGAAATCGACCAGTGGATCGCCGAGCGCCTCAACCACCGGACCTGACCCGCTCTCCCGCGGACTTCCCATTCCCAGCCGGAGAGCGCCATGCAGGTCGTGTCCATCATTTCAACGAAGGGCGGCGTCGGCAAGACCACGACGGCCGCCAACCTGGGCGGGCTCGCCGCGGACGCGGGCCTGCGCGTGCTGCTGCTCGATCTCGACGTGCAGCCCACCTTGTCCTCCTACTACGAACTGACCCAGCGCGCGCCGGGCGGCATCTATGAGCTGTTGGCCTTCAACGAGCGCGACCTTGGCCAGCTCGTGTCCCGCACGATCATCGCGGGCCTGGACCTGGTGCTGTCCGACGACCACCGGGGCGAGCTGAACACGTTGTTGCTGCATGCGCCGGATGGCCGCCTGCGGTTGCGGCATCTGCTGCCAGCACTTGCTCCCCTCTACGACCTGGTGCTGATCGACACCCAGGGCGCGCGTTCCGTGCTGCTGGAGATGGCGGTGCTCGCCTCCGATCTCGCGCTGTCGCCCGTCACGCCGGAGATCCTCGCGGCACGCGAGCTGCGGCGCGGCACCATGCAGTTGCTCGAAGACATTGCGCCGTACCGGCACCTGGGCATCGAACCGCCGCCGCTGCACTTGCTCATCAACCGCGTCCACCCGGTGTCCGCCAACGCACGGCTGATCCAGCAGGCCTTGCGCGACCTGTTCCAGGACAGCGCCGGCATCCGCGTGCTCGCCACCGACGTGCCGGCCATAGAAGCGTATCCACGTGCCGCAACGCGCGGCCTGCCGGTGCATCGGGTCGAGCACCGCCAGCCGCCCGGCAGAGTCGCCCCTGCCGCGCTCGACACGATGCGCGCGCTCGCCAGCGAGTTGTTCCCGCAATGGCAGGACCGACTGGCTCAAGTATCCGGCCGCCCGCAGCGACCTCTTGATCCTGGGAGGCCCCATGGCGAACGCACATGAGCTGGCCCGCGGCCACAAGCGGCTGCGCGCCCTGATCGAGTTCGCGGTCGGTGAGGGCTGGCACGTCAAGCGCACGCCGGGCGGGCACC
>NZ_JADCNH010000027.1 GCF_018904615.1 Verticiella alkaliphila | reverse complement strand
GCCTGATGTTCCAGACGCTGTCGCAGGAAGGCATCAACATCCAGATGATCAGCACGAGCGAGATCAAGACCTCCGTGGGCGCCCAGCGCCGGGCGGCAGCGAGCGCGCCGGCGCGTGCGAGTCGGGAGCGCACGCTGTCTTCGCGATCCACCTGCGGCGTGAGCGCCGCGGCCACATGGCCTGCCTCGTGCGGCGCCGCGCACGCCAGCACCCGCACCGACCAGCCAGCCTGGGCCAGCGCGTCCGCGGCGCCTGCGCCCGCGACGCCTGCACCGATCACGAGCGCGGTGCCCGGTCTGCGCGCGTGCGCGAGGACTGCCCTTCCCAGCGCGCCGCCTTCTGCATGTCGCCCGACGGTCATGTCCCGCTTGCCAGCGAAGCCCGGCACCTTGCGCACCGCAAAGCCGGCCTCGGTCAACGCCCGGCGCACTGCCCCTGCACTGGTCCAGGTGGCGGCCGTGGCACCCGGTGCGGCGTGCGCCGCCAGGGCCTGCATGAGCGCCGGGCTCCACATCTGCGGATTGCGCGCCGGCGAGAAGCCGTCCAGGAAATAGGCGTTCACGGCGGCCTGCCACTGCGGCACCATCGTCTGCGCCTGGCCCAGGCACAGGGTGAGCGACACGGCCCCACCCTCGAACACCAGCCGGTGCTGGCCCGGCAGGGGCAACGGCCAGGCGGCGATCAAGGCGTCAGCCAGCCCCTGCAAGGCGGGCGGCACGATGGCACCGAGCCAGCGCGTCAGATCGTCCTGCGTGAAGGGATAGGCCTCGACCGACAGCACATGCAGCCGGGCGCAGCGCGCCGAGTCCTCGCGCCAGGCCTGCCAGAGCGCGAGGAAGTTCAGGCCCAGCCCGAATCCCGTCTCGGCCACGGTGAAGGCATCGCGGCCGCGCCAGCGCTCAGGCAGGCCATTGCCCTGCAGGAACACGTGCTGCGCCTGCGCCAGTGCACCGATGTGGGCATGGTAGACATCGCCGAACCGCGGGCTGAACGGCACGCCCCCATGCGTGGCGGGGACAGCATCCGCGGCGGCGAGTACCGGCCCCTCGGGCGTGGGGGATGCCTCGCGCATGACTACAGTAGGAAGATGGTGGCCAGGCCGAGGAAGATGAAGAACCCCAGCGAATCCGTGGCGAAGGTGAGCAGCACCGAAGAGCCAATGGCAGGATCGCGACCGAAGCGATCCCGCAGCAGCGGCACGAGCATGCCGATGGAGGCCCCCACCAGCATGTTGGCGATCATCGCCCCCATCATCACCAGGCCCAGCGAGAGCGAGCCGGAAACGAAGTAGGCGATGGTGGCCGCCGTGAGGCTGCCCAGGATGGCCGTGAACGAGGTGACCAGGATCTCACGCTTGATAAGGCGGCGCACATTGTTCGGATTGATGCGGCCCGTGGCGAGCGCGCGGATCACCATGGTCATCGTCTGATTGCCGGAGTTGCCACCGATCCCGGCGACGATCGACATGAGGAACGCCAGGATCACGATGTGACTCACCGTGTCCTCGAAACGCGAGGCCACGAAGGAGGCGATCCCCGCGGTGCACAGGTTCACGAGCAGCCAGGGGGCGCGGTTGCGCACGGACTGGCGCACGGGAGCGAACAAGTCCTCTTCCTGCAGACCGGCCTTGGACAGGGCCTGCTCCTCGGAGGCCTCGCGGATCACGTCGAGCACTTCGTTGACGGTCACGCGGCCGATCAGTCGACCCTGGGTGTCCACCACCGGGGCGGACACGAGGTCGTAGCGCTCGAACGCGCGGGCCGCATCGTCGGCTTCGTCGTGCGGCTGCAGGGTGAGCATGTCGGAATCCATCACGTCCGACACGGCCGTCTCGGGCTCGCTTACCAGGATGCGCGTCACATAGAGCGTGCCCTGCAGCCGCTCATTGCGGTCCACGACGAAGATCTGGTCGGTGTGATCGGCGAGCTCGGGCAGACGGCGCAGGTAGCGCAGCACGACTTCGAGCGTCACGTCATGGCGCACGCGCACCATGTCGAAATCCATGATGGCGCCCACGGTGCCGTCCGGATAGCTCATGGCCGCGGACAGGCGCGCGCGCTCCTGCTCGGTCAGCCCCTGCTGGACTTCGGCCACCACGTCGGGCGGCAGATCGGGGGCGAGATCGGCGAGCTCGTCGGCATCGAGATTCTCGGCCGCGGCAAGGAGATCGTCGCGGTCCATGACCTCGACCAGCGATTCGCGCACGCGATCGCCCACCTCGAGCAGCACCTGCGCATCGTGCTCGGCCTTGACGAGATTCCAGACGTGCTGGCGCTCGTCGCGCGGGAGCGACTCGAGAATGAAGGCGATATCCGCCGGATGCAGGCCCTGCAGCAGATTCTGCAACTGCGCATCGTGCGTGCGCTGCAGCACGCTCTCGACCAGATCCGCGCGCTGATCGCCCTCTTCCTGGCGATGCACGAGCTCCTGCACCACCTGCTGGCGATGCAGCAGGCGTTGCACTTCGGAGAGCGCGATCTCCGCGTCTTCCGGATCCAGGCGACGGCCGGGCTTGAAGTTGACCGGCAAGCCGCTCATGCCATGCCTCCCGGGCGAGCCGTCCCGGCACAGGCCGCGCAGGCATGACTGTGCTGGTCGCTCATGGCGACGTCACGCGACGAAAGGCGCTGGCGGATCGGGGACATGGACTCTCCGGAATGAAGCGGTGCGTCGGGAAAACCCCGGGGGATCGCGGTCGGGCTAGGATTGTAGTCGCCCTGGGAGCCGGCAAGCGGCCAGAAATGCCAGCGCGGGCCCGCCAAGTGCATCGGCGTGGGGCACCAGCGCATGGATGTGTCGCGGCAGGCCGCGCTTGCCCAGGCGAAGGGCACGCAGCGCCGGCTCCCCACGCGGCACCGCCATCGCGGAGACGAACCCGACGCCCAGCCCCGCTCGCACCGCCTCGCGCACCCCCTCCACGCCGGCCAGTTCCAGTGATACCTGCATCGGCAGGCCGGCGCGGACGAATGCCTGACTCACCTGGTGGCGCACGCCGGAGCCGGCCTCGCGCATGACCAGCGGATGGGCGCTCAAGGCTCGCAAAGAGACCACTGGCAGGGCGTCGCCCCCGGGGGGGTGGGGCGCGAGCGGATGATCCTCACGCACGAGCGCCACGATTTCGTCGTCGGCCCAGGCATGCACCGCCAGATCGGTGGGCAACTCGGCCGGCACGTCGCCCTCGATGAACGCGACATCGAACCGAGCCAGGTCACGCACGATGGCCTCGGTGTTGCCGCTGGTGAGGGTGACGGCCACGCCAGGGTGTTCGCGGCGGAACGCGGCCACCACGTACGGCAGCAGGTAGCTCGCGGGCGTCGTGCTGGCGCCGATGGCGAGCGCGCCGCCCTGCATCCCGGCCAACGCCACGCGCAACGCCGTGGCGCGCTGAAAACTTTGCCGTAGCTGGCGGGCAACGCCGGCGAGTTGTTCGCCCGCTGCCGTCAGGCGGATGCCTCGACCCTCTCGCCGATACAGGGGCTGCCCGAAGGATTCCTGCAACAGACGCAACTGTCCCGACACTGCGGGCTGCGTGAGGTGCAGCCGCTCGGCCGCACGACCAATGGCCCCGGTTTCAGCGACCACGGCGAAGGTGAGGAGTTGCTCAGGGGTCATGGCAGCAAGGCTCGGCAACGGACGGATTCATCAGCTTGACCGATGTATTTCATCGCGAATGACGATTATAAATATATAACTCAAAGGCATAAGATGAGCGGACTTCCGGAGTCGTGATGGCTGCTCTCACCCACCCTCTTCCTCTCTCGGCCAAGCGCGCTCGCCTGGACGGCATCCTGCTGGTCACCCTGATGGCACTGGCAGCGTCCCAGATTGCCCGACTGCCCGGCGTGGCATCGCTCGGCCTGAGCCCCTTGGTCGTGGCCGTGGTGATCGGCATGCTCTACGGCAACCTGATGCCTGGCACCCAGCCTGCCGGTTGGTCTGAGGGCGTGGCGCTCGCGGCCCGGCGCCTGCTGCGCATCGCCATTGCGCTGTATGGCCTGCGCATCAGTGCCCAGGAACTCAGTCTGGTCGGCTGGCCAGGCCTGGCACTGGCCGCCACGATGATTGTCTCGACGCTGGGGCTGGGATTGATCGTGGCGCGCGTGATGCGCCTGGATCGCGAAACCGCATGGCTCACGGCAGCGGGCAGTGCCATCTGTGGCGCGGCGGCCGTACTGGCGGTGGAGGCCACCCAACGCAGCGCGGCCGAAAAGAGCACGACCGCCGTGGCGACGGTCGTCGTCTTCGGTACGCTCTCGATGGCCCTGTACCCGCTGCTCTTTCACGGGGGCTTCCTCGGCCTGGATGCCACGGCCATGGGCATCTACATCGGCGCGACGGTGCACGAAGTGGCGCAAGTGGTGGCTGCGGCCAGCGCCATCGACCCCGCCACCATCGACACGGCTACGCTGGTGAAGATGACGCGCGTGGCGCTGCTCGTGCCGGTACTGTTGGTGGTGAGCGTGGCGGCACGACGTGCCGGCGCTTCGACCGGTGCCGGCCACCGCCCGCGCATGCCGGTTCCGTTCTTCGTGTTGGCCTTCGCAGCGCTGGTGGCATTGAACTCGCTCGGCTGGGTGCCGGCGATCATCGCGGAGGGCAGCCAGCCCGTTGCCACATTCGCCATGACCATGGCCATGGTGGCGCTCGGCATGGAGACCCGCGTGGCGCGCATGCGCCAGGCCGGGCCCCGGGTGTTCGCGCTAGCGGGCGTGCTGTTCGTGTGGCTGATGGTGGGCGGCTACGGCCTTACACGCGCGATGCTGAGCTTCTGACCGGGCACCTGCGACAGATTACTTGCGCACACCCCCTGCCTTCGACCACGCCTGCACCAGCCGCACCCAGTAGCTCGAGCCTAACGGGATCATCTCGTCGTTGAAGTCGTAGCTGCCGTTGTGCAGCATGCACGGGCCCATGCCGTGGCCCTCGGCACGATGCGCGCCGTCGCCCGCGCCGGCCCAGATGTAGCAGCCCGGCACCTTCTCGAGCATGAAGGCGAAATCCTCTGCGCCCATGGACGGCACGACGTCGGCGTCCACGGCGTCCGAGCCGACCATCTCGCGCAACACCTCGGCCGCGAAGGCCGACTCGGGGGCATGGTTGATGGTGGGCGGGTAGTTGCGATGGAAGCTGAACTCGCACTGCACGTCGAACGCGGCCGCCGTGTGCTCGGCGATCTCGCGCATGCGCCGCTCGATGAGATCCAGCGGCGCGGTGGCGAAGGTGCGCACCGTGCCGCGCAGCACGGCCTCGTTGGGGATGACGTTGTCGGCACTGCCCGCATGGATCTGCGTGATGCTGAGCACGGCGGTATCCGCCGGATTCTTGTTGCGCGTGACGATGCTCTGCAGCGACTGCGCGAGCTGCACGGCGGCGATCACCGGATCCGCGCCCAGATGCGGCATGGCCGCGTGCGCGCCGCGCCCGCGCAGCACAATGGCGAACTCATTGCTTGAGCCCATGATGGCGCCAGGGGTGAGCCCGAACGTGCCCATGGGCAGGCCGGGCCAGTTGTGCATGCCGAACACGGCGGCCATCGGGAACTTCTCGAAGAGACCCTCCTGGATCATGCGGGCAGCGCCGCCACCGCCCTCTTCCGCCGGCTGGAAGATCACGTAGACGATGCCTTTGAAATCACGGTGCTGGGCAAGATAACGCGCCGCACCCAAGAGCATGGTGGTGTGGCCGTCGTGGCCGCAGGCGTGCATGCGCCCCGGATTCTGGCTCGCGTGCGCGAACGTGTTGGCCTCCTGCATGGGCAGCGCGTCCATGTCGGCGCGCAGGCCGATCGCAGGGCCCTCGCCCGCGTCGCCCTGGATGATGCCGACCACGCCGGTGCCCGCCAGACCGCGATGGATGGGGATGCCCCACGATTCGAGATTGCGCGCCACCACGTCGGACGTGCGCTGCTCTTCGAAGCCCAGTTCGGGATGCGCGTGCAGATCGCGCCGGATGGCCGTGAGCTCTGGGTGCCAGGCCAATAGAGGTTCGACGAGTTGCATGACAGGCTCCTGAGCGCGCGGGGGCCCGGCGATGCGCCGCCCCCTGTGTCGCTATCTTATCGTCATCTTCGCGACTGCGCGGGGCGCATAGTCGGGAACCGCACGCAAATCGCGGCATCTCAGGGTTTACGGCGGTACCCGGCGCAGACCTGCCTCCGCTATGATCGGCCGGACACCCGGCAGCCGCCTCGGCGCCCCATTTCCAGAGAACCGGAGATCCCCTTATGCAGCGTCCCTGGCTTGCCCAGTACCCCGAAGGCGTCCCCGCCGAGATTCCGGCCGACCGCCCGGGCTCTCTCGTCGAGCTCATCAATGACGCCTTCGCCCGCTATGCGGATCGTACGGCCTACGTCTGCCTGGGCAAGTCCATGACGTTCGCCCAGACCGCGAAGCTGTCGTCAGCGGTGGCCGTGTGGCTGCAGGGGCTCGGGCTGCCGCGCGGGGCGCGCGTGGCCATCATGATGCCCAACGTGCTGCAATACATGGTCTGCGCCACGGCCATCCTGCGCGCGGGCTACGTGGTGGTCAACGTGAATCCCCTCTACACGCCGCGCGAGCTCACACATCAGCTCGTCGACAGCGGCGCACAGGCCATCTTCATCCTGGAGAACTTCGCCACCACGCTGCAGAAGGTGCTGCCGCAGACCCAGGTCGAGCACATCGTCGTCACGAGCATGGGCGATCTGCTCGGTGGCCTGAAGGGTGCCGTGGTGAACCTGGTGGTGCGCCATGTGAAGAAGATGGTGCCGCCCTACAGCCTGCCCAAGGCGATCCCGTTCAAGCAGGTGCTGCAGGCCGGCGCAGGCAAGACGCCCACGTTGCCGGACACCCGGCCCGACGACACGGCCTTCCTCCAGTACACGGGCGGCACGACCGGGCTGGCCAAGGGGGCGATCCTCACGCACGACAACATCATCTCCAACATCCTGCAGAACGCCCTGTGGTCCGTGCCCTTGTTCGGCCAGGCGGGCACCGGCGCACAGCTCACCACCGTGAGCGCCCTGCCGCTGTATCACATCTTCGCGCTCACGGGCTGCGGCATGTACGGCATCTACGCCGGGATGCGCAACCTGCTGATCCCGAATCCGCGTGACATCCCGGCGTTCATCAAGGCCCTGCGCGAGACGCCCGTCAACATCTTCCCAGCGGTCAACACGCTCTTCAACGCCCTGGTCAACCACCCGGAGTTCAGCAAGGTCGACATGTCCGGCCTCAAGCTCTCGCTGGGCGGCGGCATGGCCATCCAGAAGGCCGTGGCAGAAAAGTGGAAGGCCGCCACGGGCTGCCACGTGCTCGAGGCGTACGGGCTGTCCGAGACGTCGCCGGGTGCCACCATCAATCCGGTCACCAGCACCGAGTACAACGGCACGATCGGTCTGCCCATCCCCTCTACCGAGGTAGCGATCCTGGGCGAGGACGATCAGCCCGTGCCCATCGGCCAGCCGGGCGAGATCGCGATCCGGGGGCCGCAGGTGATGCCGGGCTACTGGAACATGCCGGACGAGACTGCCAAGGTCATGACGCCCGACGGCTTCTTCAAGACCGGCGATATCGGCATCATGGACGAGCAGGGTTACACGCGCATCGTGGACCGCAAGAAGGACATGATCCTGGTGTCGGGCTTCAACGTGTACCCCAACGAGATCGAAGGCCTGGTCGCCCAGCACCCCGGCGTGCTGGAAGTCGCCGCCGTGGGCGTGCCGGACGAGCACTCCGGCGAAGTGGTCAAGCTCTTCGTCGTGAAGAAGGATCCAAACCTGACCGAGGCCGAGCTCAAGCAGTACTGCCACGACAACCTGACGGGCTACAAGCGACCGCGCCACATCGAATTCCGCGACGAGCTGCCCAAGACCAACGTCGGCAAGATCCTGCGCCGCGCGTTGCGCGACGAGCCGGCCAAGGAGCAACGCAAGGCCGCGTGACGACGGCGAGCGATCGCCATCACCCCTGCGCCCATCGCGCAGGGATACCGACTCGGGGCTGCGTCAGCAGCCCCGAGGCGTTTGCGGGATCAACGCATGAGGTGCGGCGTGAACCGGTCCATCATCGCCTGCGCGACGGGCTTCGAGCCCGACACGACGTTGCCCGAGATCGGCCACGGCTCACGGCCTCGCAGGTCGGTCGCCACGCCACCGGCCTCGCGCACCAGCACGACGCCTGCGGCCACGTCCCACGGCGCCAGGCCCATCTCCCAGTAGCCGTCGTAGCGGCCGCACGCCGTCCAGGCGAGGTCCAGCGCGGCCGAGCCCAGGCGGCGCACGCCGCGGGTGTTCTGCATCGCTTCGCTGAACATCGGCATGTACTCGTCCACGAACGAGAAGTCCCGGAACGGAAAACCCGTGGCCAGCACGGCATTCTCGAGCTCGGTGGTGCGCGAAGCGCGGATGCGGTGGCCGTTGAGCCAGGCGCCACCACCGGCAACGGCGGTGAATAGCTCTTCGCGATTCGGGTCGTAGACCACGCCCAGCACCGGCGTGTCTTCCTGCAGCACCTCGCCTGGCGGCAACAGCGTACCCGCCTTAGCGACGAGGGCGATGGAGACGGCGTAATGGGGGATGGCATGCAGGAAGTTCGTCGTGCCGTCCAGCGGATCGATGTACCAGCTCGCCACGCCCGAGGGGGCACCACCGGATTCCTCGGCCACGATGCCCAACCCCGGCGTGCGCTCGCGCAGCAACTCGACGATGCACGCTTCGGCCTCGCGATCGGCCTGGGAGACCAGATCGTTGCGCGCCTTCACGTCGATCACGAGCTCACTGCGGTTGCGGGCGTACGACTGCAGGATGCCGGCAGCCGAATGGGCGGCCGTGACTGCGGCATCGAGCGCTTCGGCCAGCGTGACCGGCAGCGTGGGAGAGGACGAGGAAGACATGGCAGACACCTACAAAGACAACAAACTGATACCAGGACCCAGTGTATCCCCCTTGCATGGCACCACTGTGGCGCTTGAGCCACGCCTCGGCCGAGAGGCACCGCCGAAGAGCGACAAACTGAAACACCGTGAGAGCTCTGCAGCATTTGTGTTTTATTTTGTGTCCGTTGCTTCTACACTATAGGGGCGGCATCCTGGCCCGCGGCGCCATCAGGGCGCCAGTTTCGTCTCACCAATCGCCCCCCGTATCGGCCGCGCCAGGCATGTCGGCATGGATCGGCCGCGAAGGATTCCGCTTTCCGCATGGCCCACCTGAGTCTTCGCGCCAAGTCATTGGTGGCCCTCGCCTTTGCCTGCCTCATCGTGCTGGTGCCCGCTCTCGTGCTGGGCATGAAGGGAGTCGAGCGAGTCCGCCTCTACTTCGGTCAGGCCTACGCGGAGAACCTCACGCAGCTCAACCGGCAGCGCATGCTTGCCCCGATCGCGCTCGATCTCGCGCTATCGCGCCGGCTCGCCGGCTCCCAGGTGACCCGCGCCTGGCTGCGCGACGAGTCGGATCCCGCTGCGCGCGAGCTCTTCTTCGCCGAGGCCGATGGCTATCGGCGTGACCTGCACGACGAGGCCTATTTCGCGATCAGCGCGCGCAGCGGCAATTACTACTTCAACGATGCCGCACAGCCGTTGTCGTCGGCGCCGCGCTATCAGCTCTCGCCCACCGATCCCGGCGATGCCTGGTTCTACGACACGCTGCGCACCGCAGGCGAGTACAACATCAACGTCAATCCCGACCTGAAGCTCAAGATCACGCGCGTATGGATCAACGTACTGGTGCGCGACGGTGACGAGGTGCTGGGCGTGGCGGGGGCGAGCATCGACCTGAATCGCTTTCTCGACCGGCTGCGGGAAGACGTGCAGCCGGGCGTCACCCCACTGCTCTTTGACGCCAGCGGCGCGATCCAGGCCCATCCGGACAGCGCCCGCATCGCGTACAACTCGGGCACGCGCAGTGGCGCGGACACGCAGACGATTTTCGACCTGGCGGGCAGCGCGGCCGATGCCGAGGCGCTCAAGGCCGCCGTTGCGCAGGCACGCGCCACCCCGGCTGCCACGCAGGTCGTGCAACTCGACCTGGACGGCGCCCGGCAGGTGCTGGCGTTGGCCTACATTCCGGAGCTCGACTGGTATGCCGCCACCGGCGTGGACACCCGCGCCTCGCACGTGGTGGACAGCCGCTGGCTGATTCCTGCCGCCGGCCTCCTGGTGGCCATTCTTGCCGCCTTGATGCTGTGCGCCGCGCTCGGGGTGGAGCGCCTCGTGCTGCGTCCGATCCGGCGGCTGCAGCAATCGGCCCGCGCCATTGCCAACGGGAATTACGACGCGCCCCTACCCGTGGGCGGTGACGACGAGATCGGCGACCTCTCGCGGGCCTTCGGGGAGATGACGGCCCAGGTGCGCTCGCACACCCAGGAGCTCGAGCAACGCGTGCAGGCACGCACGATCGAGCTGCAGGCCGCCAATGAGGCCATGGCCGCCGCGCAGAAGCGGCTCGGCGACTCGATCGACTACGCGAGCCTCATCCAGCGAGCCATCCTGCCGGATCGCCAGCTCACCCAGACGCTGGGTGAACAGCATTTCGTCATCTGGCGCCCGCGCGACGTCGTGGGCGGCGACTTCTACGTCTACCGTGCCGAAGGCGACAACTGCCTGCTCGGCCTCATGGACTGCGCCGGCCACGGGGTGCCGGGCGCGCTCATGACGATGCTCGTGCGCGCCGCCATGGACGTGGCGATCAACGACATCGGACTTGCCGACCCTGCGGCGCTCCTCACGCGCTGCGACACCGCGATCCGCGCCATGCTCTCGGACGCTCAGCTGCCGCCTGCGTTGGCCACCAACGCCGACGCCGGCCTGGTTTATATTGACCGCCTCACGGGACAGTTGCGCTACGCGGGCGCGCGCATTGACCTTTACGCGAGCAACGGCAGCGAGGTCGAGCTCTACCGCTCCGACAAGCGCGCCCTGGCCGACAAGCGCAAGGGTGCGTATGCCAACCAGGAGATCGCGATGAGCCCCGGCTGGACGTACTACCTCGTCACCGACGGCTTTCTCGACCAGGCAGGCGGCGAGAAGGGTTTCGGCTTTGGCGATGCCCGCTTCGAGGCCATGCTGCGCGAACACGCTGCGCGCCCGCTGCACGAGCAGGCGGACGCCTTCTCGCAGGCGCTCGCGAGCTACCAGGGCGACCGCCCGCAGCGCGACGACATCACGCTGCTTTCCTTCCGTTTCGAGTCACGTTCATGAATGCCACAGAACTCTATGCCTTGCGTAACCGTCTCCTGGAGACGGGAACGCTGCTGTGCTTCAACGGTCCCATCTCGCGCAGCCTGCTCGAGGAGTTCGGCATGGCACTCAAGCGCTACCTGGAAGTGGACCAGGCCCGGTCGGCCGAAGCGATGGACGTCTTCTCGGTGTACATCGAGATGACGCAGAACATCCGCCACTATGTCGCCGCCCGGGGCTACGATGAGCAGGCCTCGGCCGCCACGGTGGTGATATCGCGCGAGGCGAGCGGCAACTATCGGGTATCGGCCGGCAACATGGTGGCGCTTGCCCATGGACGCGCGCTCATCGAGCGCGTCGCGGCCTTCTCCCACCTGGACAAGGCTGCCCTGAAGGCTGCCTACAAGACCCAGCTGCGCAAACCTCGGGACCCCGCCAACCCGGCCTCCGCGGGTCTGGGCCTGCTCGAGATCGCCCGGCGCGCGAGCGCGCCGCTGCAGGCGACGCTGACCGAGCATGACGAGAGCGAAGGCTTCTTCAGCCTGAGCGTCGTGATTTAACTTCCGAGTATTGCCGTCATGATGGATTTGAATATCGCCGGAGGCAGGTCCTCGCCTTCGATCACCGCCAGCGTCGAGGCTGGGGTTCTCGCCATGCAGGGCGACTCCTATCCGGAGAACGCCTTTGAACTCTTCGGCCCCGTCATCCAGTGGGTCGAGACGTTCCTCGCCGAGCGCGAAGCGCCGCTCACGCTCGAACTCGAGCTGATGTATCTCAACACGAGCAGCATCAAGGCGATGATGGACATCCTTGACCTGCTCGAGGCAGCCCATCAGGACGGCCGTGCGGTCGCCGTGAACTGGTACTTCGATGCCGAGAACGGCCGGGTGGGCGAGCTCGCCGAAGAGTTCAAGGAAGACTGCACCTTCCCGTTCACGGTGGTGCGCCGCGCATGAACCGTCGCCAGCAGGAGCTCGAGCAGCGCGTGAACGCCCTTCTTGCAGACCCGGCCAACGCGGATTCGCCGCTGGGCCAGGCACTGCAGGAAGTGTGGTCGCATCTGCACGATCACCTGCGACGGCTCGAGCGCCTCACCGCGCTGTCGGATTCGTACCAGTCCTTCGCGCTGGATCGCGAACGCGGCGTGGGCGAGCGGCTGGATCGCCAGCTGCGCCGGGTCACGCGCATCGTGCGCATCTCGGACAAATACCAGACGATGCTGCGTGAAGCCAATACGCGGCTCGCGCACAGCTCGAACCGGGATCCGCTCACCGATGCGCCCAACCGGCGAGCGTTGATGGAACACCTGCGCCACGAGTCGCAGCGCGCCGCCCGTGGCGAGACGCGCTTCGTCGTGGCCATGCTGGACGTGGACTTCTTCAAAGGCGTCAATGATCGCCATGGTCACGATGCGGGCGATCGCCTACTCGTGGCGCTCACGCAGACGCTGGGCGAGGATCTAGGCAATGGTGACGTGTGCGGGCGCTGGGGCGGCGAGGAATTCCTCATCGTGCTGTCCGACACGGACCTGGCCAGCGCACGCGTCGTGCTGGAACGCAAGACGGCCGCCGCACGCGCGCTGCGCATTCCGACCGATACGGGCGACACGGGCGCCACGCTGAGCGTGGGCCTGGCCGAGCACCAGCCCGGCGAGCCCGTCGCCACCACGCTGGATCGGGCCGACGCTGCGCTCTACCAGGCCAAACGCCAAGGCCGAGACCGCATCGTTCCGTAGCCCTGCCACGGCCCACCGCCTTGCGCGATCCGCCCGGCACGCATCGCCGAACCCCATTATCGACAGCCAAGAAAAAGCCCCGATGGCTCTCGCACATCGGGGCTTTTTCTTCCTGCCTTGCCGTGATCAGCTCAGCTGGCCATGGCACTGCTTGTACTTCTTGCCGCTGCCACACGGGCAGGGATCGTTGCGGCCGACCTTGGCAAGCGCGTCGCTGCGCACCGGCTCGGCACCCGTGGGCTTGTCGTCGTTGGCGAGCGCCGTGTCGTAATCCGTGTGTTGATAGCGCACGTTGGTCATGGCGGGCGGCGTCTCGGCCTGGTGCACCTGCTCCGGCTCCTGAATGCGCACCGTCATCAGCACACGGACGACTTCGTTGCGCACGCGGTTGAGCATGTCGGAGAAGAGCTCGAAGGCCTCGCGCTTGTATTCCTGCTTCGGGTTCTTCTGGGCATAGCCGCGCAGATGAATGCCCTGGCGCAGGTGATCCAGCGAGGACAGGTGCTCGCGCCACTGCGTGTCGATCGACTGCAGCATGATCGAGCGCTCGAAGTTGCCCCAGGTCTCCTGACCCACGCGCTCGACCTTTGCGTCGTAGTTGGACGTGGCCGCCGCCAGCACGCGCGTGAGGACTTCGTCGTCCGTGAGGTTGGGCTCGGCCTTGAGCATGGCCTCCAGCGGGACGTCGATCTGCCAATCAGCGGCGAGCGTCGTCTGCAGACCGGCCAGATTCCATTGCTCTTCGACGGACTCTTCCGGCACGTGCGAGCGCACCAGATCCGTGATGGCGGCGTCGCGCAGCGAACGCACCATGTCGGAGATGTCCGCCGATTCCAGAACCTCGTTGCGCTGGGCGTAGAGCACCTTGCGCTGGTCGTTGGCGACGTCATCGTACTCGAGCAGCTGCTTGCGGATGTCGAAGTTGCGCGACTCCACCTTGCGCTGCGCGGTCTCGATGGAGCGCGTCACCATGCCCGCTTCGATCGGCTCGCCTTCAGGCAACTTCAGGCGCTCCATGATGGAGCGCACGCGGTCGCCCGCGAAGATGCGCATCAGCGGATCCTCGAGCGACATGTAGAAGCGCGAGGAGCCCGGATCGCCCTGGCGGCCGGCACGGCCACGCAGCTGGTTGTCGATCCGGCGCGATTCGTGGCGCTCGGTGCCGATGATGCGCAGGCCGCCAGCCGTCTTGACCTGTTCGTTGAGCGGACGCCACTCTTCGCGCACCTGGGCGATGCGGGCTTCGCGCTGCGCTTCGGCCAAGGCGTCGTCGGCGCGCAGCAGATCGATCTGCTTGTCGACGCTGCCGCCCAGCACGATGTCCGTGCCGCGGCCAGCCATGTTGGTGGCGATGGTGATGCGGCCCGGCTTGCCAGCCTCGGCCACGATCTCGGCCTCACGGGCGTGCTGCTTGGCGTTGAGCACCTGGTGCGGCAGCTTGGCCTTGGTGAGCAGGTCCGAGAGCAGCTCGGAATTCTCGATGCTCGTCGTGCCCACCAGCACGGGCTGGCCACGCTCGTGGCAATCCCGGATGTCGTTCAGGATGGCGTCGTACTTCTCACGGCCGGTCTTGAAGACCTGGTCGTTCTGGTCGATCCGCACCATCGGGCGGTTGGTGGGAACGATCACCGTTTCCAGGCCATAGATCTCCTGGAACTCGAAGGCTTCGGTGTCAGCCGTGCCGGTCATGCCGCCGAGCTTGCCGTACATGCGGAAGTAGTTCTGGAACGTGATCGACGCGAGCGTCTGGTTCTCGTTCTGAATTTTCACGCCTTCCTTGGCTTCGACCGCCTGGTGCAGGCCGTCGGACCAGCGGCGCCCGGCCATCAGGCGGCCCGTGAATTCGTCAACGATGACGACTTCGCCGTTCTGCACCACGTACTGTTGATCGCGGTGATACAGGGCGTGGCCACGCAGCGCGGCCATCAGGTGATGCACGAGCGAGATGTGGCGCGGCTCGTAGAGCGATTCGCCCTCGGGCAGCATGCCCAGGCGCACCAGGATGCCTTCGGACTTCTCGTGGCCGGCTTCGGAGAGATAGACCTGGCGGGCCTTCTCGTCCACCCAGTAATCGCCTTCGGGCTCCGGCTCCTGCGGCTTGGGCTCGCTCGCCATGCGCATGAGCAGCGGCGGCACCGCATTCATGGCGCGATAGAGCTCAGTGTGATCTTCGGCCTGACCGGAGATGATGAGCGGCGTGCGCGCCTCGTCGATCAGGATCGAATCGACTTCATCGACGATGGCGTAGAAGAGCCCGCGCTGGCGCTTGTCTTCCAGCCGGTACTCCATGTTGTCGCGCAGGTAGTCGAAGCCGAACTCGTTATTCGTGCCGTACGTGATGTCAGCCGCGTAGGCGGCCTTCTTGTCCTCGTTCGGCTGCTGCGAGACGATGACACCCACCTCCATGCCAAGGAAACGGTAGAGCCGCCCCATCCACTCGGCATCGCGCGAGGCGAGGTAGTCGTTCACGGTCACGACGTGCACGCCCTTGCCGGCGAGCGCGTTCAGGTACGCCGGCAGCGTCGCCATGAGGGTCTTGCCCTCGCCCGTGCGCATTTCGGCGATACGGCCGGAATGCAGCACCATGCCGCCGATCATCTGCACGTCGAAGTGCCGCATGCCCAGCGCGCGCTTGCCACCCTCGCGCACCACGGCAAAGGCTTCGGGCAGGAGAGCGTCGAGGGACTCGCCCTTGGCGATACGGGCACGGAATTCCGCGGTCTTGGCCGTCAGCTCCGCATCGGTGAGCGCGCTCATCTGCGGTTCAAGGGCATTGATGCGCGCCACCTGTCCGCGAAACTGCTTGACGAGCCGATCGTTGCGGCTACCGAAAATCTTCTTGAGGAGGTTGAATGCCATCGACGAATCGCCCCGGCAGTGCCGGGTTCCAGTGACCAAGTTTTCCAGTTTATCACCGCTGCCGCGGTGACGAGATGGCAGACATCAGGGGGTAGTGGCGGCCAGCGTCTCCGCGGAGGGCATGCTGGCGAGAAAGAGGCGCGGATCCGCGGCCTGTCCTGCCACACGCACCTCGAAATGCAGGTGCGGGCCAGTCGAGCGCCCCGTGGAACCCACGGTCGCGATCTTCTGGCCACGATAGACGAGATCACCCACCTTCACGTTGAGCGTGGAGGCGTGGGCGTACCGGGTCACGAGCTTGTTGCCGTGATCGATCTCCACCATGCGGCCGTAGCCGGCGTGGTAGTGCGAGGCGACGACCACACCGCCCGCGGCCGCGAGGATGGGCGTGCCGCGCGGCGCGGCGAAATCCAGGCCCTCGTGGAACGCGCGGCGCCCGCTGATCGGATCCACACGCGGACCGTACGAGGAGCTGTTGTACGCGTAGCCGCGGATCGGCATGGCCGATGGGGTACGCGACTGCACGGCCGTCTGGGAGGTGAGGCGTGCGTCGATCACGCTCAGGTAATCGCCGCGGTCGGCCAGCCGCTGATGCAGGTTGTTGACCTCGCGGTCGAGCTCGGGCAGCGACATCGGACGCGGCTCGACGAGTAGACCACCCTGCCCGGGCACGTGGCTGAAGTCGAAGGTTTCGGGCGCCACGCCCGCCACACCGGCCAGGCGCTCGCCGAGCGCATCGAGTTGGGTGAGGCGGGCTTCCATCTCCCCGACTTTGCGGGCCAGCACGTCAATCTGTTCGCGCAGGCGGGCTTCCTCGCTGCCGTCCCCGGCATCAGCCTTCGCCGGCTCGGCCGGCGGCGGCAGGCTGCGCGCCACGCTCACCGGAGCCTGCGCAGACGCCGGTACGCCACCGGTGCGGTCGATCCAGGCCTGGGTTGCCTGCGCGAGCCAGTTGCCATCGGCGCCGGCCTCGGCCGCCTCCGTGGGGCCAAAGCCCTCGGGCACGGGGTTTGCGAACGGTTCGAGCGGGACCGAACCCGGTTCCATCTGGGCCGACAACGCGGCCGATTGAATCTGCTGGGCGGTATCTGGGGACAGGGAGGCGGCGGGCACCGGCGTCGGCACGGTCTGCTGCAATAGCCACAAGCTCCCACCGGCGACCAGCACCAGCTTCAGGAGGGAGACCGCGTGTCGGGCGCGAAGCTCCCATGACCGCTCTCGTCCCTGCCGTGTATGCTGTTTGATGATGATGTGCACGCGGTAGATTGCCTTGGAAAAATTTGTGAGTCGCGCCCGGGGGACAGCCCCAGGCAAAAAAAACCGGTCACCCCGGCGCGCGGGCGCGCCGGATGCGTTGTCCTGGCTGAATCAGAGCAGTGGTGGCGCCAGTGTGATGGCGACCGCCCACCGCCTGCTCGACATGCAGCGGCATCTGCAGTCTGTGCTGCCGCCACCTTTGAATGCCGCCTGCCAGGTAATGCGCAGTCAGGACGACACATTGACGCTGAGCGTGCCGACACCGGCGCACTCAGCAAAACTTCGGCAGATCCTGCCTCGCCTGGCTGCATCTTTGCAGGCCGGCGGGTGGCAGGTTAACGAAATCCGGGTCCGGGTTCAAGCTGGACCATTGACGTTTCCGCGGCCCCAGTCGATTCATGACGGGGTGCGTCCGGAAATTGCTGACACCGGCGTAGCGGCCTTTGCCGAGCTACGCGAGACCCTCGCAGAAGGCCCGTTGGCGGACGCCCTGGCCCGCCTGCTCGCACGCCGCATGGGCTGAGTGCACAAGGCGCTTCAGGCGAGCGCCCACTCCTGACGCACGCCAGCCGGCGCCGCATCCGGGGAATCGAACGTCACGGATTCCCACGCGTGCTCGGCCGCGAGAAGCGCCCGGGCAAGCTTGTTGTTCAAACCATGTCCCGACTTGTGCGCCACATAGCGGGCGATCAGCGGCCGTCCCAGGAGATACAGATCGCCAATGGCGTCCAGGATCTTGTGCTTGACGAACTCATCGTCGTAACGCAAGCCGTCACTGTTCAGCACGCGATACTCGTCCATCACGATGGCATTGTCGAAACTACCACCTCGCGCCAGGCCCATCGCCCGCAGTGCCTCGACATCATTCACGAACCCGAAGGTGCGCGCTCGCGCAATATTGCGGCTGTAGGATTCGGTGGCGAAATCGACTTCAGCGAACCCGGCCGTCGCGTTGATGGCGGGATGGTGAAAGTCGATCGAGAAGGCGACGGCGAAGCCGTCATGCGGCTCCAGACGTGCCCACTTGGCATCCGCGCCCTCACCTTCACGCACCTCGATCGGCTGCGTGACGCGGATAAAACGCTTGGGGGCACCCTGCTCTTCCAGGCCGGCAGAGCGCAGCAGATACACGAAGGTATTGGCGCTGCCGTCCATGATCGGCACTTCTTCGGCCGTGAGATCCACGTGCAGATTGTCGATGCCCAGGCCGGCGCAGGCCGACATCAGATGCTCGACGGTGGACACCCGTACATCACCCTGCTGCAGCACGGACGCCATGCGCGTGTCGCCCACCTGGGTCGCATCCGCGGGCAGATCCACCACCTGCGGCAGATCCACACGGTGGAACACGATACCGCTGTCCGGCGCTGCGGGGCGCAGCGTGATCTCGACCCGCCGGCCGGAGTGAACGCCGACGCCGGTGGTGCGGACCAGACTCTTGATAGTGCGTTGACGAAACATGGGCAGCCTACCGAGACAATGAGACGCAATCTCAGCATCGCGAGGGCGTCATGGAATACCCTAGCATTCTACCTGACACACGGCTGACACATGGGGTGTGTCGTAACGAGATCGGACAAAACTCCACTGACCCGCCACATGGCTGCAACAGCAGATACAAGTTGCGGGTCTGGCGCCACACGCTGACGCCGCGCTCAGGCGGCGTCCACGACCCCGCGGTAGCCATCGGCGGAGAGCAGTCCGTCGAGCGCGGCCGGATCTACCGGACGCACCTTGAAGAGCCACGTGCCATACGGATCGCTGTTGAGCAGGCCCGGGTCATCGCCCACCGCGGCATTGAACGCCACGATCTCGCCAGCCACCGGCGCATGCACGTCCGAGGCGGCCTTGACCGACTCGACGTTGCCTGCGACGTCGCCCGCCTGGACGACGGCACCGACCGAGACTTCAGCGAAGACCACGTCACCCAGCATGTCCTGCGCGGGATCCGAGATCCCGACCACGACCAGACCATCCTCGAGCCGGGCCCACTCATGCGTGGCGGCGTACTTCAGATCGGCAGGCAGATTCATGATGGGTGGGCTCCAGCGGTGGCGCGCCGTGAGGGCGCAATGAATTCGATGCAAGGCGGATCGATAGGCCGGATTTTGTAGACGCGCCACCCGTGAAGGCGGCACGCCGGCAATCATTCCTCTACGCCGACCATTGCTGGCCGGCTCTAGCCATCTACCCGCATGCTCGGGCGGGCCGCCCTTTCCGGCCGAAGCCGTGCACATGCCTATTTGATGTTGCTCCGGATGGAGGTTACCGCGTTTCACCCTGACACGCCGGCCGGGGCTCGCCCCGACCACCTGACGGAAGTCGCCGTCAGGGTGCGGCACTTTCGCGCCGCCCGCTTGTCAGTCTCGTCTCTGTGGCCCTGTTCCTCGGCTTGCGCAGCACACAAGGCGCTGCGCATGGCCGGACGGCCGTTAGCCGTCATCCTGCCCTGTGGAGTCCGGACCTTCCTCGCCGTGCAAGCACGCCGCGATTGCCTGATCCCCCTTGCGAGGCGCATTCTACCTGAGGCAGGGTCAACCTTCGTAACACCCCCGCAATTCCCTCGACGATAGAATGGTTTTATGAAACTCACTGCCCTTGCTACCTTTGCCAGTCTCGCTGTGTTGACCGCGCCCTCCCTGGCCTCTGTCCAGACCTATCCGTCCGAGCGGGGCCAGGTGCGTGTGACCGAGATCGCGGGTGATCTCAGCAACCCATGGGCGCTCGCCTTCCTGCCCGATGGCAGCATGCTCGTCACCGAACGCACGGGTGCGCTGCTGCGTATCGACGCGCAAGGCGCCAAGAGTGCTCCCCTCAAGGGCGTGCCGAAGGTGCATGCGCAGGGCCAGGGCGGTCTGCTCGACGTCGCACTCTCGCCGGATTTCGCGAATGATCGCCTGGTCTACCTGGGCTTCGCCGAGGCGGGCGACGGCGCTTCAGGCACCGCCGTGGGCCGAGGCCGCCTGAATGCGGCCGCCGATGGTCTGGAGGACTTCACCGTCATCTTCCGGCAGCAGCCCAAGCTCTCGCGGGGACAGCACTACGGCGTGCGTCTGGTCTTCGACCGCGCGGGCGACCTCTTCATCGCGCTGGGCGACAACAACGAGCGCCCCGCCGCCCAGGATCTGGACAAGCTGCAGGGCAAGCTCGTGCGCATCCGCCCCGACGGCAGCATCCCGCCCGACAATCCGTTCGTGAAGCAGGCCGACGCCAACGACGCGATCTGGTCCTATGGCCATCGCAACCAGCAAGGCGCGGCGCTGCACCCGCAGACCGGCGTGCTCTGGACGCACGAGCACGGCCCTCGCGGCGGCGACGAGATCAACCTGCCCGAGGCCGGCAAGAACTACGGCTGGCCCATCGCCACGCACGGCATCAACTACTCGGGCCTGCCGATTCCGGAAGCCAAGGGCAAGACGATTGACGGCATGGAGGCGCCGCATCACGTCTGGGAGCAGTCGCCAGGCATCAGCGGCATGGCGTTCTATCCGGGCGACGCGGCCGGCGCCTGGCAAGGCAACCTCTTCATCGGTGCGCTCGCCACGCGCGAGCTGATCCGACTGGAGCTCGACGGGGATCGCATCACCCACGAAGAGCGCCTGCTCGATGGCATGAACGCACGCATCCGTGACGTGCGTACAGGCCCCGACGGGCATCTGTATCTGTTGACGGACGCCCGCGAGGGCCAGTTGCTGCGCGTGGAATTGCAGCCATGAGCTGATCCGGCACCGGACGGCATGGCACCCGTCCGGCACGGCACGTGCAATGACCCTAGAGGGCGAGGCTTTGGCTGAGAACCCAGGAAGGAGACGATCATGCACTTGACCGACACACAGTGGGTGCCCACGGCACTCGAGCAGACTTGGCAGGCCCTGCGCGACCCTGCCGTCCTGCAACGCTGTCTCACCGGCTGCGATACGGTGCAGCAGATTGGCGAGCGGGAATACACCGTCACGCTGCATGCCCGCCTGGGGGGCGCGCGACGCGACTTCAACGGGCGGATCCTGATCACGGATGAGTCTGCGCCCCGCCACTGCCATATTGCCTTCGAGGGCATGGAGGCCCATGAGGGTCTCGCGCTGGGGGACGCTCACGTCACCCTGGAGCCCGCAAGCCACGGCGGCACACGCATCCACTACGCCCTGCACGGCGCCACCGGTGCCCCTTGGCCACCCTACCCGCGAGCACGATCGAGAGCGTGGGCCGGCGGCTGGTGGATCATTTCTTCACGGCGTTTGCCGACCAGATGACGCAGGTGGCCGCCCGCACGCCCGCACCAGCCCTGGCAACGGCCGGTGCCAGCGGCGAGACGGGTGGCGATGGGCGCAACGCACTGTCGTGGCTGGGCCTGGCAGGCGCGATCGTGGTGATCGCCGCGTACTACATGTTCCTGCGTTAAGCGTACGGGCGTCGCGCAGCTGAGAGCACGCGACCCCTGCCTAGCCAGGCTGGATGCGACGTCTTGGCCCAAACGGGCCGAGACGGGCGCATGCGACCTGCTCGCCCTTCAGCGCAGATTGCGCATGCGCACCCGGCTTGCCAGGATGCCCACCACCACGCAGCAGCCAATCGAGAACATCATCCCGGCGCGCACGCCCGTCAGCACCGAGGTATGCGAGATCATGACCCCCACCGCAGCGATGCCGGCCGCACTGCCCACGGCGCGCGTCGTCTGAACGAGCGCGGAGGCCACCCCCACGTCGCGCCGCTCGGCGATGACCTGCATGAAGAGCGTGAGATTCGGCAGCACAAAGCCCAGGCCGAGCCCGGCCAGCGCAAAGGGCAACAGTGCCCAGTTGGGCGACATGCCGCTATCGAGCAACATGGCCCCCGCACAGCCGGCCGCGAGCAAGGTCGCGCCCAGCACCATCAGCCGCTGCGGCTGGGTCTGCCGCGGAAACAGATAGCCGTTCAGGATGCTGGCCGTCGGGATGGACATGACCAGCGGCGTCATGAGAAGGCCCGCAGCCGCGGGCGTGACGTTGAGCACCCGCTGCAACAGGAGCGGGCCATAGAACATCATGATGAACATGACGGCGCCCACCAGCAATGCGGCGAGATTCAGCAGACGCGCATCGCGCGAGGCCAGCACGCGCAGCGGCAGCATAGGTACGCTCACCCGGCGTTCGTACGGAATCAGGATCGCGAGGGCGACGAGACCCAGGCCCAGCAGCAACGCGCCCTCGAGATAATGCCCCTCGCCCGAGAATCCGTACTGCAAGGCGCCGAGCGGCGCACCGAGTGCGACCACCAGAAGCAGTCCGCCCAGCCAGTCGATGCGTCGGCCTGCCATGCCCTGGCTCGGCCGCAGATCCGGGAAGTAGCGCAGCAGCACGTACAACGTGGGCAGCGCCGCCAGCGGTGCGACCATGAACGCCATGCGCCAGCCGAACCATTCGGTGATCGTCCCGCCCAGGATCGGGCCCACCCCGCTCGCGACCGCGAACGAGGCGGACAGCAGCGCCATCCAGCGCACCCGTTGCCGCGGATCGGGCAGCAGATCCGCTGGCGCAGCAAAAGCCGTGGCGATCATCATCCCGCCGCCCACGCCCTGGAGCGTGCGGAAGATCACGAGCTGAAGCATGCTCTGCGCCAAGCCACAGGCGATCGAACAGAGCGCCACCACGACCACCGAGGCGAGCATCAGGCGCTTGCGACCGAAGAGATCACCCAGTCTGCCGAACACGGGGATCGTCACCGCAGTGGCCAACAGGTAGCCCGAGCCGACCCAGGCGTACAAGGCCATGCCGTTCAAGGCCTCGGCCACGCGTGGCAGGGTTGTACTGACGATGGTCGCGTCGAAGGCCACGATGATGGCCACCGTGGCCACGCCCAGCATGGCCATCAGGATGTCACGGCGATTGTCGAGCGGGGAACTGAGATCAGGGCCATCCGGCGGCATGTCGACCGGCGGCATCTGCGCGCTGCGCTCCATGCCTGCGCCATCGGCGAAGACTTCGTCGTGATCGTCAGGCGGCGGGGGGTGTGCGGCGGAAGGCGTGAGAGGGACTGCGGGTGGCGCCGCGGTGCCGGCGCCCTTCTCGGGCGTCTCGCGGGCGGATGCGGACTCTGAGCTCATCCCACATAGGATACCCCAATTGACAAGCCCGACCCGCCCGGAATTCCCGTCAAGTCTTGCTGAAGTCTGGTGCGCGGCGCTCCAGGAATGCGGCGAACGCCTCTTTGGCCTCGGCGCTGCCCAGACGCTCCTGAAAGGCCTTCAACTCGACCTCGATGTGCGCGGCGAGCGCCGGCGCGCCCGGGGCGCGCATGAGCCGCTTGGAAGTCTGCACGGCCTGTGGCGGCAGCTTGGCCAGGCGCTCGGCCTGCGCGCGTGCGAAGGCCAGCACCTCGTCGGCCGGCAGCACCCGCGTGGCGATGCCCATGGCCACGGCTTCGTCCGGCGCGATGGCCTCGCCCAGCAACAGCTTTTCCGCCGCGCGGGCATGCCCGGCCACGGCCGGCAGCACCAGGCTGGAGCCGAACTCCGGGCACAGGCCCAGATTGACGAAGGGCATCTTGAGCACGGCGTCGTCCGCCAGGTAGATGAGATCGCAATGCAGGAGCAGCGTGGTGCCGATGCCGATGGCCGCGCCATTGACCGCGGCCACGACGGGCTTGGCAGCGCCCGTGAGCGCCACCATGAAGGCCTTGGCGGGCGAGGCGCCCGCACTGATGTCGCTGCGCTGCGCGAAATCCTGGATGTCGTTGCCCGAGGTGAAGATGCTGCGGTCACCGTGCAGCAGGATGGCACGCACGTCCTCATCCGCCTCGGCGGCGCGAAACGCCTGGGCAAGCTCGCCATACATGGCGCCGGACAAGGCGTTCTTCTTTTCCGGGCGCGCAATGGCAATGTGGGCGACGCCGTTCTCGGTGCGGGTCTGAATGCTCATGATGTCTCCTGGGTCTACACCCGTTGCAATATACCGGCTGCGCCCATGCCGGTGCCCACGCACATGGTGATCATGCCGTAGTCGAGCTGGTGCCGGCGCAGGGCATGCACCACGGTGGCGGCGCGGATGGCACCGGTCGCACCCAACGGGTGACCCAGGGCGATCGCGCCGCCCATCGGGTTGGTGCGGGACGGGTCCAGGCCGAGCTCGCGGATCACCGCCAGGGATTGCGCGGCGAAGGCTTCGTTGAGCTCGATCCAGCCGAGGTCGTCCTGATGGATGCCGGCCGCCTTCAAGGCTGCGGGAATCGCCTCCTTTGGACCGATGCCCATGATCTCCGGCGGCACGCCGCGCACCGCGAAAGACACGAAGCGCGCGAGCGGCGTGAGGTTGTATTCCTTCAGGATGCGCTCGGACACGACGACCAGGGCGCCTGCGCCGTCCGAGGTCTGCGAGCTGTTGCCGGCCGTGACGCTGCCACGGGCGGCGAACACGGGCTTCAGGCGCGCGAGCGCTTCGGGGCTCGTATCGGCACGCGGGCCCTCGTCGCGCGTCACGCTCACGCGGGATTCGCGAATTTCGCCGCTGGCGAGATCCGGTGTGCGCGTGACGGCCTCGACCGCGATGGTCTCGCCGTTGAACTCGCCCTTTTGCTGCGCGGCGATGGCGCGCTGGTGCGACTGGTACGCGAACGCGTCCTGGTCCTCGCGCGACACCTTCCAGCGTTCGGCCACCTTCTCGGCCGTGAGGCCCATGCCGTAGGCGATGCCCACATGCTCGTCATGCTCGAACACGGCCGGGTTGATCGAGGGCAGCAGCTTGTTCATGGGCACCTGGCTCATGGATTCGGTGCCGGCCGCGATGATGACTTCGGATTCGCCCACGCGGATGCGATCCGCCGCCATCGCCAGGGCCGACAGGCCCGAGGCGCAGAAGCGGTTCACGGTGACCCCGCCCACGGTATTGGGCAGGCCGGCCAGCAGCGCGCCGATGCGCGCCACGTTCATGCCTTGCGGGCCTTCCGGGATCGCGCAGCCGGCGATCACGTCCTCGATCCGGGACGGATCCAGCCCGGGCACCTGCGCGAGCGCCCCCTGGATGGCGTTGACCAGCAGCGTATCCGGCCGCGTATGGCGAAACACCCCGCGCGGCGCCCGGCCAATCGGCGTGCGCGCCGCGGCGACGATGTAGGCTTCCTGAATTTGTCGGCTCATTCTGTTCTTCCTCGCAATCAGTTTCTTACGGGCTTGCCGGTCTGCATCATGCCCATCACGCGTTCCTGCGTCTTCGGGTGATCCAGGAGACTCACGAAGACGCGGCGCTCCAGGGCCATGATCCAGGCCTCGTCCACGACCGAACCCGGATCGACGTCGCCGCCGCACATCACCTCGGCGATGCTGCGGCCCAGGTGGAAGTCATGTGCCGAGATGAAGCCGCCGTCGCGCATGTTGACGAGCTGGGCGCTGATGGTGGCCAGCCCGTCCCGTCCCGCCACGGCAAAGCGCGCGCGGCGCGGCGGGCGGTAGCCCGCATCGGCCATGGCCTGGGCCTGGCCCAGCGCCACGTGCAGCAGCTCGGCCGGGTGAAAGACCACCACATCGCCCGGCTGCAGATACCCCATGGCCTGGGCCTCGATGGCCGACTTGGACACCTGCGCGGTAGCCGCCTGCAGCACGTAGGACTTGAGGAACTGCAGCAGGTCCGTGTCGGGCGCCGCCGCGTGCAGCTCGGCGGCACGACGGGCACCGAAGGTCAGGCCGCCAGCGCCGGGCACCAAGCCCACGCCCACTTCGACCAGACCCATGTAGCTTTCCAGCGAGGCCACGCGGCGCGCGCTGTACATGGCCAACTCGCAGCCACCGCCCAGCGCGAGGCCGGCCACGGCCGCCACCACCGGCACGGTGGCGTAGCGCAGGCGCAGCATCGCCTCCTGCAGCTTGCGCTCTTCGGGCTCGATGGCCTTGGCGCCGCCGCTCATGAACACCGGCAGCATGGATTGCAGATCGGCACCGGCCGAGAACGGCCCGTCCGTCTGCCAGATCACCAGACCCTGGTAATCGCGCTCGGCCAGTTCGACTGCCTTGACCAGACCGGCCACGATGGGCTGGCCGATGACGTGCATCTTGGTCTTGAAGGAGGCGATGAGCACGTCGTCGCGACCCGGATCAGCGAGCGTCCACAGGCGAATGGATTCGTCCTCGAACACCGTGTTGCCTGCCGTGGCCGGCACGGCCGAGCCGTCGCCCGCCACCGGCTCGGGGAACACCTGGCGGCCGTATACCGGCAGGTTGGAGCGCTCCTCGAAACGCTGTTCGCGGGCATTCCACGAGCCTTCGGGCGTGTGCACCCCGCCCTTCTCGGCCACCGGGCCGCTCGTGACCCAGGCGGGGAGCGGCGCATCCGACAGCGTCTTGCCGGCGGCGATGTCTTCCTGGATCCAGCCCGCCACACGCGCCCAGCCGGCCTGCTGCCACAGCTCGAAGGGGCCCTGCTGCTGGCCGAAGCCCCAGCGCAATGCGAAGTCCACGTCGCGCGCGGTATCGGCCACGTCCGCCAGATGCACGGCGATGTACTGGAAGACGTCGCGCAGGATGGCCCAGACGAACTGCGCCTGCGGGTTGGACGATTCGCGCAGCTTCTGCAGGCGCTCGCCAGGGTCCTTGATCTTCAGGATGCGCGCGACGAGGTCATCGGCCTTGCCCGTGGCCGGCACGTACTCGCCCTTGGCTGGATCCAGGCGCAGGATGTTCTTGCCATCCTTGCGGAAGAAGCCCGCGCCCGTCTTCTGGCCCAGCGCCTTCTTCTCGAGCAGCGCGGCCAGCACGGGCGGCGTGGCGAAGTGCTTCGCAAACGGGTCGTCGGGCAGGTTGTCCTGCATGGTCTTGATGACGTGGGCCATGGTGTCCAGGCCCACCACGTCCGCCGTGCGGAAGGTGCCGGACTTGGCGCGGCCCATCTTGGCGCCCGTCAAATCATCCACCACCTCGTAGGTCAGTCCAAACTTCGCTGCCTCGGCCATGGTGGCGAGGATGCTGAAGATGCCCACGCGGTTGCCGACGAAATTCGGCGTGTCCTTCGCGCGCACCACGCTCTTGCCCAGGGTGGTGGTGAGGAAGGTTTCGAGATCGTCGAGAATCTCCGGCTGCGTGTCCGCCGTGGGGATCAGCTCGACCAGCGACATGTAGCGCGGCGGGTTGAAGAAGTGCACACCGCAGAAGCGGGCGCGCAGGGCCTCGTCCATGCCGTCCGAGAGCTTGGTGATCGAGAGCCCCGAGGTGTTGGTCGCGAAGATCGCATGCTCGGCCACCACGGGCGCCACCGTGCGATACAGATCATGCTTCCAGTCCATGCGCTCAGCGATGGCCTCGATGATCAGATCACACTCGGTGATGCGCTCGATGTGGTCTTCGTAATTGGCGGGCTCGATGACATCGGCCAGGGCCGGGGTGCCCAGCGGGGCCGGGTTGAGCTTCTTCAGGTTGGCGATCGCCCGATCCACGATGCCGTTGCGGTTGCCTTCCTTGGCGGGCAGATCGAAGAGGATCACCGGCACGCCGGCGTTGGCGCAGTGGGCAGCGATCTGCGCGCCCATGACGCCCGCGCCCAGCACGGCGACCTTGCGAATGACGAATCTCGACATGTTTTCTCCTTGAAGTTCAGAACCAGGCCAGGTCCATGCCATCAATGCTCTTGGCGCCAGCGCGCAGCGCGCGCATGTGGGCCGTGGCCTCGGGCAGCAGCCGGGCGAAGTAGAAGCGGGCGGTGGCAAGCTTGGCCGCGTAGAACGGGTCGTCCTGCTTGTCCAGCGCCAGGCGCGCCATGCGCGCCCACAGGTACGCGAACACCAGATGGCCAGCCACTCGCAGGTAATCCGTGGCGGCGGCGCCCACCTCGTCGGCGTTGCCCATGGCCTTCATGCCCAGCTCCATGGTCATCTTGGTGAACTTGTCACCCAGGTCCGCGAGGGGGGTGACGAATTCGTTCATCGCCTCGCTCGTGCCCTCGGCTTCCACGAAAGCCTGGATCTGGGCGCCGAAGGCACGCAAGGCCGCGCCGTTGTCACGCAACACCTTGCGGCCCAGCAGGTCCAGTGCCTGGATGCCGTTGGTGCCCTCATAGATCATGTTGATGCGCGCATCGCGCACGTACTGCTCGACGCCCGTCTCGTGGATGAAGCCGTGGCCGCCGAAGACCTGCTGGCCTTCGACAGCAGCACGAAAGCCATTGTCCGTGAGAAAGGCCTTCACGATGGGGGTGAGCAGGCCCACCTGCGCCAGGGCCTCGCGGCGCTTGGCTTCATCGGGATGCGAGCGGGCCACGTCCAGTTGCAGACCCGTCCAGTAGCCCAGGGCACGACCGCCCTCGGCGTAGGCGCGCGCGGTGAGCAGCATGCGCCGCACGTCGGGATGCACGAGGATCGAATCGGCAGGCTTGTCCGGCTCGGCCGCCCCCTTCAACGCCCGGCCCTGCACGCGATCCTTCGCGTAGGCCACGGCGTTCTGGTAGGCCACTTCCGTGAGCCCCAGGCCCTGCATGCCCACGCCCAGGCGAGCGCCATTCATCATGACGAACATGGCGTTCAAGCCCTTGTTGGGCTCGGACACCAGGTAGCCGACGGCATCCTCCATGATCATCTGGCAGGTGCTGTTGCCGTGGATGCCCATCTTGTGCTCGATGCCGCCGCAGAAGATGCCGTTGCGCGCGCCCACGCTGCCGTCGGCCTGGGGCACGAACTTGGGCACGATGAAGAGCGAGATGCCCCGCGAGCCCTCCGGCGCATCCGGCAGCTTGGCCAGCACCAGGTGGATGATGTTGTCGGCCAGGTCATGTTCACCGGCCGAGATGAAGATCTTGGTGCCGGTGATGGCATAGCTGCCATCGTCGCGCGGCACAGCGCGCGTCTTGATGAGGCCCAGATCCGTGCCGCAATGGGGCTCGGTGAGACACATCGTCCCTGTCCACTCGCCCGACACCAGCTTGGGCAGATACAGCGCCTTCTGCTCGGGCGTGCCGTGCTCGTGCAGGCACTCATAGGCGCCCGTGGACAGCCCCGGGTACATGGCCCAGGCCTGGTTGGCGCTGTTCTGCATCTCACCCACGGCGGTCTGCATGAGCGCGGGCAGCCCTTGACCGCCGTATGCCGTATCCGCACCCAGGCCGTTCCAGCCCGCCTCGCGGTACTGCCCCCAGGCGGCCTTGAAGCCCGTCGGCGTGCGCACCTCATGGTTGGCCTTGTCGTAATGGCACCCTTCGGCATCGCCCACCGCGTTCAGCGGGAACAAGACTTCCGCGCAGAAGCGGCCCGATTCCTCCAGCACCTGGTTGATGGTGTCCGCATCGACCTCGGCGTAGGCCGGAATATCCCGATAATGTGCCGTGGCATCGAGCAACTCGTGGATGACGAACTGCTGGTCGCGCAAGGGGGAACGATATACGGGCATGGCGTCTCCTGACAGGATATAGAAGGTATGAGACCGGCAAGAACGGTCAGTTCCAGGCCGGGGCTTGCCATTCGGCAATGCGATGTGACAGGGCGCGAACCGTGCGCGCGAGCGCATCCGGCCGTTGCAGAAAGCGGGCATCGAAATTCAGGGCCAGCACGAGCCCCATCAGCTCGAAGACGAGTTGCTCGGGATCGGTCTCCGGGCGCATGTGCCCGGCCTCCACGGCCTGGCGGCACGCGCGTTCCAGCGCTTCGCGCCAGACCGAGATCGAGGCCATGAGCGCATCGCGCACGGCACCCGGCCGCCCGTCGTACTCGAACGCGCCGCTGATGTAGATGCAGCCGTGCTGAATCTCGTGCGTGACCACGCCGATCCACTGATCGAAGAGGCCCTTCAGGCGCGGCAGCCCGCGCGGCAGGGCCATCACCGGATCGAAGACGTCGCGCTGAAAGCGGCGGTGATACTCGTGCACGACCGCCACCTGCAGCTCTTCGCGCGATCCGAAATGCGCAAAGACGCCGCTCTTGCTCATGCCAGCCTCTTCGGCCAGCGTACCGATGGTAAGCGCTTCGATGCCGGTGGCGCTCGCCAGCCGCAGGGCGGTGTCAAGGATGGCGGCGCGGGTGGCTTCCCCTTTGCGGGGACGAACGAGAGTATCGGGCATGGAAAAAATAAAACGAACGATCGTGCTATTTTTTGCGAAGACGGGACGCGTGTCAATCGGGGGAGATGCGAACCGCGCAAGAGCGAGTCGAGAATCATTACACTGACGAGGTCTCTTCTGCCGTGTCGCATGCTGCGCCGCGGCTGTCCTGCCGGCGCGCGCTGCCGTGTCCATGGCTGCTGCCCCCGCCGGCGTCTTCTCGGTGCACGTCCCGTGTCTCCTGCTGCTCCCGCGCTCTGCCGTCCCCTCCCCCGTCACCGCCTTGCCCGGCGCCCTTCCCGTGCCCTCGCCTGCACGCTGGCCGCGCTCATACTGGCAGTGCCCGCCCTCACGCGGGCGGGCGAGGCCACCCCGCCCCCCTATGACGCCACCGCCGCGCGGGCAGCCGAAGTGGCGTCGATCCATGCGCGGGTCGCCGCCCCCGTCACGTGGATCGTGCCGCGCGACGATGGTTGGCGTGACTGGAAGATTTTCCTGAGCGTGCCGTCCGGCGAGCCGCCGCCTCAAGGGTGGCCGGTGCTCTATGTGCTCGACGGCAATGCCGTGTTCGACGTGCTGACCCCGCCGGGGCCCGGCGAGACGGCCGCGCCGCTCGTGGTGGTGGGGATCGGCTACGACATCGACGACACCCTGGATGGCGTCACCCGCACCTATGACTACCTGCCCACGCCCAGCGGCCAGGCAGAACCCGACACGCGCAGCCCCGACGCACGCAACGGCGGCGCGGATGCCTTTCTGGAGGCCATCCGCACGCGCATCCAGCCGCAGGTGGCTGCCCGCGTGCGCATCGACCCGCAGCGCCAGACGCTCATGGGGCACTCCTACGGCGGCGTCTTCTCACTGCATGCGCTGCTGACCGGCACGGATGCGTTCCAGCGCTACGTCGTCGCCAGCCCCTCGTTCTGGTACCGCTCGCCCTGGCTACCCGAGCGCGTGGCGACGTTCCTTGCGGGATCGCCCACACCGCATCCCGTGCATTTCACCGTAGGCAGCGAAGAACGCAGCCGGCGCGCCCCGCCCGGCCTGCCCGGCGTGCGCGAGGCCGCCGCGGCGTTCGCGGCACAGTGGCCGCAGGTGCACCTGACGGTGTTCGAAGGATTGGGGCATGGCGCTGCCATGCCGGCGGCGATCGATCCGGCCATCGCGCTGGCCACGGCCCCCTGAGCGGTCAGCGCCTGCGCCCGCCGGGCGTCATGGGAGAGCGGCGTCGATACGCGATCTGGATGGCGTTGGCCGGACCGCTCAGCTCGGCGGGCGCTGCTCGTCGCCCTCGGCGAGCGTCTGGATCGTGCCGCCCGCATCCAGGCCAGCAGCATCGGCTGGCACCATGCCATCCGCGGGTGCATGGATGGGCGTGATGGGCGTCGAACTCTCGGACACCTGCTTCCACGCCGGATCCGGCATGGCGCGGAACGCGTCGCGCAGGCGCTCGCTCCAGGAGCGGCTCAGCATCCGGAAATACTGACTGTTCTCGTCGAGCGATGCGAAGTGCGTCACGCGCAACGTGTCGGTCTCGTAGACGAGCAGGTCCAGGGGCAGGCCGACCGAGATGTTCGAGCGCAGCGTGGAATCCATCGACACGAGCGCGCACTTGGCGGCAGCATCCAGAGAGATGTGGCGGTCGAGCACCCGATCCAGGATCGGCTTGCCGTACTTGGCTTCGCCGATCTGGAAGTACACCGTCTCGTCCGTGGCTTCGATGAAATTGCCTGCTGAGTACACCTGGAAGAGTCGGCAACGTTCGCCGCGGATCTGCCCGCCCAGGAGCAGGCTGATGTTGAAGTGGACGTCGTGCGCGCGCAGGGCCGGGGCCTCGCGCTGGAACACGGTTCGCACGGCGTCGCCCACGCGCTGGGCCGCCTGCGCCATGCTGGTCACCGACCACAGGCCCTGGCCGTCGGCGCTGGCCTCGGCCAATTCGTTCAGCACTGCCTGGCTCAACGCCAGATTGCCTGCCGTCATGAGCACGAGCACCCGTTCGCCCGGCCGCTCATAGACGGTCATCTTGCGAAAGGTGCTGATGTGATCGACCCCCGCGTTGGTGCGGGAATCCGAGAGGAAGACGAGCCCGGCATCCGGGCGGACTGCGACACAGTAAGTCATGGCAACGGCGGCGGTTGGACCGCAGGCACGGGATACGGCAATGCCGAGGATTGTAGCGTCCGGCCACCGCCGGGCGAATCCAGGGACGCAGGCCCGATGCCCGGGAATCGCCAGCCAGCCCCTGTGACTCGACTATTGCTGCTGCTGGCGTTGCTGCGGTTGCAATGGCGCATGCAGCGGTGCCTGCTGCTGCACAAGGGGGCGAACCCCGCCACCCTGATGCTGCTGTTGACTCTGTTGCAGCTGCGCAGGCTCATCGGGCTCCACCACGACGCCCACCTCCATGTCCTCTTCGCCGCCACCCCGGCGCACGCCGCGCACCGGCGAGGCCGAGTCGTAGTCGCGCGCCACAGCCAGGCGGCAGTGGTTCTCACCCGCGTACTGCCGATTGGTCACGTCGATGCTCACCCAGCCCGTCTGGGCGAACCACACGTCCACCCAGGCATGGCTCGCCATGTACTCGGCATCGGTATGCAGATAGCCACTCACGTAGCGCGCCGGCACCTGCAACCCGCGGGCGCATGCCAGGAAGAGATGCGCATGATCCTGGCAGACGCCGTGCCCGAGGGTGAGCACGGATTCCGCATCGGTGGTCACGTCCGTGACGCCCGGCACGTACTCCACCTGGGCATGGATGGCCTCGGCGAGCCGCATGGCATCTTCCGGCCCGAGCATGCCCTGCGGCAGCACGTCGTGCGCGAACTCCGCGACGCGGCCTGAGTGGCGCGTCAGCGGCGTCTGCACGCTGTAGATCTGCACGGGGAGCGTATCGGTATCCTCGAGCCGGCCTTCGTGCAGCGCATCGACCTGCACGGTGCCGCTCGCCACGAGCTCGATGGCGTCGTGCTGCCGGTTCAGCGACATGATGTGCGTGGCGTTGCCGTAGGCATCGATGCTGCCATGCAGGATGCCCGGCGCGGCGATGTGCCAGGTCAGCACGTGCTGGTGCGGCTCGCGGCGCGGCGTGAGCCGCAGCAGCTGCGTGGCGTGAGTGACCGGGGCGGTATAGCGATACGTGGTGGCGTGACGGATGCGGTATTGCATGATGGCCAGCCTTATTCAGAAAGAGGAACCAGGAAATCCCGGCTGATGCGGTTGCCGAGTTCGGCGACCCGGTCCAGGAACACGGCGAGGAAATCGTGCAGGCCACGATCGAAAAGGCCTTGCACACTGCCCGCGTCGAGATACGCACGCAAGCTGCGGGCCAGACGCAAAGTCTCCAGCGAACGCTCGGTGGCGACGTCCTCGAGCGAGCGGATCACGTCGTCCACGGCACAGCGCAACGAACGCGGCATGGCCGGGTTGAACACCATCAGTTCCACCACGCGCGAGGGCGTGAGCACGTCGCGGTACACCTTGCGATAGGTCTCGAAGCCCGATACGGAATGCAGCAGCGCCGACCAGCGATAGAAGGCGAGGCTCGCATCGCCGGCTTCGCCATCGCTCTCGTCCGTCGCCTCCACGAACGCCACGTCGAGCAGACGCGCGGTGTTGTCCGCGCGTTCCAGATGGGCGCCCAGCGCCAGGAACGACGAGGTCTCATCGCGCAGCATCGTGCCCGCTACCACCCCGCGCGAGAGGTGCGAGCGGAATTTCACCCACTCGAAGAAGTCGCGCGGATCGGCATGCAGGGCGAGGCCGGGCAGCCGACGCTGCAGCTCGAGCCAGGTGGTGTTGCAGGTCTCCCAGACCTCCGTGGTGAGACTGCCGCGCACTGCCCGGGCGGCCTCGCGGGCCGCGCGCAGGCAGGCGTAGATGGAAGCCGGGTTGTCCGCGTCGCGCGTCATGAACTCGATGACGTCACGACCGGTGAGCGTGTCGTGCGACGCGTCGAACTGCTGGCGCAGCTCAGAGATCGCCAGCACGGAATGCCAGCCCTGGCTGCGCAGGCGCGGGCTCTGGGGCAGCAACGACACCTGGAAGGTGACGTCCAGCATGCGGGCGGTGTTCTCGGCGCGCTCGATGTAGCGCGACATCCAGAAGAGCGAATCGGCGGTGCGGCTGAGCATGATGTGGCCTTGTGCGAGTCAGTCTTCCAGGACCCAGGTGTCCTTGGTCCCGCCGCCCTGGCTGCTGTTGACCACCAGCGAGCCTTCGGTCAATGCGACCCGGCACAGCCCGCCCGCAGGCAGCGTCACGTCACGCCCGCTCAATACGTAAGGCCGCAGATCGACGTGGCGCGGCGCGATGCCGGACTCGACATAGGTGGGCACCGTGGAGAGCGCGAGCGTGGGCTGCGCGATGTAATTGCCGGGGTTGGCCACGAGTTGCGCGCGAAACGCCTCGATCTGCGCGCGCGAGGCAGCCGGGCCCACCAGCATGCCGTAGCCACCCGCCCCGTGCACTTCCTTGACCACCAGCTCGTGCAGGTGCGCGAGCACGTAGGAGAGCTCGTCCGGGCGGCTGCACCGCCAGCATGGCACGTTGGCCAACAGCGGCTCCTCGCCCAGATAGAACCGGATCATGTCCGGCACGTAAATGTAGGTGGATTTGTCGTCGGCCAGGCCCGTGCCGATGGCGTTGGCGATCACGACCCGGCCCGCGCGATACACCGACAGCAGACCCGGCACACCCAGCACCGAATCCGAGCGAAAGGCGAGCGGATCGAGGAAGTCGTCATCGATGCGGCGATACAGCACGTCCACGCGCCGAGGGCCGCGCGTGGTGCGCATGTACAGCGTGTTCGCATCCACGAAGAGATCCTGGCCCTCGACGAGCTCCACGCCCATCTGTTGTGCGAGGAACGCGTGTTCGAAGTACGCCGAGTTGTACATGCCGGGCGTGAGCACGGCCACGACCGGCGCGTTGCGATCGTCCGGCGCCACCGCGCGCAGGCTGTCCAGGAGCAGATCCGGATAGTGCTCCACCGGTGCCACGCGAATGCGCGAGAAGAGCTCTGGGAAGAGCCGCATCATCATCTTGCGGTTCTCGAGCATGTAGGACACGCCGGACGGCACGCGCAGATTGTCCTCCAGCACGTAGAACTCGCCCTGACCTGCCCGCACCACGTCGATGCCGGCGACGTGGCAATACATGTCGCCCGGCACCTGGATGCCCTGCATTTCAGGGCGGTACTGCGGGTTCATGAACACCTGCTCGGGCGGGATGATGCCGGCTTTCACGATCTCGTGGTCGTGATAGATGTCGTGGATGAAACGGTTGAGCGCGCGCACCCGCTGGCGCAGCCCGGCCTGCAGCAGACGCCAGTCGGCCGCAGGAATGATCCGGGGGATGAGATCGAAGGGAATCAGACGCTCGGTGCCCGCCTCATCGCCGTAGACGGCGAAGGTGATGCCGACGCGGCGAAAGCTCAGATCGGCTTCGGCCCGCTTGGTGACGATCGCCTCCGGCGGCTGCTCCTGCAGCCACTGCGCAAAAGCCTGGTAATGCGGCCGGACGCGGCCGTCCGCATCGAACATCTCGTCGTAAGGCTGGGGGGCGGCAGTGTCGCGCATAAGGTGTCCCTGAAGATGCAACTTTTTCAAGCAAGGAACGTACCAGCGCCCCACCACTATGCATGAGCACCACAAGCGCGCATGACGCGCCGTCACTGTGGCACCGTTGCGTCATCGGGCATGCGCTGCGGCACAGGTGCAGTGCACGCATGTAACACAAGGTGATAATATGGCCGCTCTTTGAAATGATAATTATTTTTGTTTTCATAATCTCTCGCGTTTAGAGTCTACTCACGGCTTCGGTGGCGCGATCTTCTTTCTCTTGAACACCATGTTCGCAAGACTCCCTCTCGCGGCCGCCCTCCTGGCCATGGCCGGCCCTGTTGCGGCCGCTGACGTTCCATCGCTCGCCGGCATCACCGTCATCGGCACTGCCCCGGACCCTGAAGACACCCGCCCTCCCACCGTCTCCACCGCCACGCGCACGCCGCTGGCCGTGCGCGACGTACCGCAGACGATCGATACCGTGAACGTGGACCGGGCGCGAGAATTCGGCATCACCGATCTGGGCACCATGCTCGAGGGGGTGCCGGGCGTGACCGCCACCCCCGACGCACGTGCCGACGAGATCGACATCCGCGGCTTCAGTGCGAGCTACAACGACATCTATGTCGATGGCCTGCGCAGCAGCGGCCAGATCGTGCGCGGCACGGCCAACATCGAACGCATCGAAGTGTTGAAGGGCCCGGCGTCGGTGCTGTATGGACGGGGCAGCGGCGGGGGCATGATCAATCTGGTGAGCAAGCAGGCGAACTTCACCTCGCGCAGCAGCGTCGAGGGGCGCGTGGGCTCCTGGGACACCGTGGGCGGCACTGTGGACCTGAACCGTGTTGTCCACGACAACGTGGCGGTGCGGCTGACCGCCGATGCGCAGAATGCGCACAGCTTTCGCCACGGCATCCAGAGCCGCAACCGCATGGTCTCGCCCAGCATCGTCTACGACAACCATCAAGGCTTCAACTGGTTGCTGCAATACACCTATGAGGAGATCTGGCGCGTGCCGGATCGTCCGGTGTCGCGCGAGACGCTGCCTGCCGACGTGCCGATCCGCAACGCCATGGCCCATCCGGACGACTACATGGTCGACACGCAGCACTACGCGCGCTCGGTGATGTCCTACGCCTTCAACCCGGACTGGTCGGTGAAGTGGACGGTCGGCCACCGCAACGCCGAGCAGGATTTCGACCACCTGTATGGCGGCACCTATCGCCCCGCCACCGGACTCATCACGGGCCGCATGCGTGCCTGGCAGGAGACCGAGAACACCACCACGTCCACCCAATTCGACCTCACCGGCAAGGCCACCACGTTCGGCCTGCAGCATGACCTGCTGGTGGGCCTGGAAGCCTCGCGCGAACGGCGCCTGCCGCGCCTGGCCACGATCAGCGGCGAAGCCCCGAACATCAATCCCTATGACCCCTCCGTCTGGTACGCCAAGACGCCATGGGGCAATCCTACGCAGTACAACGACCATCGCTCGCGCTCGGTGTCCCTGGCACTGCAGGATCTCGTCACCTTCTCGCCGCAATGGAAGGCGCTGGTGGGCGCACGCCTCGAACGCTATCGCTTTCAGTCAACCAACCGCCTCACTGGCGCGAGCCGCAGTTATGACGGCACGAGCGTGAGCCCGCGCGCCGGCATCCTCTGGAATCCGCTGCCCGACCAGACCTTGTACGCCTCGTACAGCAAGAGCTTCTCGCCGTACGGCGGGCGCGGCCTCATGAGCATCGACACGAATGCCAACGCCGTCTATGACGACCAGCCGCAGACTAACCGCCAGTGGGAATTCGGCCTGAAAAGCGACTGGCTCGACGGGCGCCTCTCCACGCAGGTGGCCTACTATGACCTCTCGCGCAACAACATCCGCGTGCAGGACGAGAACGACCCCTTCGTCTGGTATGTGGTTGGTCTGGAGCGCAGCCGGGGCGTGGAATTCAGCATGGATGGCCGCATCGCCCCCAACTGGTATGTGCGTGGCGGAGCGGCGTTCCAGAGCCCGAAGGTCGAGGAAGACCACCGCCCGGGCCGCGCAGGCATGTACAAGACCGGCGTGGCCCGGCGCAACGGCAACCTCTTCGTGCGCTATGCGCCCGAGCGCGGCCTCTTTGCCGAGACCGGCGTGACCTACGTCGGCACGCGCTATCTGGACGTGGCCAATACGCAGAAGCTCGACGCCTATGTGCGCTGGGACGCCCTGGCCGGCTGGCGTGAACGCGACTGGAGCGTGACGGCATCCGTGCTCAATGTGGCGGACAAGACCTACTGGCGATCGACGAGCCTGCCGGGTGCGCCACGCACCTTCCTGCTGTCGGCGAGCTATCAGTTCTGATTCGGTAGACAACGAACCCGGTAGACAACGAAAAAGGCCCGCGCATCGCTGCGCGGGCCTTTCGTCTTGGAGGCTCGAAAGCCGGGGCCGGCAATTGCCCGGCCCCGTGACGCTTACACCAGGCCGTCCAGGATCTGGACGGTGACGATCACGTCGGCAGCTTCGGCCGATGCGACGATGGCGATGGCCACTTCCGCACGGTTGTAGCCGCCGTTCTCCAGGTCATCGACCCAGTAGGCCAGGCCATCGGCCTCGGCTTCGCGACCCAGTGCGTGCTGGTACAGCATCTGCACGTAGGCTTCGTCGGACAGCTCGCCACGATCCTGGAACTCTTGCGAGGCCAGGAACGAGGCCGCCACCTGATGCGTGGAGCCGCCGTCCTTGTTGACGTCGCCCACCCAGTACTCGGCGCCTTCGCGATCGGCCGTGCGGCCGAGCAGTGCCTGGTACAGACGCAGCGCGGTGGCTTCGTCTTCGGTCGCCACCACCGAGATGGCCGCATCGGCCAGCTGGATGAATTCGACGTTCTTGGCGGTGATCGAGTTGTCGGCAGCGGGGATCGTGCTGGTCAGCACGATGTAGCCGTCCTTGATCTCGATGGACCACGTGTCGATGCTGCCCGCGGCCTGGACGATGTCGAAGCCCGTGCCGCCATCAATGGTGTCGTTGCCGATACCGGAGATGATGGTGTCGTTGCCCGCACCGCTGCTGATGCTGTCGTTGCCGTGGCCACCGATGATCAGATCGTTGCCACCGGAGGTGATCAGCGTGTCGTTGCCGTCGCCGCCGTCGAGCGTTGTGTTCTTGTCGCCGCCAACGGTGACCAAGTCATTGCCGTTGCCCATGACAATGACGCGTTCAACGGTGTTGAAGTTGACTTCGATATCGGCGTCGGTGTTGAAGTTGTACACGCGGGCCGAACGGAGGATCTCGTCCGGGATGTTGACCTTCACTTGCGTGCCGGCCGGGGCATTGGCCACATCCACGAGGACGACGTCGAGGGGGGTGTCTTGCGGCCCGACCACCGTGCCGCCATCCTCGCCCGGCGTGAACAGGCCCACGCCGAGGTCACGCTCAGGCGCAACGGAGGCCAGGATATCGTTGATGGCCGAGAACATGGCTGGGCTGATGCCAGCGTCGTTCTTGAGCGCTTCGATCATGCCGCCGAGGCGAATGGGGAAATCGTACTGCATGAGAGGTAACTCCAAGAGGCGCGGGATACGCGCACAAAGGTGGGATGCGGCGGCGACATGCGCGGCGCGCCGAATCCATGGGCGGCAAGCGTGGGGATTCAGGTGACCGCGCGGCGAGGAAACCCGCCTTCAGCCCGGCATTACGCCGGGCCCCATACCCACCGGTGTCGGGAGAGACCCCAGTAACCAGCTCGGTACGACAGCCACGGGCGCGCCAAATCCGCCCGCAGTGTGTCGCGATATTACTCGATGCAAAATCTTCTGTGGAGTCGTTTTCAGACGCTGCATGATGTAACAATTGCAACGATTGCGGGATGCGGCCCACACGCAACACGGGCGGCACCCGCCGAAGCCGGTGCCGCCCGTAGCGACCCTCAAAACGCGATGCTTCAGCCGAGCTTGGCGTGCAACTCCTGCAGCGAATACACCTGCAGGCCGCCGCCTTCACGCAGGTACTGCATGCCTTCCACGGCGGCGCGCGCGCCGGCGATGGTGGTGTAGTAGGTGACGCGGGCATTCAGCGCCGAGGTGCGAATGGCGCGCGAATCGGTGATCGCGTTGCGACGCTCTTCGACCGTGTTGATGACCAACGAAATGTCGTTGTTCTTCAGCATGTCCACGATGTGCGGGCGGCCTTCGGTCACCTTGTTGACCACCGTGACCGGAATGCCGGCCTCGCTGATCGCGGCGGCGGTGCCGCGCGTGGCCACGAGCTTGAAGCCCAGGGCGTCGAGCCCACGCGCCACTTCCACGGCACGCGGCTTGTCCTGGTTCTTCACGCTGATGAAGGCCACGCCCTTCTCGGGCAGACGCACGCTCGCGGCAAGCTGCGACTTGACGAAGGCTTCGCCGAAGCTCGTGCCCACGCCCATCACTTCGCCGGTCGACTTCATTTCCGGGCCGAGGATGGTGTCCACGCCCGGGAATTTCACGAACGGGAACACGGCTTCCTTCACGGCGTAGTAAGGCGGCACCACTTCGTCGCCCAGCTTCTGCGTGTCGAACGTGATGCCGGCCATGGCGCGAGCAGCCACCTTGGCCAGTTGGATGCCCGTCGCCTTGGACACGTAGGGCACGGTGCGCGAGGCGCGCGGGTTCACTTCCAGCACGTAGACTTCGCCGTCCTGGATGGCGAACTGCACGTTCATCAGGCCGACCACGTTCAGCGCGCGGGCCATCAGACCCGTCTGGCGCTTGAGTTCGGCAATGGTGTCGGCCGACAGCGAGTACGGCGGCAGGCAGCAGGCGGAGTCGCCCGAGTGCACGCCAGCCTGCTCGATGTGCTCCATCACGCCGCCGATGTAGATGCGCTGACCATCGGACAGGCAGTCCACGTCCACTTCCACGGCGTTGGAAAGGAAGCGATCCAGCAGCACGGGCGAATCGTTGCTGACCTTCACGGCTTCGCGCATGTAGCGCTCGAGATCCGCCGGCTCATGGACGATTTCCATGGCGCGGCCACCCAGCACGTAGCTCGGGCGCACCACCAGCGGGTAGCCGATCTCGGTGGCATGGGCCATGGCTTCGGCTTCGGTGCGCGCGGTGCGGTTGGGCGGCTGGCGCAGGTCGAGCTTCATGAGCAGCTTCTGGAAGCGCTCGCGGTCTTCGGCGATGTCGATGGATTCGGGGCTGGTACCGATGATCGGCACGCCGTTGGCTTCGAGGGCCTTGGCGAGCTTCAGCGGGGTCTGGCCGCCGTACTGCACGATCATGCCGACCGGCTTTTCCTTGTGCACGATCTCGAGCACGTCCTCGAGCGTGAGGGGCTCGAAGTACAGGCGATCGGACGTGTCGTAGTCGGTGGACACCGTCTCGGGGTTGCAGTTGACCATGATGGTTTCATAACCATCTTCCTTCAGGGCCAACGCCGCGTGCACGCAGCAGTAGTCGAATTCGATACCCTGGCCGATGCGGTTCGGACCACCGCCCAGCACGATGATCTTCTTCTTGTCCGTCGGGTTGGACTCGCACTCTTCCTCGTAGGTCGAGTACATGTAGGCCGTGTCGGTCGAGAACTCGGCCGCGCAGGTGTCCACGCGCTTGTAGACCGGGCGCACGTCGTACTGGTGACGCAGCTTGCGCACTTCGTTCTCGGTGGTGTCGAGCAACCAGGCCAGGCGACGATCCGAGAAGCCACGGCGCTTCAGATGCCACAGCGTGTCGCGATCCAGGTCGGCCAGCGTGTGCTTTTCGAGCGCGAGCTCGATGTCGACGATTTCCTTGATCTGCGCGAGGAACCAGCGATCGATGTGCGTGAGCGCGTGCACTTCCTCGATCGACCAGCCTTGCGCAAAAGCGTCGCCCACGTACCAGATGCGTTCCGGGCCGGGTTCGCCCAGCTCGACTTCCAGCTTCTCGCGGTCGGTCGTCTTCTGGTTCAGGCCGTCGACGCCCACTTCCAGGCCGCGCAAGGCCTTCTGGAAGGACTCCTGGAAGGTGCGGCCGATGGCCATCACCTCACCTACGGACTTCATCTGCGTCGTCAGACGCGAATCGGCCGTGGGGAATTTCTCGAAGGCGAAACGCGGCACCTTGGTGACGACGTAGTCGATCGTGGGCTCGAAGGACGCCGGCGTGGCGCCGCCCGTGATGTCGTTGCGCAGCTCGTCGAGCGTGTAGCCGATCGCGAGCTTGGCGGCGATCTTGGCGATCGGGAACCCGGTGGCCTTGGAGGCGAGCGCGGACGAACGCGACACGCGCGGGTTCATCTCGATCACGATCATGCGGCCGTTCTGCGGATTGATCGCGAACTGCACATTCGAGCCGCCCGTGTCCACGCCGATCTCGCGCAGCACGGCGATCGAGGCGTTGCGCATCAGCTGGTATTCCTTGTCGGTCAGCGTCTGCGCGGGGGCCACGGTGATCGAGTCACCGGTGTGCACGCCCATCGGATCCAGGTTCTCGATAGAGCACACGATGATGCAGTTGTCGGCGCGATCGCGCACGACTTCCATCTCGTATTCCTTCCAGCCGACCAAGGACTCTTCGATGAGGAGTTCATTGGTAGGCGAGGCTTCGATGCCGCGGCGGCAGATGGTCTCGAACTCTTCGGCGTTGTAGGCGATGCCACCGCCCGTGCCACCCAGCGTGAAGCTTGGGCGGATCACGACCGGAAAGCCCGACAGGCCGGTGATCTCGGCGATCCGGCGCTGCACGTCCCAGGCTTCGTCCATGGTGTGGGCGACGCCGGACTGTGCGGATTCCAGGCCGATGTCGCTCATCGCCGTCTTGAACTTCAGGCGGTCCTCCGCCTTCTGGATGGCGGCGGCGTTGGCGCCGATCAGCTCCACGCCGTACTTGGCGAGCACGCCGTGCTTGTCCAGATCCAGGGCGCAGTTGAGTGCGGTCTGGCCGCCCATGGTGGGCAGCACCGCATCGGGGCGCTCGCGCTCGATGATCTTTTCGACGACCTGCCAGGTGATGGGCTCGACGTAGGTCACGTCAGCCGTTTCCGGGTCGGTCATGATGGTGGCCGGGTTGCTGTTGACCAGCACCACCTTGTAGCCCTCTTCCTTCAGTGCCTTGCAGGCCTGGGCGCCGGAGTAGTCGAACTCGCAGGCCTGGCCGATGACGATGGGGCCGGCACCGATGATGAGGATGGTCTTGATGTCTGTACGCTTGGGCATGGAACGAAGCTCTAGGTGTGGGCGCGGGCAGCGGGCTGGGGCGGCGAGCCGGCTGCCGCGTCGGCAGGATGGGGCGAGACGGAGAGCGGCGGCGCAGCGCGCGCGCACCGCCGGCGGATCACGCCTTCTTGTCCATCATCCCGACGAAACGGTCGAACAGCACCAGAATGTCGTGCGGGCCCGGGCTGGCTTCGGGGTGACCCTGGAAGCAGAAGGCCGGACGGTCCGTCAGCTCGAAACCTTGCAGCGAGCCGTCGAACAGCGACTTGTGGGTGATGCGCGCCGTGGCCGGCAGCGTCGAGGCATCCACCTCGAAGCCGTGGTTCTGGCTGGTGATGAAGACACGACCGCTGTCGACGTCCTGCACGGGGTGGTTCGCGCCGTGATGGCCAAACTTCATCTTGGCGGTGCGGGCACCCACGGCCAGGCCGAGGATCTGGTGACCGAGGCAGATGCCGAAGAGCGGCAGCTTGCGTTGCAGGAACTCACGTGCGGCGGACACGGCGTAGTCGCAAGGCTCGGGATCGCCGGGGCCGTTGGCAAGGAAGACGCCATCCGGATTCATGGCGAGCACGGCCTCGGCAGGCGTCTGGGCCGGCACGACGGTGATGCGGCAGCCGCGCTCGGTCAAGAGGCGCAGGATGTTGTGCTTCACGCCGAAGTCGTAGGCCACGACGTGGAACTTGCCGTCTTCCTGCTGGCTGTAGCCGGCACCCAGCTGCCACACGCTCTGACGCCAGTCGGCCTGCTGGTCCGTGGTGACGGTGCGCGCCAGATCCTGACCAGCCATGCCGGGGAACGCGCGCGCCTTGGCGAGGGCCGCCTCGACGTCGTCGCCCGTGGTGATGCAGCCGCCCTGCGCGCCCTTCTCGCGAAGGATGCGGGTGAGCTTGCGGGTGTCGATGCCGGCGATGGCAACGATGCCTTCGTCGCGCAGGTAGGCGGACAGATTGCGCTGGGCGCGGAAATTCGACGCGACGGGCGGCACGTCGCGCACGACGAGGCCGGCGGCGAACACGCGGCGGGCTTCGACGTCTTCGTCGTTCGCACCGGTGTTGCCGATGTGGGGGTAGGTCAGGGTGACGATCTGGCCGGCGTAGCTGGGATCCGTGAGGATCTCCTGATAGCCCGTGATCGAGGTGTTGAAGACGACTTCGGCGACGGCGCTACCATTCGCACCTACCGACACGCCGCGAAACACGGTGCCATCCGCCAGAGCCAGGACCGCGGGAGTGAGAGGATGGGCCCCTTCGGGAAAAATGGATGGCAGCAAAATCGACCCCAGTGATTGCAAAATCAGGAATTAAACCCTCCGATTATAGCCTGAGCCGGGGTCACTGCGGACGCGACCGGCGGATGCGCTGCACCAGCAGCACGCTCAATCCGGCGTTCATTAAGGCAAGCAGGGCGAGCACCCAGAGGGTGACGCCCGGCCCCCACTGACTCAGCACGAACCCGCCCGCAAGCGGGGTCAGCGCCTGGCAAAAGAGCGACGAGCGGGCGAGCTTGCCCATCAGCAAGGCATAGGACGACGCGGGCACCATGACCAGCGGCAACGTGCCACGCACCAGTGCGCGCAGCCCGTTGCCGAGCCCGTAGGCGACGATACCCACCATGGCTGCGGCCGGCGCCACGCTGATGACGAGAAGACCAATTGCCACGGCGGCCGTCGAGGCCACGGCCATCCGCACGGCATCCAGATCCCCGAGCGCCAGATTCAACAGACGCATGGCCACCATGCTCGGGCCGATGAGCGCGGCCAGGGCAATCGCCGACGTGAGATCGTGCCCTACGCCCTGAAGCAGCACCACGATCTGGACGGAGACCGCCGTCATCAGGATGGCCGCCAGCGAGAACACCACGGTCAGTAGCCAATAGACGGCAGGCTCGAGGCCCAGGTCGGCCGGGCGCACGGCAGGCCGGGTGGCAGGCGACGATTCGCTCACCGGCGCGCTCGCGGGCTTTGCCGGTGGCGGCAGCGCGCGCCAATAGAGCGGCCCGATGGCCGCCGCCAGCACGGCGCCAGAGACGACGCAGGTCAGGCGCCAGCCGAGCTGATGCTCCAGCCAGGCGAGGATAGGCCATGTGATGGTCGTGGCAAAGCCCGCGATGAGGGTGACGGCGAGGATCGCCCGCCTCGCCTGCCCCCCTAGCTGGGTGCCCAGCGTGGCGAACAGCGGGTCGTACAGGCCGCCCGCCATGCCCACCCCGATCACGACCCAGCCGAGCAGGAACACACCGAAGTTGGGCGCCGCCGCCAGCATCGCCAGCCCGATCGAAACCAGCCAGGCCGACACCACCAGGACCCGGCGCCCGTGACCGCGGGCGATGTACACACTGGCCTGCGGCGAGAGCACGGCAGAGACCAGCACCCCGAGCGTCAGCGCGCCGTAGATACCCGTGAGCGACCACCCTGTGTCCGCATGGATGGGGGCGGCCAGCACGGACAGGAGGAAGAACGAGCCGCCCCAGATCAGGACCTGGGCAAAGCCCAGCAGGGCGCTGGCGAAGAACGTCATCGAACGCGGGATGGTGGTCGTGGCAGAACCGGCATTCTGGCACGGCACTAAAGACCGGAACCTCCTGCAGCTAAACCCTTACAGAGTCATTGCGGTGCCACGACGCAAAAAAAAATGGCCCCGCCAATTCGGCGAGGCCAATCCTGTAAGTGGGGGCGCGAGCTGGTCAGTCTGCGTGGAGTGCTCCACGTATTCCTTCCAGGTCGGGCCCCGCATAGACTGTAGGCCAACAAACTGTTTACACGACCTTGATGTATGTTACCCCCATATGCTGACCAGTGTCCATTCGCAGGATCAAACCGCTGCCGTTCGCTTGGTGGAACTCCTTTCTGACCGTTCGGCCTGGCACCGGTCACTTTGGGGAATCGGCACCGTCCTCGCCATGGCAGAAATGGTCGAAGCCTGCGCAGCCATGCGGCAAGGGCACCTGAGCGAGGCCGCACTGAAGCGTATGGGCTCGACGCTTCAGAAGCGCAGCGGTCAGCATCCAGCTTTTTCGGATGATGAGAAACATTTTCTACGCCAGCAACTGCAACAGGTTCCTCGCCCAGACAGTGCTGCCCATTACGGTATTCGAGAACTTGGGGAGCGCCTTTCGTCAGATTACCTGCAGCGATGGGGCCGCGTGGTAGCCCTAGGCAGTCATGGCGCAGAGCACTTTGCCAGGAGCGTGGCTTCACATCTTCTAGATGCAGGCTTCACACAGCATCACGTGCGCGCGCTGGTGAAGCAGCAGCTGGATGCGGACCAGCCAATCTCTCTTGCCGATCTGTGCGAGATTCTCCACGCGGAGGCATGTAACAGTCCGCTCCGTGACTTCGATGTGCTTGTCGCCTTTTCTGCACCCCCACTGTTTCGCAACGCCGCGCCGCCTGGGTGGCTGCAAGGAGTCGCCGTGATGGAGTGGCTGAAAGAGCACCATTTCGACACCGGTGGTGTACGAGCGCCCGCAGCCGTACTTCTGAAGGTCAGGGCGAGGGACACCATGGGGGCGGCGCAAGCGGCGCGTGAGGAGTCGGATCGATACGCTGCGCGCATGCTCCTGGCAACCAGCCGACCACTGCGTCGCCTGCCCTCGCTTTGGATCAAAGGTGCCGATGCCCCCATCCCCTTGGAAGACGCCTCACGCGGCGTTCTAGTCAAGGAGCTTTATCGCGAAGACCGTGTTTTCCGCGGTGACGCCAACCCGAGTGTCGAGGCTGCATTGGAGCTCCTCGCTCATTTGGAAGGTAGCTCTGCTCCCGCCGCAGTGGCGGGCGGGTGGGGAGCGATCGAAGGTCTGCTCGCCGACCCTTCTGACCGCGCTTCAGCCGCAGACAATCTCGCCACGCTCGTCACCTGCTCCTATCCCAGGGCGGAGCTGACCCGCCTCAGCTATCGCGTTCAACCCGAATTGATGCAGGCGTGGGACCGCTTCGACGGTCCGCACGCCAATCGACTAAGGTGTCGGGAACTCGCGAGACATATCGCCGATGACACGCTCGCTGAGCCGCTGTCTCTCACAGACCGTGCGGCAGTGATCCGCATGCAAAAGGTACTCAACGATCCCCGTCCCCAGCTGCAGGTTGTCCGCGACGCCATCGGAGATTCATTGCATCGACTGTACCGTCAGCGCAACCTCATTCTGCACGGCGCACGTCTTGACAGCGTCGCTCTGTCGGCCAGCCTGCGGACCGTATCCAAACTAGTCGGTGCAGGCATGGACCGCATCACACACGGACAATACGTCCAGAACGTAAAGCCGCTCGAACTCGTTGCAAAGGCGAATCTCGCCTTGGCGTTGATCAACCGGGACTCCGCGTTGGGGTGCGTGGACCTTCTCGAATCCGCGTAGCGCGTCGCTTTGCAGACATCCCTCTGCCCCGCGACATGTACTACCCCCGCCGCTGCAGCCAGACCGTCGCCGCCACCATCAGCGTGGTGGTCACGGCGATCGTGACGAGACTCATCGCCATGCCCTGCCCCAGACTGCCCTGCTCGAACTGCCGCCAGATGAACACCGACACCGTCTGCGTGCCGGTAGACGCGAGCAGCAGCGAGGCCACCAGCTCGCGCGAGGCCACCGCGAAGACCAGCAACATCGAGGCAATGAGACTGGGGGCGATGACGGGCAGCAGCACGCGCCACAGGGCCACGGCCGCGCGCGCACCGTGCACCCGCGCCGCCGCCTCCAGGCTCGGCCCCACCTGGCGCAAGGCCGCATTGGCATAGCGCACCGGATACGGCAGCAGCAGGCAGCAATAGGCGAGCAACAGGATCGCCCAGGTGTTGTAGGGCGTGACGGCCAGCGCGGGCTGGTTCCAGGCGAGGATGAGGCCGACCGCCACCACCACGCCGGGCATGGTATTGGGCAGCAGCGACATCGCGTCCAGCAGCCCGCGCCCGCGAGCGCGCGACATCACCACCAGGTAGGACACCAGCGCGCCGAGCACGCCGGTGACGAGCGCCGCCCCCAGCCCCAGGGAAAGGCTCGTCCCCAGCGCCCGGCCGGCCTCGCTGCCACTGGCGGCAATGGCGGAGAAGTGCGTGAGCGAGAGATTGTCAGCGACCAGCCCGCCAGACAGCGTGCGGCTGAACGCCGTGGCGGCGATGGCAAAGAGCGGCGCCACCACGCTCACGAGCACCGTCGCGCCGAAAAGACCGAGCACGGGCCAACGCCACCGGCCGAGCTCACGCGGGGCCGACTCGGCCGGCTTGCCCGTGGCCGTCTCGAAGCTGCGCGTGGCAAGCAGCCAGCGCTGGCCGAAGAACGCGGCCATGGCCAGCGTGACGAGAATGAGCGAGAGGATGGCCGCGCCGGGCAGATCGATGGGCCATTCGGAGAAGCGGCGTTCGATGCCGGTGACCAGCACGAAGAAGCCCGCATTCGAGGCGAGCGCGGCGGGCGTGCCGTACTCCTCGATCGCCATGGCAAAGACCAGCAGCAGGCTCGCGGCGATGCCGGGCGCGGCGAGCGGCAGCGTGATGCGCACGAAGCACTGCCAGGCACTGCCCCCGCACACGCGGCCGACTTCCGCGAGGCGCGCCGCCGCAGCCGACGTGCCGCGCGAGACGGCGAAGTACACCACCGGGAAGACGTTGAGCGTCATCACGAACGCCACGCCGGGAAAGGAGAAGAGGAGGCGCCCAAAGTTCACGCCCACGAGTTGCTGCAGGTAGCCATTGGGCTGCAGCAGCATGATCCAGCCCATCGCCGCGATGTACGGCGGGATCATGAAGGGCACGAGCATGAGGAGATCCCACACGGGCGCGCCCGGCAGCCGATACAGGCCGCGCAGCATGCCCAGCGGAATGCCGATCAGCGCAGCCAGCAGAACCACCGTAGCGCCCAGGCGCAGCGTGTTCACGGTGAGCTCGACGAGCACCGGATCCGAAAGCGTCGGCACGACCGCGCCGAAGGGGTTGGCCAAACTGCCCTGCGCGAGCGTCGGAAAGACGGCCTGCAAGGCGACGAAGCACAGCGGCACGCCCACCAGCAGCCCGAGGGCCGTGAGGGTCGTGCCGGACAGCCAGCGATTGGCGAGCATCGCGGATCAGCGGCGGCCGAAGACGTCGCCGAAGCGGCCAAGCACCGCCTGGCGCGTGGCTTCCGTGGGCGCATCCGCCGTGGGCAGCAGCGGGATCTGGGCGATGCCCGGGCGCTTGGCCGCCACGTCGGTGCGAGCAGGCAGCAGGAAGGTGTCGGCCACCAGCGCCTGACCCGCATCGGACAGCACGAAGTCCACGAAACGACGTGCATCGTCGGCCGCGCGGCTGGACTTCAGGATCATCATGGGACGCGGCGCGATCACCGTGCCGCTCTTGGGGAAGATCACCTCGATGGCTTCGCCCTTGGCCTGGCTGCCCAGCGCCACGTAGTCCACCGCGCCGAACACCGCGGCCTTGGCGCCTTGCAGCACCGGGTTGAGCGCCTGGGCGTTCGCACCCGCCACGGCAGCACCGTTGGCCCGCAGGGCCTGCATGAGGGCCCACGCCTTCGTCTGATCGGCCGATTGCAGCCCCAGCAGCAGCTCCAAAGCCGTGCCGGATTGCGCCGGATCCGGCAGGTTCACCTTGTCCTTGAAGGCGGGGGCGGACAGATCGCTCCAGTCCGCGGGGCGCGGGGTGCCGCTCTTGCTGTTCCACGCGATGCCCAGTGCAGACATGCCCTGGGCGACGTAGTTGGCGTGCTTGTAGGCATCCGGCACCTGTGCTGCGTTGGCGGCACCGTGCGGCTGCAGCCAGCCGCGCTTGTCCAGATCCTGGGCGCTGTCCCAGGAGGCCGAGATGACGACGTCAGCGCGCGGGTTGGCCGATTCGGCCTCCAGGCGGGCCATCACCTTGCCGGTGTCCGCCTGGAACACCTCCACGGCGACGCCCGTCTCCTTCGTGAAGGCATCCGCCAGGCTCTTGGCAAGACCGCCGGGGCCGGCGGTGTACACCGTCAGGCCGTGGGCCGGCGCGGCGCCGAGGGCGACGAGGCAGGTGGCGGCCGCAGCGGCCGCACGCAGGGAACGCAGGAACATGATGGGTAACTCGATTCAGGAAGTCAGAGGAAACGACATGCCGCCGCATCGTCGACGTGGCGGCACCGAAAGATCAGGCTCAGGCCGCCTCGGGCAGCCAGCGCGCACGTTGCCAGTCCAGGTCCAGGCCGATGTGTTCACCGGGAATGAGCGGCTGGGGTGTGAGCACGTCCACGGTGGCCGAGCCGGCACCACTCAACGCCACGGTCACGGCGTACTGGCCCGCGCGATAGCGGCGGGTCAGTACCTGGCCGCGCAGCAGCGAGGCATGGCTTGGCGCGAGCGCGGAATGCGGGACGAACAGGTGGCCGCGTCCCGGCGGTGCCACGGCCGCAGGTCCGCTGCCGAGGGCGATCCCGCCGTCCAGCGCGAGCGTCTCGCCCGTCCAGTGCCCCGCCAGCAGATTGCCCTGCTTCAGGAAGTCCGCCACGGCCACGTTGAGCGGCTCGTTGATGAGCGTGTCGGGCTGCGCGAGCTGACGGATGCGTCCGCCACCCATGACGGCGACCTGGTCGGCCAGCGTGAAGGCCTCCTCGTGATCGTGTGTGACGTATACAGCCGTGGTGCCCAGCCGGCGCAGCAACAGGCCGATCTCGCCACACAGGGTCTCGCGCAGATCGCGATCGAGGTTGGACAAGGGCTCGTCAAAGAGCAGCAGCGACGGACGTGCGACCACGGCGCGCGCGAGCGCGACCCGTTGCTGCTGTCCACCCGACAGGCTCTGCGGACGGCGCTCGGCGTAGCCCGCCAGGCCGACCAGCGACAAGGCCTCATCCACGCGCCGGGCGACGTCTGCCACCGGCGTGCGGCGCATGCGCAACGGAAAGGCGATGTTGCCGCCCACGCTCATGTGGGGCCACAGCGCGTAGTCCTGGAACACCATGCCGAGGCCGCGCTGTTCGGGCGGCAAGCACACGCGCGCGTCAGCCGCCACGCGTCCATCGAGAAGAATGCGTCCCTCGTCCGGGCGCGACAAGCCTGCCAGCAACTTCAACAGGGTGGTCTTGCCGCAGCCGGAGGGACCGAGCAGCGCGAGCACCTGGCCGGCGGCCAGGTGCAGGTCTACGCGATCGAGCACCCGATGCGGCCCGAACTGCTGGGAGACGCCCGCCAGCTCGACGCTGGCGGCCGGTTGCCCGTTCGCGTGCATCATCAGAAGTTGTGACGCAGGCCCACGCCGAACTGCGTGGTGCTGGCATCGCGTGCAAACGTATACAGATTGCCGTCCTGGTAGCTCACCAGGCCGTACAGGCTGGTGCGCTTGGACAGCTTGTAGTTGTAGCCGAGGTTGTAGACCTTGACGTCTTCGCCACCCGGGAACGCGCTGTCACCCGGCTTCACGAAGTGGAACGAGGCAAGGATCTCGCTTGCACCAAACGGCACGGAAGCGCCGACGAGGTAGGCGTTGACCTTGCCGTTGAAGTAGGCCGAAGCACCCAGGTTGTTGTTGGTGGCGGCAGAAGCCCCTTCGGCGCTCTTCACCCAGCCGTCCTTCTGCTGCGACCAGCCGGCAGACAGCGTGACCATCGGCAGCTTGTAGCTTGCGCCCAGTTGGAAGGCTTGGGGATTGCGGCCCTGGGCGTTCGGGTCGATGTCGCTCGGGTTCAGGCGATCGTACGTGGCGGACACGTACAGCGCGCCCGTCTCGAAGCGGCCGGCCACGTGCCAGGCACTCGTGCGGTCATCGCTCGAAGCGGCACCGCCGCGCGTGTTGAACGAGTAGCCGCCGGCGATCTGGGCGCCACCGAACTTGGGTGAGATGTAGATGATCGAGTTGTCAAAGCGCGGGGTGTCCGACGCCCGAAAGCCGCTCTTGCCGATGGCCGCGTTGCTCCAGCTCGTGCCGAAGGGGCTGATCTGGCCGAAGTACACGGAGGTCATCGTGGCCTGGCGGCCCAGGCGCACTTCACCGAAGGCGCCAGACAGACCACCCCAGGCCGCACGGCCGAAGAGGCGACCGTTGTTGCCTTGCGTGCCGTTGTTGATGTTGAAGCCGCTTTCCAGCTGGAAGTTCGCCTTCAGGCCACCGCCCAGATCTTCCGTGCCGCGCAGGCCCCAGCGCGAACCGGCCTGGCCGCCACTGGTCATGCCGGTGGTGCGGGTGGTCTCGCCGTTGACCTTGACGCGATCCTGGAAGATGCCGACGTCGGCAATACCGTACAACGTCACCGAGCTCGACTGAGCCTGGGCCACACCGCCCGCGCAGGCGATCATCACGCCGCCCACCGCAATCTTACGAAGCATTCCTGACATCCTGAGAAGGGCCGCATCCATGTCTGGATGCAACCCTGGGTTACGAGAGGTGCGCATTTCATCAGGCCCAGATGACGGGCTGATGACGTCTCGGGAACATTTCGTGCAGCCCACAGGTGCCCAAGCCCCGATGCCTGATCGCGTAATATCGAATGGCTCACGGCCGCGTCCGCGGCCTCTTTTCACAGAACGCGCCTCATGCCCACCCTTCTCGATTCCCTGCGCCAGCACACGACCGTCGTCGCCGACACGGGCGACTTCGACGCCATCCGCGCCCACCGTCCGACAGACGCCACGACCAATCCCACGCTGATCCTCAAGGCGGCGCAGGGCGCGGCTGGCAAGCCCCTGATCGACGAGGTGCTGCGTTCGCACCGCGATGCGAGCGACGACGAAAAGCTCGACCGCCTGCTGGTGGCCTTCGGCCGCGAGATCCTCAACCTGATCCCCGGACGCGTCTCCACCGAAGTCGATGCGCGCCTGTCCTTCGACACCGACGCCACGGTCGCCCGTGGCCGTCGCCTCATCGCGCTGTACGAAGCGGCCGGCGTGTCGCGCGAGCGGGTGCTGATCAAGATCGCCTCCACCTGGGAAGGCATCGCTGCCGCCCGCGTGCTGCAGGCCGAGGGCATTCGCTGCAACATGACGCTGCTCTTTTGCCTGGCCCAGGCCGTGGCGTGCGCCGATGCGCGCGTGCAGCTGATCTCGCCCTTCGTGGGCCGCATCTACGACTGGCACCGCAAGTCGCAGGGCAACGACTGGGTCGACGCCGACAACGCGGGCGCAAACGACCCGGGCGTGAAGTCCGTCGCGTCGATCTACCGCTACTACCGTCACTTCGGCATCGACACGGAAGTCATGGGCGCAAGCTTTCGGAACACCGGGCAGATCCTGGCCCTGGCCGGTTGCGATCTCATGACGATCAGCCCGCAGTTGCTGCAGGAGCTCTCGGACGCTCAGGGCGACGTGCCGCGCGTGCTGAGCCCGCAGGACAGCGGTGATGCGCCGGCAAAAGTGCTTGTGGACGAGGCCTCGTTCCGCTTCGCCCTCAACGAGGATGCGATGGCCACGGAAAAGCTCGCCGAAGGCATTCGCGTCTTTTCCGCCGACGCCCGCAAGCTCGACGCCATCATCGCGCAGGCCTGATCGACGAGGCAGCCATGTCCGCCACGCACACCCCCACCTCATCCGCGGGACACGGCACGCCGCCGCGCGGACACTGGCTGGCCCTGGTCGGCTGGATCCTGCTGCCGGTGGCGGTGGGGCTGGTCGGCGCCATGTTCCAGCCGGGCGAATGGTACGCCGGGCTGCAGAAGCCGCCCTGGAATCCGCCGAACAGCGTGTTCGGTCCGGTCTGGACGGCGTTGTACATCGCCATGGGCGTAGCGGCGTGGCGCGTGTGGCGTCACGGCGGCTGGGCGCGTCAGCGGCAGGCGCTCACGCTGTTCCTGGCGCAGCTGGCGGCCAACGCGATCTGGACACCCCTCTTCTTTGGCGCGCAGGCACTCGGCTGGGCGCTTGCCGACCTGGTGCTCATCATCGTGCTGGCCACGCTCACCGCGCGCCGCTTCTGGGCCGTGGACCGCATCGCCGGGGGGATCTTCGTGCCCTACCTGGCGTGGCTGTTGTATGCCTCATCGCTGAATGCCGCGATTCTCTGGCTCAACCGTTGACCCTGGCATGACGTGACGGCCTCGCGGCCTCGCCGCATTCTGGCGGCGCGGGCCGCCCGAGGAGGGCCGTCGTCACCACCGGCCCGTGGCACCGCCGCCGCCGCTGCGGCCACCG
>NZ_JADCNH010000026.1 GCF_018904615.1 Verticiella alkaliphila | reverse complement strand
TCGATGCGTGTGGCCGTCGCCTCGGGCTGGCGGCCCCCATCGATGTCGGTGGCGATGAGCTGCGCGCCCATGCGGCGAGGCCTTGCGCCACGGCCGCGCCGATGCCCAGGCCCGCGCCGGTCACGAGCACCGTGTGGCCGGCGAGCAGGCAGGGCGAGTCGGCCACCGCCGTCATTGCACGCTCGCGCCGCTCACCTTGACCACGTCCTGGTAGCGGGCCAGCTCGCGCTGCATGAACTCGCCGAAGGCCTCGGGCGTACCGAAAACCGGCTCCATCATCATGTCCTTGTAGAAGCTCTGCAGCTCCGGGGTCTGCAAGGCCTTGACGATACCGGCGTTCAGACGGGCGACGGCCTCGGGCGGCGTGCCCTTGGGCGCCACGAGGCCCCACCACGTATCGAACTCGAAGCCGGGATAGGTGGCGGCCACCGTGGGCAGACCCGGCAGCAGCGCGCTGGGCTCCGCCGTGGTCACCGCCAGCGGCAGCAGCTTGCCCGCGGCGATGTTGGCGGCCGAGGTGGCCAGGTTGTCGAAGGTGTAGTCGACCAGGCCCGAGAGCAGCGCCAGTTGCGACGGGCCACCGCCGTTGTACGGCACGTGCACCGCCTGCAGGCCGGCGCGGTGGTTGAACACCTCGCCCGCCAGGTGGCCCGCGCTGCCGTTGCCGCCGCTCGCGTAGCTCATCTTGGCGGAGTTCTCCTTGGCGTAGGCGACGAACTCGGCGAAGTTGGTGATGTTCAGGCGCTTGGCGGCATCCGCGTTCATCACCAGCACGTTGGGGATGCGCGTGAGCTGCGTGATGGGCGTGAAGTCGGCCGACGCGTCGTAGGGCAACTCCTTGAAGAGCCAGGGGTTGATGGCATTGGTGGCCACCGCGGCCACGCCGATGGTGTAGCCGTCGGCAGGCGAGCGCGCGAGCGCGTTCATGCCGATGCCGCCACCGCCGCCCGGACGGTTCTCGACGATCATCGTGCCCAGGTCGGCCGAGGCCTTGTCGGCCAGGCGGCGCACGTTCAGATCGATGGCGCCACCCGGCGCGTACGGCACAATGACCTTGACGGGGCGGTTCTGCGCGAACGACGGGGCGGCGAGGACGGTCGCGGCGAGGGCAGCCGAGACGAGAAGGGTTCTGCGTTTCATGGGGTGTCTCCAAATAGGGGCGATCTCTGGACGGACCATTGCGGCGGCCTGTACTCGCGCTGCGCGCGTTCCGAACGGCCGATGCCGCGCGTCGGATTCTACTTGGCCGCGCCCCTGGGCAAGACCTCGGCCTTCCCGCGGCGTGCCCCGTTGCATCCCGGCACACGAGGAGGTACGGAAAATGCTTGGTTCTCGCCGCATCGCGCCGGGCGGGACCGGCGCCCTTCGCTGGAGTCTTTTCATGAATACCCTCGTCGCGAACAGCAGCGCCCCTCGCCTCTCCTGGGGCGCCATCCTCGCCGGCGTGAGCCTGTCGCTTGTCGTCTATCTGCTCCTCGGCGTGCTCGGTACCGCCGTGACGGTGACCCTGGCTAGCCCGACCGATCCGGGCTCTGGCGCCGGCACCGGCCCCTTCACCGGCATCTGGCTGGTGGCCAGCACGGGTGCCGCCATCGCCGTGGGCGCCTACTTCGCCGGGCGCTTCGCCCATTCGCATGGTGCCCTGCATGGTCTGCTGTGCTGGGCGATCACCACCCTGCTCACCGTGTACATCTTCACCTCGGTGGCGGGCAGCATCTTCGGGCTGGCCGCCACGGCGGCGGCCGAAGGCCTCATGCTCGCGCCGCACGCGCTCACCTGGGCCGCCTGGTGGACGTTGATCGCCCTCGTCGTGGGCGCCATCATTGCCACGGTCTGCGGCCGCCTCGGCTATCGTGGCCAGCTTCACGTGTTCCAGGACGCTGACGGACGCACCGAGGTGTTCCGCAGCTGACGCGCGGGACGTGGCCTCACGGCCACAGGGATTGTCCAGGGCCGCCCATTCGTGCTAGGATGGGCGGCTTTTCTTTGTCTTTTGACAGGGAAAAGGGCTTTTGCAGCGGGATCTTCAGGCAGGATTTGAAGAGCTCCCATCAGCGGCATACGCCCTAGAGGCAGTCACCTTGTGATTGCCTTGCCAAGAGCGCACGCACTGGCTCTTGCGGCACGGACGACGCATAACGTCCTGGCCAAAGCCCAGGTATGTTGCCTGGGTGTCTTTTCTCCTTATTTGGAACCGTCATGAAATCCTTTGTTGCCAAGCCGGCCGAAGTGACGCGTGACTGGTATGTGATTGACGCGAAGGGCAAAGTCCTCGGTCGTGTGGCCAGCGAAGTCGCACACCGTCTGCGTGGTAAGCACAAGCCAGAATTCACTCCTCACGTCGATACGGGCGATTACATCGTCATCATCAACGCGTCGGAAATCGTCGTGACCGGTAACAAGGCGCTGGACAAGCGCTACTACCGTCACTCGGGCTATCCCGGCGGTATCACCGAGACGACGTTCGAGAAGATGCAACAGCGCTTCCCGGGCCGTGCGATCGAGAAGGCCGTCAAGGGCATGCTGCCCAAGGGTCCGCTCGGCTACGCCATGATCAAGAAGATGAAGATCTACGCTGGCGCCGAACATCCGCACAGCGCTCAGCAGCCCAAGCTGCTGGAGCTGGAGAACACCGTCGCCAAGAGGAGCCGCGCATGATCGGCAACTGGAATTACGGCACCGGCCGTCGCAAGACGTCTGTCGCTCGCGTCTTCCTGAAGAAGGGCTCGGGCAAGATCATCATCAACGGCAAGCCCGTCGATGAGTACTTCGGTCGCGAAACCGGCCGCATGATCGTGCGTCAGCCGCTGGAACTCACGAGCCACCTCGAATCGTTCGACTTCAAGGTCAACGTTCACGGTGGTGGTGAATCGGGTCAAGCCGGCGCCGTGCGCCACGGCATCACCCGCGCGCTGATCGACTATGACGCGTCCTTGAAGCCGCAGCTGTCGCAAGCTGGCTTCGTGACGCGTGACGCCCGTGAAGTCGAACGTAAGAAGGTCGGCTTCCACAAGGCACGTCGCCGCAAGCAGTTCAGCAAGCGCTAAGCGTTTGTCGTGTACCGTGCCTCGCACGGTGCCCGCAAAAAACCCCGCCTCGGCGGGGTTTTTTGTTGCCTGCTCCCGGCGCGCCAACGCGCGCCGCCAAGCCCATGGCCCTTAGTTCGTCTTCAGACCGGCCTCCTGGACCAGCGTCTTCCACTTCTCGATCTCCGCACGTCGGAACGTGTCCAGTTCAGCCGGCGTGGAGCCCACGGGCTCGGCGCCGATGGCTTCGAGTTGCTTGCGCATCTCGGGTGAACGCACGACCTTGGCCAGGGCCGCCGACACCGTGTCGACGATCTCGGGCGGCGTGCCGGCCGGGGCGAACACCGCATTCCATTCGTACGCCTCGTAGCCGGGCACGCCCGATTCGGCGAGCGTGGGCAGATCCGGCGCCGCGCTCGAGCGCGACTTGCCCGTCACCGCAATGGCGCGCAGCTTGCCGCTCTGCACGTGCGTCCAGGCCGACCCCATGCTCGCGAACATGATGGGCACCTGGCCCGCCATGACGTCGACCATCGCCGGGCCGCCGCCCTTGTACGGCACGTGCTCCAGATGCGTCTTGGCCAGGTGATTGAAGAGCTCGCCCGCCAGGTGCTGCGCCGAGCCCGGCCCGGACGAGGCGAACATCAGGGCGTTGCCGCTGCGCCGCCCGCCTTCGATGACATCGTTCACGGATTGCACGGGCGACGCGGGCGTCGTCACGAGCACGTTGGGCACGCGCAGCAGCAGCGACACGGGCGTGAAGGCGCCCAGCGTATCGAAGGCCATGTTGGCCTGCACGGCAGGATTCTGGGCGTGATTGGAGGCGTCCAGCATGAGCGTGTAGCCATCGGCTGCCGCACGTGCCACATAGGCGCCGCCGATCATGCCGCCAGCGCCGCCCTTGTTCTCGATGATGACGCTCTGGCCCAGCTCGGCAGACAGACGCGGGCCGAGCATGCGCGCCACGGCGTCCACGGTGCCGCCGGGCGGATAGGTGACGACGAGCGTGATGGGCTTTTCGGGATAGGCTGCGGCTGCGGTGCCGGCGCCCGCGCAGGCGCCCAGCCCCAGGGCCAGCATGGCCAGCGTGCGTTGGACGGTCATGGTGTGTTGTCTCCAGGGAATTGAAAGAGTGTCCGGGCGGTCTCGCCCAGGATGACGGCGCGTTGCTCGGGATCCGGGATCCAGAGGTCGAGCCAGGCTCGGCTGCTGGCATGGTCTGCCTGCTGCCGGTGTTCCGTGTGAGGCCAGTCGCTGCCCCAGACGAGCCGCTGTTCGCCAAAGGCAGACAGGAGTGCCTGAGCGCAGGGCAAGGCCGCCGGTGCAGACGGCCAGAGGCGATAGGGCGCGGACAGCTTGACCCACACCTGTCCGGTGTCGGCCAGCGTGAGGAGATGGCGCAACCCTGGATCGGCGAGGCCCTGGGCCGGCGCCGGGCGCCCGAAGTGGTCCACCACCACGCGACAGCCGTGATCAAGGAGTGGCGCGAGGATGGCGGCCAGCGCGAGGCTCGGTGCATGGACCTCGACATGCCAGTCGAGCTGCCGCACCGCCTGCAGCAGCTCAGGCCAGTGGCCTGCCGTGAAGTCGGGTGCGGGCAGGCCGATGAGATTGAGCCGGATGCCCACGATGCCAGCGGCATGCAGGGCGGGCAATGCGGTGGCCGGGGTGCTGCCGTCGATGACGGCAACCCCGCGAAGCCGCGCCGGTGCCTGTGCCAGCGCCTCGAGCAGGAAACGGTTGTCCGTCCCCAGGAAGCTCGGCTGCACCAGGACGCCATGCGTGAGCGCCTGCGCGTCGAGCAGCGCCAGATACGCTGCCAGGCTGGCCGTGTCGTCAGGGGTGTACCGACGGCCCGGCACCATGGGCAAGCCCGGGTGAAACACGTGGGCGTGGGTATCCACGGCCAGAGCGGGAGCAACGGTCACGCGAGATCTCCAGACGGGGCAACGCAATGAGGCGAATTCTAGGCAGTGTCCGTATTCGCATCTATGATGTTTTCCAGCGATTTACATAGCGTTTACGTATGGATCACCGCAGCCTGCGCCACTTTCTCGCCATCATCGACCACGGCAGCATCAGTCGCGCTGCCACGGCTCTCGACATGGCCCAGCCGGCATTGAGTCAGGCCCTCGTGCGCCTGGAGCGGGATCTGGGCGTGAAGCTCTTCGTGCGCACTCGCAGGGGCGCCGCGCCCACCGAGGCGGCGCTCGCCATGGTGGAGTCGGTCCGCGCAGGGCTCGCGCAGCTGGAGGGCGGCGTCGCCCAGGCCCGGGCGATTGCCCAGGGCAAGGCAGGCCGGCTCACCATCGGCCTCGTGTCGTCGGCGCTGCTGGAAGTCCTGCCGCGCGCCCTGCGCGCACTGCGCGCTGCAGCGCCAGGGGTGCAGGTCGTATTGCGCGAGATGAGCAATGCCGAGCAGGCTGAGGCCTTGCGCACCGGCGAGATCGACGTGGGACTCATGCACACGCCGGTGGCCGTGAGCGGGCGCATGCGCGAGCGTCTGCTGCTGCGCGAGCGGCTCGTGGCGGCCGTGCCGGCGGATTTCCCCGTTGCGGCCGATGGCTGCGTGGGCCTAGCCGACATTGCCCGCACGGGTCTCGTGATCTTTCCGGAGCGACAGTTGCCCGCCTTCTACGCCGGCGTGCTCGATGCGATACGCCAGGCGGGGCTGGCCGCCCCCACCGTCCAGGAAGCGAATCGCACATTGACGGTGCTCGCCTGCGTGGCCGGTGGCTGCGGACTCGCCCTGCTGCCCAGCTGGATCCGGGCGCTGAATTTTCAGGACGTACGCTTCTGCGAGGTGCGCGACGGCCAGGATCTGCCCAGCTTCGACCTCAGTGCGATCTGGCCCGCCCGCTCGACGACGAGCCTGGCAGACCTCTTTGCCACGCTTGCGCTGGACCGCGCCCAGCGCTGACGGGGCGGCGGCCTGCGCCGCCCCGCGCCAGCTTACATCGTGAAGAACGTGTCGACGTCCAGCAGGATGCCGTTCGCCGTCTGCCCCGCGAGGTTGATGCGGTTCTCCCCGCTCTCGGAAAACGACGCCAGCAGGTTCTCGCGCGCCATGCCGCTTTCGAGCGCATCCAGCCAGTAGCTGGCACCGCCGTCCTCGGCCTCGCGGCCCAGGACATTGGCATAGAGCAGGTCGATGAAGGCGTCGTTCGACAGCGACTGGTACTGGCCAAAGCTCTGCGTGAACTCGTCCGAGGCCAGAAAGCCGCGGGCCAGCCAGGTGACGTCGCCCTCGGCCCCGTCCAGCGCGCGCGTCCAGTAGCTCACGCCGCCCAGGTCAGGGGCACGGTCGAACGCGGCCTCGTACAGGCGGTAGGACTGACCCGCCGCACCGTCCACGTCGAAGGCCACGAGCGTGTCCTCGAACCACAGGCGCTCGACGTTGGTGAGCGTGTTGACACCATCCGGACCGCTCACCGAGATCGGGAAGCCGTCCTCGCCGACCACGATCGTGTAGTCGGACAGCGTGCCGCTGAACTTGGCGTAGTCCAGTCCCCCGGCGCCACCGTCTAGCACGTCGTTGCCCGCGCCGCCGACGAGGATGTCGTCGCCAGCGCCGCCGGTGATCTCGTCGTCGCCATCGGTGCCCACGAGTTCGCCACCGTTGTCATCGCCCACGATGACCTTGCCGGGGTTCTCGCCGGGTTCGCCAGGCACACCCGGCTCCTCGGGCTGTCCAGGCTCACCGCCCATATCCGTGCCCTCGAGCACCGTGCTGTCACGCGCGTCCAGGTTCTGCACACGCTCGTCCAACGCGGCCGGCACATCAGCCTCGTCGTACGCGGTATCCGGCGTGCCGTGGAACTCGGCGAGGTAGTCCGCCAGGGCCTTTTGCTCGCCCAGTGCACCGTCGGGAATCGTCGTGTTGGTCGGGTCCTCCACGGGATCGGAGAGCGAGCCGTCTTGCATCACGAAGCGGAAGTTGGTGCCGTTCTCGGGGATCTTGTAGCCATCGGAGCCGCCGGCCACGAAGCTCAGCGTCACCACCGAGATCGTGGCCGGCGCGCCGGCCACGACCACGCCATCGGCCACCAGTGCATGCTTGACGCCAGCCACGTCCGTGACGGACACCTCGCGGATCTGCTGGCCTGCGGGCAGGGTGCGATCGTACGAGAACTGGAAGCCACCGATCTGCGGGAAGCCGCCGGCACCCGGGTTCAGGCTCACGCCATTGAGGATGTTCAGCAGGCCCTGGGCGGTGGTGTCGAACACCATCAGCTTGTTGTCAAAGCGCAGGGCATTCTCCAGATCCAGCTGCGAGATGCCGCCCGCGGGCTTGCCCAGGCTGTCGTTAGCGATGGGGGCCGTCTTGTTGCCCCCGCCATCCACCGCACCGATCGAGGCGCGGATGCCGCCCGCGTTCTTGATCGACAGCAGGATCGCATCCTCGCCTTGTGCGGCCGCCTGCGAGACCCAGGCGTTCGCGTCGGCCGACAGGTTGCCCAGGTTGACTTCCTGACCACGGCCAAAGGCGCGGTCACCTTCCAGGTAGACGTTGGTGTAGCCGTAGATCGTGCCGTCCTTCTCGGCAACGACCGCGCCTACCGCATCGGTGATCTCGCGCACCTGGCCACCCTTGGAGCCGTCAGCGAAGGCTTCCTCGATGCGGTCTCCATAGACCTCCTCCACCGTGGCTTCGGTCGAGGCGAAGGCGCCGCTCACCGTCGGGTCCAGCGAGTCGAGAACAACGTTGCCGTCGGCATCGAAGTCCACGACCAGACGACCCAGATAGCTGTACTCGCCGTCCGTGGAGACGATCAGCGTGTTGTTGCCGTCCGCGTCCTGCGCGACGAACGGGTAGCTTTCGGCGAACTCACGGCCTGGGTACGGTGTATTGCCGTCGTTGCCCATGGCCACGTGCGAGCCGGCCGCGAGGATGATGTCGACACCGCTCAGCAGGCCCGCCAGTTCCTTTTCGTTGGCCAGGTCCTGCAAATGTGCCATCAGAATGATTTTGTTGATGCCCTGCTCACGCAGCGCATCGATCTCGAGCTGGAGCTGCCCGGCCAGCAGCGCCATGTCGTCACCGCTCGGGTTGCCCTGGACGGTGGTGCCGTTGGGCGAGGACAGACTCAGCAGACGCTGCGTGGTGGCGCCCACCAGGCCGATCTGCTCGCCGCCCTGCTCGATCACGGTCGATGCGGCGATCTTGCCGCCGATGTCTTCGGCGTTCTGGCCAGCGTCCACGACCTTGTCCCGGATGGCCGAATCGCCGCTGAAGTCCAGGTTGGCCGAGAGATAGGGGAAAAGCGCACCGGGGAAGGCGCCGCTGGCGCTGATCGCATCGGCGAATACCGACGATCCCAGATCCCACTCGTGATTGCCGATGACCGAGGCCTGCACGCCCAGGGCATTGTGAATGGCAATGTCCGGCCGCGCGAGGCCCGAGTAGCCCAGCACGTCGACCAGCGAAGGATCGGCACCCGCCGTCATGAAGGGGCTGGGGATGAAGTTGTCGCCGCCCGACAGGATGAGGGTGTTCTCGTAGGTATCGTCGAACCAGTCGACCAACGCCGCCATGTTGGGCGCGGTCTGGCCGGCCAGCAGGCCCGCTTCGGCGTCGCCCCAGTGCAGCAGTTGCAGCGTGAAGATGTCGGTGTTGGCCGACGACAGATCCAGGCCGATCACCATCGGATCGTGATCGGACACGCGGGCCACGACGTCACCGTCGAAGACATCCGGGCTGCGGCCAAAATCCAGGTTGTAATCCAGCGCATCAGCCTCGTCGGCGTTGATGTGCCACTGTGCCACGCCTGTGACCTGGGCGGCGGCGGTGGCAGTGGCCAGGGTGTAGTCCAGCGTGCCGGTCTGACCGTCGAAGACATACGAGTACGGTGCGTCCAGACGATCCTCCAGGTTCTCGAAGCCGCCCTGGGCCAGGATGGCGAGCGGGCTTTCCGCCGCGTAGGCGTTGAGGTCCCCCAGGATGAAGATGTCCGGGTCGCTCGACTGCGTGGGCTCGGTCTCGAGCCACGCCAGCAGGGCCTTGGCGGTAAGCTCGCGCTGATGGTTCCACCCCCCCGCGCCGTCGCCAACGTCAGCGTTGGCGCCCGGCGCGCCATCGGCGCTGCCCTTGGACTTGAAGTGATTCAGGGCAGCCGTGAACGTCTCGCCCGACGCGATGTCCTCAAAGGTGACGGCCAGCGGATTGCGGCTCGCGTTCTCGCCATCGAAGATTCGGCCAATCGCGCTTTCGTTCAGCCACGCCTGACCGCCGTCCAGCCCCGCGAGCGTGGCATCGTTCAGGATGGCCGGGCTTGTGCCCTCGGCGACTTTGACCGTGCTGACCTTGTAGATGAAGCCGTTGGCGATGGCATCGGCACCGACGTGCTTCTGGCCTGGGTTGACCCAGCCATACTGGTCTTCTGCCGGCAGGCGGGCGTTCAGCTGCTGTACCAGGTACTCCAGCGCATTGCCCGGCGAGCCCGGCTCGAAGTCGTTCTCCATCTCGATCAGCCCCATCACATCCGCGTCGATGGCGATGAGAGCGTTGACGAGCTTCTCCGTCTGGCGGGCGAATTCCTCGGCGCTGTCAGCGCCTCGCGGATCATGGCCGTTGGCGGTCGTGGCGCTGCCGATGTCCAGCGTGCGGAAGTAGTTCAGGACATTCAGGTTCCCCATTTTCAACGAGCCGCCAACGTCCTCGGTCGCCTGCGTGCGCTCGTTGACGCGGTCAAACGTGTTGCTGCCGTCCTCGACGGCGCGAACGCGGAACTGGTCGAAGTCGTAATCGAGGACGCCCACCAAGCCGTCCACCGTGTCGCCCATGCGCGGCGCGGTGGCCGTGGTATACGGATCGAAGCCATCCAGATTGCCGATGGCCGCGTTCTGCACGCCCAGGCCATCGTCATACACGATCGTGCGCGCGGCCAGCTCCTGCACGTGCTGCAGGTAGCCCGCCACGTCCGGCGCGTTGTCCACGGTGTACTGCGAGGGTCGCTCGCCCGCGACGAGCTTGATCTCGTTGTAACGGTCCAGATCGAACTGCTCGGTGATGGTGAGCGTGTCGGTGAACTTCACCAGCATGCCTTCGTAGGCCTCGAGATCGGCGACCCAGCCGGTTCCCGCCGCCACCGCGCCCACGGCCGGCAGCGACACGTCCGCCGCCATGGTCGATATGTCGGCCACGGCACCGGCCTGTGTCACCGCGACGCTCTCGGCGGTGATCTGCGTCTTGCCGAAGCGCTCGCCCACCACCCCCGTGACCATCACGCGATCACCCACGTTGACGTCCATGCCGTTGAGGGCCTGCCCGTCGAACACGAAGATGCCTTCGGAGGTCAGCGGATTGTCGTCGTGTTCGGCTGCTTCGGCCTGCAGGAAAAACCCCTGGAGATCCCGCTTGGCATCGCCGTCGCTGCTCTGGAAGTCACCGACGACGATAGCCTCGACCGTGACGGTCTGGCCCGTCAGGGGGCTGGCCGAGCCGGCGCCCTGGATCGCATGGATGGCGGTCAACACGGGCGCGGCGTCGGGGTCGAGGGTATGCACAGGAATGCTGGACACGGCCAGCGCATTGCCCGCGAGGTCGGAGATGGCAGCATCGCCGATCGCAAGCACGTAGGCCGTGTCTGGGTCGAGCGGATCGACAGGAGTCACGACAAGCGTGGCGCCTTGCACGACAGCGGTGATCTGCACCGCGGCGTCGGCCGTCGCCTCGGCCGGATACAGAACGATCTTGGTGGCGTCGTCGATCTGGATGCGTTCGTTGAAGGCGACCGTGATGGCTTGAGCCGGGTCCTGCTCCAGCACCTCCTCACTGACGAGCACGGGGGCCGTCTCGTCCGGACCGGGGGCGATGAACACCTGGTCGGCGTTGGGACTGCCCTCAGGCGACTCGGCGCGCGCGGCAGCCCAGGTGAAATCGCTGTATTGGCTACCCGTGCCGATCAACTGCAAGGAATGCCCGGCGGGAGACGTCTGGGACTCGAACACGCCGATGTCCTCGCTGGTCATGCCGGCGGCAGGGCCGGATGCCGCCACGAAGGAGCCTTCGTAGCTCAGGAACTGCACCACAGTACCGCTGGCATCCACCAGCGCGAAGCCGTCGGGCTCCAGCCCATCGTTGCTGTTGCTGCCACCGTTCTGCAGACCGGAAGCGCTGACGCGCAGGAAACCAAAGCCGTTGGTCTCGTCGACCAACGTTCCTTCCAGGTTGATCGTGTTGTAGACACTGCGCTGGCTGGGGCTGCCGTTGTAGAGCGCAATCGTCCAGCCGGTCAGGTCGGTACCGTCAAGACCGGCGATGCGGATGAATTCGCCAGTGTCAGTACCAGCGTTGTCGTAATGAAACTCGTTGATCCAGGCGGACACAGGGGTTTCCTCGGATTAGGGTATGGGTGCAATGGACGGAGCCCTGACCAAGGACGTGCGGCGTCCGGTTCCACGCAGGTGACATGGCGGTGAGGGGCGTTGCACGGCATGCAATGCCGACTGTGCGAGGCGACTATAGGAAGCCTCCGTGAAGCCGTGATGACACGTGACGGATGACAACAGCGTGTGTGAAACGACCTGTCACCGCACCCCGTGCAGCCCGGGCAAGCCCGCTCTGAGGGACTTTGAGGGCGTTACAGACGCGCCCAGACGAGCCGTTATAGTGTTGGGTTGCCGCGCGCTACCGTGGGTAGGCGCGGCCGTTCCCAGGAGCCGCCCGCGTGTCTGCCGCATCCTCTGCGATCGACCCGGCCCAGCGCACGCAGCGCCAGGCCGAGGTTGTCCAAGCCCTCTCCCCCCTGTTGCCCACCGGCGCGCTGCTCTGGCGCGACGAGGCGCTCGTCCCTTATGAATGCGACGGGCTGACGGCGTACCGTCAGTTGCCGCTGGCGGTGGCCCTGCCCGCCGACGAGACCCAGCTCGCCGCCGTGCTCAAGGCCTGCCATGACCTGGCCGTTCCCATCGTTGCCCGCGGGGCAGGTACGGGGCTGTCGGGCGGCGCGACGCCGCATGGTCTGGGGGTGACGGTCTCGCTGGCGCGCTTCAACCGCATCCTGTCCATCGACCCGTTGGCGCGCACGGCGCGCGTGCAGTCCGGCGTGCGCAACCTCGCCATCAGCGAAGCGGCAGCCGCGCATGGGCTCTACTACGCGCCCGACCCCAGCAGCCAGATCGCCTGTACGATCGGCGGCAACGTCGCCGAGAACGCGGGCGGCGTGCATTGCCTGAAGTACGGCCTCACCCTGCACAACGTGCTGCAGGTCAAGGGCTACACGGTGGCGGGCGAGCCCATCACCTTCGGCAGCGAAGCGTTGGACAGCGCAGGCTTCGACCTGCTCGCGCTCTTCATCGGCAGCGAAGGCATGCTGGGCGTGGCCACCGAGATCACGGTGCGGCTCACGCCCAAGCCGCAGGTCGCGCGTTGCATCATGGCGAGCTTCGATGACATGCGAAAGGCCGGCAACGCGGTGGCCGACATCATCGCCGCGGCCATCATCCCGGCGGGCCTGGAGATGATGGACAAGCCCATGACGGCGGCGGTCGAGGACTTCGTGCATGCAGGCTACGACCTCACCGCAGAAGCCATCCTGCTGTGCGAGGCGGACGGCACCGAGGCCGAGGTCGCCGACGAGATCGAGCGCATGCTCGATGTGCTGCGGGCTGCGGGCGCCACGCGTCTCGAAGTCAGTGCCGACGAGGCGCAGCGCCTGCGTTTCTGGAGCGGTCGCAAGAACGCCTTTCCGGCCAGCGGGCGGATCAGCCCGGACTACCTCTGCATGGATTCGACCATTCCGCGCAAGCGCCTGGCCGACATGCTGCTGGCCATCACCGAGATGGAATCGACCTACGGGCTGCGCTGCGCGAACGTATTCCATGCGGGCGACGGCAACCTGCACCCGCTCATCCTCTTCGATGCCAACGACCCGGACCAGTTCGATCGCGCCGAACGCTTCGGCGCCGAGATCCTGGAGACGAGCGTGGCCCTGGGCGGCACCGTCACGGGCGAACACGGCGTGGGGCTGGAAAAGCTCAACTCCATGTGCGTGCAGTTCTCTCCCGACGAGCGCGCGCAGTTCCTCGCGGTCAAGGCGGCCTTCGATCCCCAGGGCCTGCTCAATCCGGGCAAGGTCATCCCCACGCTGCAACGCTGCGCCGAGCACGGCAAGATGCACGTCCACCACGGGCTGCTGCCCTTTGCCGACATCCCGAGGTTCTGAATGCACGGCTCTGCCCTCGACGAACCCGCCGTCGCCCGGCTGATCGACCAGGTGCGCGCTGCCACGGCAGCGCGCACGCCCCTGCGCATCCAGGGCGGTGGCACCAAGACCTTCTATGGTCGCCCTATCGACGGTGAGGTGCTCGACACCACCGCGGTCGCCGGCATCACCAGCTACGAGCCGTCCGAGCTCGTCGTGACGGCGCGCGCGGGCACCCCCATCAGCGACGTCGAAGCCGCGCTGCACGAACGTGGCCAGTGCCTGGCTTTCGAGCCACCGCACTTCGCGCCGGGCGGCACCGTCGGCGGCATGGTGGCTGCGGGGCTCTCCGGCCCGGGCCGGGCCACGGCAGGCGCCGTGCGTGACCACGTGCTGGGCACGGCGCTGCTCAACGGCCACGCGCAGGTCCTGCGCTTTGGCGGCCAGGTCATCAAGAACGTGGCGGGCTACGACGTCTCGCGCGTGCTGGCAGGCTCGCTGGGCACGCTGGGCGTGCTGCTGGAGGTCTCGCTGCGCGTGGCCCCCCAGCCGCCTGCACGCACCACGTTGCGCTTCGCGCTGGGCGAGGACGAGGCCGTGCGCCAGGTGAACACCTGGATCGGCCAGGCCCTGCCCGTGCACGCGTCCGCCTGGGTGGACGGCACACTCACCGTGCGCCTGCAAGGGGCCGCGCCGGCCGTGGACAGTGCCGCACGCCGCCTGGGCGGCACGGTGCTCGATGCCGAGGTCGCCCAGGCCTTCTGGACGGCGCTGCGCGACCAGCAGGCCGATGTCTTCACGGCCGCCGCCGGCCAGCGCGCACTGTGGCGACTGTCGGTGCCACCCACCACCGGCCCCCTGGCGCTGGAGCCCACCGACAGCCAGTTGATCGAGTGGCACGGCGGCCTGCGCTGGGTCCACACGCACGCGCTGGCACGCCACATGTTCAACCTCGCGAGCCGCGCGGGTGGCCATGCCACCCTCTTCCGTCCGGCGCAGGGCGCGCCGCTCGGCCCCGTCTTCATGCCATTGGCCGAACCGATCGAGCGCATCCACCGCGCGCTCAAGCAGGCCTTCGATCCCGCCGGCATCTTCAACGCCGGCCGCATCCACCCCGCTCACTGACAGGCGCCATGCAGACCACGCTCGCCCCCGAATTCCGCGACACCCCCGACGGCCAGGAAGCCGAAGCCATCCTGCGCCGCTGCGTGCACTGCGGGTTCTGCACGGCCACCTGTCCCACCTATCAGATCCTGGGTGACGAGCTGGACGGCCCGCGCGGCCGCATCTACCTCATCAAGCAGGCCCTGGAAGGCCAGCCAGTGACGCGCACGACGCAGGAGCACCTGGACCGGTGCCTGACCTGCCGCAACTGCGAGACCACCTGCCCTTCCGGCGTCGAATACGGCAAGCTGGTGGAGATTGGCCGGCGCGTGGTGGACGAACGCGTCACGCGCCCCCTCCCCGAGCGCCTGCTGCGCGGTGCCTTGAAGTCCGGCCTGACGTCACCGGCCTTCACGCCGGCCTTGCGGGTGGGCCAGATGCTTCGCCCCGCGCTGCCCAAGCGCCTGCAGGCCAAGGTGCCGCCGCGCGAGAAAGCCGCGCGCAACGTGCCTGCCCTGGGCACCCATGCCCGCAAGATGCTCATGCTGGCGGGCTGCGTGCAGCCGGCGTTGGCCCCGAACATCAACGAGGCCACACGGCGCGTGCTGGATGCTGCCGGCATCGAGACGGTGTATGCCAAGGGCGCGGGATGCTGCGGCGCGATCCGCCTGCACACGAGCGATCACGACGGCGGGCTCGCCGACATGCGCCGCAACATCGACGCCTGGTGGCCGCTGATCGAATCGGGCGAGATCGAGGCCATCGTGATGAACGCCTCAGGCTGTGGCGTGACGGTGCGCGAATACGGCTACAGCCTGCGCACGGACCCGGCCTATGCCGAGAAGGCGCGCCGGGTGAGCGAACTCACGCGCGACCTGTCCGAGCTGCTGCCCGAGCTCGTCGAATCGCTGGGTCAGCGTCTGCCAGCCCTGCGTGGGGTGCGTCTGGCCGTGCACCCGCCGTGCACGCTGCAGCATGGCCAGCAGCAGCGGGGAGGCATCGAGGCTGGCCTGCGCGCGCTGGGCTGCGAGGTGAGCACGGCGGGTCACGAGGCCCATCTGTGCTGTGGTTCGGCCGGCACGTATTCCGTGCTGCAACCCGAGATCGCCACGGCCTTGCGGGATCGCAAGCTCGCCCAGCTGCTGCCGCAGGAACCGCAGGCCATCGTCTCGGCCAACATCGGGTGCATCCAGCACCTGCAGGGCGGGACGGCGGTGCCGGTGCAGCATTGGGTGGAAGTGCTGGACGCCGCCCTGGTGTCCGGGCCTGCCGCCATCTCGAGACCGTCGCCTCGGCGCGCGGCGCCGGCGCAGACTACGGCGCCGTCGCGGCGCCGCGTGGCGGACCCGGCGGCACTGCCCGCCACGCGCCCTGCCGGCAAACCCAAGGGCAAGGGCGGCACGCGCCATCCTGCCCGCCGCGGCAAGGGCCGCAAGCGGCGTTGATGCGCGCCGGGCACGGGGCCCGGCGCGACGATCAGCCGCGCCCGACGAAGGGCATCTTGGTGGCCATGACCGTGTGGAACAACACGTTGGCCTCCAGCGGCAGGCTGGCCATGTACAGCACGGACTCGGCCACGATCTGCACATCGATCATCGGCTCGATGGCCACGGTGCCGTTGGCCTGCGGCACGCCGCGCGACATGCGCGAGGCGAGATCTGTGTAGGCATTGCCCACGTCGATCTGGCCCACCGCGATGTCGTAGGCGCGCCCATCGAGCGCCCCGGCCTTGGTGAGCCCACCCACCGCATGCTTGGTGGCGGTGTAGGCCATGGCGTTGGGGCGCGGGGCATACGCCGAGATCGAGCCGTTGTTGATGATGCGCCCGCCCTGCGGGCTCTGCGCGCGCATGACGCGAAAGGCCTGTTGCAGGCAATAGAACATGCCGTTCAGGTTGACGTCGACGACGCTCTGCCAATCTTCTGCCGACCACTCGACGAAGTCGCCCGGCGGATTGCTGCGCCCGGCATTGTTGAAGAGCAGATCCAGGCGGCCGAAGCGCGCCACGGTCTGGTCAAAGAGCGCTCGGACCTGCTGCGCATCACCCACGTCGGTGGGCACGCAGAGCGTCTGGAGGTCGGCGCCATGGCGCTCGCGCGCCTCGGCAGCCACGGCCTCCAGCAGTTCGGCGCGCCGGCCGGCCAGGACGAGGTGATAACCCTTGCTCGCCAGGGCGAGCGTGACGGCCTTGCCGATGCCGGAGCCAGCGCCCGTCACGAGCGCAACGGAGGGGGCGGGGGAAGTCGATGTCATGAATGTGTGTCAGAGAGCGTCAGGTCAACGCGGGCACCGCGCAGAGTAGCGCATGCGCCGCGCGACGCTGCATGACAGCCCCTCACCATTGGTAGCCGCTCAGGTTTGCGCAGCACCGCCGTGCCAGGGATAATAAGGAATTGACCCTGCGGCCAGCCCGCTTCGTCGTCCATCACGCCCGCAACGTCGCGCAAATTCCCTTTCGTCCTATGGCCAACTCCACTTCCTCCCGCATCAAGGTCGGTATTGTCGGCGGCACCGGTTACACCGGCGTCGAACTGCTGCGCCTTTTGTCCCAACATCCCGGCGTCGAACTCGTGGCCATCACCTCGCGCAAGGAAGACGGCCTGCGCGTGGACGAGATGTATCCCAGCTTGCGCGGCTCGGTGGACCTGGCTTTCTCGCACCCGGACAACGCGGCGCTCGATCAGTGCGACGTGGTGTTCTTCGCCACCCCGCATGGCGTGGCAATGGCCCAGGCCGACGCGCTGCTGGCCAAGGGCGTGAAGATCATCGACCTGGCGGCGGACTTCCGCCTGCAGGACACCACGGCCTTCGAGCACTGGTACAAGATGCCGCACGGCTGCCCGGGCGTCCTCAAGGAAGCGGTGTACGGCCTGCCCGAACTGCACCGTGAGAAGATCGCCGGGGCACGTGTGATCGGCAATCCGGGCTGCTATCCGACGACCGTGGCCCTGGGCCTGGCCCCGTTGCTGGGCGCCGGACGCCCGCTCGTGGACACCAGCACGCTGATCGCCGACTGCAAGTCCGGCGTCACCGGTGCCGGACGCAAGGCAGAGATCGGCATTCTTTATTCGGAAGCCTCGGACAGCTTCAAGGCCTACGGCGTTGCCGGCCATCGTCACCATCCCGAGATCGTCGAGCAGCTGCAGAAGCTGCTCGGCCAGCCGGTGGGCCTGACCTTCGTGCCGCATCTGACGCCGATGGTGCGTGGCATGCACTCCACGATCTACGCCCGCCTCCTGCCGGAAGGCCGCGACACGGATTACCAGGCGCTGTTCGAACAACGCTATGCCAACGAGCCCTTCGTGGATGTGATGCCTGCCGGCAGCACGCCCGAGACGCGCTCGGTACGTGCCTCCAACATGGTGCGCATTGCCGTGCACCGCCCCGGTGGCGGTGACCAGCTCGTCATCCTCGTCGTGCAGGACAACTTGGTCAAGGGCGCATCCGGGCAAGCTATCCAGAACATGAACCTCATGTTCGGCCTGCCCGAGACCACCGGTCTCACCCAGGTGCCGATCCAACCCTGAGCGCGAGCCCCGTCATGGCAAGGTTTGCGTCGATGTTCGCGCCCCTGTTGCTGGGTGCCGTGCTGGGCGGCGCGGGCGTGTACGCCTGGCAGTGGGAGCCCACGGCGCCGCGCGCCGATGGGCCCACGCTCGCCGAGCAGGTGGACAGTCTGGCCGACGATGTCGCCAGGCTGGATGCCGAGCGCGAGACCCTGCAGAAGGAGCTGGACGAGGCCCAGGCCCGTGAATCCACGCTTCGCGAAGAAGCCGAGAAGGCTGCTGGCGAGGCGAAGGCCGACGCCGAACAGCACGCGACCGAGTTGCGCGAACTGCGCGGCAAGCTGGATGAGACGACGAGTCAGCTCACCGTGGCCGAGTCCGCCAAGGAAACACTGGCCACCGAGCTCGCCACCGCCCAGCAGGACGTGGCCGCGCTGCGCCAGAATCTCGCGTTCTTCGAGCAACTCATCCCGGTGGACGCGAAAAAGGGCCCGATCAGCATTCGCTCAGCCGAGCTCCAGCGTGAGCCGGACGGCTTGCGGTTCCGGGTCCTGGTGATGCGCAACGGGCCTGGCACCGGCGAATTCGCAGGCACCCTGCAGTTCGTGGCGACTGGCACGCGGGCGGGTGAGAGTGCTACCATAACCCTTGAACCCGTGGCAAGCGCCCCCACCTCCTCTGGCACAGCCAAGCCGGCGGGCGGCGGCGCCACCCGGCTCAAGTTCCAGCAGTATCAGCGCGTGGACGGCACCCTGGCCGTTCCGACGGATTTCGAACCCAATGCCGTCACCGTGCGCGTGCTGGAGGGCCGAACCGTCCGATCCGAACACCTCGTCGGGTTGACCCCGAAGGAGTCACCACCATGAATGCCATCGCCGAAAGCGTTACGCTCGACGCCCCGCCGGTCCCGCTCGTCTTCACCGACTCGGCCGCGGCCAAGGTCAAGGAATTGATCATCGAAGAGAACAACACCGAACTGAAGCTGCGCGTGTTCGTGCAGGGCGGTGGCTGTTCCGGTTTCCAGTACGGCTTCACGTTCGACGAAGTCATCAATGACGACGACACCGCCCTGGACAAGGACGGCGTGCAGCTCTTGATCGACCCGATGAGCCTGCAGTACCTGATGGGCGCCGAGATCGACTACAAGGAAGATCTCGAAGGCGCGCAGTTCGTGATCCGCAATCCGAACGCGACCAGCACCTGCGGTTGCGGCTCGTCGTTCTCGGTCTGAACGCCTTCCCCGTCCCGCGCGCGCGCAGGACACTGGCGGCTCGCGCCGCCCTTCACTCGACGCCCAGCGTGCTCCGCTGGGCGTTTGCACTCGCATGGCACTCATCAGTCTTACCAACGTCCAGCTGGCCTTCGGCCACCACCCGCTGCTCGATCATGCCGACTTCGCCCTCGAAGCCGGCGAGCGCGTCGGCCTGATCGGCCGCAACGGCACCGGGAAATCGTCGCTTCTCAACGTGTTGGCCGGGCTGACCCAGCCGGACGACGGTCAACTCGTGCGCAACGGCGGACTGACCACGGCCATGGTGCGCCAGGAACCGGATCTCGATGACACCCATACGGTGTTCGAGGCCGTCCTGAACGAGACTGACGCCCCCGGCCACGATGCCGATCCGGATAGCTGGCGTCGCCCGGCCATGGTGCGGGCCCTGCTGGACCGGCTTGCGATGCCGGCCGATGCGCCCGTGGCTGGTCTGTCGGGCGGCATGCGCAAGCGCGTGGCGCTGGCGCGTGCGCTCGCGCAGTCGCCGGATGTGCTGTTGCTGGACGAGCCGACCAACCACCTCGACTTCGAAGGCATCGCCTGGCTCGAGGAAACGCTGCGCGGCTTTGCTGGCGCGGTAGTCGTCATCACCCACGATCGGCGCTTCCTGGATGCCGTCGCCACGCGCATCGTCGAACTGGACCGTGGCCGGCTCTCGAGCTATCCCGGCAACTTCAGCGAGTACCAGCGCCGCAAGGCCGAGCATCTGGCTGCCGAAGCGCTCGAGAACGCGCGCTTCGACAAGCTGCTGGCCCAGGAAGAAGTGTGGATCCGCAAGGGCGTGGAAGCCCGCCGCACGCGCAACGAAGGCCGTGTGCGCCGCCTGGAATCCCTGCGCAACGAGCGCCAGGCCCGCCGCGACCAGACCGGCAACGTGTCACTCGCTGTGGACGTGGGCCAGCGCTCGGGCAAGCTCGTGGCCGAGCTCACCGACGTCGCCAAGTCCTTTGGTGACCGGACGGTGGTGCGTGACTACAGCACTACGGTGCTGCGCGGGGACCGCATCGGCCTGATCGGGGCCAATGGCGCCGGCAAGACCACCCTGCTCAAGCTGATCCTGGGCGTGCTCGAGCCCGATGCCGGCCAGGTCCGGCTGGGCACGAACCTGGAGATCGCCTACTTCGACCAGATGCGCTCGCAGCTGGACGAGGAGGCCACGCTGGCCGACGTCATCAGCCCGGGCAGCGAGTGGGTCGAGATCGGCACGCAGCGCAAGCACGTGATGACCTACCTGGGCGACTTCCTCTTTCCGCCCGCGCGCGCACACTCCCCCGTGAAGAGCCTGTCCGGCGGCGAGCGCGCCCGCCTGCTCCTGGCCCGGCTCTTTGCCCGCCCGGCCAACGTGCTGGTGCTGGACGAGCCCACGAACGACCTGGACATCGAGACGCTGGAGCTCCTGGAAGAGTTGCTGCAGGAATACAGCGGCACGGTGTTCCTCGTGAGCCACGACCGCACCTTCCTGAACAACGTGGTCACGTCCACCATCGCGGCCGAAGGCGATGGCCGCTGGCGTGATTACGTGGGTGGATACGACGAATGGCTGGCGCAGCGCCCTGCCCCCGTGAAGGCAGAGACGGCCAAGCCTGCCAAGGCCAAGGCCGCCCCCGCGGCGGAGCCTGCGGCGGCAGAACCGGCGGCCAAGAAAGCCAAGACGGGTCGGCTCAGCTCCTGGGAGCTGCGCGAACTGGAAGGCCTGCCCGCCGCCATCGAAACGCTGGAAGCCGAGCAGCAAACACTCTCGGACAAGCTCGTCGATCCGGACCTCTACAAGGATGGCAACGACGCCGCAGCCGCCATCCACGCCCGTATCGAGGCCATCGAGACCGAAATGCTGACCAAGATGGAGCGCTGGGAAGCGCTCGAATCGCGGCGGTGAAGCGACAGCGTATTCATTTTTGGGTATATTGAATACGCATCGAAAGCCTCAGGTACCGCTATGCCCCGTACGACACCACCGACTACGTTGACCGTCAGGCTGAACGAAACGCTGAACGCGTTCGTGGCGGCCAACGTGGGGGACGAGGGATCCTACGAGAACGTCAGCGAGTATGTTCGAGACCTCATCCGACGCGACAAAGAGCGCGTCGAGCGCGAACGGTTTGATCGGTTGAAGGCTGAACTCGTCCATGCCTTCCACGCCCCTGAAGAAACATATCAGCCGCTGACTGCGGCTCAGGTCATCTCGCGCAACCGGGATTGAGCGCATGGCGCAGATCCGGATTCAGGAAGCGGCTTCGTTCCGTCTCGACGAGATCTACCGCTATACCCGTGACCGTTGGGGCGACGCGCAAGCCGAGCGCTACATCACGGGCCTCTTTCAAGCCTTCGAGCGGATCGACACCCATGCGGTGGCGTCACGTCCTGTACCGGCAGAGTTCGGCGTCCAGGGCTACTTCTTCCGGTACGAACGTCATGTCGTGTACTGGCGCAGACTCGCCAACGGCGATGTCGGCATCGTGACCATCCTGCATGAACGCATGCACCAGATAGAACGCTTTCGCGAGGATTTCGGGATTTGAACTGCCACTGTTCGAGAGACGCGGCGCCTCAGCCGATCTGCCTCGCCAGATGCATCTGATGCAGCGTGATGCTGCGCACTTCGGCCTGGCTTGCGCCGATGTGCGCACTCAGGCGCGCGGTCGCGTCCTGCGCATCGCCCGCCAGAATCGCCCGAAGGATGGCCGCGTGCTCGTCATAGGTGGCCTGCACGCGGGCAGGCTTGGTGAAATCCAGCCGGCGCACGATGCGGATGCGCTCGGTGACGTCCCGGTGCGCGCGCGTCATCTCACCGTTGCCCACGGCCTCCACCAACGTGCAATGGAAGGCTTCGTCCCATCGGCCCACCTGTGCCGCATCGGTGAGGCGCTCGTGCGCCGGGACGAGCCAGAAGGCGGCCAGGCCATCCAACGTCAACTGCGCCTGGGCTGACGGCCCCGCGCACAGGCGTCGCACGGCTTCCACTTCGTACACCGTGCGCAGATCGTAGAGCTGCTCGAAACGCTCGAAATCGAAAGGCAGCACGCGCCAGCCGCTGCGGAACTGGACCTGGACGAAACCCTCCTGCTGGAGCCGAAAGAGCGCCTGGCGCACGGGGGTGCGGGAGACGCCCAGGCGCTCGCTCACCTCGGCTTCGGTGAAGCGATCGCCCGGCACCAGCCGAAAGCTGCCGATGTCGGCCTTCAGACAGACGTACACATCGTCCGCGCGAGAGCGTCTTGCCGATTCGCCCGGGGTATCTGCTTCGAAGTCTGCAGCCAGACTGGCCATGACGTCTTCCTTGGCGCCACTCAGGCGGTCTTCATGAGGCTCACGTGAGCGGCGGCCACCTTCCAGCCCAGCGGGGTGCGAATCCAGGTCTGACTCTGCCGGCCGACGGCCGCACTGCCCTCGCGCTGGAACTCGATATTGGCCGTGGCCGTGTCGCGCCCGTAGGTGGTGATCACGCTGCGCAGCACGGTGCGCGCGAGCCCGACCGCCGGACGGCCTGCCCGGAACGCCTGGATCTCGTCGTAGCCGTAGAGGTTCTCCGTGGCGCCGTAGCGCAAGGTGTGCGGGCTGTCCCAGAAGAGTTCGTCGAGCACGGCGACGTCGTTGCTGGTGAGTGCCTTCTCATAGCGGTCGAATTGTTCGGTGACTTCGGCCACCACGTCAGGAAGATTGATCTGCATGGAAAGGTCGTTCAAAGAGAGACAGGACGCAGGCAGGCCACGCCGGCCTGCTCCAGTGCGCGTGCGGCACGCAGGGCAAGGTCTTCGCGCCAGGGTGCAGCGATGAGCTGGACGCCGATGGGCAGGCCATCGGTGCCGTCCGGCCACATCGGCGCCGTGGCGACCGGGCAGCCGGCGAAAGACACCGGCTGGGTGAGCAACCCCACAGCCGCGCGCGCCGGGTAGGTCGTGCCATCCAGCGTGAGCCACTCCGTGCCGATCTCGGGCGCAGGCACCGGCGTCGCTGGCGCGAGCAGAATGTCCCAATCGGCGAACAAGGCGTTCACGCGCTGGCTGTAGACCCGGCGAAACCGGTGCGCACGCGACACCCAGTGGGCGGGCTGGAGGGCGCCGGCGATGAAGCGGTCCACCGACAACGGCTCGAAATCCGCCGCGCGTGCGCGCAGGTCCGCCAGGTGCAGGCTCCCGCCCTCGGCCGCGGTGATGATGAAGGCGGCGGCGCGCGCGAGCGCCGCATCGGGCCACTGCGCCGTACCGGTCGCCCCCAGCACGCGGGCTGCGGTCTGCACGGCGGCACGCGCGGGCGCGGTGGCGAGCGATTCGAAGTAGCCATCCAGCACGCCGATGCGCAATCCCGCCACGCCCGCATCGACGCCCGCCGACACTGGCTGCACGCGCTGGGCATGGCAGCCAGGATCGTCGGCGTCCGGGCTCTGCAAGGCGTCGTAGGTGATCGCCAGAAGCTCGGCCGAGTCCGCGAATGGACCGAGGTGATCGATGCTGTGCACGAAGGGATAGGTACCGCGCCGCGACAGGCGCCCGAAGGTGGGCTTCAATCCCCACACGCCACACAGCGAGGCGGGCACGCGGATAGAGCCGTTGGTGTCCGACCCCAGCGTGACCGGCACCTGACCGGCGGCGACCGCCGCGCCCGAGCCGCCGGACGATCCGCCCGCGATCCGGCTCGGATCGTGGGGATTGCGCGTGGGGCCGTCATGCGTGTTTTCGGTGGTGAAGCCGTAGGCATACTCGTCCATGTTGAGCGCGCCCACCAGCACTGCACCGGCCTCGCGCAGGCGCTCGACGAGGAACGCGTCCGCCGTGGCCGGCGCATGGTCACGGTTCACTTTGGATCCCGCCAGCGTGACTTCGCCCTCGATGTCGAAGAGGTTCTTCACGGCGTAGGGCAAACCTGCGAGCGGCGGCAAGGTCTCGCCGCGAGCACGGCGGGCATCGATCGCGTCGGCCTCTTGCCGCGCGCGCGAGGCCGTGCGACCGGTGAAGGCGTTGACCGTATCGTTCGTGGCATCGATGCGTGCCAGGCACTCCTCCAGCCATGCCCGTGCGGTCGTCTCGCCGCGGGCGATGGCAGCCAGGCGTTCGAGCGTGGGGCTGCTCGCAGCGCCCGGCGCGGGCGGATCGGCCGCGCGTACGCTCTGGGCAGGCCGGTCATCCATTGAGAAGACGGGCGGTTCGGGATATCGCGAAGGGCTCGTCATGCAGGCTCTCCCTGGGTCGGGAAGGCCGCTGGGCAGAAGAGCGCCACCGGCTCGTCCTCGACGCCGAGATCGAACGCCTCGAGCTGCGCGGCCATGGCGGCGGTGCGGCCGAGATGACCCGCCACGCGGGCAGCGGCGGCGTCGTCTAGCGTCAGGCCGAGAAAGCGAGCACTCGCGATCACATAGGCCAGCACGATGTCGTCTTGCATGGACAGGCTCCTCAACGACGGACTTCGCGCTGGAAGATCTCCAGGCTGGTCCGCTTGGTGGTGACAAAGCTCGGCTCGGAGAGCGTGCTCACCGTGCGCGGGCGCGCATCGGTGTAGTCGATGATCTCGGCCACGCGCGTGGGCCGCTTGGTGAGCAGCAGGATCTGGTCGGCCAGGTAGACGGCCTCCTCCAGGTCGTGCGAGACGAGCATCATGGTGGTGCCCGTCTGCATGAAGACTTCCTGCAGCTTCTCGCGGATGAAGAGCGTCATCTCGTAATCGAGCGCCGAGAACGGCTCGTCGAGGAACAGCACCTCCGGGCCAGGCGCCAGCGCCCGCATGATCGAGGCGGTCTGCTGCTGCCCGCCAGAAAGCTCGTAGGGATAGCGGCGCAAGTCGAACTTCACGTCGAAGGAGGCCACGAGCTCCTCCATGCGACGATCCACTTCGGCCTTGGAGCGCCCCTCGAGCTTCAGGGGATACGCGATGTTGTCGATCGTGCGCATCCACGGGAACATCGCTTCGCGATAGTTCTGGAAGACATAGCCGATCTTGGTGTCCTTCAGCGACTTGCCGTCGAAGAGGATCTCGCCCGAATCGATGGGGATGAGGCCCGCGATCATGTTGATCAGCGTGCTCTTGCCGCAGCCGTTCGGCCCGAACACCGAGACGATGCGGCCCTTGGGGATGTCGAGATCGAAGTCCTCGTACAGCGGCCAGCCCGCGAAGTACTTGGTCAGCCCACGGATGGTGATGTGGGTGCCGGCCGGGCCGGCGCGAAACGGGCGCGCCGGCACATCGGCAAAGACAGGGGCGTTCACGTGGCTCATCAACGGCCGCTCCAGTGGATGATGCGCTTCTCGAGCACCAGGAAAAGAATGTTGAGCACGTAGCCCAGCACGCCGGTAGCCAGGATGGCCGCGTACATGTCGCGCACGTTCATCACCTGTTGCGAATTGATGATCCGGTAGCCCAGGCCGCTGTCCGAGCCGATGAACATCTCGGCCACGATGACGATGACCAGCGCCATGGACACGGCCGAGCGCAGGCCCACGAAGCTCGGCTGCAGGCTCTCCCAGACCAGCACGTCACGGAACACCTGCATGCGCGAGGCGCCCATGACCTTGGCCGCCATGACGCGCTGCTTGCGCGCGTTCATGACCCCGTAGGCGCTGTTGAAGACCACGATGAGGAGCGCACCGAACGCCGCGATGGCCACCTTGTTGATGTCCGAAACGCCGAAGATCATCAGAAAGAGCGGGATCAGGGCGGACGATGGCGTCGAGCGGAAGAAGTCGATCAGGAATTCCACGCTGCGGTACGCGCGCTCGTTGCTGCCGAGCATGATGCCCAGCGGCATGCCCACGATGGCGGCGATCAGGAAGGCCTGCACCGTACGCGAGACGGTGACCGCGAAGTCCGTGAGCAGCGAGCCGCCCGCCAGCCCCGTCATCAGGGTGGCCAGCGTGTCCGCCGGCGGCGGCAAGAGGATGGGCCGGATGTAGCCCGTGCGCACCACCAGATCCCACACGATGAAAAGGATGATGGGCCCGATGAGCGGCAGCATGCGATCGAGCAGCGGCTTGCGCGGCGCGCCCGTGCTGCCGGCCGCCGCCGGGGGTGACCACGGCGTGGTCGCAGGGGTGGCGTTGCCATTGGCCATACATTACCCCTTGTAGAGCATCGACTCGACCATCAGGCGCTTGGGAAACACGTTGCGCTCGGCGAAGAGATCGAAGAAGGTCTGGAAGTAGCCGATGTCCTCGGGCGTGAACTCGTTGTAGAGACGATAGGCCGCGAGCGGCACCTCACGGGTGAGTTCGCCCTCGATGGGCGTGTAGCCCTTCAGGTACTGGCGGGCTTCGTCGGGGTTGTCGCGCACCAGGGTCACGCCTTTGGCGTAGGCAGCGATGAACTGCTTGGCGGCCTCGGGATGCTTCTTGATGAATTCGCCCGTGAGCGAGGCGGAGCCGCCGAACCAAGGCGCCTTCGGGTCGCCCAGTACATAGCGTGCGATCACGCCGGCCTCGAGCACGCGCGTGGTGCCGTTCAGGCGGCCGATGGTGCCGGTGGGCTCCAGCGTGTAGCAGCCATCGAGCTGGCCGGCAGCCAGCGCGGCGACGTGCTGACCGATGGGCAGTTCCACCACGGTGGCGCCCTTGGCGCCGCCACGTTCGAGCACGGTGCGCGCCAACGTGACGTTCTGGATGCCGGGGCCCGAGCCGACGCGCTTGCCCGCCAGGTCCGCGAGGGTCTGGACCGGGCTGTCCTTCGGTACCAGCACCTGATCCAGCACGTTGTCGACGTTGCTGGGGTTGGAGCAGAAGATCTTGAACGAGCCCGGTGCCGCCAGTTCACCGACGGCGATGTTTCCGGAGCCGACGCCGTTGGCGCTGGCATCCACGCGGCCCGAGAGCATGCCTTCCATGACTTGCTGGGCGCCGGCAAAGCGCAGGGCCTCGACGTTCAGGCCCGCGTCCTTGAAATAGCCGCGTTCGAAGGCGGCGTAGAACGGCAGGCCCGCCGCGATCGGCCAGTAGCCTACGCGAATCGTCGGGCCCGACTGGGCACGCACCAGTGCCGGGGCACCCAGCACCGACAGGGCGACGGCACCGGCCTGCAGCACGCGACGACGCGACGGGCTGACGGTGGCGGAAGAGAACAGGGGGCTTTTCACGGACATGGTGACTCCAGGGCTGCAGCGAGTGAGGCAAAGGATCCATCGCTCGCGCCGCGCCAGGGCATGCGCACCATCTTGGCGCATCGGCGCACTGCCTTGGTCAGTCCTGTCGCATGCCCGCGCCGTGCGCTCGGCACGGACGTGAATGGCAGACAAAGGAAGGTACAACGAGGCACGGCGAGGATTCCATCTTGTGTACAAGACGAAATGCAAGACCTATGCCAAATGCGCTCTTGGGAGCCGTGGCCCCCGCGTTCAGCGCGCCGCGCGCCAACCTGCCGTGATGTCCTCGAGCTGATGACCATCGCGCTGGACGCCCCGCGGGATCGCCGAGGGCGTGCGCGAGAAGCGCGGCGCCGGTGCCGGCTGCAGGACGCCATCGACCTCGACCAGCGCCTCGCGCGCCTGGTTGTGCGGGTGCAGCGCTGCCTCTTCCAGATCGAGCACCGGCGCGAAGCACGCGTCCGTGCCTTCGAGCACCTCGACCCAGTGCGCCCGCGAATGCTGGCGGAACGCGGTGGCGAAGGCCTCGCGCAGGGCAGGCCAGCGGCGAGTGTCGTACTGCGCTTCGCGAAGTTCGGGCGGAATGGCAAGGCGCTCGCAGGCCAGCGCGAAGAACTGCGGCTCGATGGACCCAATGCTCACGTACTGGCCGTCGGCCGTCTCGTAGGTACCATAAAACGGTGCGCCGCCATCGAGCAGATTGCTGCCGCGCGCGAGCCCGAACTGACCCCGCGAGCGCTGCAGGTAGGCCAGGCTCATGAGCGAGAGCGTGCCGTCCGAGATGGCCGCATCCACGATCTGACCTTTGCCGGACGCCTTGGCCTCGTGCAGGGCCGCGAGGATGCCCACCAGCAGGTACAGGCTGCCGCCGCCGTAGTCGCCCACGAGGTTCAGCGGTGGCACCGGGGCGCCGCCCGCCGGGCCGATGGCATGCAAGGCCCCGGCGATGCTGATGTAGTTGATGTCGTGGCCAGCCGCCTGGGCGAGCGGCCCCGTCTGGCCCCAGCCCGTCATGCGGCCGTACACGAGGCGCGGGTTGCGCGCGGCCACGACGTCGGGCCCGAGCCCCAGGCGCTCCATGACGCCAGGCCGAAACCCCTCGATCAGCACGTCCGCCTCTTCCAGCAGCGCCAGCACCCGATCGCAATCGGCGGGCTGCTTCAGATCGGCCTGCACCACGCGCCGGCCACGGCCGACGATCCCGCCGCCGTGATCGCCGGATTTGCCGGGCCGATCCACGCTGACGACGTCCGCACCCATGTCGGCCAGCATCATGCAGGCGAAGGGGCCGGGGCCGATCCCGGCGAATTCGACGACGCGCAGGCCCGCGAGCGGGCCCTGGGCGGTGTCAGAGCGTTGGGGCTGCATCCTGAGTCTCCTGGTGTTCTTTTGACGGACCAGTGTACGAGCCCGCCCAGGCACTGCACATGGCCGGGAATGACACAAGGTAGGCTGGAAATCCCACGGTATGCTTGGTGACCCATGAACGACGCGCGACACGACCGCCACGCGCGCCCCCGATCCGGAGACTCCTGATGCACGCCCCCGTTCCTGCCGGCGCCGCCGACACCCTCTTCGCCCTGCAGCAGTCGCGCTACAGCTGCCGCGGCTTTCTGCCTGAGCCGGTGCCGCGCGCCATGATCGAGCGCATCGTGACGGCCGCTCAGTCGACGGCCTCCTGGTGCAATGCGCAGCCCTGGCAGGTCCACATCGCGAGCGGCGCGGCGGCAGAGCGCTTTCGCAGCGAACTCAACGCCTACCTGCAGACGCACGACGCCACGCCGGATTACGACTTCCCGCGGGAGTACACGGGGGCCTACCAGGCGCGCCGCCGGGAATGCGGCTTTCAGCTGTATGAAGCCGTCGGCGTGGCGCGTGGCGATCGTGAAGCCTCGCATGCCCAGGCCATGCGGAATTTCTTGCTCTTTGACGCACCCCACGTGGCGCTCATCACGAGCGAGGCGGACCTGGGCACCTACGGCGCCGTGGACTGCGGCGCCTACGTGGCGAACTTCATGCTGGCCGCGCAGAGCCTGGGCGTGGCCACCGTGCCCCAGGCGGCGCTCGCGCGCTACCCGGCATTTGTCAGGACATTCTTCGGCCTGCCCGAGAGCCGGCTGGTCGTGTGCGGAATCTCCTTCGGCTTTGCGGACATGGCGCACCCCGCCAACCAGTTCCGCACGCGGCGCGCGGACATGGCCGAAGTCGCCCAATGGGTGGAGACTTAAGCGGCCTCACCCCGCGCCGCTAGCGTTGCGGCCAATGCCCGTGTCCGAACCGGCCATTGTCAGGGCGGCGCGCAACGCAAACAATCGAGGCATCGAACGGGCGGCGCCACGCCCGCACCATTACCAGGAGACTCCCCCATGCAAGACGCCTTCCGCGACCAGGTCCTCGCCGGCAAAGTCGCGCTCATCGCCGGCGCCTCGAGCGGCATCAACCTGGGCATCGCCCAGCGCCTGGCCGAAGCCGGCGCCAAGGTCATGCTCATCAGCCGCAGCCCCGAGCGCATCGAGGCCGCGGCGCGCACGCTCACCGAGGCGGGCCACACCGCGCTCGGGCGAGCCGCCGACGTGCGCGACTACGACGCCATCGCCGCTGTCTGCCAGGAAACCGAAGACACCTTCGGCAAGATCGACATCGTGGTCTCCGGGGCGGCGGGCAATTTTCGCGCGCCGGCGGCGCACCTGTCGGCCAACGGCTTTCGCACCGTCATCGAGATCGACCTGATCGGCAGCTTCAACGTGCTGCGCGCGAGCTTCGCGCACCTGAACACCCCCGGGGCGTCGCTCATGTCCATCACGGCGCCCGGCGCCGTGCGCCCCAGCACGTTCCAGGTTCATGCGAACGCCGCCAAGGCGGGCATCAACCAGATGACGCGCTGCCTGGCCATGGAGTGGGGCCCGGCGGGCATCCGCGTAAACGCCATCTCGCCCGGCCCGATTGCCGACACCGAGGGCGTGGCGCGCCTGGCAGCCACGCCCGAGCGCGAGCAGGCGCTACGCAATCGGCTCGCCCTGCGCGACTACGGCACCAAGCGGGACATCGCCGACGTGGCGCTCTTTCTGAGCACCGAGAACGCGCGCTACATCACCGGCACGGTCATCGACTGCGACGGCGGCAGCGGCCTGGGCGACGCGTCGGAAGATGCGTTGACGGCACCGCCGCCACGCGGCTGAGGCGTTGAACACGGCGCGGGGCCGGGACGCCACGCCCTGCGCTGCCCCATATCCGCCCAGCGTCTCCTGGTGGCCTGGGAGAGTCCGCCGTCTGTGACAGCTTCCGGCCCGCTCGCCGGCGCCGTCAGGCCGGATACAGAGCGCCCAGCACCCTTGGCCCCCGTGCCCCGGTCACATCGGGCAGATTGCCCGCCAGCCCTTCCACATGCGCATGCGCGAGCCACGCGAAGGCCAGCGCCTCGACCTGCTGGGCCGGCACGCCCAGCGCATCCGTGGGCTCGACCGGTAACGGTTGCAAGGCCTGCCGCAGCGCGTCCATCAGGACCGGATTGGCTGCGCCGCCACCGCCCACGTAGATGGCCGTGGTGCCCGGCGCATGCGCGCCGATGGCATCGGCCACCGTGCAGGCCGTGAAGGCCACCAGCGTGGCCTGCACATCGGCCGGTGCCATCTCGGCGCCGCGCCGCGCGGTGAACTCGGCCAGGCGCTTGTCCAGCCACTCGGCGTGGAAGTCATCGCGTCCGGTGGACTTGGGCGGCGGCACGGCGAGCCAGGGTGTCGAGGCGACGAAGTGGGCAAGAAGGGCCGCGTCGACCTGACCCTGCGCGGCAAAAGCTCCACCGGCGTCGTAGGCGGCGCCCGTATGCCGCTGGCACCACAGATCCAGCAACGCGTTGGCAGGCCCCGTATCGAAGCCGATGACCTTGCCCGGCCCACGCCCGGGCAGGACGGTGATGTTCGCCATGCCACCGAGATTCAGCACCACGACTGGATCCGCGCCACCGAAGACGGCCTGGTGCAGACCGCAGGCCAGGGGCGCGCCCTGACCGCCGGCGGCCACGTCGCGGCTGCGCAGGTCCGCCACCACGGCGATGCCGGTGGTTTCAGCCAGGCGCGCCGGGGCGTTCAATTGCAGCGTGTAGCCCGCGGCCGGCTGGTGGCGCACCGTCTGCCCATGTGCGCCGATCGCTCGCACGGCAGTGGCCTCGACGCCCGCCGTGGCCAGGAGGTCGCTCACCACCCCGGCATAGAGATCGGCCAGCGCGTTGGCCGCCAGGGCGGCACGATGCAACTCGTTCTCGCCCGCACGGTTCAGCGCCAGCATCTGCTCGCGCAACACCGCATCGAACTCCCGGCTGGCATAGGCGAGCACACGCGGCGGCGCTGCTGGCGGGAAATCCACGAGCACGCCATCGACGGCGTCGACGCTGGTGCCGGACATGAGGCCGATGAACATGGAGGACTCCAGGGAAGAGGACGTCCGGCGCTGATGGGCTCACGCGCGCAAGGCGCCGGCCAGGACAGTGCGCAGCGCGACGTCGAATGGACGACGACCCCGGGCAAGGCCGGGGTCGTCGGGAACAGCCAGGATCAGGCGCGCGCGCCGAGCCTCAGTTGCTGTCGCCCTCGGGAGCCAGGGCCACGGCGTTCTCGCTGTCGAGAATGCCATCCTGGGCCTTTTGCAGCGCCGCCAGCATCTCGAGCTGGCCGCGGTAGCCGGCGACCTTCTCGTTGAAGCGGGCCAGCGACTTGCCTTCGAGCGAACGAGCGATCGGCAGATCCGTGGATTGCGGATCGACCTGGACGCCGGCGATGCGGAATTCATAGTGCAGGTGCGGACCGGTGGCCATACCCGTGGAGCCCACGTAGCCGATCAGTTGACCCTGCGAAACGCGTTGACCTTGCTTGAGATTCGAGGCGAAGCCGCGCAGGTGAGCGTACAGCGTGGTGTACTGACCGTGGTGCTTGACGATGACGGTGTTGCCGTAGCCGCGCTGCGAACCCACAAACTCGACGACGCCGTCGGCCGTGGTATTGACGGGCGTTCCAGGGGGCGCGGCATAATCCACACCCTTATGGCCACGCATGGTGTTGAGCACCGGGTGGCGGCGCATGCCGAAGCCCGAGCTCACCCGCGTGAATTCCAGCGGCACGCGCAGGAAGGCGCGGCGGCGGCTCGAGCCGTCCAGCCCGTAGTAGCCGCCCGACTCGCCGGCTTCCTCGGGATCGAACCACACGGCTTCGTAGGATTTGCCGCCGTTGATGAATTCCAGGGCCAGTACGCGACCGCTGCGCGCATTCACGCCGTTGGAGTTGTAGGTCTCGTAGACGACGCGGAACTGGTCGCCCGATCGCAGGTCGCGGAAGAAGTCCACGTCACTCGCCAGGATGTCGATCATCTGGCGGGTGATGTTGTACGGCACGCCGGCCGCGTCGGTCGCGCCGAAGAGCGAGCTGCGGATGGTGCCCATGGCCACGTTGACCTGGCGCTCGGCGGGGATCTTGTGCTCGGTGGCGGCGAAGCCGCCTTCCGGCGTGCGCATCACTTCGAGAAGCTGCTGGACGACTTCGCCGTCGGACTCCGTGCCCGGCGTGTGCACGTAGCGCAGCCAGCGCAGCTCGCCTTCGGCATCCGTGGCGACCTGGACGGCGCGGCCCGGGTAGAGTTGATAGATGCTGCGCGCGGCCGGCTCCTGGACCAGGAAGCGCTGCAAGGCCGCGTCGCTCACATCGAGGCGGTTGAGCATGCTCGCCACCGAATCGCCGCGCTGGATGCGCTCTTCGCGCACGTACACGGCGGGGCTGGATTCGTCCGTGACGGTCGCGAAAGGCGTGGCCGTGGGGAGCGCAAGGGTTTCCGTGATGCGTCGCACGTCCGGCATCGCGGTGGCGTCGGCATTTTGAGATACCATTCCGACCGCTCCCGCCGCGCCGAAGAGGCCGAGGGCGCAGAGGATCAGAAATCGGCGGGTGAAGTCGGACTTCCTGGTGCTACCGGGCCTGGAACCGAAAAGCATTATTGACGTACCTGGACGTTGTTACCAATAGGTCTCCCAGTGGCCGCTTGAGACGCGGCGCGGACGTTCGAATGAACCTGGGACACTGCGCGAACAAGCCGACGTCGAGTAGAAATTGCCGTCGGCTTGTAAAGAATTTCTGAGAAAACACGCGAAGATTGTGCGAAATCAGCTTGATCTTCAAGCAAAATTGCAAAATCTAACAATTTCGCCAAAAACCGTAACCAGAGTATATCGATGTCCGACGAACGAATCCAGCCCCTGCCTATCACACCTGAAGTCGAAGCCGACCTGGCCGTGGTCAAGCGCGGCTGCGACGAATTGCTCGTCGAAGCGGAGTTCGCCCAGAAGCTCGCGCGCAGTCGCCAGACGGGCAAGCCGCTGCGCATCAAGCTCGGTCTGGACCCGACCGCACCGGACATCCACCTGGGCCACACGGTGGTGCTGAACAAGCTGCGCCAGCTCCAGGATCTGGGTCACACGGTGATCTTCCTGATCGGCGACTTCACCTCGATGATCGGCGACCCGAGCGGGCGCAACGCCACACGCCCGCCTCTCACGCGTGAGCAGATCGCTGAGAACGCCAAGACCTATTACGCGCAGGCGAGCCTGGTGCTCGATTCGGCGCGCACCGAGATCCGCTACAACTCCGAGTGGTGCGACCCCCTGGGCGCGGCGGGGATCATCCAGCTCGCCTCGCGCTATACCGTGGCCCGCATGCTCGAGCGCGAGGACTTCACCAAGCGCTACAAATCCGGCGTACCGATCTCGGTGCACGAATTCCTCTACCCGCTCATGCAGGGTTATGACTCCGTTGCGCTCGAGTCTGACCTGGAACTCGGCGGTACCGACCAGAAATTCAACCTGCTGGTGGGCCGCGAACTGCAGAAGGAATACGGGCAATCGCCGCAGTGCGTGCTGACCATGCCGCTGCTGGTGGGCCTGGACGGCGTGGACAAGATGTCCAAGTCCAAGGGCAACTACATCGGCATCTCCGAGACACCCGATTCGATGTTCGGCAAGCTGATGTCGGTGTCTGACACGCTGATGTGGACGTACTTCGAGCTCTTGTCCATGCGGCCGATGGCCGAGGTCAACGCCTTGCGCGCCGAGTGCGAGAACGGGCGCAATCCGCGTGACGCCAAGGTCATGCTTGCCCAGGAGATCATCACGCGCTTTCACGACGCTGCGGCGGCTGAGCGCGCGCTGGCCGCCTTCGAGGCGCGTTTCCGGGACGGCGCCTTGCCCGAGGGCATGCCCGAAGTCTCGGTGGCAGGCGCGCCGCTCGGCATCGTGAAGGTGCTGCGCGAGGCCGGTCTGGCCGCCTCCGGCACGGAAGCCCAGCGCAACATCGAGCAGGGCGGCGTGAAGGTCGACGGCAGCCGTGTCGAGGACAAGGCACTCACGCTCGCGGCAGGCACCTATGTGATACAAGTAGGAAAACGCAAATTCGCGCGGGTGCGGTTGTCGTAACCCTCGCGCGAGCGCGCCGCCTGCCCGGGCGGCGCGGGCCCATCCGTCTTCCCGGCCCGGCACCGCTGCGCTTCGCTCCCGAGGCGCTCGGCGCCGGGCTGCGCTTGTCCCGAGGAGCACGCCATGAAAGTCTGGAGCCAGTCGTTCACTGATGGGCAGCCGCTGCCCGCCCGCTACGCCTTCTGCAAGATCGATCCCAAGACGCGCGTGGCCATGGCCGACAACCAGAACCCGCATCTCGCCTGGTCGGAGCTGCCCGTGGGCACCCGCTCGATCGCGATCCTCTGCCATGACCCGGATGTGCCGAGCCAGGGCGACGACGTGAACCAGGAAGGCCGCGAGGTGCCGGCCGATCTGCCGCGCGTGGACTTCTTTCACTGGGTGCTGGTGGACCTCGCGCCCGAGCATGAGGACGTCGACGAGTGCGCGTTCAGCAACGGCGTGACGCCGCACGGCAAGGGCGGCCCCGTGGCGCCGCTCGAGGCGCGGCAGGGCCTGAACGACTACACCGGCTGGTTCGCGGGCGATCGCGACATGCAGGGCGAGTACTTCGGCTACGACGGCCCTTGCCCGCCCTGGAACGACGCCATCGTGCACCGCTACGTCTTCACCGTCTACGCGCTGGACGTCGAACACCTGGCGGTGGACGGCAGCTTCACGGGCCAGGACGTACGCCAGGCCATGGAAGGCCACGTGCTCGACCAGGCGAGCCTCACCGCCACCTACACCTTGAATCCGAAACTCGCCCCCACCAAGATCGGCACCGGGGGCGCTTGACGAGTTTCGATTAAACTGGCGTGTTCTGCCTCTCTTCCCCGCCGGGAGTAGCCCCCCATGTTCGACCGCAACCGCACCCTGTCCCAAGTCGACGCTGAAGTCTGGGACGCCATCCAGAAAGAGGATGCGCGCCAGGAACAGCACATCGAGCTCATCGCCTCGGAAAACTACGCCAGCCCGGCCGTCATGGCCGCGCAGGGTACGCAGCTCACCAACAAGTACGCCGAAGGCTATCCGGGCAAGCGCTACTACGGTGGTTGCGAGTACGTGGACGTGGTCGAGCAGCTCGCGATCGATCGCCTGAAGCAGCTCTTCGGCGCAGATGCGGCCAACGTACAGCCCAACTCGGGTTCGCAGGCCAACCAGGCCGTGTACATGGCGGTGCTGAAGCCCGGTGACACGGTGCTCGGCATGAGCCTGGCCGAAGGCGGCCACCTCACGCACGGCGCCTCGGTCAATGCGTCCGGCAAGCTCTACAACTTCGTGTCCTACGGTCTGGACGCCAATGAAGTCATCGACTACGACCGCATGGCCGAGCTCGCCGCCGAGCACAAGCCCAAGCTGATCGTGGGCGGTGCCTCGGCCTACGCCCTGCACATCGATTTCGCGCGCATGGCCAAGATCGCCCGTGACAACGGCGCGCTCTTCATGGTCGACATGGCCCACTATGCCGGCCTCATCGCCGGTGGCGCCTACCCCAACCCGGTCCCGCACGCCGACTTCGTCACCTCCACGACGCACAAGTCCCTGCGCGGCCCGCGTGGCGGCATCATCCTCATGCGTGCCGAACACGAGAAGATCATCAACTCGGCGATCTTCCCCGGCATCCAGGGCGGCCCGCTGATGCACGTCATCGCTGCCAAGGCGGTGGCCTTCAAGGAAGCGCTGCAGCCGGAATTCCAGCAGTACGCTTCGCAGGTCGCCAAGAATGCGCAAGTGCTGGCCGACACGCTGATCAAGCGCGGCCTGCGCATCGTCTCCGGTCGCACGGAAAGCCACGTCATGCTGGTCGACCTGCGCCCCAAGGGCATCACCGGCAAGGAAGCCGAAGCGGTGCTGGGCCAGGCGCACATCACGACCAACAAGAACGCCATCCCGAACGATCCGGAAAAGCCTTTCGTGACCAGCGGCATCCGCCTGGGCACCCCGGCCATGACCACCCGCGGTTTCCGCGAAGCCGAAGCCGCTCTCACGGGCGACCTCATCGCCGACGTGCTGGACAACCCGCGTGACGAGCAGAACATCGCCCGCGTGCGCGACCGCGTGAACGAGCTCACGCGCCAGTTCCCGGTGTATGGCGGCTGAGTCCATCGTTCATCGCTTAGGCATTGAGCCGTCATGAAGTGCCCCTTTTGCGGCCACGCGGACACCCAGGTCGTCGAGACCCGGGTGCCGGATGACGGCGGCGTGATTCGCCGACGCAGGCGCTGTGTGGCCTGTGATCGGCGTTTCACCACGTATGAGCGGCCAGAGATCCAGATGCCGGTGGTCGTCAAGCGCAATGGTGCGCGCAGCGACTACGATCCGGACAAGCTGCGCGCGAGCCTTGCGCTGGCATTGCGCAAGCGGCCCGTGGATACCGTGCGCATCGACGACGCCGCTCAGCGGATCGAGGAATCCCTCCTCACCAGCGGGGCGCGCGAAGTGAGCTCGGCCCAGATCGGCGAGCTCGTGATGGCCGAACTCTTTGCCCTGGACGAAGTGGCCTATGTGCGCTTTGCCTCGGTCTACCAGAGCTTCAAGGACATCGATGCCTTCACGGCCATGATCCGCGACATGCGCAAGCCGGCGGCCCGCAAGGGTCGCGGCGGCACTGGCGCGACTTGAGGCCGTTCCCCTCCTGCCCATGCCGACCGCCGACACCCCGCTGACTGTCGTTTTCCTGGATCGGGCCACCTTCCCCGATGATGCCGTGCTGCCGCCACTGGCGCAGCCGCACCGCTACGTGCTGCACGAACGGACGCGCCCGCACGAGGTCGCCGCGCGCATCGCCGATGCGGACGTGGTGATCGTCAACAAGGTGCGCATCACCGAGGAAAGTCTCACGCAGGCGAGCCGGCTGCGGCTCGTGGCGCTCTCGGCCACGGGCACGGACAACGTCGATGTGGCCGCGTGCAAGGCCCGAGGCATCGCCGTGTGCAACGTGCGCGACTACGCCCGTCATACCGTCCCAGAGCACACGTTCGCGTTGATCTTTGCGCTGCGGCGCAGCCTGCTGGCTTATCGGGATGCCGTGGGTGCCGGCCGCTGGCAGCAGGCGGATCAGTTCTGTTTTCACGATTACCCCATCCGCGACCTCGCCGGCTCGACGCTGGGCATCATCGGCGACGGCACGCTGGGGCAGGCCGTGGGGGCCATAGGGCGCGCACTGGGCATGGACGTGGTGTACGCGAGGCACGGCGATCGCAAGCGCCTGCCGGATACCCGCTATCTGCCTCTGGACGATCTGCTCGCCCAGAGCGACGTGATCACCCTGCACGTGCCCCTACGGCCCGAGAACCGGCATCTCATCGACGCGCAGGCCTTTGCCCGCATGGAACGCCGGCCCTTGCTGATCAACACGGCGCGAGGCGGCCTGGTGGACGAGCACGCACTGGACGTGGCATTGCGCAGCGGTCGGATCGCCGGCGCGGGCTTCGACGTGGCGAGCGTGGAGCCGCCCAACGATGATCACGTGCTTGTGCAGTTGTCGGAGCTTCCCAACGTCATCGTCACCCCGCACGTGGCCTGGGCCAGCGATGAAGCCATCCGGGCCTTGCTGGCCCAACTGGTGCAGAACATCGACGCGTTCCTGGCGGGCGAGCCGCGCAACCTCGTCTAGTCAGGCCTCCGGGGTAGCCTGCCGTGCGCGGCAGGCGCGTCAATGCGAGGTGTCGAAGACGGCGTCCAGCGTGGGCGCTGTCAGGAGCGCTAAACCCCAGCTGTCAAGTGCGTCGGCCTGGGCTGCGGCGATGCGTTCGACGATCGCGGAAGGCAGCGGCTCGCCAAAACGCGCGGCGAGCTGAGCGCACAACAGCCGACGGCTGCCCTCCAAGCGCCCTTCTTGCCTTCCCTCTTGCCGTCCCTCTTGCCGTCCTTCTTGCCTTCCCTCTTGCCGTCCTTCTTGGCGTCCTTCTTGACGACCAAGTTGATGGCCGACTTGGCGGCCCTCTGCCAAGCCGCGCTCACGCCCTTCACGCAAGCCCTGTTCAAGTCCGGCCCGCATCCCATCCTGCTTCCACTTCTCGGTCCACTCGACCACCCGGTCGGCAAGCATGGCATCCATCTCCTGTAAATCGTTGACTTCGGGAATCGTCTCCCCGGGCACGAGCCGGGCAAGGAGCACGCGCTGGATGTAGACCGTGAAGGCCCGGCGCAGCGAATCGTGTCGCGGGTGCTTCAGGTGGCGGTGCAATTGCATGATACTGCGGCGCGTGGCCTGCGGTGAGGGGCTCTTCTCCAGCGCAATCAGGTGCGCGACGAGGTTGTCGTCCGTGCCGGGCAGCCCGGCCCGGTGCTCGTCCAGCAAGAAGTAGCGCAGGCTGGGCTGGTAGGCGGCGAGCGCATCGGGCGCGCCGGCAAAGAGACCTCGCATCTCGCGCGCGGCTCCCCAGGGGCGGCTGCCGTGGTGCAGCACCAGCGGGAAGACGGGCGGCAGTTCACCTGGGCGCGCCACCTCGCCCGTCTTGACCAGATCCTGATACAGCAGGCTCACGTAGGCCAGCATGCGCAGCGCCATCCAGGCATCGTCGCGGCTCTGGAATTCGAGCAGCAGATAGACGTACAGCCAGCGCTCGCCGCCCAGGCGCACGCGCCAGACGAGATCCGTGCGCCGCTCAGCAAGAGCGTCGGTCACGTAATGCCCGCCGCGCGGCTCGAGCGTGGCGAAGTCGAGCTCGCCCACCCAGGCCTCGGGCACGAAGCCACGCAGCAGGTGTTCGACCATCACGGGATGGGCGAAGATGCGGCGGTAACCGCTGTCGTGCGGCAGGGACATGCGAAGCGATCCGGCAACTGCCCGCCGGCGGCGGGCCTGCATCGTTATACGGCGCGCCTGCGCGCCGTGGACGGCGGGTGCGTGGGATCCGACGCACCTGAGGACGTCCCCGCTTCTGACGCCGGGCTGCGAGGCAAAGCAGCCAGCACCGCACCGGGCCGCCACACGGGCGTGCCGTCACCGACGCGGCGCGTCGTGGGGTGGGCCTACAATCGGCTGATGGCCTCTCACACAGACACCGATCTCGCCTGGATGCAACGCGCCCTCGCGCAGGCCGAGACCGTGATGAACATCACGACGCCCAATCCGCGCGTAGGCTGCGTGATCGTGCGCGATGGGCAGTTGCTGGGCGAAGGCGCCACGCAGCCGCCTGGCAGCGCGCATGCCGAGATCCAGGCGTTGCGGGCGGCGCAGGCAACGGGCGTGGACGTGGCAGGCAGCACCTTCTACGTCACCCTGGAGCCGTGCAGTCACCACGGGCGCACGCCGCCCTGCGCCGATGCCTTGATCGCGGCGCGTCCGGCGCGCGTGGTGGTGGCCATGCGCGATCCGAACCCGCTCGTTGGCGGCGCGGGCATCGCCCGCCTGCGGGCCGCCGGCATCACGGTGGACGTGGGCCTGTGCCGAGACGCGGCGCTGGCGCAGAACCCTGGCTTCGTCGCGCGCATGACGCGGGGCACGCCGTGGCTATGGTTGAAGCTCGCCGGCTCGCTCGATGGCCGCAGCGCCCTGCACAATGGGCTGTCGCAATGGATCACGGGCCCCGCCGCCCGCCTGCATGGGCATCGCTGGCGCGCCCGCAGTTGTGCGGTCATGACGGGCGTGGGCACCGTGCTGGCTGACGACCCGCAACTCACGCCGCGCGGCGAGGCCGTCTCGCGCCTGCCGCGCAAGATCGTGCTGGATACTCGCCTGCGCACGCCCGTGCGCGCCCGGCTCTTTGACGAAGGCGAGGTCTGGATCGTGACAGCGTCTCAGGACACCGCGGCCGCGGCCCGGCTTGAAGCCCGGGGCGCGCGCGTACTGCACGTGGCCGATGCGGACGGCGGCATCGATGTGCAAGCCCTCCTGCGCCTGCTCGCTGCTGAGAACCTCAACGAGATCCACGTGGAAGCCGGTGCCACGCTCAACGGCACGCTGATGCGGCTCGGTTGCGTGGACGAGCTCATCACCTATCTCGCGCCCACGCTGCTCGGCGATGCCGCGCCCATGGTGCGTCTGCCGGCGCTCGCGCAAATGCCCGACAACCGCGCGTTTGCATTCACGGGCGTGGAAAGCGTGGGCGACGACGTGATGCTGCGGGCACGCCACATCGGCGCATGGGCCGGTCTTCAGGCAGCCGTGGGCGGGACCTGAATCGGGCGCCGGCACCTGAGGCTCGCGGGTCTGATGACGGCAGCGAGCCTCAGGGGATGAGGCTGCGTCAGTCGATGGCCAGCGCCCGGTTCAGATCCGCGATCAGATCGTCGGGATGCTCCAGACCGATATGCAGGCGCAGCAGTGGGCGATCGCCTTCCTGCCAGGCGGAGTGCCCCGTCAGATCACCCGGTTCGACCAGCTGCACCAGGCTCTCATAACCGCCCCACGAGAACCCGATGCCAAAGAGCGTCAGCGCATCGACGATGCGGCAGGCGCGGGCGTGATCGGCCGTGGCCAGGCTGAAGGACAGGAGGCCATTGGTGCCGCGGCAATCGCGCTGCCACAGCGCGTGGCCGGGATCGCCCGGCAACGCGGGGCAGTACACGCGCGAGACCGCCGGATGCGCGGCGAGATGGCGCGCCACCGTGAGCGCGTGCTGCGCATGCTGGGCCAGGCGCACGGTCAGGGTGCGCACGCCGCGCAACGCCAGCGAGGCATCGTCGGCCCCCACCGTCAGGCCGAGCGCATAGTAGGTGTCGTTGAGTCGCTTGCCCAGCGCGGGATCGCGGGTCACCACGGCACCCATCATCACGTCCGAATGGCCGGCGACGTACTTGGTCGCAGCGACGACGGACACGTCCGCACCCATGGCCAGGGCGGGATACAGATAGCCCGTCCCCCACGTGTTGTCAGCCACCAGCAACGCGCCATGCGCATGCGCCACCTGCGCCAGCGCCGGCAGATCGTGCATCTCGAAGAGCAACGAGCCCGGTGCTTCCGCATAGATCACGCGCGTGTTCGGCCGCAGCAGCGAGGACAGATCCTGCGCGTCGGGCCGGAAGTACGTCACCTCGATGCCCAGCCGCTGGAGCAGGCTGCTGTCGAGCTTGCGCACCGGGCCATAGACGCTGTCGGTGACGAGCACGTGATCGCCCGGCGAGAGCAGGCCCAGCATGGCGAACGAGATCGCCGCCACGCCGGACGGCGCGAGAAAGCATCGCTCGCCGCCCTCGATGAGGCACAGCGCGTCTTCCAGCGCCTGGTGCGTATCCATGCCTTGCCGGCCATAGCTGGCGATGCGCTCGCCTGCCGCCTTGCGCCGGAAGACATCGCGATAGGCCTCGGTGCTGGCAAAGCGCACCGTGCTCGTGCGCACGGTCGGCACGTTGACGGGCGCCACGCCCGTCTCCGGCGACGTGGCCGGCCGACCGGCGTGCAGCAGCCGCGTATCGAAATGATGGGTCATGGCGGAATCAGCGGTTGAAGACGGGCGGGCGCTTGTTCAGGAAGGCATCGACGCCCTCGCGGAACTCCGGCGAGTTGAACGCCATGACCTGCGCGAAGGCCTCCTGCTCCAGGTACTCGGCCGGTGTGCGATACGCACTGTTGACCATGAGCTTGGTGAGCCCCAACGAGGTGGCAGGGCCGTCCGCCAACTGCTGTGCGAGTTCCAGGGCACTGCGCTCCAGGTCTGCCGTGGGCACCACGCGGCTGATCATGCCCATGGCGAGCGCCTCGGCCGGCAGGATCTTGCGATTGGCGAGCAGGACTTCCTTGGCGCGTTGCGCACCCACGGAGCGGGCGAGCGAATAGGCCAGGCCCAGGTCCGGCACCACGCCGAGCTTGGCGAAGCCGCCCATGAAATAAGCGTCTTCCGAGGACATCACGATGTCGCCCAGGAGCGCGAGCGACAGACCGGCGCCCACGGCCGGGCCGTTCACCGCGGCGATGATGGGCTTCTCGGTGGTCATGAGCCGCGAGAGCCAGGCGTGCGAGGACGCCATGCGCGCGCGCACGCTCGCTGCGGTCTGCTCGCCCTTCATGGTGCGGATGTCGCCACCCGCGCAGAAGACGCCATCGCTGCCGGTGATCACCAGGCAGCGCGCCGACGCGTCGTCCAGGAACGCCGGCACCTCGGCGATCAGCCGGTTCTTCATCTCGAAGCTCAGGGCGTTGCGCGAGGCGGGCTGGTTCAGGCGGAACACGGTCACGGCACCGTGACGTTCGACGATCATCGCATCGGACATGGCGGAAGTCTCCTCGGGGGCACCGCACGGTGCCGGTTGCTGGGCAATCCGAGATGTTACCGCGTCGTCGCCGGGCCCCCGTCTGACGCCGGCCAGCCGCGACAGCCTCCCCGCAACGCGCCCGCGCGGCATTACGCGGCGGCGGCAGCTGCCACGATGCGCGCCATCACCTGCGTGTGCAGCGCGTGGGCATAGCCATCGCTGCCCGACGGCGAGGCGGGGTCCGAGGTCATCACCACCGTCAAGCGCAGCGTCGGCACGATGTAGAGCAATTGGCCCCCGAAGCCCCAGGCATACGTCACGTCATGACCCGCGAGCTGCGTCATGAACCAGCCATAGCCATAGGCGTCGCCCGTGAAGATGGACGCCGTGCGCGGCGTCCAGGACGCCTTGACCCAGCCCTCGGGCAGCACGCGCTCGCCGCGCCAGAGCCCGTCCTGACGGTAGAGCTCGCCAAAGCGCAGCAGACCGCGCGGGGAGATTCCCATGTTGTTGCCCCCCAGATAGATGCCTTGCGGGTCACGATCCCAGGGGGGAATCTCCACGCCCAGCGGCGCGCCGAGCCCCTCTCGGGCGAGCGCCAGCGTGTTGCGGCCAGTGGCGTGGGTCAGGATCGCCGACAGCAGATGCGTGCTGCCGGTGGAGTACTGCATGCCCCCACCCGGCACATCGACGAAGGGGCGCGTCAGCACGTGGCCCACCCAGTCCCGCGAGGCGATCCAGGGGCCATAGTAGGGGCCCGACGTGCGTTGCAGGCCGGCGCGCATGGTGAGCAGGTCTTCCACGGTGATGCGGGCCACGCGCGGATCTGCGCCGGACGGAACGGGACGCCCCAACAGCGGCACGGCGGCCGCCTCGACGCCCGGCAGCGCGCCACGTCCGATGGCCTGCCCGACCAACGCCGAGATCCACACCTTGGAGACGGATTTCACGTTGACCGGGCGATCCAGCGTGCCACCATGCAGCGCCTCCTCCAGCCACGGCCGCCCATCGCGATGCACCAGCAGGCTGCGCAGCCGGGGCAGATCCTGAGCTCGGGCCCGGGCCTCGGCCAGTGCGGCGGGCACGGTTGGCTGGGCGCGTACGGCCGTTGAGACCAGCAACGCGCCGGCACTGGCCAGCAGACGGCGGCGGGTGAGCATCGTCACGTGTCCCGTGGGCGGTGTGAGGGGCGGGGTGCCGGCTCCCGCTCGACGAGGCTGCCGGCGGGGCCGTCTTCAGCCGGCGGATCCTTGGCATCGTCATGTGTGGGCTGCACACGCTCGGCGTGTTCGTCGGCATACGCCCACGTGAATTCCGCGCCCAGGAGAAAGACGAGCGCGGCGTAGTACACCCAAAGCAGCACCACCACCAGCGAGCCGGCGGCGGCGTAGGTGGAGGCGACCGAGCTTTTGCCGACGTAGGTACCGATCAGGAACTTGCCCATCTCGAACAGCAGCGCCGTGACGAGGGCACCGACGATGACGTCGCGCCAGGCAACGCGCGTCTGCGGCATGAACTTGAAGATCATCGCAAAGAGCAGAGTGCTGATGCCGAACGAGAACGCGATGTTGACGAACTGGAGCATCACTTCCCAGGCCGGCAGCAAGCCCGACGCCCAGCGCCCGATGGCCGCCAGCACCGCACTCACCACCAGCGATACCAGAAGCAGGAAAGCCAGGCCCAGAACGAGGCCGAACGACAGCAGGCGCGCACGCAGGACGTTCCAGATGCCCGTCTTGCGCTCAGCCATGGGCACTTTCCAGACCCTGTCCATGGCGCCCTGGAGCTCGGCGAACATGGTGGTGGAGCCCACCAGCAGGAAGCCGATGCTGAAGAGGGTGGCGGCGAAACCTTGTTCGGTTTCCTCGGCGCTGTTGCTGATCACCCCCTCGACCGCGGCGGCCCCGGTGCTGCCCAGTACGCCGCTGAGTTGTCCCAGCAGTTGACCTTCGACGGCTTCGCGCCCCCAGAAAGCGCCGGCCACCGCCAGCACGATCATCAGCAGCGGCGCCATCGAGAAGACGGTATAGAAAGCGATGGCCGCGCCCATGCTGGGCGCGTCATCGTCGATCCAGGCGACGGCCGCACGTCGGCCAAGGCGAAAGAAACGGTTGAGGTGCATGACGGGCTCCCGGTGGGCGCCCGCCCGACTGCAAGCGGCGTGCCGAGCCTAGGTCAGAAGTCGCCGCCCATGTCGCCCATGTCACCGCCATCGTCCCAGCCGCCCTCGTCGCCACCATCGTGACCAGCATCCTGGCCGGCATCGGCGGCCGGTTCGGCGGGCTGCTCTGCCGCCTGGGCATCGTTGCCACCGAACATGCTGCCCAGCAGACTACCCAGCATCATCCCGCCGGCCACGCCGACCGCCGTCTGGGCGCGCCCGCGAGGAAGCCACCACCGGCGGAGCGGCCAAAGCCGCTGGCCGGGGGCGTGCCAGGGGGCGGCATGGCGCCGGCCGCGGGGCCGGCCGGTCGCGACGACCGCCCGAAGCGCCCGAAGCTGCTCTCGTCAGTCTGACGGGCTGCCGGGGCCGTGCGCTCGGCTTGCTGCAGCCGCTGCTGCGCGGCTTCCAGCGCCTGTTGCTGCACGAGCACCGTCTGCGCCAGATAATAGGCAGCGCCCGGCCGCTGGCTGAGCTGGCTGGTGATGTACTGCTCGGCCTCCGCATCGCGGGGGCTGCCACTGCGAGAGACGTCGTCCAGGCGGGTGAAAACGGAGTCGATGGCTTGCCGATCCTGAGGGTTCATGCTGTGTTCTTCCGAGAGAGAAAGGGATGGCCCATGGCCCGGATCCACGAGGACAGATCCGGGCCACCCCCGCCAGCGACGCTGGCGCAGCTGGGGGCCACACTTGCCTAGACAGCACGGCGCACGTTTTGATCCCGGCGTTGCATGAGGTTGCGTGCGACGCACTTCCATAACCCATAGTGATAAGCTTATTGCATGTTGTCACATGCCCGCCGCTGGTTTCCCTTCCTGGCCTGGAAGCGTCCCACCCTGTCCTCTCTTGGCGCAGACGCGCGGGCCGGCATCGCGGTCGGCCTCGTCCTGGTGCCTCAGGCCGTGGCCTACGCCGTGCTCGCGGGCATGCCGCCCATCACGGGTCTCTATGCTTCCCTGATCCCGGCCGTGATTGGCGTCCTGTGGGGATCCTGCAACCTGCTGGGCGCAGGACCGACCGCGCTCACGGCCATGCTGGTGGCCGGTTCGCTGGCGGGAATGGCGGCCGTGGCCTCGCCCGAGTGGGTCAGCCTCGCCATCTGGCTGGCCGTGCTCGCAGGCGCCATGCAGATCCTGCTCGGTGCGTTGCGCCTGGGCTCGATCGTGAATTTCCTGTCAGGTCCGGTCATCGGCGCCTTCACCCAGGCGGCAGCGGTGCTGATTCTCCTGTCGCAGCTCGCCAGCATGCTGGGGATCGACAGCGCCGGGCTCAAGGCGGCCTGGGCGGCCGGGGACACCGGCGCAGCGATGGCATCCGTGCACCTGGGCGCCCTGCTGCTCGGGGCAGGCACCCTGGTCTTTCTGTTGTCCCTCAAGCGCTACAGCCGGCGCTTTCCGCTCATCCTCCTCGCCGGCATCGTCTGCACGTTGATCGCCTGGGCCACGCCATTCGCCAGCAGCGGCGGCGCCATCGTCGGCGATCTGCCCTCTGGGCTGCCGCAGATCGGACTGCCCTCGCTGCCCGCCTGGGATCAACTGCGTCAGCTCCTGCCGCTGGCCGCTGTGATTGCCCTAGTGAGCTTCATCGAGGCCGTGAGCAGCGCCCGGGTGATCACCCGCGAACGCCGTGAGCGCTGGCAGGAGAATCAGGAGCTCATCGGCCAGGGGCTTGCCAAGATGGCCTCGGGCGTGAGCGGCGGCTTTCCTGTGAGCGCCTCGTTCTCGCGCTCGGCGCTCTATCTCTTTGCGGGTGCCGTGAGCGGCTGGGCCTCGCTCTTCACGGCCTTGTGCGTGGTCGCGAGTCTGCTCTGGCTGACCCCTGCGCTCGCCTGGGTCCCCGTGTCCTTCCTGTCGGCCGTGATCGTGGTGTCGGTGCTGAACCTGATCCGCCCGTCGTGGTTCGTCATGTTGTGGCGCACCTCGCGTGCCGAGGCCGGCATCGCGCTCGCCACCTTCGCCGCCACCCTCATTGCCTCGCCCCAACTGCAATGGGGCGTGCTGACCGGTTTCGTGCTGGCGCTCGTGCACTATCTCTACCAGCGCGCCCATCCGCGTCTGGTCGAAGTCTCCCTGCACCCGGACGGCACGCTGCGCGACCGGCAGCGCTTCGGCCTGCCGCGTCTCGCCCCGGATCTGTTCGCCGTGCGCATGGATGCCTCGCTCAATTTCGTGACCGCCCCGCTGCTCGAGCGCGTGGTGCTGGATACCTGCCAGCGCGAGCCGGGGGTGCGCCGCGTGCTGCTGCACGGCGGGCCGATCAACGATATCGACAGCACCGGCGTGGACATGTTGCGCCACCTGATCTCGGGGTTGCGGGATCGCGGCATCCAGGTGGCCTTCGTGGCCGTGAAGAAGCAGGTCGAGGACGTCCTGGTGCGCGACGGCCTGGTCAAGGCCGACGCCCCGGACAACTTCTACCGGACTGAAACCGCGGCGGTGGCCGCGCTGCACGTACCCCCGGCTGCTCCCGACGGCCCCTGAGCCGCGAGGCTCAGGCCGGCGAGAAGCGGATCACGCCATCGGCATCCGTATGCCGCGTGAGCTCGCCGCGGAAGTACAGCGTGTGCAAGTGGGCGAGCGCCTCGCCCAGCGCGAAGGTGAGCTGGTGCAGATCCAACTTGCGCTTGAACATGATCGGCACGATGTCTGCCGCCGAGCACGGCGACTGCGCGCAGGCCTCCTTCACCTCGGCCAGGCGCTCGGCATGGTGGGCGCGCTGCTGCGCAATGCGCGTGTGCAGCCCATGGAACGGCCGACCGTGCGAGGGCAGCACCAGTGTGTCCGCCGGCATGAAGCCGTACTTGTCCAGCGACTGCAGGTACAGGCGCAGGGGATCGCCGTTGGGCTCGTAGTCCTGCACGCTGACGTTGGTGGAGATGCGCGGCAACACCATGTCGCCCGCGATGAAGACGCCGAGCGCATCGCAATAGAGCGAGGCATGCTCTGGCGCATGGCCTTCGCCGATCACGACCTGCCACTCGCGCCCGCCGATGCGCACTTTGTCGCCATCGGCGATGCGGTCGAACGCCGGCGGCACGGCGGGTACCAGACTCGCGTAATAGGATTTGCGCTCGCGCAGCTGCTCGAGCGAGGGGCCGTCGACCACGCCATGGCGGCGGAAGAACGCCGCGGCACGCTCGCCGCCGGTGGCCCCACCCTGCGCGCCGCCCTCGGAAAAGAGGCGTGCGGTGGTGTAGTCGGTCAGGGTCATGGCCAGCGGCGCCTCGAAGCGCTCGCACAGCCAGTAGGCGAGGCCCACGTGATCCGGGTGCATGTGGGTGACCAGCACCCGCACGATGGGCAGGCCATCCAGACCTTCGGCGAAGATCTTCTCCCAGTGCGCCTTGGTGTCCTCGCGCGAGACGCCGCAGTCGACCACCGTCCAGCCGTCGCGGCCGTCCACGCGGTCGCGCATGAGCCAGATGTTCACGTGATCGAGCGCGAAGGGCAGCGGCATGCGCACCCAGCGCAGGTCCGGCGCCACGTCCAGCACCTGGCCTGCCGCCGGTTGTGTCTCGCCCAGGGGATATTGGAGTTGTTGTTCGAGGGGGTTCATCCGAAGTCCGTCAATGGGCGCGCCGTCTCGCCGTCGGGCGCGCGAATGCCTACAATCTCGTCTTTACGTTTACGTAAAGTGCCACCTCGCCATGACTTCGTCAACCCGATGGACGATCTCGCAGCTCGCCCAGGAGTTCGGCATCACGCCGCGCACGATCCGGTTCTATGAGGACGAAGCCTTGATCGCGCCCCAGCGCGAGGGCCGTCAACGGGTGTACACCGCTCGGGATCGCGCACGCTTGAAACTCGCGGTGCGCGGCCGCCGCCTGGGGTTGTCGATCACGGAGATCCGCGGTCTCGTCGACATGTACGAATCCCCGCAGGACACCCGGCGCCAGCTGGAGCATTACCTCACCGTGCTGAGTGAGCACCGCGCCATGCTGGAGCGCAAGCGCGAGGACATCGACATCACGCTGGCCGAACTCGCCGAGCAGGAGCGGCAGTGCCACGCGTTGCTCGCGCGGCCTTCCCCGCCACGGGAGAACGCGGGCTGAACGGGTCGGCTCAGGCCGCCCCGGCTTCCTGGAGGAAATCGACGATGTGGCGGCCGAGCAAGTCTTCACCCGTATTCATGTGCGCCATGATGGACGTGTGGTTGTGTCGCGGCAGCATCAGAAAGCGCGGCGCCCGCCGGCGCGCCACGGCCAGGCGATGCGCGAATTCCAGCGCATAGACGTCGAGCAGCGGATTCTCGAACTCGGCGGCCACGATGAAGGTGGGCAGATCGCTGCAGGCCGCGTGCGTCATGGGCGAGCGTCTGTCATAGACCGCGAAGTCCTCGCCGAAATACGCCGCCACCCCATGCGCGTTGGGATTCTCGGGTGAACGATCCGCGCGCAGGCGCGCCGAGATCAGCACCGTGGCGGCCAGATGCCGGCCCAGGTAGCCCAGGAGCGGATCGAAAACATAGCTCGCCACGTGGGTGCCGCCGGCCGAATGCCCGATGAGGCTCATGCGCGCGGGATCGCCCCCGTGCTCGGCGATGTGGGCATGCACCCAGTCGATCGCCGCGGCGATATCCTGCGTGGCGCCCGGAAACACCGCCTCGGGCGCCAGCCGATAGGTCAGGTTCACCCCCACGAAGCCCTGGCGCGCGAACCAGTACAGCACGTTGTCATAGAGACCGTCGGGCCCCGTCTTCTCGCCACGGATGAACGCCCCGCCGTGCACGAACACCACCACCGGCGCACCCGGGGCGACATCGTTCGGCACGAAGACATCCAGACGATGGCGCTCGTGCTCCCCGTAGCGCAGATCCCGCAAGACGCGGGCGTGGCCTTTGTCCATGCCGGCGTGCAGCGGTGCATAGGTATTGCGCACCAAGAGCGACGCCGCCGCGATGTCGTGGTGCCAGCGCGGGCCGATGTCGGCCATGGCCTCACGCAAGGCATCGGGGGCATCCTGCAGCGGGATGGGGTGCGTCATGCCGGCGCTCCGTCATTCGAAAGCGAGAACTTAGTGCGAAGCGCGCGCAGGCGCAACATGCTCAGCCCGGGGCCGGCGCATCCAGCGCCTGGATGTCGCGCCGGCGCAGATACAGCAGCACCAGGCCCGGCACGGCGATCACCACCGTGGCGAGGAAGAACCCGGGCCAGCCGAACCAGTTCACGAGCGGTGGCGCGAGCGGCCCGGCCAGATACGTGCGCCCGATGGCCCCCAGGGCCGAGAGCAGGGCGAACTGCGTGGCCGTGTAGCGCATGTTGCACAAGGCCATCTGGAACGCCACGAAGGCCGAGGTGCCCAGCCCGAAGCACAGGTGTTCGATGCCCACGCCCAGCGACATCAGGACAATGTTCTTGGGCGACACCGCGATGACCCAGTAGGCAAGATTGGACAGAGCCTGGGCAAGACCGAACAGCATCAGCGCGCGATACAGCCCGAGTCGCGCCAACAGCGCGCCGCCCACCAGGGCACCGACGATGGTGACGGCCACGCCGATCACGTTGTTCACGAGCCCGACTTCCGACGGCGTATAGCCCGCGCCACGGATGAGGAAGGTGGTGGTGAGTGCGCCTGCGAAGGCATCGCCGAGCTTGTAGAGCACGATCAGCGCGAGCAGCGCCCACGCCCCCTTGCGCGAGAAGAACTCGCGCAGCGGCCCGCTCACGGCCTCGGCCAGCGACTTGGGCGCAGGCGGCACGACCTGGGGTTCCGGTGCGATCCAGGTGGCCAGCACGAGCAGGCCCATGACCCCGCCCATGACGAGGTAGGTGGCCTGCCAGCCCAGCCAGCTGTCGGCGATGACCAGCGCCAGGCCACCCGAGATCAACATGCCGATGCGGTAGCCCAGCACCGACACCGCCGCGCCCGCGCCGCGCTCCTCGGGCCTCAGCACCTCGGTGCGGTAGGCATCGAAGGCCACGTCCTGCGAGGCGGACAGAAAGGCCACCAGCACCGCGAGCAAGGCCAGCGGCATCAATGCCGTGCCCGGTGCGAGAAAGCCCATGCCCGCGATGCTCAGCGCGAGCAGCAACTGCAGGATCAGGATCCAGCCACGACGACGTCCCAGCAAGGGCGGCGCGTACCGGTCGATCATCGGCGCCCACAGGAACTTCAGCGTGTAGGCCGAGCCTACCAGGGTGAGAAAACCGATGGCTTCCAGCGATACCTGCTCCACTGTCGCCCAGGCCTGCAGCGTCGTTCCGGTCAGTGCCAGGGGCAAGCCGCTGGCAAAGCCCAACGCCAGCAATGGCGCCACACGGCCGCTGGTGTAGATGAGGTAGGCCGGCTTGGCGATGACGCGCTCCTTGAAGGGCCGTGCGAAGACAAGCGCGCATCATACTGGAGGCCATGGCCCGTGCCCGCCGCGGCCCTGCCCACCTGCCCTGGAGTCCGACATGCCCAAAGCCGCCTTGCCCTTCACCCTGGATTTCGCCTTGCAAGGAGGCGGCGCGCACGGCGCCTTCACGTGGGGCGTGCTGGATCGCTTCCTCGAAGAGCCGGACCTGCGCATCGAGGGTGTCTCTGGCACGTCGGCGGGCGCCATGAACGCGGTGGTGATGGTCGATGGCTATGCGGCCGGCGGCGCCGAGGGCGCGCGTGCCGCACTCACCGACTTCTGGCAGCGCGTGTCGGCTGCCGCCCGCTTCAGTCCGATCCAGCGCTCGCCGCTGGACGTGCTGATGGGCAACTGGACGCTCGACAACTCGCCGATGTATGCGGCCTTCGACATGGCCGCCCGCGTGATTTCGCCCTATGACCTGAATCCGCTCGGCATCAACCCCCTGGGCGACATCCTTCAGGCCTGCGTGGATTTCGAGCGCGTGGCCGCCTCGCCCATCCGGCTCTTCGTCACGGCCACCCACGTCAACACCGGGCGCGGACGCATCTTTCGCAACGCCGAACTCTCGCCCGACGTGCTGCTCGCCTCGGCCTGCCTGCCCACGATGTTCCAGGCGGTGGAGATCGATGGCGAGCCCTACTGGGATGGCGGCTATTCCGGCAATCCCACCATGACGCCGCTCGTGCGCGAATGCAGTTGCGGCGACATCGTGCTGGTGCAGATCAACCCCGTCGCGCGCGAAGGGACGCCGCGCATGGCGCGCGCCATCCAGGATCGCGTCAACGAGGTGGCCTTCAACGCGCCGCTCCTGAAGGAGCTGCGTCTGCTCGCCCTGCTCAACCAGGTGGTGGACCCCGGCCAGGGCGAGTGCAGCCGCTGGGCGCGCATGCGCGTGCACCGCGTGAGCAGCGAGGCCCTGCACACGCTGGGCGCCTCCTCCAAGCTCAATGCCGAATGGGCGTTCCTCTGCCTGCTGCGCGATGAAGGACGGCGTGCGGCGGCAGCGTTCCTCGAAACCCATCGTGGTGACATCGGCCGCTGCTCGAGCCTGGATCTCGCGCCCTACCTCGAGGAGACCTGACCGACGCGGCCTGACAGCCCGCAGCCTTCATCTGCACGTCATCTGCGCTTCATTCGAACGTCATGCGCGCTCTCTAGCATGAGCAGCGTTTTCGAATGAACCGGATGCCGTGCCCACATGAACCTGCAAGGTCGCCATGATGCCATCGTCGCCCTGTGTCGCGCCCAGGGCTCCGTCACTGTCGAAGGCCTCGCCGAGCGCTTTCGCGTCACACCGCAGACGATCCGTCGCGACATCAATGTCCTGAGCGACGCGAACCTCTTGCGCCGTCGCCATGGGGGTGCCGAGCTCGTGCCGGCCTCCACCAACGTGCCCTATGACACGCGGCGCGTGAACCACCTGCAGGCCAAGATGCGCATCGGCCTGGCCGTGGCCGCGCGCATCCCTGCGGGAGCGAGTCTGCTGCTCGGCATCGGCACCACCCCGGAACAGGTGGCCGTGGCGCTCGCCCGCCACGAAGGGCTCATGGTCGTCACCAACAATCTGCGCGTGGCGCTGACGTTCGCCGCCAATCCCACGGTGGGTGTCGTCATGGCCGGCGGCTCGCTGCGCAAGCCCAACCCCGAAGTGCTGGGCGAGGCCGCCGACGCGCTCTTTCGCCGCTACCGCGCCGACTTCGGCATCTATGGCGTGGGCGGCATCGACACCGACGGCACCCTGCTCGACTTCGACCACGCGGAAGCCGCATCGCGCCAGGCGCTGCGCGAGAGCTGCCGCGTGCCCATCCTGGTGGCCGACGCCTCCAAGTTCGGTCGTCATGCCCCGGTGCGCGGGGGCCATCTGTCCGAGGCGGCAGTCCTCGTCACCGATGCCGACCCAGGCCTGGGCTGGACCGAACATCTCGCGCCGTCCACCGATCTCGTTCTCACGGGAGCCGCCTCATGCTGACCCTGCGTGACACCGCCCTCCAGACCACCCTGCCCCTGGACCTGCCCGTGCCGCGAGCCGATACCTTGCCCGTTGCGACACCTCCGCGCGTGGCCGGCACGCCCGCCCTGCGACTGGTCGGCGTGGCCAAGGCCTGGCGCGGCACGCGCGCCATCGACGGTCTGGACCTCACCGTCGAGGAGGGCGAGTTCGTGGCCTTGCTCGGACCCTCAGGCTGCGGCAAATCCACCACCTTGCGCCTGATCGCCGGCCTGGAGCCGCCGGACGCCGGCCAGGTCTGGATCCACGGCCGGGACGCCACGCATCTGTCGCCGGCCGAGCGTGGCCTGTCGATGGTGTTCCAGTCCTATGCGCTCTTTCCGCATCTGACCGTGGCCGAGAACATCGTGTTCGGTCTGCGGGTGCGCGGCACGTCGTCTGCAGAGCGCCGCGCCCGGCTCGCCGAGGTCGCGGCGCTGACCGGCCTGGAGAACCTCCTCACCCGCAAGCCCGCCGCGCTCTCCGGCGGGCAGCAGCAGCGCGTGGCGCTCGCCCGGGCCCTGGCCGCCGGGCACCGGCTCTGTCTGATGGACGAGCCGCTGTCCAACCTCGATGCCCGGCTACGCCAATCCGTGCGCCAGGAGATCAAGACCCTGCAGCGGCGTCTGGGCATGACGGTGGTCTACGTCACGCACGACCAGACCGAAGCCATGGGCATGGCCGATCGCGTCGTGCTGATGCATGGGGGGCGCATCGAGCAGCAGGGCACGCCACAGGCGCTGTACGACGCACCGGCCTCCACCTTCGTGGCCGGCTTCATCGGCAGCCCGGCCATGATGCTCTTCGCGGCGGACCAGGTGCCCGCGCCGCTCTGGCCAGGCGGTCAGGCGCGCGCCCGCGCCACGCTGGGCATCCGCCCCGAGCACATGCGCCTGGGCGAGCCAGGCGAGGACGCCGTCTCTGCTCACGTCATCGACCACGAGTTCCAGGGTGCCGACGCCTTCGTGTACGTGCGCCCCGCACGGGGCGAGCCGGTCATCGTGCGCGCACCGCGCGGCACGTCGGCGGTCATTGGCAGCCACGTGGGGCTGCGCTGGTCGCCTGCCCACACCCGACTCTTCGACACGGCCTCCGGCCAGGCCCTGCTCCCCACGGGTCTCTGATCCGCAACCGCTTTCCCCGCTGGCCACGGCCGGCGTCACCCCCAGGAGTGTCTCCATGCTGGCATCGATCTTGAAAACGGCAGGCGCGGCCCTGTGCGCCGCTGCCTTCGCGGCTCCGGCCGCAGCCGCACAGCCCACCTCGCTCACCATGTACTACCCCGTGGCCGTGGGCGGCCCGCTCACGCAGGTGGTGGACGGCATGATCGCCGACTTCCACAAGGCCAATCCGGACGTGCAGGTGCGCGCCGTGTACGCCGGCAACTACGACGAGACCCGCATCCGCGCGCTGTCGGCCATCCGTGGCGGTGAGCCGGCGCAATTGTCGGTACTGGGCGCGCTCGACACGCACGATCTCGTCGAACAAGGCCTCATCGAGCCCTTCGACACCCTCGCGCAGACAGCCGAGGACAAGGCCTGGGTGGAAAGCTTCTACCCGGCGCTGATGGCCAACGGCACGCTGGACGGCCACGTCTGGGGCATCCCGTTCCAGCGTTCGACCATCGTCATGTACTACAACAAGGACATGTTCCGCGAGGCCGGCCTGAACCCGGACGCGCCGCCCGCCACCTGGCAGGACATGCTCGCCGCCGCCCAGAAGCTCTCGGGCAACGGCCGTCACGGCATCATGATCCCGTCCACGGGCTACCCCTACTGGATGTTCCAGGCGCTGGCCATCCAGAACGGCGCCACGCTCATGAACACGGAAGGCACCGAGGTGTCGCTGAATCAGCCGGGCGCCGTCGAAGCCCTGCAGTTCTGGCGCGACATGGCAGCCAAGCATGAGGTGATGCCCGGCGGCACCATCGAATGGGGCACGCTGCGCCAGGCCTTCGTGCAAGGCCGCACGGCCATGATGTGGCACACCACCGGCAACCTCACTGCCGTGCGCAACGAGGCCAAGTTCGACTTCGGCGTCGCCATGCTGCCTGCCAACAAGCAGCCCGGCTCGCCCACGGGCGGCGGCAACTTCTATCTTTTCAAGGGCGCTACCGAGGCCGAGAAGGCCGCCTCGCTGCGCTTCATCCGCTTCATGACGGCGCCTGAGCGCGCGGCGGACTGGTCCATCGCCACAGGCTACGTGGCCGTGAGCCCGGCAGCCTATGAGACGCCGGTGATGCAGGAGTACGCCAAGGGCTTCCCGCAGGCCATCGTCGCACGCGACCAGCTCGACGTGGCGATCCCGGAATTCGCCACCTACGAGACGGCTCGCGTGCGTGAAGCGCTCTCCAACGCCGTGCAGGCCGCGCTGACCGGCTCGAGCACGCCGAAGGAAGCCCTGGACGGCGCTCAGGCGACTGCCGAGCGCCTGCTCAAGCCCTACCGCTGACCTCGTTGATGCTCGCGGCCGCCCAGGCCGCGAGCCTGCTGCCATGACCGACGACTTCGCCCGCCACGCGCAACGGCGCCACGTGATGTATGCCTGGATGCTGCTTAGCCCGGCGCTCGTGCTGCTCACGCTCTTTGCCTTCATCCCGGCCGTCAACACCCTGTGGGCCAGCCTCTTCTCGCGCGGCACGGCGCGGCGCGAGCCAGTGTTCGTCGGCCTGGACAACTACGCCACGATGCTCGCCGACCCGACCTTCTGGCAGGTCGCGCAGAACAACCTGCTCTATGCCGCGGTGACGATCCCTCTGTCCATCGTGCTGGCGCTGGCCATGGCCCTCTGGGCCAACGCGAAGATCACCGGACGCGCCTGGGTGCGCGTGGCCTACTTCACGCCCGCCATGCTGCCCATGATCGCGGCAGCCAACCTGTGGCTGTTCTTCTACACGCCGGGCCTGGGCGTGCTGGATCGCATCACCGCCCTCTTCGGCATCAGCTCGACGAACTGGCTCGGCCAGCCCGAGACCGCGCTGTGGGCCGTGATGGCCGTGACGATCTGGAAGGAGGCGGGCTTCTTCATGATCTTCTATCTCGCCGCGCTGCAGACCATCCCGCCGGACCTGCAGGAAGCCGCCCGCATCGAGGGTGCCAGCCGCTGGCAGACCCTGCGCCGCGTGGTGCTGCCGCTGCTCATGCCCACGACGATCTTCGTGGCCGTCAACGCCCTCATCAATGCCGTCAAGCTCATCGACCACCTCTTCGTGCTGACCAAGGGCGGGCCCAACAATGCCTCCAAGCTCTTGCTGTACTGGGTGTGGGAGAACGCCTTCGCCTACCTGGATCGACCGTCGGCTGCCGTGCTCACCGTCATCCTGCTGACGCTGCTCGGCGTGCTCGCCGCCCTGCAATTCTTTGTCCTCGAACGCCGCACCCATTACCGATGACTACGGCCGCCCTGCCCCAAGACAACCCTGCCCGGCGCCTCGATCTCGCGGCCCTGCTCGATACCGTCGGCGCGTGGATCCTCGCGCTCGCCTGGATCTCGCCGCTGCTCTTTGCCTTCTGGGCCGCCTTCCACACCCCGCAGGCCACGCTGGCCTTCGATCTCACCGCCGGCTGGACGCTCGACAACCTTCGGCGCGCCTGGGCCGCGGCGCCGTGGCTGCAGTATCTCGTCAACACCTTCGGCCTGGTGAGTCTCATCCTCATCGGCCAGCTGGTGCTGTGCACGCTCGCCGCCTACGCGTTCGCGCGCTTCACCTTCCGCGGCCGTGACTTGCTCTTTCTCGTCATCCTGCTGCAGCTCTTCGTGCTGCCCGAGGTGCTCATCGTGGAGAACTACGCGATGACGGCGCGCCTGGGCCTGCTCGATTCGCTGTTCGGAATGGGCCTGCCCTACATGGCGAGCGCCTTCGGCATCTTCCTCTTGCGCCAGGCCTTCAAGCAGGTGCCGCAGGAGCTCGAGGACGCGGCCCGCGTGGAAGGCTGCGGCACGCTGGGCGTGCTCTGGCGCGTCTACGTGCCTGCCGCGCGCCCCACGTACCTGGCCTATGCGCTGGTGTCCGTCTCCACCCACTGGAACAACTTCCTCTGGCCGCTCGTGGTGACGAGTTCGCCTGAGACGCGTCCGCTCACCGTGGGGCTATCGCTCTTTGGCGCGCCCGAAAGCGGCGTGGACATCTCCCTCATCAGTGCTGCCACGCTCATGACGATCGCGCCGCTGCTGGTGGGCTTTCTGATCTTCCAGCGCCAGTTCCTGCAGGCCTTCCTGCGCGCAGGCATCCGCTGAACACGGCGCAATCCAAGACCATCGACCATGAAACTCCTGCACCTGTCCGATCTGCACATCGTGCCCCCGGGCCATACGCTCTTCGGCGCGGATCCGTCCAACCATCTTGCGTCCTGCGTGGACGACATCAATCGCCACCATACCGACGCGGCGCTGTGCGTGATCACCGGTGATCTCACGCACGATGGCGACGAAGCCGCCTACCGCCAACTGGCCGAGCTCCTGCGGCCGCTGCGCGTGCCGGTGCGTCTGCTCCTGGGCAACCACGACCACCGCGAGACCTTCCGCCAGGTCTTTCCCGACATGCCCGTGGATGCCCGGGGCTTCGTGCAATCCGTCCATGAGATCGGCGATACGGCCCTCGTCTTTCTCGACACGCTCACTGCCGGCACCCACGAAGGCCGGCTCTGCGCGGCCCGCCTGCAATGGCTCGACGACCGGCTCGCCGCGCTGGCAGGCCGCAATGTCCATCTCTTCTCGCACCATCCCGCAATGGAGATCGGGCTGGATTCGATGGACTGGCTGCGGCTGCGCGAAGGCCCGCAGTTGCTGGACCTCCTGCGCCGGCATGGCAACGTGCGACACGTGTTCAGCGGTCATGTGCATCGCCCCTCGGCCGGCACATGGCATGGCATGGCCTTCTCCACTGTGCGTGGCACGCATCATCAACACGCGCTGGACCTCGCGTTGCAAGGGCCTGCCACCACGGTCATGGAGCCACCGGGCTACGCCGTGGTGCTGGTGCGGGAAAGCGGCACGGTGGTGCACTTTCATGACTTCCTGGATGCCTCGCCCCGCTACCCCTATGTGAAGGGTGCAGATCGCCCCGTGTCGGTGGGCATGGCCTGAGAGCCGCATGCGGCCTGGCTCTGCGCCTTGGCACGCACCTGCCGTCCATGGGCCGGGCAAGCAAATTGCTGAGCTCGCGATTCGTATCGCTATAAGGAGAACCCAGCATGGCCTACACGCGAACCCAAGCGCAGAAGCTGCTCACCGCTGCCGAGTTGACCCTGTTCGATGCGGGCCGCTCGAATGTGGTCCGTACGCTCGACAAAACCACCGTCCGCGGCAAACTCGAGCGAGCGCGCAAACTGCGCGACAAGTATCGTGACCTCTATCGCCGCCAGCGCGTCGCCATGCGCGACACGGCCGGCAGCAAGGGTGGTTCGCGCGGCACGGCCAATCAGCGCACCCAGCAGAAGGAAGAGATCCTCGCCGAAGTCGTGGTGCGCTTCGAGGACCGTCTGGCCAAGATCGAGCGCCAGGAGGATCTGGACTTTGCCAAGGCGCAGAAGCAGGTGCCGGTGGCGTCCTCGGCCAGCGGCTTGAAGAAGGCTGTGAAGAAAGCCGTGGCGAAGAAGGCTGCCGCCCGCAAGGCGTCTGCCAAGAAGGCCGCGGCCAAGACCTCTGGCAAGGCGCCGGCCAAGGCCGCCAAGCGTGCGGGCAAGACGACCCGTCGCAACCAGAGCCTCGCCGACTCCGCCGTCGAACCCAAGGCCGTGGCAACCCAGCCTCGGGCGCGCACGATCAGCGCCCATCAGCGCTCCTCGAACCAGCGCGCTCAGGCGCGTCGGGACAGCCGCTGAGCCTGCGCGTCGGCGCGTCAGTGCCGATGCGCCGCCAAGACTGACGCGGGCTGCCTGGCAGCATTCCAGCAGGTGGCCCGCACCGCTTTCCCCTTCAGCTTCGCGCGTCACACCCTGGCACCGATGCGCGCTTGTATTTAGCTAATTAGCTAAATACAATAGGCCTTATGAAAGCCGACGCCGTCTTTGCCGCCCTCGCCTCCACGCCTCGCCGACAGATCCTTGCCTATCTGTCAGAGACGTCGCTCACTGCCGGCGAGATCGCCGAGCGCTTTGCGATGAGCAAACCGTCTTTGTCCAAACATTTGCAGATCCTCGAGAACGCCGGGCTGGTGAGCCGCGAAAAGCGCGGACAGTTCGTGCACTACCAGCTGGCCAACGACAACATGCTCGCCACGCTGCACAACTTCCTCGTGGACTTCTGCCCAGTGGGCGGCCCGATCAAGAAGGAAAGCGCGGCGCTGGCCCGCACGCGTGCGCAGACCAAGTCAGGAAGCTAGGAGCCCGCCATGGCCACGCTCTCGCCCCCGCCCGCCGCGCTCTGGCACACCCGTCGCACGCACACCTTTCCTGCGGTGAGCCTGCCCACCGGATCGCATCGCGTACCGATCGAGATCAACCTGGTGAGCCGGCTGGGGCCAGGCGCTGGCACGCAACTCTTCTGGGAAGCGCATGCTTGCCAGCAACACCATGACGGCTTCATCGACGCGCTGGACGAGCCCTCCGCCCGGTTGGGTGCCACGGACTTCGCCCGGGGTGATGCCACGGCGCTCTACACCTTTGGCGTCGGGCCCCAGGGTCACCCCTTCCACTGTCATGTCGGCCACCGCGTCTTCACGGCTGTCTCGGGCAGCGCCGGCGCGCGGCTGCGCTTTTCCACCGCAACGCCTGAGGAGCTGGCCGTCGACCCGGCGAGCTTCGTGCGCCGTCTTCGGCATGTGGACATTCCGCCGGACTGCCTCTTCACCGCACGCTTTCCGGGCGGCATCTGGCATCAGTTCGTGCCGCGCCGCGCGGCCACCCGCCATCCGGCTTTCTTTGCCTTGTCCACCCACACCAACGAACTGGGCGGCGCACTCGCGCCCGCGCTACGCGACCGCGTCCTGCGCGACGATGGCGACATCCCGGCGTTGACCGAACTCCTGCCACCCGCCGTGCAGGATCATCTGGCCGCCCATCCCGACGCGCTCGCCGCCGTGCCGGTCACCGCACTGGCCTTCGATGCGCGCCCCGGCAGCTGGGCCGAAGCCGCCTGCGCCCCGCTGCGGGCCTCGCTGGGCCTGCTGCGCGGCACCCTGGCGCAATGGCGCGGCCGCCCCGGCTTCGTCAGCCAGAAGCCTGCCCATCGCGTGCAGGCGCACCCGCAGGCGCCGGCGCAGAGCCTGCTGCACACCGCCTTCGCTGGCGAAGCCACGCATCACGAGGACCACTTCACCGTGCGCGTGCGAGTGGGCACCGATAGCCTCACAACCGCCGATTGGCTGGAAGCCCTGCTCGAAGCTTTCCTCACCCACCGCCATCCTGGCGTGAGCCGACTCATGGCGCTGCGCAACCGACTCGCGCGGCCGTGGCGGCTGCGTACCTCGCCGCTCGCCTGCCCGGTCTCCTCACTGCTCGACACCGCGCCGGCCCATCGCTTTGCGGACCGCTTCCCCGTGCACGCCATGCAGGTCGCCGACGACGGCCGCAGCGCCCAGGTGCTGCTGGGCGCCGACGACTGGCACTTGCGCTTTCGCACCTGCGTGGGCGTGCGCCGCTGCCGCGACGGCAGCCTGGAGTTCTCGCTCGGCAATCGCGTCTCGTGCCGCAACGCCTTCGGCAGGCTGTATCTGCGCCTCATCGACGCGGCGCATCGACGCTACATCGTCCCGCGTCTGCTGGCCAGCGCCGTCGACGGCCTGAGCGCGACGCCGGGGCGCCCGCTCGATCATCAATAGGTCTCGCTGAGCCGCCTGTTAAACGGCATCCAGCGCGGTCGAACACGTCCATACCCTGCCTGTCATAAGCGATGTAGAAACCGTTGATTTTTATTTCGATATTCGTTGTATTATTGATTTATGAAAGAAACCGATGCCGTGCGATCTCTCGCTGCGCTCGCGCAGGCACTACGCCTGCGCCTGTTCCGCGCTCTAGTCGTTGCTGGCCCCGAGGGCCTGACCCCGGGCGCACTGGCCGAGCACTTGGAGGTGGCTGGCAACACGCTGTCGTTCCACCTCAAGGAGCTGGCGCATGCCGGCCTGGTGACGCAGGAACGCCAGGGCCGCAATCTGATCTATCGGGCCTCGTTCACCACGATGGAAGCGCTGTTGGGCTACCTCACCGAGAACTGCTGTGAGGGCGCGGCGTGTTCGATCACCGACGCGGCAGCCGACTGCCGCTGTTGAGAGGCTACGGCCGATCGATGAGCGCTGGCCCTGCTTCTGAGTCTGGGCTGAGCACCTCTACCGTTCGACAGAGAATCCACCATGAGCAACGTCACGATCTACCACAACCCCGCCTGCGGCACGTCGCGCAACGTGCTGGCGATGATCCGCAACAGTGGCGAGGAACCCCAGGTCATCGAATACCTGAAGACGCCGCCCGACCGGGACACGCTTGTCCAGTTGATCGATGCCATGGGCATCGCGCCGCGCGCGCTGCTGCGCAGGAAGGGCACGCCTTACGAGGCGCTAGGCCTGGACGACGTCTCGTGGACCGACGCGCAATTGATCGACGTCATGGTGCAGGAACCCATCCTCATCAACCGACCCATCGTCGTGACGCCGCTGGGCACGCGGCTGTGCCGCCCTTCGGAAGCCGTGCTGGATCTGCTGCCGCAGCCACAGCAAGGTGCCTTCACCAAGGAGGACGGCGAGGCCGTCATTGACGCCAAGGGAGTACGCATTGCAAAACCCTGAGCTACTACACGTCGATGCGGACAGCTTTCACCGCCCTACGCTGGCGCAGCTGCTGCCAGCCGAGCGCGCGACCCATCCACCGCGCATCCTGCTGCTCTACGGTTCGGTACGTGAGCGCTCCTACAGCCGGCTCGTGACGGAGGAAGCGGCCCGGCTGCTGCAAGCCTTGGGCGCCGAGCCACGCATTTTCGATCCACGCGGCCTGCCGCAGCCCGATGGCGCACCGGAGGATCACCCCAAGGTGCAGGAGCTGCGCGACCTGGCGCAGTGGTCCGAGGGCATGGTGTGGTGCTCTCCCGAGCGCCACGGCGCCATGACCGGCATCCTGAAGTCGCAGATCGATTGGATACCCCTGTCGGTAGGATCGGTACGGCCCACGCAAGGCAAGACGCTGGCCGTCATGGAGGTGTCAGGCGGTTCGCAATCTTTTAACGCGGTCAACCAATTGCGCGTGCTGGGCCGTTGGATGCGCATGCTGACCATCCCCAATCAATCGTCTGTGGCCAAGGCCTTCGCCGAGTTCGAGGAGGACGGTCGCATGAAGCCCTCGCCCTACTATGAGCGCGTGGTGGACGTGATGGAGGAACTGGTGAAGTTCACGCTGCTGACCCGCGACTGCGCGGGCTACCTGGTAGACCGCTACAGCGAGCGGCGCGAGAGCGCCGAGGCGCTGTCCAAGCGGGTCAACCTGCGCAGCATCTGACCGGCGCGGGCCAGGCTCGGTTGTGTCACCAGCATCACCGTGGCAGCGCACTGCGCACGACTCACGTCGTGAGGCTGGCCTCGTAATCGATGATGAGCGGCGCGTGGTCCGAGAAGCGCTCGTCCTTGTAGATCGAGGCGGCGCGCGCCTTCGCGGCAATGCCCGGCGTGGCGATCTGGTAATCCAGACGCCAGCCTACGTTCTTGGCCCAGGCCTGGCCGCGGTTGCTCCACCAGGTGTATTGCTCGGCCCGATCATCCAGCACCCGGAACACGTCCACGAAGCCGCGCTCCTCGAACACGTGCGTGAGCCAGGCGCGTTCCTCGGGCAGGAAGCCCGAGTTCTTCTGGTTGCTGCGCCAGTTCTTGAGATCGATCTCCTTGTGGGCGATGTTCCAGTCGCCGCAGATGATGAACTCGCGCCCGGTCTCCCGATGCTCCTGCATCAGCGTGTCCATCCAGGGGCCGAAGCCATCCAGGAAGCGGTACTTGGCAGCCTGGCGTTCCTCACCGCTGCTGCCTGAGGGCAGGTAGGCGCTCACCACCGACAGCGCGGGCCAATCCGCGCGGATGATGCGGCCTTCGGCATCGAACTCTTCCACCTCGAAGCCGTTGACCACGCGATCGCACGCATCGCGCACGTAGAGGCCGACGCCGCTGTAGCCCTTCTTCTGGGCCGCAAAGAAATGGCCGGTGTAGCCGGGCGGATTGCGCAGGTCCTCACTGATGTCGGCCTCGTGGGCCTTCAGTTCCTGCAGGCAGACGATGTGCGCACCGCTCTGTTCCAGCCAGGGTTGCAGGCCCTTGCGAAAGGCCGAGCGAATGCCGTTGAGGTTGAGCGAGACGATGCGCAGCACAGGGGACTCCGGTGGGGCGCCCCGGGGCTGGGCCCGGGGCGGCATAAAATGTCGGTCACGATGATAGCAACCTCCCCCACCATGTCCGACTCCTCCCTGCGCACCACCTTCGTTCAATTCGCCATCGAGCAAGGCGTGCTGCGCTTTGGCAGCTTCCAGACCAAGTCCGGACGCGACAGCCCCTACTTCTTCAATGCCGGCCTCTTCAACACCGGCGCCACGCTGGGCCGACTCGCGGCCTTCTACGCCGAGACGCTGCTCGCCTCGGGCGTGCGCTTCGACATGCTGTTCGGGCCAGCCTACAAGGGCATTCCGCTGGCGGCGGCCACGGCCATGGCACTGGCCAGCGGCGGCAAGGACATGCCCTTCGCCTTCAACCGCAAGGAAGCCAAGGACCACGGCGAGGGCGGCACGCTGATCGGCGCGCCGTTGAAGGGCAAGGTCGTCATCATCGACGACGTGATCACCGCCGGCACCTCGGTGCGTGAATCGGTGGACATCATCCGCGCCGCGGGTGCCGAGCCCGCCGCCGTGCTGATCGCCCTGGACCGCATGGAGCGCGCGGGCAACGCCGAGGTGCTCTCGGACGGCTCGGCCGTGCAGGACGTACAGAAGACCTACGGCATCCCTGTGATCAGCATCGCCTCGCTGGACGACATCCAGCAGCATCTGGGCGCCACGGGTGGCGAACCGGCCTCCTATCGCGACGCTGTGCTGGCCTATCGGGCCCGCTACGGCATCGCCGCGTGAGCGCCGCAGGGGCAGGTCCCGCTGCCCCCGCCTCGGATGGCACGGCACGTGTGATCATTCTTCTCGCGTGCGCGGCCTTCTTCAGTTCGGCCGCGCTGCGCGTGGCCGACGCGCTCCTGCCCCGCCTGGTGCTGGATTTCGGGGTGGGGCTCGGCGAGGCCGCGCAGATCGTCACCGGCTTCGCCGTGGCCTACGGGCTCATGCAGCTGGTCTCTGGCCCGCTTGCCGACCGCTACGGCAAGACGCGGATGATCTGCCTCGCCGTCTTCGGCAGCACCGTGGCGGCACTCGCGTCCGTGCTGTCGCCCAGCTTCACGTGGCTGGTGGTGGCGCGCGTGGCGTGGGGCATGGCCGCGGCCGGCGTGATCCCGCTCGCCATGGCCTGGATCGGCGATGCCCTGCCCTATGAGCAGCGCCAGGCCACGCTCGCGCGCTTTCTGACGGGCACCCTGAGCGGCATGATCGTCGGGCAGTTCGTGGGCGGCCTCTTTGCCGAATCGACACTGGGCTGGCGCGGGGCCTTCACAGGCTTCGTCGTGGGCAACCTCGTCGTGGGGATTCTGCTGCTGCGGCACCTGCGGCAGAACGCCGGCACGGCCAGCCCCGCCCCCAGCGCAGACGCGCAACTGGGCACGCTGGCGCGCTTTGCCAACGTGCTGCGCCGGCCCTGGGCGCGCATCGTCCTCCTGGCGGTGCTGTGCGAAGGCCTCTTCCTGCTCGGGCCGCTGGCCTTCCTGCCGACCTATCTGCATGACCGCTTCGGCGTGTCGATCCTGGTGGCGGCCGCGGTGACGGCACTCAATGCCGTGGGCGGACTCGTCTACGCGATCCTCGCCCGGCGCATCGTGCAGCGCCTGGGCGAGCGTCGGATGGTGAGCTATGGCGGAGCGCTCGTGGGCGGCGCTTTTGCCGCGCTCTGGCTGATGCCGGATTGGTGGGTGGGCGCCCCGCTCGCCTTCATTGCGGGCTTTGGCACCTATCTGCTGCACAACACCCTGCAGACCCACGCCACGCAGATGGCGCCGGAATGGCGCGGCACGGCGGTCTCGCTCTTCGCGTTCTGCCTCTTCGTGGGTCAGGCGATCGGCGTGGCCGTGTGCGGTCTGGTGATCGAGCGCGTCGGCCATACGCCGCCATGGATCACCGGCGCCTTGCTGGTGCCGGTCACAGGCTGGCTCTTTGCCGCAGCGCTGCGTCGTCGCCAGGCGCTGGGCTGAGCAGGTCGCCACCGGCGCAGCGCCCGCATCGCCGGCCCACCAGCGGCTGATGCCGGCGCAATGGGGCGCGACATCGTGTTCGGCCTGACGGCGCGGGCTCAGGTCCCGGTAGCGGGTCGCGCCTGTCGCCCGCGCGCCACCATCTCCACCGCGAGATCCAGCGCCTCGAAGAGACTGCCGGGGTCGGCGACGCCCTGGCCCGCGAGGTCCAGCGCGGTGCCATGATCGACCGAGGTGCGCGGGTAGGGCAGGCCCAGCGTGATGTTCACGCCGTGGCCGAAGCTCGCATGCTTCAACACCGGCAGGCCTTGGTCATGGAACATCGCCAGCACCGCGTCGAAGGGCGCCACATGGGCCGGCACGAAGAGCGTGTCGGCCGGGAACGGCCCGGCCGCATCGATGCCCGCCGCCCGCGCCGTGCGCAACGCCGGCTCGATGACGTCGATCTCTTCGCGACCCATGTGCCCGCCCTCGCCCGCGTGCGGATTGAGGCCGCACACCGCGATGCGCGGCGTGGCCAGACCAAACCGATCCCGCAAGCCGTCATGGAGAATGCGCAGGACGCGGCCCAGCCCCTCCTGCGTGATCGCATCCGGCACGGCGCGCAGCGGCAGATGCGTGGTGGCGAGCGCCACGCGCAGGCCGCCACCCGCGAGCAGCATCACCACCTGCTCGACGCCGGCGTGATGCTGGAAGTACTCGGTATGGCCTGAGAAGGGAATGCCCGCGTCGCTGATCACCCCCTTGTGGACAGGGGCCGTCACGATGGCGTCGGCCGTGCCCGTCAGTGCCGCGTCGGCCGCCGCCTGCAGCGTGGCCACCACATAGGGGCCGTTGGCGACGGCCAGTTGGCCCGGCGTGGCAGGCACCGCCAGCGGCACGTGCAACATCTCCACGTGAGGGAGTTCGCGCAGCGTGACGCCGGCGCGTGCTGCCGTGGTGTCGAGGAGGCCAGCGTCACCGACCAGGACCAGACGGGCGCTGCCGTCGGCGGATGCCGCGAACCGGCGGGCGGCGGCGACGGAGAGCTCCGGTCCCACACCCGCGGGCTCACCCGTGGTCAGCAGGAAGGCGGGCGGACGAGACTCGGTCATGTTGGGGCGTGGGCTTGATCGGCTCGGGGCAGCGAGCGGATGCCCCGGGCGCGCCGGAGAAGACACGGCCCAAGAGGCCGTGCGACCCGGCAGAGGCGGCGCGCACGGGCTGGCGCGCGCCGGGACGCTTACAGGCGTGCGTCGCGTTCCAGGCGGTTGTCGACGTAGGCGCGGCTGCGCAGCATGCCGACCCAGTCGGCCCACGCCGGCTCCAGCTTGCGCTGGAACAGGATCTGACGCGCCTGCATGCGGCGGGATTGATCGCCGATGTCCTGCACGCGGCGGTCCTCGACCACGATCAAATGCCAGCCGAACTGCGAGCGCACGGGCTGGCTCACCTGTCCGGGCTGCAGGTTCTGCATGGCGTTCTCGAACTCAGGCACCGTCTCGCCCGGCGAGAGCCAGCCGAGATCGCCGCCCTGGGGCGCCGAGGCATCGTCCGAATACTGGCGGGCCAGGTCGGCGAAGGCGCTGCCGCCCTGGGTGATGCGCGTGCGCAGCTGTTCGAGCTGGGCGCGGGCCTGATCGTCGTTGCGCACGGCGGTGGTGCGCAGCAGGATGTGACGCGCGCGATGCTGCGTGACTTGCTGCGGGCCGGCCGGCCCAAGCAGACCGCCCGGTGCCTGGGCCGAGCCCCCTTCGCGTGCCACGACCTTCAGGATGTGAAAGCCGTTGCCGCTCTGCACGACGTCACTGACCTGGCCCGGTTGCAGGCGCGAGGTGGCGCGCACGAACACGTCCGGCCAGCCCACGGTGGGGCGAGCACCGAGGTCGCCACCGCGCAGGGCTTCGTCACCATCGGACGAGGCCGCGGCGAGCTGGGCGAAATCCGCCCCGCCACGCGCCTGGGCCAGCAACTGGTTGGCACGGTTGCGCAGTTGCTCGATCTGCGTGGGCGAGGAGCCTTCCGGCACGCGCACCAGGATCTGGGCGAGCTGCAGCGCGCCCGACGCGGCCTGGGCACCCGGCTGGCCCTGCTGCGCCGATTGCTCGGCGAGGAAGGCGTCGATCTCGGATTCGGACACGAAGATCGTGCGATCGAGCTCCTGCTCACGCACGCGGTTCATGCGGATCTGATCGCGCAGGTCGGCGCGATAGACGTTCCAGGCCACGCCATCCTTCTCCAGCTGCTGACGCATCTGCGCCACCGACGCATTGTTCTGCTCGGCGATGCGCTGGATCGTCATGTCGATCTGGTCGTCCGACACGCGAACACCGATGCGATCGGCTTCCTGCAATTGGACGGTGTCGGCGATGACGCGGTCCAGCACCTGGCGGTCCAGCACGTCCGGCGGGGGCGCCTGGATGCCTTGGTCGGCCAGGCTGGCGCGCGCGGTTGACACACGCTCGTCGAGCTCGCGGCGCGTGATGACTTCGTTGTTGACCACTGCCACGATGGCATCGCCCAGCGTGCCGCTGCTCGTCTGGCCGGGCGGCGGCACGACAGCGGGTGCCGCTTGCTGACGCTGCGGTGCTGCCTGCCGGGCGGCGCGGCCTGGCGAGCCGGGGCTGCCTGGTTGG